>NZ_JBIUYE010000014.1:253532-288348 GCF_044744365.1 Kitasatospora sp. NPDC087314
CCGCGCTCCCGGCGCGGGCCGCCACACCCCGGGCCCCGCCGGCCCCCCCGGGGCCCCGGGGGGGGGCCCCCCCCCCCCCCCCCGGGGGGGGGGGGGCCGGCCCCGCCGGGGGGGCCCCGCCCCACACGACTCACCAGCGCGAAGCAGGAGTCCCGGCCCGCTCCGGCGGACCCCGCCGGCCCTCCCACCCTCGAACACCCCGCGACCACCGCCACGGTCGGCGACCTCATGAGACACTCCGAGCTGCAGATCAGCGACGACGTCATGGTCGACATGGCGATCGACATCCTGCACAGCTCCGGCGCCGACCACATCCTGGTCCGCGACGACGACGGCCGCTGCGCGGGTCTGCTGACCCGCCTGCACCTCGCCCCGTTCCAGAGCCGCACCCGGTCCACCGAGCGCACCCCGGTGCGCGACATCGTCCTCGACCAGGCCCCGTTCGCCACCGCCGACATACCCGCCACCACCGCAGCCGCCGCCATGCGCGCCCGCGGCCTGGACACGTGGCCGGTGGTCGACCCCGACGGTCACGCCATCGGCCTGCTCAGCTTCTAGGCCAGCTCTGCCGGCGCCGACGCGCCGGCAGTCGCGTGCCCATGGCGCTGTCCACGGCGGCGTTCAGCATTGGGCCGCTGTCCTGGTCCGGGTCGCTCATCGTGGCGAGCACCAGGTCGCCGGTTCCCGGTCGCAGGCGGATGTCGAGGGCAGGGGGTCGGACTCCGCGGGGACGGCCACCGAGTACTCCTCGCGGCCCCGGTCTCGGGCGGGCCGTAGTGCGCCCGCAAAGCGGGCGACTTGCCTGACGGCCCGCAGGTGGCAGCGCAACCCCACCGTAGCGGCCGGGCGACCGCGCGGACCGCCCGCTCAGGGCAGGCGAACCGCCTGCGGCAAGCGCGGCCAAGGACCGGGCAAGGAAGCACAGTTGTGCACTGAGCGCGGCCTGAACGATCCGGTCCCGAGGGGGCCGGTGCATCCGACCAGCGGGCCGTGCGGAAGTGGCGTCGGCGTCCCTTCCTCGGTCACCTCTCGCGCGGCGCGGGCGGTCGCGGAGTGGTCATCGGGGGTGCGACCGAGGCGGTGGGAGCGTGGGCTCGGTCCGGTCGACGGGACGTAGGCCGGGCCCGGGGCAGAACGGTAGTGGATGAACCCCTGCTGTGTACTTCAACGGGGCGGCGTGCCGTCGTGCCGGGCGGCCTGGAACCGGTCCGCGCCAGTGAGACAGGGTGCCGGGCAGCCTGGCCGGTGGAGAACGATCGGCCGACGATCGGGGAGTGAGGGGTAATCGTGTCCGGGGCGGCCTGGCAGGTGGGTCAGGTGTCGGCGGCGGACTCCTGGCCGCGCGGCGAACGGCGGAGCTCTTCGTTGAGGCGCAGTGCTTCTTCGAGTTGGTCTTCGAGGATGACGATGCGGCAGGCGGCCTCGATGGGGGTGCCCTGGTTGACGAGGTCGCGGGCGCGCATGGCGATGCGCAGTTGGTAGCGGGAGTAGCGGCGGTGGCCGCCGTCGGAACGCAGGGGGGTGATGAGGCGGTGTTCGCCGAGGGAGCGTAGGAAGCCGGGGGTGGTGCCGGTCATCTCGGCGGCGCGGCCCATGGTGTAGGCGGGGTAGTCGTCGTCGTCGAGGGAGTCGGGGGTATGCGGTCGGATGGTTGCCGTGGTCACTGCACCTCTTCTTGTTGTGTCCGGGGACGCGCTGAGGGGCCCCGGGGCCATTGCGGCTCCCGGGGCCCCGAAGGGTTTTACACCATCTGCCGGCCTTGTGGCCGGCTTCCTTGTATCCGCACTGCCCCGGGGGAGGGGGCGTGCAGGGATCGCGTATGCGTGACCGGAAACCACCGTCCTTGCCTTGGGGTCTTCGGATTCCGCCCGGGCGACTTCCTCACGGGCCGGGCGATCCTGATGGCGCTCTGTCCCCTCCGTTCATCCTCTGTACTGGCCTGGTGCTGCGAACTGCTTGGTACCGCTCACACGGGTACTGCTCGGCACTGCGGAACTGCTTGTACTTCGAACTGCGTGGTAGTGCCAACCACTCGGTACTGCTGTGGCGGTCCTTGCGGTCCACCGGGTCCGGCAGCCAGCCCCGTCGCCCGTCCTGCTTAGCCACTCGGCTTGGAACCCCACTGCCGGACTCCCAGCGCGCGCGCCCGCAGTCTGGGCGCCTTCACCGGGATACCGCGTACTTCGACTGCTGGTACTGCCCAACTCAACTTCACACTGCTGGTACTGCGCTTACCGAACTGCGGTACCGCTCGGTGGCGACCCCTGATACCTGCGGGCCGCCCGGCCCGGCCGCCGGTCCTGTCGCCTTACTGCTACATCCCTGGCTTCAGGACCCTGCAACCGTACCGACCTGCGAACTCCTGTACTGCTGCCCGCCAGTTCGTGTCTGGCGGGTACCGCTGATCTCGTCTACGAGAGAAACACTAACCACGGTGTGTGGCAATGTCTACTTTGGCGGGAATAGATTTTTCGGTGTCGGTTGGGGAGGTAGTCTTCGCCCCGCACGGGGTGGGGCGGCCGGTCGCCGCAGCCGCACCCAGGGCGGAGGACGCCGCGTCCCGCGGCCAGGACCACGAGTGAACGGCAGGCGAGCGGTGGAAGGGCCGCAGGCCGCGCGGCAGGTGCCCACGCCCGACCCCCATACCGAGGCGTCGCCGGCGGCGGCCATAGGCGAAGCAGTGCGCGACCAGGACGAGAGGGTCCTCCGCCGGCTTCTGGCCCGCTTCGCCGAACAGGCCGCCATCGCGGACCTGGCCGCCCTGCGCGACGCCATCGACACCCCCCCCACGACGATGACAGTCCGCCGGGGGCCCGATAGGCCCATCCGGCCCGCCGCGCTCCCGGACCAGAAGGCGCGGGCAGCGGCATCACAGGTCAGGCAGACGTATCCGGCCCAGCGCGGCGGATGCCACCCCTGCCCCGGCCGCTGCGGGCTCGCCCGGTCGACCGGTCGACCACCATGGCCGCGGCGTCCATTTCGCACAAGGTCAGCGCCCCCGGGCCGCCGGGGGCGTCCGGATCCGAGGACGTGGTATGGGCCCGGCGCACCGACAGGGCGTCGACCAGATCACCGCCCACCCCCAGGATGCGCGCGTCCAACGGCTCAATCAGCTCCAGCAGAACCACGATCCCCATGGGTCAACCGTGCGCGCCCACCGCCGCGAACGCGACCGTGCGCCCGGGCGCAGGGCTGCCGGCGGTTAACCTCACCAGCCGCCCCGCTGGTGGCCCGGCGCGCGAACCCGGACCGGAGGAGGTGGGTCCGGGCCTGCGCGGACAGGCCGGGCCGGGCCGCGCCCATGGGCACTCGCCGGCGTCGGCCTACGCGCTTGTCGGCCTGCGTGCGGTAATGCGGCGCACCGTCCTCGGCCCACCTGTACGCCGGTTCGTGCAACCCTTGTGGGCCCTGGTCCACACCGGCATCGCCACGCGCCTCACCGTTGCCCGCACCAGGATCTCGACGTACGTCACCGACCGCATCGAGCAGTGGGCCATCGGCCGCTGCGTCAGACCGCACCCGCCGAACCCGTGCGTCCTATACACGGCGCCCTCTCGACTACACCCTGGAGGCGTTCGAGGCCGCCGCACCGGTCCGGTTCGAGGAGATGCGCCGCGAACTACTGGAGCACGACCGGTTCACCAACGCCGTACGGGTCGGCGGTGCCGGAGACCTCGGCGCCGATGTCGTCGCCGAAGACCACCTGGGGCGGCGGGTAGTGCTGCAGTGCAAGCGGTACGCGACCCCGGTGGCCTCGGAGGTCGTGCAGAGGTTCAACGGCACCGCCCAGCCGGTGCATCGGGGCTGCGGTCCCGGTTGTTGTGGCGCTCAACGGCTTCGCCGACCCTGCGGCGGCCTTCGCCGTCCAGCAGCGTCTGTACCTTGTCGACTGCGAGCGCCTCGCCCGTTGGGGTGTCGGCTGGCATCTCTACGACGTCCTCGACATCGACCGCGGCCCGGGGTGGCGTACGTGATTGCTTGAGCGGGGCGGAGGAAGCGCGTGGCTCCTCCTCCCCGCTCAGGGCTCGATGTCCCGCCGGCCTGTGTCGTCGAGATCGGCGAGCTCGGCGGCGAAGTGCTGTCGGGTCTCTTCCTTCGAGGCCCCGTCCAGGAGGAAGCGGCAGACCCGGGTCACGAGCATGGCCGCGTGGAACCGGGAGAGATCGTCCAGCGCGATTCGACGGAGCAGCCGCGGCTCGACCATCCACGGCAGGCTGCCGAGCAGCTGGTCCCGGATGACGCGGTTCGCCGCTGTGCCGGCTGCCGTCTCCACAAGCTGGGCGTGGCGGTCGGGGTGCTGCTCCAGCACGAATTTCCACATTCGTTCCCACGCGCTGAACGTGGTCTTGATCCGGTTGGACCAGCTGTCGAAGGCTTCGTCCTCCAGACGCGTCCGGTCCGGTGCGTCGGGCAGGAGGGCGACAGCCGCGTTGAACACGTCGTTGTGGAGGCGCTCCGTCCGCAGGACCAGCTGTGCGGGCGTGGGCTCCTTGATCAGGTCGGGTGTCATGCGGCAGCGCTGCGGTACCCGCCTGCACAGCTCCGCGGCGACGGCGCCGGCCAACGCCGCCGGCCAGCCGACGGTGCCCAGGGGGCCGAGCAGACTGTCCGGGCAGCGCAGCCCCCTGGTCGTGGACGACCCGCACCTGCCGACCGGGCGGCCGTGCCGCGGTCGATCGCCCTACCGGCTGCTGAGCTCGGCAACGGGCCGTCCGGCCGCGGGCCAGGGCGCGGACTCGCAGGTGCAGGCCATGATGGCCACTGACGACCGCGACCAGGCACTGCGCTGGTACGACGGCCTTGTGGACGTCGGCGTCGAGGGCATCGTCGCCAGGGGACGTGCGAGCCGGTACACCCCAACGACGTCGTCGTGCACCCCCGTGGGCCTCTCGGAGGCCAGGGGATCGGGTTCCGGGTGCGCGGTAGCGCTCCGTGGAGATGGCATGTACGCTGCGTGTCGCTGGTTGGACAGCATGAGGGCCCGGTTGCTGCTCCGTGGGGGAGTCGCGTCCAGGCCCGGCCGCCGGCCAGGGGTCCGGCTGTGCTCGTGGGGGAGTCCCAGCCGGACCCGCCAGCGGCGGTATCGACGGTATGCCCGGACGGACAGGGCTCCAGTCGTGACAACTGTCCAACAGGACAGCGGTTCCAGTCGCGTTCGTCCATCGACCGCCCGTGCGGCAGGCTGCCGCTGCGGCCCGGCTTCTCGAGCAGCGCGGCACACTCATGTCGATGGGGCGGCGCACCGATCGTGGGCGCGCGCATCGCCGGGGGTTGGCCTACTTCGTCCGGGGCGGGAGGCGGAGGGTGAAGCGGGCGCCGCCGCGCGGGCTGGTGCCGACGTCGAGGGTGCCGCTGTGGGCGTGGGCGACCCAGGAGGCGATGGACAGCCCGAGGCCGGTGGAGCCGGAGCCGCTGTGGAAGCGCTGGAAGAGGGAGTCGGCGAGAGCCGGGGGGATGCCGGGTCCGGCGTCGTCGATGGTCACCGTTCCGTCGGCGGCCACGGTGACGTCGACTTCTGCGGGCAGGCCCGGGGCATGGCCGTGGAGGAGCGCGTTGCCGAGCAGGTTGGCCACCGCCCGCCGGAGCAGGTCGGGATCGGCGACCACGACGACCGGTTCGGTGTGGACGCTCACGTGGTGCTCGCCGGTTTCGATGTCGTCGACGACCACCTCGACGAGCTGGTCCAGGCGTAGCGGCTGGCTGGCCAGGGTGCCGACACCGGCCATCAGCCGGGCCCGGGTGAGCAGGCCGTCGATCAGGTCGCCCATCCGGGACGCCAGGCGCACGGTCCGTTCGAGCGCGGCGGTGCGGTGCTCGTCGTCGCGCAGCGCAGTCTCCGCGAGGCCGCGTAGCGATGCGGTGGGTGTGCGCAGGTCGTGGGCGGCGTCGGCGAGGAACTCCTCCTGTTGCTGCAGCGCTGTCAGCGCCGGCCGGATCGCCCGCCCGGAGAGCAGGTGCCCGGCCACGGCGGACAGGGCGACCAGGACCGCACAGCCGGCCACCAGGAGCAGAGCCAGTTTGCGGTGCGCGGCCCGGTCGCCGGTGGTGTCGTCGGCTGCGACCACTGCGCCGGCCGTCGACTGGCCATTGGCTCCCGCGTAGGGCTCGGCGAGTAGCCGGATCCGGTGGCCGTTGTCGCTGCGTGCGTCGGCCACGACGGTCGATCCCTCTCGCATTGCTTCCGCGGCCACCGCTTCCAGGTCCTCGGTGTGGGCTCGGACGCAGGGCTTGCGCGGGGTGTAGGCAACGGTGGGCTGGTCGGCCGTACCGGTCACCACGGTCACCGGCGGGCAGTCGGTCTCCATCCCGTCCTGCAGGTACTGCGCTTCGAGCCGGCCGTCGTCGTCGAAGCTCAGGAGCAGGATCGCCTGGCGGGTCTGCAGGGTGAGCGCGTCGTCGAGCCGGTCGCTCCAGGAGTCGTCGTCGGTGTGGATGGCGAACGCCGCCAGGCCGATCAGTCCGATCGCGCTGGTGAGAGAGAACAGTGCGGTGAGTCGCCAGCGCAGCCGCCGGATCCGGGCCGCGGCCGTCATCCTCGGCCGCCGTCGCCGCTGCCGGGCGGCGCCAGTCGGTAGCCCACGCCGCGGACCGTGTGGATCAGCGGCGGGTCGCCGAGCTTGCGGCGCAGCTGGGAGACCAGCACCTCGACGACGTTGGAGTTCGGCTCGGTCATCTCGTCCCAGCATTTCTCGATCAGGTCGGCGCGGGGTACGGCCTGGTCCGCCCGGGCCGCGAGCAACTCCAGTACGGCGAACTCCTTGCGGGTCAGCATCAGCAGCACGCCGTCCCGGTGCACCTGGCGGCGGGCGGTGTCGATCTCCAGGTCGGCGAACCGCTGCACCGGGGGCCGGACGGTGGCCGCCCGTCGGCACAGGCTGTGCACCCGGGCCGCCAGCTCGGGCACCGCGAACGGCTTGACCAGGTAGTCGTCGCCGCCGACGGCGAACCCCTCGACCCGGTCGGCGACCGTGTCCCGAGCGGTGAGGAACAGCACCGGGACGGTCCGCCCGGCTCGGCGCAGCTCGCGCACGTACTCGACGGCGTCCCCGGAGGGCAGCATCCGGTCGAACACCGCGCAGTCGTATTCGGTGACGAACAGCGCCTCGTCGGCGGCCGGAAGATCGGCCACCTCGTCGACGGCCAGCCCCTCGCTGCGCAGTGCTGCGGACACGGCAAACCGCAGGTCATCGTCGTCTTCGGCCACCAGCACTCGCACGGCGGTCAGGATAGCCCGATGTGCGGCCCGGGCCGCCCTCATCAAATCCTCAGCTTCGCTCGGCAATCATCTGCGAGGTCACAGCGGAGCGAACCGGCAGGAGCCGAGCAGCGCGGCCGTTCGCCCGGGAGACACGTGGGCGGGCCGGCACGCGGCGCCGTGAGACACCCCCGGGCGCGATCCCCCACGCGCCCGGGGACCACCACCGGAGCCCTCGGCCCAGCCGCCCTTGGCCGCCGAGGTGGTGCCAGTGCCGCTGACCACTGCGGGCGCCGTGCGCAACAACCCTGCCAAGTCCCTCTGGAGTACCCCCATGAAGCACCCGACGAGCAAGCGCGCCGGCCTGATCCTGGCCCTGGCCGCACTCGGCGTCACGGCACTTGCCGGATGCATCCCGGCGTACGGGGACACGGCTGCGGAGGGCGCCGACACGTCGCCGACCGGCTCCGCGCAGCAGAGCGCCTTGCAGACCTTCTACCGGCAGAAGCCGACCTGGACCACATGCGGCGAGCTCCAGTGCGCCACGTTGACCGTCCCGGTGGACTACGCGCACCCGGAGACCGGCCAGACCTTCACCCTGCCGCTGGCCAGGTCCGTCACGGCGGACCCCGCCCAGCGCATGGGCTCCCTGGTCTTCAACCCCGGCGGACCGGGCGAATCCGGGGTCGAGCAACTGAAGTCCGGCGGCCTCTCCTCCTTCGGCGAACGGGCGCGCGCCCGCTTCGACATCGTCGGCTTCGACCCGCGGGGCGTGGCCGGCAGCAAGCCGGCCATCGACTGCGGCTCCTCCGACTCCGCCGACCAGGACCAGCCCGAATCCGACGCCGCCTCGACGAGTGCGTATCCGAAGACCGCTGCCGAACGCAGCGCCGCGCTCGCGGACGCCGAGAAGCAGGTCGCCTCCTGCAAGGCCCGCAGCGGAGCCATCCTGCCGCACGTCGGGACACTGGACGCGGCCCGCGACCTGGACGTGCTGCGCGCGGCCCTCGGCGACGAGAAGCTCAGCTACCTCGGCTGGTCCTACGGCACCTACCTCGGTACCGTCTACGGCGAACTGTTCCCGCACCGGGTCCGCGCGCTCGTCCTCGACGGCGCCGTCGACCCCTCACTCGACTGGTCCGAGGCCGCCCTCCAGCAGGGCAAAGCCTTCCGGAAGTCGGTGGACGACTACGCTCAGAAGTGCGCCACCGTGGTCCACGACGCCTGCCCCGCCACCACCCCGGACGGCATCCACAAGGTGATCACCGACCTGCACCGGCGGACGGCCAAGCACCCGCTGCGTATCAAGGGCACCACCGAGCGGCTCGACCAGAACATGCTGCTCACCGCCCTCACCAAGTCGATGTACTCACCCGAGTCCCAGTGGCAGGACCTGTCCGAGGCGCTGCGCGCCGCGCGGGGCGGCGACGGGACGAAACTCGCCGAGATCGCCAGCCCCGGTATATCCGGCAAATCCGCCACGCACGTCCGGTCCGCCCGGGGCGACAGCTCCGACACCGGATCCGACCCGAACACCGCCCCGGAGCAGGCCCCCGACAACTCCTCCGTCGCCATCACCGCCGTCAACTGCCTCGACCAGCCACACCCGAGGGACCCGCAGCCCTACTGGGACCTGCTGGAGCGCGCCAACCAGGAGGCCGGAGTCTTCGGTACCTCCGCCGTGCTCGCCGAACTCACCTGCAAGGACTGGCCCGCCGGGCGGCAGCAGCCGCACCGCGTGAACGCCGAAGGCCTGCCCCCGGCCCTGGTCGTCGGCACCACCGGCGACCCGGCCACGCCCTACCAGTGGTCGCAGGGCCTCGCCGCCCAACTGCCCGGCGGCATGCTGCTCACCTTCAAGGGGCCCGGCCACACCGCCTACGGCCGCGGCAACGCCTGCGTCACGAATGCCGTGGACGCCTACCTCATCGACCTCAAGCCGGTTCCGAGCGGGACGACCTGCTGAACGGCCGCGACTCCCGTCGCGCCGCCCCCGCTCACCGCTCGCACCACTGGAGACCTTCCACATGCCCATCGACATGTCCCTGGACTCCTTGCCCGCGTCGACACTCTTCCAGCCCCTGCAGCCCGACGACCCGGCCGAAGTAGGCGGCTACCGGCTGCACGCCCGGCTCGGAGCAGGCGGCATGGGGCGGGTCTACCTGTCCTACACACCCGGTGGACGGCCGGTTGCCCTCAAGACGGTCCGGCCGGAGTTCGCGCAGGACACGGAGTTCCGGTGGCGCTTCGCACGGGAGGTCACCAACGCCCGGCGGATCCATGGGCTGTACACCGCCCAGGTGATCGACTCCGGCGCGGACGACGACGTGCCCTGGCTGGCCACCGCGTACGTTCCGGGCCCGTCGCTGCAACAGGTGGTCCGGGAACACGGTGCGCTACCGGTGCGCACGGTCCTGCTGTTGGTAGGCGGGATCGCGGAGGCGCTGCAGGCGATCCACGGCGCCGCGGTGGTGCACCGGGATCTCAAGCCCGCCAACGTGCTGCTCGCGACCGACGGTCCGCGCGTGATCGACTTCGGCATCGCCCACATAGCCGGCACCGGCCTGGCCCTCGACGACCCGGCGTCACCTTGACGAGCCGAAGTCAGTAACGGTCAACGTGACAGTGCCCCCTCGTCGCATCCGGAAACGACTCGGCTACGTCAGCCCCATCGAGTTCGAGGAGAAGTACTACGCCAACCCGGCAACGGCCGAATCAGTGAACCTGAAACCCCGTCGACCCGTCCTGACCAGCTGATCGGCAACTATCGCACGGCGGGGGAACCTCAACCCTGTCGGGTCGGCGCAACCTGGTGAAGCACACTGGCTCGGGAGCCAATTCCGGACGACGAGGGAGTCTGATCATGACCGCTGTCGACGTACTCGTGGTGGGCGCGGGCCCGGTGGGCCTGACGGCGGCGGCCGAGCTACGGCGGCACGGCGTGGACTGTCGCATCGTCGACCGGCTGGCCGTCCCGGAGCCCTATGCCAAGGCCATCGGCGTCCTGCCCCGCACGCTGGAGGTGTGGGACGCCATGGGCGTGGTCCGCGGGGCACTGGACGACGCGGTGCCGCACCTGGGCCAGCTGGTCTTCACCGACGGCAAGCGGGGCCCCCGGGTCGAGCTGACTCTGCCGCCAGAGATCCCCTACCCCTTCTCCACGCTGCCCCAGTACGCGACCGAGCGGCTGCTCACCGAGCATCTCGCGCGCTTCGGCACGGAGGTGGAGCGGCCGACCGAGCTCCGCTCGGTGGAGATGCGCCCGGACGAGGTCGAGGCCGTCCTCGCGCACGCCGACGGCCGGATCGAGCGTCTGCACGCCCGCTACGTCGTGGGCTGCGACGGCGCGCACAGCCTGGTCCGCAAGGCGGCCGGGCTGACCTTCGAGGGCGACGCCTTCCCCGAGCAGTACATGATCGGCGACGTCGAGCTCGACTGGGAACTGCCCGCCGGCTACAGCATGCGGGCCGTGAACCTGGACGCGAACGGTGCGGTGGACGACATGCTCGTCTGCATTCCGATGCCGGGCGTTCGGCGGTACTGGCTGTCGATGCTGCGCCCCTGCGCCCAAGCCGGGGGCGAAGACGACTCGAGCGCGCCGGACGGGATGGGGGATGGCCACGGACCGGACCTCGGCCAGATCCAGGCCGTGCTCGACCGGTTGTCCCCGGAGCCGACGACCGCCTCCACGCTGCGCTGGTCGTCCACCTTCCGGATCAGCCACCGCCTGGTGGACCGCTACCGGAACGGCCGCCTCTTCGTCGCCGGGGACGCCGCGCACATCCACCCGCCGATCGGCGGGCAGGGTCTGAACACCGGCGTGCAGGACGCCTACAACCTCGCCTGGAAGCTGGCCCTGACCATCCGCGGTATGGCCACGGACGACGTGCTGGAGAGCTATCACGCCGAACGCCACCCGGTCGCGCAGGAGGTGGTCGACCGCACCGTCCGCCATGCCCGCACCGGCCTCAGCAACAACGGGGGCGACGCCGAGATGATGCTGAGGCGCCAGGCCCAGCTGCTGGTCGCCTACCCGGACAGCCCGTTGATCCAGCCGCAGGCGGCGGACGGCACACCCGCGGCCGGTCCCGCCGCCGGCGACCGGGCACCGGACTGCCGCGGCCTGCTGAGCGACCTCGCCGCCTACCCGCGGCGGCTGTTCGACCTGCTGCGCACCCCGCGGCACGTGCTGCTGCTGTTCGCGGGCTCGGAGTACGCCTCGGGCGACGGCGCCGCCCGGCTCGAGGCCTGCGCCGCCGAGGCGCATCGCGCCGCCCACGGCCTGCTCGACGCCTATCT
Organism: Kitasatospora sp. NPDC087314; assembly: GCF_044744365.1. Classification (NCBI taxonomy): domain Bacteria; kingdom Bacillati; phylum Actinomycetota; class Actinomycetes; order Kitasatosporales; family Streptomycetaceae; genus Kitasatospora; species Kitasatospora sp. NPDC087314. Next base: position 265,027 of record NZ_JBIUYE010000014.1, read on the forward strand.
GGTCACCGCCGCAGAGGTACCAGAGGACGCTCGCCCGGTCGGCCTGCGCCCGCCGCGGGTGCGCGACGCGGCGGGCGAGTTCCGCGACGCCTATGCGCCACGTGACGGCGAGGCCCTCCTGATCCGCCCGGACGGCTACCTCTCCGGACGCTTCCACCCGGCCGTACCGGAACGCCTGACGGCGCATCTGCGCCGAACCTTCTCAACTTCCGCTGCCGCGGGCGAAGCGCCGCCGGTGACGGTCCTGCAGGCGGCACTGTCACGTTGACCGTTACCGACTTCGGCTCGTCAAGGTGACGCCGGGTCGTCGAGGGTCAGGCCGGTGCCGGCTATGAAGCCGTCGAGGGTGTCGGGTCGGTACTGGAGGCTGTGCCGTTCGGAAACTTGTCGCTGCTGGTCAGGCCGTGTATCGGTACGCGTTGATGACGCCGCTGAGCACTCGCGCGCGGAGGAGCCGGTGAGCGGCCAGGTCGGCTCTTGGCATGGGGTGCTCCTGGGCGAGGGGCGGGAGCCGTCCCCGCCCGCAGTCGCGCAGTCCCGTCCGGGCGCGGGCGGCTCGGTCCGGGGGCTGCTGGCCGCCTCCCACGCCCTTCCCTCGATCGCCGTCACCGCCGTGATCACCGCTCTGACGGTCGCTTCCGGGCGGGGACTGGCGGGCAGCGCGCTGGTGGCCTCGGCGGTGCTCACCGGGCAGCTGTCGGTGGGCTGGTGCAACGACCGTGTCGATCTGTGCCGGGACCTTGCCACCGGTCGGGGTGACAAGCCGCTGGTGGCCGGCGCGGTGCGCCCGCGGATCGTGGCCGTCGCCGCCGGGTGCGCGCTCGCGCTGTGCGTTCCGCTGTCGCTGGCCAACGGGCTCGCGGCCGCCACGGCTCACCTGGTCGGCGGCAGGAGGTCAAGAAGGACGCCGGCCTCATTCATCACAGCGACCGCGGGTCACAGTACGCATCCATTCGCTACACGGAACGATTGGCCGAGGTCGGCGCCTCGGCGTCGGTCGGCTCTGTCGCGGACTCGTACGACAACGCGATGGCAGGGGCCCTGAACGGCACGTTCAAAGCCGAACTGATCGAGCGTCGGGGACCACGGCGGGACTGCGACGAGGTCGAGCCGGCTGCCTCCCAGCGTGGTGCGACGGAGAACGACTCCACTCCGCCCCTCCCGCCCGACGAGTACTGCAGGTCCAGCGGCCCCGTCGACGGCTCCGCCGGTGCCCGGGCGTCGGCCGAGAGTTTCATGTGGACGGACATCTCTCCGTCCCGCCTTTCCTGTCTGCCCGAGGAGCCCGGCCGACGAGGCCGTCCCTCAGGACGCTTCGGCCGGTGGCTCGGAGCCGATGCCGGTGGCGATGAGGATCTGCCGTGCCGAGTCGCTTCCGCCGGCCTCGACCGCGCGGGCCATCGCGGCCAGGGCCGCCTCCTGGCTCGCCTGCGGGGGGACGACGAGCAGGCTGAAGTGATCGCGGTCGCCCCGCGTGACGATCACCGTGTCGTCGCCGACCGGGTACCGGTCGATGTGCACCGACCGGCCGTCGACGACCAGCCGGGCCGGCACGTCGTCCCAGGCTTCCGTGTCCAGCCCGACGCTCGCCACGGGGCCGAGGTGTTCGGTCAACGCCCTGACCAGGCCAGGCAGTTCGGCGCCGACGTTCCGTGAACGCGGCCACCATGCGCCGTCGAGCACACCCTCGCGCGACTGTGTGGTCTCCAGGCGCAACAGGACCGTCCCCGGCTTCGCGGCCTGCCGGAACCGGTCCGGCAGAAGTCCCGGGAGCGCAGCACCGGATTCGTCAGACATGGCTCGCCACCTGTCCGTGGACGCACGCCAGCCCCACCGGGCGGGGGCCGACCGCTGGGGAGCGGCGGCTGGGCCGCCCCGATATCCCCACGGTACTCCGCCCGCGCCGGGCCGGTCCGGCCGGTCAGGAGAGCCTGCGCGGGGTGCCGGCGCGGGGTGCCGGCCCGCTCAGCGCCACTCGATCAGGAACAGGGTGGCGTCGTCGCTCGTGCGCCCGCCCCGCTTCTCCTTCAGGACGTGGGAGAGCGCGCGCACCACGGCCCGCACCCCGGCCTGCGAGCGCTCGACACGGTTGACCCAGTCGATGAGCTGCTCCTCCCCGAACTGCTCCTCCCCGAACTGCTCCCCACCGGGCTCGCGCTCCTCGGCCAGGCCGTCGGTGAAGCACAGGACCCGGTCACCGTGCCGCCGTCCACCGCCGCGCGAGGGCCGCTCGCCCCTGGATTCGGCGCGCTCGTCATGCCGCCCCAACGCTGCGGTGCCCGGCCAGGTCCGCACGGCGGCCGAACCAACGACCGCTCCGACACCGCCACCACCAGGCTGCTGCGCCCCACCCGCCTCTACCGGCTGCTCGCCATCGAGCCGTGAGCGCGCAGGCCGTCGCCCCCGCGGTCCGGCGCGGGCCCCGCCAATGCGACTCCCGCCAGCCCTTGACACCGGGCAACTCAAGCTTTACGAGTGAGGAAGAGGGGGTTGGCCCGGGAATCCGCTCGTGCGGGAGGAGGCCCCGCGATGGCTCGCTCCGTCGGTATCGATCTGGGCACCACGAACTCCGTCGTCTGTGTCCTGGAGGGCGGCGAGCCCACCGTCATCCCCAACGCGGAGGGGGCGCGCACCACCCCGTCAGTCGTGGCGTTCGCCAAGGGCGGCGACGTGCTGGTCGGCGAAGTCGCCAAACGCCAGGCCGTCACGAACGTGGACCGCACCGCCCGCTCGGTCAAGCGCCACATGGGCGACCCGCACTGGCGCTTCCCCGACACCGGCGACGTCGAGGGAAAGCGGTACACCGCGCAGGAGATCTCCGCCCGCGTACTGCAGAAGCTCAAGCGCGACGCCGAGGCCTATCTCGGCGAAGACGTCACCGACGCCGTCGTCACCGTCCCCGCCTACTTCAACGACTCCCAGCGCACCGCCACCAAGGAAGCCGGGGAGATCGCCGGCCTGAAGGTGCTGCGCATCGTCAACGAGCCGACCGCCGCGGCCCTCGCGTACGGGCTGGACAAGGAGAGTGACCAGACGATCCTGGTCTTCGACCTCGGCGGCGGGACCTTCGACGTCTCCCTGCTGGAGATCGGCGAGGGCGTGGTGGAGGTGAAGGCCACCAACGGCGACACCCACCTCGGTGGTGACGACTGGGACCAGAAGATCGTCGACCACCTCGTCCAGCAGTTCAAGAACGGCTACGGCATCGACCTGTCGAAGGACAAGATGGCCGCGCAGCGGCTGCGCGAGGCCGCCGAGAAGGCCAAGATCGAGCTGTCCTCGACGAGCGAGACGACGATCAACCTGCCCTACATCAGCGCCTCCGCCGAGGGCCCGCTGCACCTGGACGAGAAGCTCACCCGCGCCCAGTTCGAGCAGCTGACCGCCGACCTGCTGGAACGCTGCAAGACCCCGTTCCACCAGGCGGTGAAGGACGCCGGGATCAAGGTGTCCGACATCGACCACGTCATCCTCGTAGGCGGCTCGACCCGCATGCCGGCCGTCACCGGCCTGGTGAAGGAGCTGACCGGCAAGGACCCGCACAAGGGCGTCAACCCGGACGAGGTCGTCGCCATCGGCGCCTCCCTGCAAGCCGGTGTCCTCAAGGGTGAGGTCAAGGACGTCCTGCTGCTCGACGTCACCCCGCTGTCCCTCGGCATCGAGACCAAGGGCGGCATCATGACCAAGCTGATCGGGCGCAACACCACGATCCCCACCCGGCGCTCCGAGATCTTCACCACGGCCGAGGACAACCAGCCGTCCGTGCAGATCCAGGTCTACCAGGGCGAGCGCGAGATCGCCGCGTACAACAAGAAGCTCGGCATGTTCGAGCTGACCGGCCTGCCGCCGGCCCCCCGCGGTCTGCCCCAGATCGAGGTCACCTTCGACATCGACGCCAACGGCATCATGCACGTCGCCGCCAAGGACCTCGGCACCGGACGGGAGCAGCGGATGACCGTCACCGGCGGCTCCTCCCTGCCCAAGCAGGACATCGAGCGCATGATGCGCGAGGCCGAGCAGCACGCCGAGGAGGACCGTCGCCGCAAGGAGGCCGCCGAGACCCGCAACCAGGCCGAACACCTCGTCTACTCCACCGAGAAACTCCTCCAGGAGAACCCGGACAAGATCCCCTCAGACGTCACCTCCGAGGTGAACGAGGCCCTGGCGGACCTGAAGGACAAGCTCAAGGGCGAGGACAGCCCGGCCATCCGCACCTCGATGGAGCGCGCGGCCACCGTCGCACAGAAAATCGGCACCGCCCTCTACGCCCAGGCCGGCGGCCCGCAAGCCGCGGCCGGCACCGGCCCGACGCAGAGCGGCGATGAGGAGGAGGTCGTCGATGCGGAGATCGTCGACGACCAGACCCCGAAACGAGAAACCGGATGAGCCAGCCCGGGCCGGGACGACCGCCCGGGGGGCGTCATCCGTGACAGCGGCCTCCCTCCAGTCACGACAACCCGGCCCCGCCCCGACAGGCCCGCCCACCGGGGCGCACCGCCAGCTCGCGGTGGAGGGCCGGCGGCCGTGGCTGAACAATGCGCCCCGCGGCGTGCGAGGGTCGGCTTTTCCCGGGCGGACGAGGAACCGTCCCGGTGGCCCGACGAAGCGGATGTGCCGCTGTGCGCGGTCGGACGCGTCGGGTTGTTCGGTGCCGCCGCTGTCCTACACGTGGAACGGGACGGTCGTGACGACCACCTTCGGCAGGGGGCGCAGCGCTCTCCGTAGCCGGGCCGCGAGCCGGTTGTGCAGGAGGCGGTGGCGCCAGTGCCGTACGACGATCTCCGGGAGGATGACGGTCAGGGTGAGGTCCGGGCGCTGGTGGTGCAGCGACTCGATGTAGTTGACCAGTGGTGCGACGATCGCGCGGTAGGGGGAGAGAACGATCTTCAACGGGAGGTGGTCGCCCCACAGGTTCCAGTACGCGCGGAAGCGTCGGGCCTCGTCCGCGCTGGGGCTGATGTGGAGCGCGAGGACGGGCTGCTGGAGCGAGGCGGCGTAGGCCAGCGCTCGCATGCCGGCCTGGTCCAGTGCGGCGATCGGCACGATCGACAGGGGGTGGATCTCCTCGGGAGTCTCTTCGATCTCCGCTTCGGCTGTGGTCTCGAACGGCGCTCCGGGCACGGCGCCCGCTGTCTGTGCGGTGCCTCGTGCCGTGCGGTCCTCCGAACTCGGAGGTGTGATGGTGCGGCTGGGGACTTCGACGGCATGGGGATGCAGGGCGATCGCCGCGCCGACCGTGTCGTAGTGGTGCCGGATTCGTGTCGTCACCAGGATGAACAGTCCCACCGTGAGTACGGCGAACCAGGCGCCCTCGGTGAACTTCGTGATGCCGGCGGTGACGAAGACGACCGCCGAGAGCAGGGCGCCGGTGGCGTTGAAGGCCAGGCTCTTGCGCCAGTGGCGGTCGCGCAGGCGCCACCAGTGCACGACCATGCCGGCCTGCGACAGTGTGAAGGCGAGGAAGACGCCGACGGCGTAGAGCGGGATCAGGGGGGCGGTCTTGCCGCCGAACGCCGCGTAGATCGCGGCCGCGGCGGCCGAGAGCAGGGTGATCCCGTTGCTGAAGGCCAGACGGTCTCCCAGCCGCAGGAAGATCCGCGGTGCCTGGCCGTCGCGGGCCAGCAGGAACAGGACGCGGGGGAAGTCGTTGTAGGCGGTGTTGGCTGCGAGGAGCAGGATCGCGGCGGTGGCGGCCTGAGTGAAGACGTAGAAGAAACCCGACCCGAAGGTGCGATGGGCGAGCTGCGACAGGACCGTCTCCTGTGAGTTCGGGACGATGCCGTCGAGGTGGACGAGTGCGACCGTGCCCGCGAACAGTGCGACGAGCAGGCCGACCATCCAGGTCAGTGTCGTGCGGGCATTGCGCCACTCGGTCGGCTGGAAGGCGGGCACCGCGTTGGAGATCGCCTCGATGCCTGTCATCGCCGTCGAGCCGGAGGCGAAGGCGCGCAGGACCAGGAGCAGGCTGACGCCCTCGGTCGCGGTCGGCTGTGGTGTCGCCGTCGGGTGGAAACCGCGGCCGGCCGCATCGGACAGACCCACGGCCACGAGTACGAGGACCGCGAGGACGAAGGCGTACGTCGGTGCGGCGAACAGCGCACCCGCCTGCCGCACACCGCGGAGGTTCCCGGCGAGCAGCACGGCGATCACGACGACGCCGATCGGCACGATGTCGGGTTCGAGCGAGGGGAACGCCGAGGTGACCGCCGCCATCCCGGAGGCGATCGAGACCGCGACCGTGAGGATGTAGTCGGTCACCAGACCGGCAGCGGCCGCCAACCCGGGAACGCGGCCCAGGTTGGCGGTGGCGACGATGTACGAACCACCGCCGTGCGGATACGCCCGGATCGTCTGACGGTAGGACACCCCGACCGCGAGCATCAGGAACACGATCGTCACGGCGATCGGGACCGAGTACCGCAACCCGGCGGCACCAGCGAGGACGAGGACGGCCAGCATCGCCTCAGGCCCGTACGCGACCGAGGAGAGCGCGTCGGCGGAGAGCACCGGCAACGCCACCAGCTTGCGCATCCGCTCATGCGCGATCGCGGTGCTCCGCAGCGGAGCGCCGAGCACCACGTGTCGCACCCTGGAACCGACCCGGCCGAGCCGAGAAGTCCGAGTGTCCTCGCTGGTCGCCTCAACCGCAGACGGTCCTCCGTCAACCGTGGCGACCCGCACGAAACGACCGAAGCGGACCGGCAGGATCTCCGAAGGAGCGGGATAACGACCGAGATCCGGATCCACCGGCAGCGCACGCCGCCATGCCTGCGGATCCCCGGCAACCCGACCCCACTCGAGCCCCACCCGGCGCAACACCCCGAGCTGCTCCGCGTCGAGCGCCGGCAGCAGGGCGTCGGGGCTCGGTGCGCCGCCCTCTTGCGCGCCACCATTGCCCCGACTCGTACTCGACACAGCACACAGTGTTACGCATGGCGTTCCCTGTCGGGTCACGGCACACGCAGGGCCGCCACGTGCTCGGCATGACACGCGGTGCATGTCTCGCCGCATCCGCATCCGCATGCGGGTGCAGGCCGGCCTCGTGCCTTCGTGCACCGCAGCCCGCCGACACCCGGTCTCAGGCTGACGGCACGGACTCGGCGCGGCGGATCCTCACGGCCACCGGCATCAACTGCGAGCCTCCCGGCGAAGCGTCCTGACCGCTGCGCCGCTGGTACGACCTGGAGAGCCACTGAGAGAAGCATGATGGGGAGATATGTCCGTCCGTTTACGTGGAACTCTCGGCCCTGGTGGATTTTCTGGTCAAACGTCACGCGGGGGAATTTTCAAATATTAACTTATGTGCACCGCAGGCTCGAATTCTCTCGGTAAGGAGTATCCTGGAAAGTACCGGGAGAATTTACCGGTAGGACGATCGCGAGGAGGCGAATATGCAGATCACTGAGGCAGGATCCCTGGCTCTACGACCCGTGATCGAAAAAATGTCCGCCTTTTCGGTGGGAAAGATCATAGGGTGAATGGGGGTCGGGGGGCGCAGATTCAGATCCTGTTGCCCCGGTCGGCGTTATGTTCATGCAGGCCGGAAGGCCGTTCCCCGCAGCGATGCGGGGAACGGCCTTTTTCCGGGGCGGGGCCGTGCGCCATGGTTCGACGGAGGGCGGGTTGTGCCGGTGTCCGGCGGTGGTGAAGTAAGCGGCGCGGGTTCAAATCCTGTCGTCCCGACTTGCTTTTCGCAGGTCAGAGGCCGTTTCCACCGGATGGTGGGAGCGGCCTTTTTCGTTGGTGGTCGTTGGGTGGTCGTAGGTACGACCCCGAGTGGTCTCGCGCCTTCCGGACCGGCTCGGCCACCGCCTCCAACGACCACGCCCGCATGCGCGGGCGACCCGCAGCAGTACGTCGACACCCTGCGCGACTGGGCATCATCACTCCACTGACCGGGCACGAATGTCTCCGGTCACGGGTTTCTCGCGGTCAGGTCTGGCGGGCGTTGGACGCGAGGCGTTCGGCGAGCGCGACGACGAGGTCGCGCAGTTCATCGGGCCGCTCGATGACGAACGGCCGGTCGAGTGCGGCGAGGACCGGAGGCAGCCAGTCGAGCCGCTCCGCCCGTAGTCCGACCCGCCGCCAGCGCTCGGCCGCCGGGTCCTCGTCTGCCGTGGGCGCGTGCTCGTCCAGGCTCGCGACGCTGGCGGGAAGGTGGGCGCGAATCTGCTCGACCGTCCCGTGGATCCGCAGGATCACCTCATGCCGGTACTCGGCCGCGGCGAACCCTGACAACACGCGCTGTGCCGGATCGGGACCCAGGGGCGCATCGAACGAGCCAGGCAGGGTCCTCGCGTCCGCGATGCGATCGAGCCGGAAGGTTCGGTCCTCGCCGATCTCGGGGTCCCTGCCCGTGACGTACCACCGGCCCGCATGGGCGACGATCCCGTACGCGTGCAGCGTGCGTTCGCTGCGCCGGCCGTCGCGGTCGGTGTATCGGAGCGAGACCGGTCGGCGGTGGCGTACCGCGTCGGCGATGGCGAGCAGGACCCCGGCGTTCGGGGCGGCGAACTCACCGGGCTGATCCGTGAAGGCGAGGGATTCCAGAAGCGTGTCGAGCCGGCGGGCGACGTGCTTGGGCAACACCCGCCGGATCTTGGCCGACGCCGTCTCGCTCGCGGTGTGACCCGCGGCCACCAACCCTGCTCGGCGACCCGCGACCAGGCCGAGTAGCACGGCCAGCGCCTCGTCGTCGCCGAGCATCAGCGGAGGCAGTCGGTACCCGGGAGCCAGCCGGTACCCGCCGTAGCGGCCCCGCACCGACTCCACGGGCACGTCGAGCTCGATCAGCTGGTCCACGTACCGCCGCACGGTGCGCCCCTCAACGCCCAGCCGATCGGCCAGTTCGGCCACCGTCCGGGTGCCTCCCGACTGCAGCAACTCCAGGAGTGTCAGCACGCGTCCGGCGGGTCGGGTCATGCTCACAGCCTCACACGAATACAGGACCGATTCTGTCCACTATCTCTCCTAGCCTGCGACGTACATCGACTCCACCGACCAAGGAGACCACCATGGACTTCGTCTCGATCCGCATCATCACCGGCGACGTCGCGCGCCTCGTCGAGTTCTACGAGCGAGCCACCGGGGTGCGGGCGACGTGGGCCACCGAGGACTTCGCCGAACTCCGGACCCCCACCGCCACCCTCGCGATCGCCGGCACCCGCACCGTGCCGCTGTTCGCCCCGGGCTCTGCCCGCCCGGCGGACAACCACAGCGTGATCACCGAGTTCCTCGTCGACGACGTGGACCGCGTTCACCAGAACCTGACGGGCTTCGTCACCGACTTCGTCACCGAGCCCACCACGATGCCCTGGGGCAACCGGTCGCTGCTGTTCCGCGACCCCGACGGCAACCTCGTCAACTTCTTCACCCCCGTCACCCCTGCGGCCATCGAAAAGTTCGCACGTTGACGTCACGCACAGCCGCTCACCGGAAGCGCCGAGATCCCGTCGAGGACTTCGCGGAACCGACCTCCCGAGACACCACACCTGGTGTCCGGTCCCCGACCCCGCCTGGTAGCCCGGCGCAAGGGCGCTTCTGAGGTGGGTCGGGATTTCCCGCCGAGGTCGCCGCCCGCGGCACGGTGATGGACGCGGACGTGGTGACCGCACTGCTCGACCACCACTCCACCGACCCACCGCTGCAAATGCTGACCCCGCGCGAGCGCGAGGTGCTCGCCCTGATGTCCGAGGGCCGCACCAACGCGGCCATCGCCAGGACCACGCGAACGAGCGTGCCCGGCGGGAGGGTGTGGGGGTTCGCAGGGGTCGTACCGGTTGCGCTCGGTGCCGTCGGCGGGGGCGCTCAGTCGCGGTAGACGGTGGTCGCGATCTGGACGAATGAGCGGATCAGTGGATTCGTGTCGCCCTCGCTCCAGGCCGCGACCATGCGGCTCGGCGGCATGTCGGTCAGCGGCACCACGGTGAGCCCCGGTGTCGGTTCGTGGGCCAGCAGGGTCACGCCGACCGTGCCGTTCCAGAGCACGGCCTGCCGGCATTCCTGGACGGTGCGCACCACCGGGCCCTCGCGAGGCTTGCCGCCGTTCCAGTACGACTGCCAGCCGGGGTCGGTGTCCTGCGGGAACCGGAACCAGTCGCGGTCGGCCAGGTCGGCCAGCTCCAGGCGGTCGCGGCGGGCCAACGGATCGTCGGCGCGCAGCAGTGCTCCGACCGGGTCGGTGCGCAGCTGGTGCACGGCCAGGCCGGTCTCGTCGAACGGCCCGCGGGTCAGGGCCACGTCGACGAGTTTGGCGCGCAGCCCGCAGGTGGGATCGGTCAGGTCCGTCCCGCGGATGCGGACCTCGACGTGCGGGTGCCGTCGGCGGTAGGCGGCGGCCAGGCGGGTCGCGGCCGGGTCGCTGCCGTCGCCCAGGATGCCGATGGTGATGGTCGCGGTGCCGGCCGCCGCGGCCACGCGTACCGGTAGCCGGTCGGCCTGGTCGAGCAGGGCGCGCGCCTCATCGAGCAGCACCGCCCCGGCCGGAGTGAGCGTGACACGCGCGGAGGATCGGTCGAACACCACGGCGCCGAGCTCGGTCTCCAGTTGCTTGATCGCCCGGCTCAGCGGCGGCTGGCTCATGTGCAGCCGGGCGGCGGCCCGGCCGAAGTGGAGTTCCTCGGCGACCGCCACGAAGTAGCGCAGTGTCCGCAGCTCCATGGTGCAACGATACCCGTACGGTATCGACGCCACGGAGCGGGTCTTGGACAGTCGCAGTGCCCCGGCAGTGGAATCGAAGCATGACCAACGAAACGAAAACCAGTGAGCCGACGGCCGACCCCGCCGTATCGGTGGTCGGTCCGGCGGACGGCGAGACGATCGTGCTGGGTACCACGCGACTGCGCGTCCTCGAAGACGGCAGCAACACCGGCCACCGCCTCGGGATCGCCGAGTCGGTCCTGGCGCCGCACACGCCCGGACCGCCGCAGCACCGCCACGCCCAGCACGACGAGGGTTTCTACATCATCTCCGGCACGGTGCGGTTCACGGTCGGCGCGCAGGACTACGACGCGCCGGCGGGCACCCTCGTGATGGTCCCGCCCGGCGCCCCGCACACCTTCGCCAACCTGACCGACCAACCGGCCGTCATGCTCAGCACGTTCACGCCGGACCTGTACGTGCAGTACTTCCGGGACCTGCAGGACATGATCGCCAGCGGCCAGGAGCTGACCCCCCAGGCGCACATCCGGACGATGAGCCGCTACGCCACCGAGCCCGCCACCGACTTCGCGTCACCTGCGCAGGGTGGCCGTGGACGGGAGTCGTGAACGCCGGCTACTGGATCGTGGCCGGTCTGCTCGCGCTCTTCCACCTCTACGGGGGCGGGGTGAAGGTGGTGCGGAGCCGTGAGCGGCTCCGGCCGATGATGGCCTGGGTGGACGGCATGCCGATGGCGGCCGTCCGGGCGATCGGGGCGGTCGAAGTGCTCGGTGCGATCGGGCTGGTCCTCCCACCACTGACCGGCATCGCACCCGGGCTGGCCCTGGTCGCCGCCATCGGGTTCGTCATCCTGCAGGTCGGCGCGATCGGGGTCCACCTGAGCCTGGGAGATCGCCGGGTCGCCCTCAATGTCACGCTCGTGCTCGCTGCGGCCGTGACCGGCTGGCTGGCCACGGCTTGGCTGTGACGTCAGGCAAGGCCGGCTGCCCGTCGGACCCGTATCACGATCACGGGCTCGTTGGACCCGGGCGCCGGAGGTCCCGCGGGCGCCTTGCGCGACCGGGAGACCGGGCGACCAGGTCCAACGGGCTGCGCCGTTGACGGCTCGTGACCGGACAGGCGCCTCAGAGCGTGACATCCATGCACTGGGTGCCGATGACCGGGAGCAGCCGCAGCGCCTCCTCGGACGGCGAGCCGGGCACGGCGGTGTAGAACACCGTCTGCTGATCGCGGTCGGGAACCTCCAGCACGTCGCAGGTGACTGGTGGCCGGCGCGTACGCGCGGCAGCTGCGGCCGCCCGACACCCTGCTGGCGCCGGCGGCTCCCCTGACCGGCCCGTTCGAGGAGGGTGCGTCCGGGCCCCGACAAGTCAGCCGGGGGGAGGACTACCGCTGCGCGGCAGCCGGGCGCAGATGACGGCTCACATCGCCGACCGGATTGATGTGGACCCGTCGCTCCACGAAGCGCCATCGCCCATGACTGCGCTCGAAGCGGTCGTGATACCGACCGCCGGCGACGGGTCGCAGCGGCAGGTCCGGTAGGGCCTGCAACACGGTGACGTACGAACGCGCGATCGCCGTGCCCGCCTGTTCGTCGACCTCGATGGCAACATTCGTGGTGACGTGCTGGGTTCGCGGTGTGCCGTCGGCATAGACGATCAGAGTGTCCCGAAACATCTTCTCGATCGCGTCGCGACCGCTCACCGGCTCACCACTGCCGCTGAACGTGGCGTCAGCGAGAAGGACGCCGAGTCCGGTGAAATCGCCGTCGTCGACGAGCTCGGCGTAACGTGCGATCAGGTTCTCGATGGCCCGGTCGCTCGACGTCGGACCGGCGGGCGTGCGGGTGGATGCGGACATGCTCTCCCCAAGCGAGACGAACGATCTTCAGAGTGCCGGCCACAACGACAACAAGGCTGTGAACTGGCCGGGCACCCGGGGTGGTTGCCGACCCGCACGGGTACTTCAGCGGCGTTTCGCCGGCCGACCGGGTCGATCCTGTCATCCCGTTGACGAAGTCAGTCGGCGGGTCGTTTCGCGTTCTCGGTGCCGCGGGCTCATCCCACCGGGCCGGGGTAGATCCGCCCTGCTGGTCACGGGCACCCTGCGCCGGGTTCCCCGGGCCCGGGACGTCGCCGCGACGGGGGCGGGGAGCTCCGCGTCTGATCATGGAGGTGGAGAAAGGATTCGAACCCATGTAAACGGCTCTGCAGGCCGTCGCCTCGCCACTCGGCCACTCCACCAGAGGTGACACCCGGAATATTACGCGAACATGAACAAGGAGAGGGTGGATTTGTCGGGATTCCGTGGACTATCGTCCAGGTGGAGCCTTTGTGTTTCTAATGAAGAATTGGGCCGGCCGTGTCCGGTCGAATTTTTTCAAGTCCGGCCCGGAAACACCATTAGCCTGGTTCGAATACTTCCGAGCGACGGGATTCCCACCGTGACCGCCGAGGACTGCCTGACCACTCCCGCCGACGTGCGGACGGACACGCCTCCGTCGAACCGATGCCAGTACAAGAGCCTGCCGCTGCGCGACTTCCCGCCGCTGGGGCTGATGCGTCAGGCCCGCATCGCCCGGGAACAGCGCCGCGAGGACCTTGGCGCCGCCCCCGCCCCGGGCCGCCCGTCCCGGTATGCGGAGGGCGACTGGGTCCGCGTCAAGAGCGTGGAGCAGGTCCGTGCCACGCTCGACGCCGACGACCGGCACCGGGGGCTGTGGTTCACCGGCAGTCAGTGGTCCTTCTGCGGCGGCGTTCACCGGGTCGAGCGCGTCGTACGCCGCATGGTCGACGACCACTACCGCATCCGCCGTCTGTCGGGCACCGTCGCCCTGGCCGGCGCCACCTGCCACGGAGCCGACGGCACCCAGGGCTGCGGACTCGACTGTGCCCTCCTCTTCCGCGACGAGTGGCTCGAACCCGCCCCCGCCGCGGACCCCGCTGCCCGGCCCGCCACCCTCTGGGCGACCGTCCGTACCCTGCCGGAGATCCACGCCACCCTCGACCGCGCCGGACGACTCCACGGCGTCCCCTTCCAGCCCGGCATGGAACACCACGCCGGTCGCCGACACGGCGCCACCGAACTGCGTCACCGCTCACTCGCCTGGTGGCAGCGCCCCACCGGAGGCCGCTGGTTCATCCTCGACGCACTGCGCTGCAACGGCGAGCCGCTGCCTGCCACCGGCTGCGACCGCCAGTGCGCCCTGCTCTGGCACGAATCCTGGCTGCGCCTCGAACCCGCGGCCGTCGCGCAGTAGGCCGGCGAGGAGGCCCCGCGGCCACGGAAAGGGGCCGCGGGAAGCGGCGAGTCAGCCCTTCCAGTGATGCCGTAGCCGCTTCGCGGAGAGCCGCAACGGCCCGTCCCGGTCGCCCACGTAGCAGCGCGGCAGTGCGTGCGGCCCGCCGCCGGAGCCCGGCGTGACCGCGCAGGCGTGGTCGTAGCCGGCCTGCTCGACGGCCTCCATCGCGGCCCGGTCGAGGGAGCCGTAGGGGTAGCAGAAGCCTTCCACCGGGCCGCCGCTCGCATCCTCCAGGACGGCCCGGCTGTCCACGACCTGGGCCGCCAGCTCGCGTCCGGTCATCCCGGCGAGCCTGCGGTGGGTGAGGCCGTGCGAGCCCACCTCCAGCCCCGCCGCGGCGACCTCACGCACCTGCCGGGCCGTCAGCAGCGCTTTGCGCGGACCCTCGCGGTCCCAGTCGTTGTGGCCGCCGAGCCTGCCCGCCACCACGTACACCGTCGCGCCGAACCCGTACTCCGCCAGTGCCGGCACCACCTGCTCGGCGAAGTCCCGATATCCGTCGTCGAAGCTCAACCCCACCAGGCCCTCCGCGCGGCCCGCCGAGTGGGCGCGCATCAGCGTGCCCACGGAGACACCCCGCAGCCCTCGCGCCGCCAGCCACCGAAGCTGACGTCTGAACCGGTCGGGGCTCACCGTGATCAGATACGGGTCCTGCTTCTCCTCCGCCACCGAGTGGTACATCAGCGTCCACGGAAATGGCTTCGACCTTTCCCCGGGCTGCTCGTCCGGACATCGCCTCGGGCTGATCAGCGACACGTTTCCACTCCCGTCATTCCGCGTCCGGCGTCCTGCCTGCTATTCACCGGAGACTGCATTCTGGCAGCGGCCATCCAAGATTCTTGACCGCCGGTATCCGCAGCGGTGTTTTCACTCGAATGGCGTTCTGGATGATATTCAGGCCATCCTCACGGTTGTTCCCGATCTGGGGGCGGTGAGGGGTGGTGCCGGGTCGGACCTGGATCTTCCGGATGTCGGCGTGGCTCCCGGTCAGGGCTGCGCCCCAACCGGGAGAATGCGGGGGCTGGTTACGGTCTTGAGCTTACAACTTCCTTCCTTGAACCCATAGATGAGGAGTCGTCATGCACCGTCGGATCGCTGCGCTCGGCATGCTGGCCGCCACCGGTGTGATTGCGCTGGCTGTTCCCGCTCAGGCGGCAACGGGGCTGTTGGTGGTGAACGGGGTCCCCCATGAGAACCCGGCGCGGGGCTGCTATGCGACCTCGTCTCCGGTCTCCGTCCAGAACCATACGAATTCGATGGTTCTGGTGCATGCGGCGGCGAATTGCCAGGGGCCCGTGACCGCGGAGGTCGAACCGGGCCGGAGCACGACGACGTTCGGCGCAAGCTACTTCGTCTTCTGAGCGGGTCCCGTGTCCTGACCCGTTCGGTTGTCCGCGGTCTCCACCGCGCCCCGGCAGGAGCGCGGGGAGGGCGCGCGCCGCTTCCCGCGCTCGCCGCCGGCTCCGGCGGATGGCCCATCGTGTTCACCCCCGGTGGGTGCGCCGCCCCGGGCCGGCCGGAGTTTCCGCCTGCGTCCCGGTGGCAGCCCTGCCCGCCCGGTGGTGGGCTGGGGCCCGTCCCCCGTCCCCAGGTCCGGTGCTCGGGGAGGGGCGAAGTCCAGGAGGTAGGGAAGTGATGTCGAGGACGGCGTTGTCCGCACTGGTGGCCGGGATCGTGACTGCGGGAGGCCTGGTGGCCGGCATGCCGGCGGCGCACGCCGGCGGCATGCCGAAGTTCACCTCGAACGGCATGTTCACGGTCCCGGCCGGGGTCTCCGGCCCGACCGTGGAACCGCGGGGCGCCGGAGACGGCGGAGGCCCCCTCGCCCTCGCCGCCGCCCGTGGCGGAGCCGGGTCCGGCAGCTATGGCAGCGAGGACGACGGCGACGGTGGCAACGGGGGTGAGGACGGTGGCGCCGGCAGCAACGGGGGCGAGGACGGTGGCGACGGCGGCAACGGCGGTGAGGACGGCGCGCCGATGGACGGCGGTAAGGGCAACGGCGGGGGCGACAACGGGGGCGGGGGCGACAACGTCAGCGAATCCGGGTTGAACGGCAGCGACGGACGGGTCACCGCGTCGAGCCGGGACGGACGGCTGGGGTGACAGGCTGCTCGGCGCGTCCCTGTGAGCGGAGGCGGGGGTCATGGGCGCGTCGCTGATTCTGGTCACGGGTGCCGCAGGCAGCGTCGGGGCGGTGGGTCGGTCGGTGGTCCAGGACCTCAGAAGCCGGGAGCTGCCGGTACGGGCCCTGGTCCGGCGTGAGGACGAACGCGCCGCGGCCCTGCGTGCCACGGGTGCCGAGGTGGTGGTCGGGGACCTGACCCGGCCCGTGGACGTCGTGCGCGCGCTGGACGGCTGCGGGCGCCTGTACTTCGGCATGGGCGTGTCGTCCCAGTATCTGGAGGCGGCCCTGGTCACGGCGGCCGCGGCGCGTGCTCACCAGGGCCTGGAGGCGTTCGTCAACATGTCCCAGATGACCGTCTCCCAGATGCGGCTGACCAGCACCGACGAATCGACGCAGCAGCGCCAGCACTGGCTCACGGAGCAGGCCCTGGACTGGTCGGGCCTGCCGGTGGTGCAGGTGCGCCCGACCGTGTTCATGGAGAATCCGCTGTTCCGGCTCGCCTTCGCCTCGGTCGCCCGGGACGGGGTCCTGAGGCTTCCGTTCGGCACCGGCCGTACCTCGCCGGTCGCCGCTCGGGACGTCGCCGCAGTGGTCGCCGAGATCCTGGCGAACCCCGCGCCGCACCTCGGCCGTGTCCACGAACTGACCGGACCGGTCTCCCAGGACCTGACGGCGATGGCGGCCGAGCTCAGCGCGGCCCTGCACCGGCCGGTCGGCTACGACGACCCGCCCCATGAACTGTGGCTGGAGCAGGACCTGCGGCCGCTGGGACTGCCGGATCACGTCTTCGATCACCTGGCGACGATGGCGCGCCTGCACGCGGAGAACCGGTACGACCGCGTGACCCGGGAGGTGGAGCTGATCACCGGGCGACCGGCCTGCGGCGTTCGCGAGTTCGCCGAGAGCCATCCCGAGCTGTTCACCGAATGACGCCGCTGCTCGGCGTGGCCGGTGCAACCGCAACGCGCCGCGCCGCCGGCCAGCTGGGGACCGGGAGGCTCCCGAGGCCGGTCACGGCGTGCCGTACGGCCATAAGGGGCACGGATGACCGCTCCTGGTGCCTGCCACGGCCGAGGCATGACGGCCGTGCCCGCACCGCGCGGTTACATGAGCCGGGAAACGGCCCCGCCGCCCCGGAGTAGACGCGAGGAAGCGATGAGCGAAGCACGTGAGCACCAGGAGAGCAGCGCCTACGACGTGGTCGTGCTGGGCGCCGGTCCGGTCGGCCAGAACGTCGCCGATCGGGCCCGCGCCGCCGGCCTCACCGTGGCCGTCGTGGAGCGTGAACTGGTCGGCGGCGAATGCTCCTACTGGGCGTGCGTCCCCAGCAAGGCCCTGCTGCGGCCGGTCATCGCGGTCGCCGACGCCCGCCGCGTGGACGGCGCCCGGCAGGCCGTCACCGGCCGGCTCGACACCGACCGGGTCTTCGCCCGCCGCAACCACTACGTCAGCGACTGGGACGACACCGGACAGGCCGAATGGGTGAAGTCCATCGGCGCCGACCTCTTCCGCGGTCACGGCCGCCTCGACGGCCCCCGCCGCGTCACGGTCACCAGGGACGACGGCGCGCGCCTGACCCTCACCGCCCGGCACGCGGTCGCCATCGCCACCGGCAGCCTGCCGCTGCTGCCCGACATCCCGGGCGCACGGGAGGCCCGGCCCTGGACGAACCGGAACGGCACCGACTCCAGTACGGTCCCCGGCCGGCTCGCCATCGTCGGAGGCGGTGGAGTCGCGATCGAGATGGCCACCCTCTGGCAGGGCCTCGGCTCCCAGGTCACCCTGCTCGTCCGCCACCGCCTGGTTCCCCGCATGGAACCCTTCGCGGGCGAGCTCGTCGCAGGCAGCCTCGGCGAGGCGGGTGTGGACGTGCGGATCGGCACCCAGGTCACCGCCGTGCGCCGCCCGGACCCCACCGGGCCCGTCACCCTCACGCTCGACGACGGCAGCGACCTGCAGGCCGACGAGGTCATGTTCGCCACCGGTAGGACCCCCAGCACCGACGACATCGGCCTGGACACGGTCGGTCTCTCCCCGGGCACGTGGCTGGAGGTGGACACCACGTGTCTGGTCCGCGGGGTCGACGGCGGATGGCTCTACGCCGTCGGCGACGTCAACCACCGTGCCCTGCTCACCCATCAGGGCAAGTACCAGGCACGGACCGCAGGAGACGCCATCGGCGCCCGCGCCGCCGGCATCCCCCTGGACGACGGCCCGTGGGGAGACCACGCCACCACCGCAGACCAGCACGCCGTGCCGCAGGTCTTCTTCACCGACCCCGAGGCGGCCGCCGTGGGCCTGACCGCCGAGCAGGCGACCCGGGCCGGCCACCGCATCACGACCGTCGACCTCGACTTCGACACCGCCCAAGGCGCCGACCTCTACGCCGACGACTACCGTGGCCACGCCCGGTTGGTGGTCGACCTGGACCGGGAAGTCCTGCTCGGGGCGACCTTCGTCGGCCCCGGAGTCAGCGAGCTGCTGCACTCCGCCACCGTCGCGGTCGCCGGCGAGGTCCCGCTCAAGCGCCTGCGGCACGCGATCGCCTGCTTCCCGACCGTCAGCGAGATCTGGCTCTTCCTCCTTGCCGCCTACCAGCGCGACCGCGCCTGAGCGGACGGGAGGGGCCCGCCGCAGCGCGCGGCCACCGAGGGGCACGCGGCCGTGTCGCGCCGCGTGCCGCTCCCTCCGGTATGTCGTCAGGGCAACCGATAGCAGCTGCGTCATCCGGCGCGCAGGCTGGGGACATGGACACCCTCACGCTTGGAAACGTGGAGATCACCCGCGTGGTCGAGCTGGCCGCCCGAGGCCGCGCCCGCGACTACGTCTTCCCCGACGTGCCCGTCGAGCACTGGCGGGCGCACGAGAGCTGGCTCGCCCCCACCTTCCTGGACCCGGTCGCCGACGAGGTCCGTGTCATGATCCAGACCTGGCTGATCCGCAGCGAGGGCGGGACGATCCTGATCGACACCGGCATCGGCAACGACCGGGAACGCCCGGCCATGCCGGCCTTCCACCATCTGAGCACCCACTACCTCGAAGAGCTGGCCGCGGCAGGCGTCCGCCCGCCGGACGTGGACACGGTGATCTGCACCCACGTCCACGGCGACCACGTCGGCTGGAACACCCGCCTGACGGACGACGGGGCGTGGCGACCGACCTTCCCCAACGCCCGGTACGTCATCCCGCGCGCCGACTTCGACTACTGGAACCCGGCCAACGGACACCGGACCCGCTCCGGGCCCCGGATGGCCAACGTCTTCGAGGACAGCGTCGCCCCCGTGCACCAGGCCGGACAGACCGTGCTGTGGGAGGACGACCACTACGACGTCGACTCCCAGCTCCGCATCGAGCCCGCCCCCGGCCACACCCCCGGCTCCTGCGTCGTATGGCTGCGATCGGGCACGGACCGGGCGGTGTTCGCCGGGGACCTGCTGCACAGCCCACTGCAGATCGTGGAGCCGGACGACTGCCCCAGCTTCGACGAGGACGAGCCCCGCGCACGGAACAGCCGGCGCCGGGTGCTGGGGGAGGCCGCGGACCGGGGCGCCCTGCTGCTCCCCGCGCACCTGCCCGGACCGAGTGCAGCCGAAGTGCGGCGCGTCGGCGACCGGTTCGCGGTGAAGGAGTGGGCGGCATGGCGGTGAGGGGCCCGCGGTTCCGGCTCAGGGACACCTCGGTCCGCGTTCCGGAGACCGTGCCGCCCCGGGGCGCCACCGGCTTGGTCGGCGAGCCGGACGACGATCGCGCGATGCCGCTGGCGGACGTCGTGAGCCAGCCGGTCGAGGCCCTGGGCAGCGACGCCGAAGAGGTGGCCGTCGACGCGGCCCGGATCCACCGCGACAACGCCGGGCCCGACGAACACGCCTACGTCACCGAGCTCAACACCGCCATGGCCCGGATTCTCTGGCTAGGGCCTGTCTTCAAACCCCGTCGATCCTCAAGGGCACGCTCCTCGGCGGGACCGATCACGGTGCGGACCGACGGGCCCTCACCGTGATGGATCCGCCGACAGGCGTTTCGGCAGGTCGGCTCCTACGGGCGGTGGGGGGAACACCCGGCGTGGTACGTCCCGGCGGTGTCGGGGCTCGGGGTAGACATAGGTATGGTCCGAGTCCCGCGCTCCTCCTGGCCGTCATGGCGTCGCTCGGCCGGTCGCGGCGAGAGGCAACGGACGCACTCTGCTCCGCAGGGTCCGTCAGCGCGCCGTCGGCGGTCCTCGGAGAGCGCGCGCAGCCTGGCCGGGCAGGTGTTCCTGCTGCAGGTGCTGATCGTGCTGCTGCTCGTGGTGGTCGCCGTGGCTGCGCTGCTGCTCAAGTCACGGAGTGACCGGCTCCAGGCGGCGCGCGACCGTTCGATCGCCGCGGCGGCGGCCTTCGCCCACGGTCCCGGCCTGGTGGCCGTGCTGCAGGGCCCCGATCCGAGCGCGACGCTCCAGCCGCTGACCGAAGCCGCCCGCAAACAGGGCAAGGTCGACTTCATCGTCGTGACGAACCGGGAGGGCATCCGCTACACCAATCCCGTCCCGGAACAGATCGGGGGGAAGATCATCGGCACCATCGGACCGGCGCTGGCAGGTCACGTCGTTCTGGAGAGTGCCGGCGGCGTGCTCGGCGAGGCGGTGCAGGCGATCGTCCCGGTGACGGATGCGAACGGCGCGGTCGTGG
Organism: Kitasatospora sp. NPDC087314; assembly: GCF_044744365.1. Classification (NCBI taxonomy): domain Bacteria; kingdom Bacillati; phylum Actinomycetota; class Actinomycetes; order Kitasatosporales; family Streptomycetaceae; genus Kitasatospora; species Kitasatospora sp. NPDC087314. The sequence continues at coordinate 285,779 of NZ_JBIUYE010000014.1, forward strand.
GTCTGGTGGCGGCCGGGGTGACGGTCAGCCATGTGGGCAGTGCGGTCGGCCGGCAGCTGCCGTTCGTCGTCGGGGCAGGTCTCGTCGCGCTCGGTCTGGCGACGGCGGGCGCGGCCCTGGTCAGCAGGCGCCTGCGGCGCCAGACCCACGGTCTCGGGCCCGCCGAGATGACCCAGCTGTACGAGCACCACGAGGCCGTGTTGCACGCGGTGCGCGAAGGCGTGGTCATCGTCGACGGCACCGGCGACATCGTGCTCGTCAACGACGAGGCGAGGCGGCTTCTCGACCTGCCGCCCGACGTGGTCGGCCGCGCCGCCACGGACCTCGGTCTCGAACCCCGGATGGCCGAGCTGCTGGCCTCCGGTCGCGTCGCCACCGACGAGGTGATCCGGGTCGGGGACCGGCTGCTGGTCGTGAACAACCGGCTGACCGACCGCGTGGGCGGGCCACCCGGCAGCGTGGCCACCGTGCGGGACTCCACCGAGCTGCAGGCCCTCGCGGGACGGGCGGAGGTCGCGCGCGGCCGTCTGAGGCTGCTGTACGACGCGAGCGTCGCCGTCGGCACGACCCTCGACGTCCGGCGCACCGCCGAGGAGCTCGCGCAGGTGGCCGTTCCGCGGTTCGCCGACTACGTCACGGTCGACCTGTCCGAACCCGTCCTTCGCGGTGACGAGCCGGCCGCGGCGGTCGGCGGCGAAGCCGTCGAGCTGCGCCGGGTCGCCCTCACCGGTGTCCGCGACGACCACCCGCTGTACCGGTCGGGCGAGCTGGTCGCGTTCGCCGCGTCGAGCCCGCAGGCCACGGGCTTCGTGAGCGGAACTCCGGTCCTCGTGCCCGACCTGCGGGCCGACGTCGCCTGGCGCTCCCAGGACGCCGAGCGTGTCCGGGCGGTTCTGAACCTCGGGGTCCACTCGCTCATCGCCATTCCGCTCAGTGCCCGGGGCGTCACGATGGGGGTCGCCGACTTCTGGCGTGGGCAGGGGAGCGAGCCCTTCGAGGAGGACGACCTGTCGCTGGCGGGGGAGCTGGCAGCCCGTGCCGCCGTGTGCATCGACAACGCGCGTCGCTACACGCGTGAGCACGGCCTGGCCGTCGCCCTGCAACGCAGCCTGCTGCCGCGAGGCGTGCCCGAGCAGAACGCCCTGGACATCGCCTACCGTTACCTGCCCGCGGAGGGCGGGGTGGGCGGCGACTGGTTCGACGTCATCCCGCTGTCCGGCACCCGCGTGGCCCTCGTGGTCGGCGACGTCGTCGGCCACGGTCTGCACGCCGCCGCCACCATGGGCCGTCTCCGCACGGCCGTGCAGAACTTCTCGACCCTCGACCTGCCACCGGACGAACTCCTCGGCCACCTCGACGAACTGGTCGCCCTGATCGATCAGGAGGCGGCCGTATCGGCGGGGGAGCCCACGGTCACGGGCGCCACCTGCCTGTACGCCGTCTACGACCCCACCGCAGGCACCTGCAGCATCGCCCGTGCCGGGCACCCGCTGCCCGTCGTGGTCCTCCCCGACGGCACCACGGAGTTCCCGGACCTTCCCGCCGGCCCGCCGCTCGGCCTGGGCGGACTGCCCTTCGAAGCCACGGAGCTCCACCTGCCGGAAGGCAGCAGCCTGGTGCTCTACACCGACGGTCTGGTCGAGGACCGCACCCGCGACATCGGTGCCGGGTTGGACATCCTCGGCGCCACACTCGCGGTCCCCGCCCGAACGCCCCAGGAGACCTGCGAAGCGGTGCTCGGTGCGCTGCTGCCCACCCGCCAGAGCGACGACATCGCACTCCTCATCGCCCGCACCCGGATCCTGGAACCCGGACGGATCAACGAATGGGAGGTGCCCGCCGACCCTTCGGCCGTGGCCGGGGCCCGGGAGGCCACCACCCGGCAGCTGATGCAGTGGGGGCTGGAGGAGGCGATGTTCACCACCGAGCTGATCCTCAGCGAGCTCATCACCAACGCCATCCGCTACGGCGGCGAACCCATCCGAGTGCGGCTGATCCACGACCGCACCCTGATCTGCGAGGTCTCCGACACCAGCAGCACCTCACCCCACCTGCGCTACGCGGCCGACGAGGACGAGGGCGGCCGCGGCCTGTTCCTTGTCGCCCAGCTCGCCGAGCGCTGGGGCACCCGCTACACCCCCACAGGCAAGATCATCTGGGCCGAACAGACCCTCCTCGGACTCTGACGACCGCCGCCGGCCGGGGCGGCCGAAGGCGGGGATCAGGTCCCGCGACCGGGTCCGCATACCTGGCACGGGTGTTCGGCACCGGCGCCTCCACCGATGGGCAGGTCTCCACCGCCCCGGGCACACCCTTGCCGTACCCGGGACGGTCGACTTTGCGCCGAGGCGGGCAGGGGTGCACCTGCACGGTCCTGGGCTGGTCATTTGTTTCAGGCGCGGAGTAGGGGTACTGTCTCCCAGTCGCTTGGCAGGGAGCACCGGACACGCGTTTGCGCGGACGGTCCCGGGGCGACCAATCCTTCGAAACACCACTTCCCGGTTCGGGCTGGGTCGCGTCTTGTCGCGTCTCGGTTCTTATTCGGCGTGCTCGTTTTATTGGGTTGCGGT
>NZ_JBIUYE010000015.1:0-258358 GCF_044744365.1 Kitasatospora sp. NPDC087314
CCGCCGGCCCCCCCCCCCCGCCCGCCCCCCCGCCCCCCCCCCCCCGCCCCCCCCCCCCCCCCCCCCCCCGCCCCCCCCCCGCCCCCCGGGGGCGCCCCCCCCCCCCCCCCCCCCCCCCCCCCCCCCGCCGTGGGGCTTCGTCAGTGCACGCCCTCGAAGAGGCTCGTGACCGAACCCTCCTCGAACACCTCGCGGATCGCGGCCGCGATCGAGGGGGCGATGGACAGCGTGGTGATCTTGTCCAGCTGGAGCTGCGCCGGGGTCGGCAGCGTGTTGGTGAACACGAACTCGCTCACCCGCGAGTTCTTCAGCCGGTCCGCGGCCGGGCCGGAGAGCACGCCGTGGGTGGCCGCCACCAGGACGTCCGCCGCACCGTTGTCGAACAGCGCGTCGGCCGCGGCGCAGATCGTGCCGGCGGTGTCGATCATGTCGTCGACCAGGACGCAGACCCGGTCCTTGACGTCACCGACGACCTCGGCCGACAGGATGGTGTTGGCCTGGGTCATGTCGCGGCGCTTGTGGATGATCGCCAGCGGCGCGTCCAGCCGGTCGCACCACTGGTCGGCCACCTTCACCCGGCCCGCGTCCGGGGACACGATGGTCAGCTTGGAGCGGTCCACCTTCTCGCCCACGTAGTCCGCCAGCATCGGCAGCGCGAACAGGTGGTCCACCGGGCCGTCGAAGAAGCCCTGGATCTGCGCGGTGTGCAGGTCCACGGCCATCAGCCGGTCGGCACCCGCCTGGCGCAGCAGGTCGGCGACCAGACGCGCCGAGATCGGCTCGCGGCCGAGGTGCTTCTTGTCCTGTCGGGCGTACCCGTAGAACGGCAGGATCGCGGTGATGCTCTTGGCGGAGGCCCGCTTCAGCGCATCGATCATGATCAGCTGTTCCATGATCCACTGGTTGATGGGAGCCGTGTGGCTCTGCATCACGAAGCAGTCCGCACCGCGGGCCGAGTCCAGGAAGCGGACGTAGATCTCACCGTTGGCGAAGTCCAGGGCCTTGGTCGGGACCAGCTCGGTCCCGAGGGCCTCGGCCACCTCCCTCGCCAGTTCCGGGTGGGCACGGCCGGAGAAGAGCTTGAGTTTCTTCTCACCCGACGTCGTGATCCCGCTCACTGCACCGTCTCCTCGCGTTGCTGACGCTGAACCCCGTCACCCCGCGCAGGCAGGCGCAGCCGGCTCGCACGGGGGGTCGGGGGAATTGTCGGTACGCCTGGACACGGGCCGTAAGCCCAGTGGCGCACGTATGTCCCCAAGGTTACGCGCCCACGCGGAAACCGTCCGCCCCGGGACCGTCCCTCGGACGCCGGCCCGCCCCGTCAGGCGTCCGCGGCCCCGTCCGTCGCGGCCTGCGCCGAGGTGGTCCCCGGGCGCTTGCGCTGCACCCAGCCGTCGATGTTGCGCTGGTGCGCCCGGCTCACCCCGAGCGCGCCCGCCGGGACGTCGCTGGTGATCACCGAACCGGCCGCGGTGTAGGCGCCGTCGCCGATCGTCACCGGGGCGATGAACATGTTGTCGGAGCCGGTGCGGCAGTGCGCACCGATCACCGTGCGGTGCTTGTTGACGCCGTCGTAGTTCACGGTGACCGAGGCCGCGCCGACGTTGGTGCCCTCGCCGATCGTGGCGTCCCCGATGTAGGAGAGGTGCGGCACCTTGGCGCCCTCGCCCAGCTCGGAGTTCTTCACCTCGACGTAGGTGCCGACCTTCGCCTTGCGGGCCAGCTTCGCCCCCGGCCGCAGGTAGGCGTACGGGCCGGCGGTGGCCAGCTCGCCCACCTCGGCCCGGTCCGCCGTGGTGTTGCTCACACGGGCGCCGGCGCCGATCAGGGTGTCGGTGAGGGTCGAGTTCGGGCCGACCTCGCAGCCCTCGCCCAGGTGGGTGGCGCCCTGCAGCTGGGTGTTCGGCAGCACGACGGCGTCCGGCTCGTACGTCACCTGCACGTCGATCCAGGTGGTCCCCGGGTCCACCACGGTGACGCCGGCCCGCATCGCCCGCTCCAGCAGGCGGTCGTTCAGCAGCCGGCGGGCCTGCGCCAGCTGCACCCGGTCGTTGATGCCGAGGATGTCCCGGTGGTCCTCCGCGACCACGGCGCCGACCCGGTGCCCGGCCGTGCGCAGGATCTCCAGGGTGTCGGTCAGGTACTCCTCGCCCTGCGAGTTGTCCGTGGTGAGCTCGGCCAGCGCCTCGGCCAGCAGCTTGGCGTCGAAGGCGAAGACGCCCGAGTTGATCTCGGCGATCGAGCGCTGGACGGCGGTGGCGTCCCGCTCCTCGACGATCGCGGCGACCGTACCGTCCTCGTCCCGCAGGATCCGGCCGTAGCCGAAGGGCTCGGGGACGACGGCGGTCAGCACGGTGACCCCGTTGTCCTGGTCGGCGTGCGCCTTCGCCAGGCGGCGCAGCGTGTCCCCGGTCAGCAGCGGGGAGTCCCCGGCGGTGACGATCACCGTGCCGTCCAGCACCACGCCGTCCGCGGCCAGCGCCTCCAGCGCGGTGCGCACCGCGTGTCCGGTGCCCTTCTGCTCCTCCTGCACCACCGGGCGGGCCGCCGGGTAGTGCGCCGCCAGGTGCTCCTGGACCTGCTCGCGCTGGTGGCCGACCACCACGACGAGCTGCTCCGGCGTCAGTTCCCCCGCCGCCGACACCGAATGACCCACCAGCGACCGGCCGCACACCTCGTGCAGCACCTTGGGCAGCTTGTTCGACTTCATCCGGGTCCCGCCACCGGCGGCGAGCACGACAACGGCGGCAAGCGAATTGGCACCCATGCGGGGAGGCTCCTCGGTCGGTTCAGAGGGGGCGGAACGGGCCCGGACCGGACCGAGGCCGGTCGCCATTCGCACAGTCCGCCGAGCAGCACCGACAATACCGGCGGATCGGTGGTACGCCCGAACCAGAGGCGTGCAGAGGCTCCGCCGCTAGGATTCGAACCCAGACAAAGGCCTCCAAAGGGCCCTGTGCTGCCATTACACCACGGCGGATAGTTGCTCAGACCCTACCCGAGTCGACGCTGCCGTGGGTATCAACTGCCCCGATCCGCAGGCCCCGATCCGCCGGAGATTCTCGAACGGACCGGGCCCGGGGTTCATCCATCCAGTCGGGTGAATTCACTCAAGCGCCGCGCGGCAGTGTGTTCCCTTCGCCACGGAGCGCAACCTACGATGCCGTAGGTTACGCCAACGTAGCCTCCGCTCCTCTCCCGCACAGGGACGCCGCAAAGGGACGCCCATGACCATCCAGGACGGCGAGCCGAGCGCGGGGACCGCCGCGCTTCCCACCGATTCCCCCGACTCCGCCACCCAGCTGTCCGCCACCTGCGGCGGGGAGCGGCAGGGCGTCGCCGAGCGGCTCGCGCTCGGGCTGTTCATCGTCCTGCCGTTCGCCGCATTGCTGGCCGCCGTGCCGGTGGCCTGGGGGTGGGGGCTGGGGTGGACGGACGCGGCGATCACCGCCGCGATGTACTTCCTCACCTGCCACGGCATCACCGTCGGTTACCACCGCTACTTCACCCACGGCGCCTTCAAGGCCAACCGCCCGATGCGGCTCGCCCTCGCGGTCGCCGGCAGCCTGGCGGTCGAGGGCCCGCTGGTGCGCTGGGTGGCCGACCACCGCAAGCACCACCGGTTCAGCGACAAGGACGGCGACCCGCACTCGCCGTGGCGCTACGGGGAGAGCCTCCCGGCGCTGCTCAAGGGCCTGTGGTGGGCGCACATGGGCTGGATGTTCGACGAGGAGCAGACCCCGCAGCTCGCGTACGCGCCGGACCTCGTCCGCGACCCGGCCATAAGGCGGATCTCCCGGCTGTTCTGGCTCTGGACCATGATCTCGCTGCTGCTGCCCCCACTGGTCGGCGGACTGGTCACGCTGTCCTGGTCGGGTGCGCTGTCCGCCTTCTTCTGGGGATCGCTGGTCCGGGTGGCGCTGCTGCACCACGTCACCTGGTCGATCAACTCGATCTGCCACGCCGTCGGCCGGCGCCCGTTCCGCTCCCGGGACCGCTCGGGCAACGTCTGGTGGCTGGCGGTGCTCTCCTGCGGCGAGTCCTGGCACAACCTGCACCACGCGGACCCGACCTCGGCCCGACACGGGGTGCTGCGCGGACAGATCGACTCCTCGGCCCGGCTGATCCGCTGGTTCGAGCTGGCCGGCTGGGTCCGGGACGTCCGGTGGCCGGACGCACAACGGATCGCCGCCCGCCGCGCCGCATGAGGCGTCGCTTCCAGCATGATGTAGGGGTGAACGGGAGCAGCGCAGACAGCACAGGCGGCCACCAGAGCACGCGGACGGACGCGGCACCCGACGCGGCGCCGGCCCGTCCGCGAACCGCTGCACCGGCGGGCGGGGGCGCCTCGGGGGGTGCGACTGCTCCGGCGACGCGCCGCCGGGGCGGCCGGGTCCGGATGACCGGCAAGCAGCGGCGGGAACAGCTGCTGGAGATCGGCCGGACGGTGTTCGCGGAGCGCGGCTACGACGGCACCTCGGTCGAGGAGATCGCCGAACGGGCCGGGGTCTCGAAGCCGGTGGTGTACGAGCACTTCGGCGGCAAGGAGGGGCTGTACGCGGTGGTGGTGGACCGCGAGATGCAGCTGCTGCTGGACATGGTGACGGGGGCGCTGACCGGCGGGCACTCGCGGGAACTGCTGGAGCAGGCCGCGTTCGCGCTGATGGACTACATCGACACTTCGACGGACGGCTTCCGGATCCTGGTCCGGGACTCCCCGGTGGCCCAGTCGACCGGCACCTTCGCCTCGCTGATCAGCGACATCGCGACGCAGGTGGAGGACATCCTCGGCCTGGAGTTCAAGTCCCGGGGCTTCGACGCCCGGCTGGCCCCGATGTACTCGCAGATGCTGGTCGGCATGGTGGCGCTGACCGGGCAGTGGTGGCTGGAGGTCCGCAAGCCGGACAAGGCGCAGGTCGCGGCGCACCTGGTGAACCTGGCCTGGCACGGGCTGGAGGGACTGGAGCGGCACCCGAAGCTGGTCGGCGACCGGAAGGGCTGACCGGCTTTCGGGTCCCGACCGCCCACCATGTGCCGGTCGGTCTGAGACCGACCGGCACATGGTGGGCGGTCTTACTCCCTGGTCCCGACGGCGAAGATCCGCCGGAACGGGAACACGGTGCCGTGCGGTCCGGCCGGGTAGGCCTCGCGCAGGAGCGCTCCGTACTCGGCGAGGAAGGCGGCCCGGCGGTCGGGGTCGGTGAGCCGGGTGAGGACGGGGCGCAGCGCGGTGCCCTTGACCCAGTCGAGGACCGGGTCCGGGCCGGGGAGCAGGGTGCGGTAGGTGGTCTCCCAGACGTCGGGGGTGCAACCGGCGGCGACGAGGGCGTCGAGGTAGCGCTCGGGCGGGTGGACTCCGGCCCGGACGGCGTCGTCGCCGAGGAGGTCGCGCCAGCGGGGGCTGCGGCGCAGTTCCGCGAGCAGGGTGTGGCTGGGGGCGTCGAAGTTGCCGGGGACCTGGAAGGCGACGGTTCCCCCGGGCCGAAGGGCGGCGGCCCAGCGCGGGACGAGGTCGAGATGGCCGCCGATCCACTGCAGGGTGGCGTTGGAGACGATCAGGTCGGGTTCGGCCGGGGCCGGGTCGTAGTCGCGGGCGTCGGCGAGCAGGTAGTCGGCGGTGGGCTCGCCCTCGGTGCGGGCGGTGGCCAGCATCGGGGCGGAGTTGTCGACGCCGGTGAGGCGGGCGTGCGGCCAGCGTTCGCGCAGCACGGCGGTGGAGTTGCCGGGGCCGCAGCCGATGTCGAGGATCACGGGATCGCTCGGGTGCGGAAGGGCGGGGACGCGGGCGAGCAGGTCGCGCAGCGGGCGGGTGCGTTCGTCGGCGAAGCGCAGGTACTGCGCCGGGTCCCAGACGGGGGTGGGCATGGTTCACCTCACAGGTATCTCGACATCAAGATATCTCGATGTAGCCTTGCTGGCACATTTCTCGACGTCAAGAGACTTCACATCGACACATCCACCGATACACTGATCGTCATGGAGGACGAGGTCGACAGGCTGGTCGCAGCGTGGCGCCGGGAGCGCCCCGACCTCGACGTGGGGCCGCTGGAGGTCCTCAGCCGGGTCAGCCGGCTCGCCCGGCACCTCGACCGCGCCCGCCGCACCGCCTTCGCCGAGCACGGGCTGGAGCCCTGGGAGTTCGACGTCCTGACCGCCCTGCGACGGGCCGGCTCCCCGTACCAACTCTCCCCCGGCCAGCTGCTCACCCAGACCCTGGTCACCTCCGGCACCATGACCAACCGCATCGACCGCCTCACCGGCAAGGGCCTGGTCAAGCGTCTGCCCGACCCGGACGACCGGCGCGGCGTGCTCGTCCGGCTCACCGACGACGGCCGCGACCGCGCCGACCAGGCGCTCGCCGGACTGCTCGCGCACGAGCGCGAACTGCTCGCCCAGCTCACCGCCGGTCAGCAGGGTGAACTCGCCGCGCTGCTGCGGCAGCTGGTCGCCCCGTTCGACAACATCCCGGGCTGAACGGGCGGCTTGAACGGCCGGGCTGAACGGCCGGGTTGAACGACGGGCCCGAACAACCGGGTTGAACGTCCCGGCCGAACCGGCCCCTACGGCCGGTCCACCGAGGTCGCGATGGACGGCGGCGCGGGCACGACCGACTCGGCGGGGCCGACCCCGGCCCGGCGGGCCACCGCGACGGCCGCCAGCGTGGAGTGCACCCCGAGCTTGCCGAGCACGTTCTGCATGTGCGTCCGGACGGTGTGCGGCGACAGGTAGAGCCGCTCCGCGACGGCCTGCCGGCCCAGGCCCGCGACCATGCAGCGCAGGATCTGCTTTTCCCGCGGGGTGAGGGTGTCGACCAGCCGCTCGCTCTCGGTGCGGTCCCGGCGGGCGGTGGTCAGCTCGCGGATGACGCCGGTCAGCAGCGCGGGCGGCAGGTGCGTCTCGTCCCGCAGCACGCCCCGGACCACGGCGAGCAGCCGGGCCAGCGAACTCTCCTTGGCCACCCAGCCGGTGGCGCCCGCGTGCAGGGCCCGGGCCGCGCGGTGCGGGTCGTCGACGGCGGCCAGTACGACGGCCCGCAGCCCCGGGTGGGCGCGGCGGAGCCGGGCGAGCAGGGTGATGCCGTCGGACGTCGGGGGCGCGGCTCTGAGCGGGTCGGCCCGGTACGGGTCCGGGCGGAGCAGGTCCACCGGGCGGCCGCCGGACGGCGCCACCGGCGGGGTGGCCGGGTGGCGGGGTGGCGGCACGGGCGGGGCCAGGCGCCGCCGGGCCGCGTCGGCCGGGTCCTGGCCCGGCCGGGTACGGGCGCCGGTCGCCCCCGCTCCCTCGGCGCCGAGATCGGCGTCGATCAGGACCACGTCGAAGGCCCGTCCCTCGACGGCGGCGCGCTCCAGCGCCCGCTCGGCGGCGGCCGCGCTGCCGGCCGCGCCCACCTCCACGTCGGGCTCGGCGGCGAGTGCCGCGGCCAGTGCCTCGGCGAAGATCCGGTGGTCGTCGACCACCAGGACGCGGATCCGCCCCATCGTCACTACCCCCCTGCTCAGAGCGGCCCGAGCCCGGGGTCGGGGACCGGCCCCGGCACCCGCGCTCCTGGCCCGCCGCTCCGCCCGCCCACCGGTGGCCGGTGCGGCCGAAGAAGAGCGCCGACCCCCACCGGTACCGCACTCAGCGTACGGGCCGGAAAACCCTCTCGTGGCGGTTTGGTGAAGTTTCGTCAGGAGGTGCGTGAGTGGCGGGATGTGCGTCGCCGGCCGGCGCCCCGGACAACGCCGACGGCCCGGACAACGCCGCAGGCGCCGCCCCCGAACCGTCCGGGAGCGGCGCCTGCGGCGGTCCTGCGGCCTACTGGGCGTTCTTCTCCAGGGTGAACTTCCAGGCGTCGGCGACGATGTCGTCCAGGTTCGGGCGGCGCGGCGTCCAGCCCAGCGCCTCGTGGGCGCGGGCGGCCGAGGCCACCAGCACGGCCGGGTCGCCGGCCCGGCGGCCGGCCACCTGCACCGGGATCTCCCGGCCGGTGACGCGCCGGACCGACTCGATCACCTCGCGCACCGAGAAGCCGCTGCCGTTGCCCAGGTTGCAGATCAGGTGCTCGCCCGGCTTGGCCGCGTCCAACGCCAGCAGGTGGGCGTCGGCCAGGTCCGCGACGTGGATGTAGTCGCGGATGCAGGTGCCGTCCGGGGTCGGGTAGTCCTCGCCGTACACCGCGATGTGCGGACGCTGGCCCAGCGCGGCCTGGAAGACCAGCGGGATCAGGTGCGACTCGGGGTCGTGGCGCTCCCCGTAGGCGCCGTACGCGCCGGCCACGTTGAAGTAGCGCAGCGAGACGGCGGCCAGGCCGTGTGCGACGGCCTCGCTGGTGATCAGGTGGTCCACGGCGAGCTTGGTGGCACCGTAGGTGTTGGTCGGCGAGGTGCGGGCGGTCTCGGCGATCGGCACGACCTCCGGCTCGCCGTAGACGGCGGCGGTGGAGGAGAACACCAGCTTGCGCACGCCCGCCGCGCGCATCGCGGAGACCAGCTCCAGCGAACCGGCCACGTTGTTGCGCCAGTACTTCTCCGGGTCCACGACCGACTCGCCGACCTGCGAGGAGGCCGCGAAGTGCAGCACCCCGTCGAAGGAGGCGTCCAGCACCCGGCCGGCCTCCTGGATCCGGCCCTCGACGAACTCGGCACCGGCCGGGACACCCGCACGGAAACCGGTGGAGAGATCGTCCAGGACGGTCACCTGGTGCCCCGCCTCCAGCAGGTGGGCGGCCACCACGCTGCCGACGTAGCCGGCGCCACCCGTGACCAGGTACTTACTCATGATGAGACCTCCAGCGGGCGATGGTCCGCCGGATCAGCGGCGGCCATCGACGACGTGCGTACGACTGGGGATATTCTCCCTGCCCGCCGGGGGTGCTCAGGACCACCCGAACGGACCGTGCGGCCACCCGTCGACGACCCGTGCGGCCACCGCTGTCGCCCCGTGCGGCCGCCCCGGCTCAGCCGCCGGCCATCCGCTCCAGCAGCCCGGTCCGGGCGGCCACCGCGGCGGCCTCCAGCCGGGTCCGCGCGCCGAGCTTCATCAGCACTCGCTGGACGTGCGTCCGGGCGGTGCTCGCGGCGATCCGCATCCCGGCGGCGATCGCCGCGGTGTCCTCGCCGTCCGCGATCCGGGCCAGCACCTGCACCTCACGGCGGGTCAGCAGCCGCAGCAGCCGCACCGCTTCGTCGTCCGGCTCGGCGACCGGCCGCAGCAGCTGGTCGAAGGCCCCGCGCAACACGTCCACGGCCACCGCCGCCTCGCCCGCCCGAGCCCGCCCGATCGCCCGCTCGACCACCCCGATCCGCTCGTCACTGGGCACGTACCCGGCCGCCCCGGCCGCGAACGCGCCTGCCACGCCGCGCAGTTCACCCACCGGGCCGAGCACGATCACGGCCACCTCGGGGCGCTCCCGGCGAATCCGGCGCAGCCCGTCGAAGGCCCCCGGCTCGCTCGGCGCGGCCACCCCCAGCAGGCACACCTCCGGCCGCCGTCCGACCACCAGATCGGCCGCGACCCCGGCCGGGCAGCCGACCGCGAGCACCCGGTGGCCGCGCAGCTGAAGCGCCGTGGCCAGCGCCTCGGCCAGCAGCCGGTGGTCGTCGACCACCACGAGTCGAACGCCCATGACGCCCTCCCGGTCGAGGTCCGGCTCGCGCCCGCACCCCATGGGCGGGCGGCCGATGACGCACCATCACAGCGCATTCCGCACCCGACCCGCTAGGCCACCGCGCACTGTCGGGCGGCGAGCTGATCGGGGAACAGCAAAAGGCCCTCGCCGTGAAGCGAGGGCCTTCCGTATGGAGCCCCCATGCGGAATCGAACCGCAGACCTTCTCCTTACCATGGAGACGCTCTACCGACTGAGCTATAGGGGCTAGCCGGGCTTTCACCGGGCCGGTCGAACAAGGAAGACATTACACGGCTCGCGGCCCGGAAGGGAAATCGGATCCACGGTCTCGGCGCATGCCGGAGCGCACCGGGCCGGTCGCCGGCGCGCGGCGGGCCAGCCCTCGGTGTACTGCGGCTCAACCCTCGGCGTGCGCCTGGTCGAACTCCTCGCGGGCGGCCAGCATCTGCCCGGTGCGCTGCTCCGTCCACCGGCCGAGCGGCGCCAGCAGCACGGCCAGCTCCCGGCCGAGCGGCAGCAGGTCGTAGACCACGCGCGGCGGCGTCTCCGGGAACACCGTGCGACGCACCAGACCGCTGCGCTCCAGGGTCCGCAGCGACTGGGTGAGCATCTTGCGGCTGACCCCGCCGATCCCACGCTGCAGCTCGGAGAACCGCTGCGGCCCGCACGCGGCGAGGCTCATCAGGATCAGCATCGACCACTTGTCGGCCAGCTCGGCGAACATCGCGCGGCTGGGACAGAGCTGGGCGAAGACGTCTAGCTCCTGCTCCTCGCCCTCCCCCTGCCCACTCCCCCACTCCTGCCCGTGCCACCCGGCGCAGACCTGCACCTGGGCCACTTCCTCCGTCGTCATGCCGTCCAGGGTAGCCCCGCGGTCTCCAATCCACTCCTGGTAACCAATGGAGACCTGGTCTATATTGGAGACCGATCGGCCGACGGGTCCGGCACGGTGCCTCTGCCCCTGCCCTCACCCGTTCCCGTTCCCGCCCCTCCCCCGTCCCCGTACAGGAGTGCCCCGCATGACCGCCATCCGCCCGACCGTCGCCCTCGCCTACCACTCCGGCTACGGCCACACCGCCGTCATAGCCGAAGCCGTCGCCCGCGGCGCGGCCGCCGCCGGCGCCGAGGTCGTCTCGATCGCCGTCGACACCATCACCGACGAGCAGTGGGCCCAGCTCGACGCCGCGGACGCGATCGTCTTCGGCTCCCCCACCTACATGGGCACCGCCTCCGGCGCCTTCCACGTCTTCGCGGAGGCCACCAGCAAGCGCTGGTTCTCGGACGCCTGGCAGGACAAGGTCGCCGCCGGTTTCACCAACTCCGCCTCCAAGAGCGGTGACAAGGCCGGCACCCTCGCCTTCTTCCAGACCCTCGCCGCCCAGCACGCCATGAGCTGGGTCAACCTCGGCCTCAAGCCCGGCTGGAACTCCACCACCGCCACCGAGAACGACCTCAACCGCCTCGGCTTCTTCAACGGCGCCGCCGCCTCCAGCCCGTCCGACGCCGGCCCCGAGGCCGTGCACAAGGCCGACATCGCGACCGCCGAGCACCTCGGCGAGCGGGTCGCCAAGCACACCGCCGTCGTGCTGGCCGGCCGCGCCGCCCTCGCCGGCTGACCACCCCGCACGGTCGGCACCTACGCCGCCGGGTCCGTCCCCAGGAGGGGCACCCGGCGGCGTCCGCCGTCCACCGCCCCCAGCTCCGCGCCACCGGTCTCCGGCAGCAGCCACAGACACCCCAGCGCCACCGCGCCCAACCCCGCCAGGTACCAGCCGACCGGCTGCGCCGTCCCGTACGCCGCGGTCAGCCTCGTCGCCGCCAGCGGCGTCGTCGCACCGCCCACCACGCCGCCCAGGTTGTACGTCAGCGCGGCGCCCGTGTACCGCACCCGGGTCGGGAACAGCTCCGGCAGGAACGCCGCCACCGGCCCCATCAGGCACCCGAGCACCACCAGCGCACCCGCCAGCGCCAGGAACATCAACGGCCGGCGCACCGTCTCCAGCAGCGGGAACAGCACCAGCGACCACCCCGCCGCCAGACCCGTCGCCCAGCACAGCGTCCGCCGCCGCCCCCACCCGTCACTGCGCGACGCGCTCATCCACACCGTCGCGGCCATGCCCGCCGCGCCCACCAGCAGCATCGACAGCACCAGCGAACTCGCCACCCCCAGCCCGGACGTGGCATACGCCAACGCATAGGTCGTGGTCAGGTAGAACAGCGCGTACCCCACGGTGATCGCCCCGCAGCCCAACAGCACCGTGCGCCAATGCCCGCGCAGCACCTCCACCACCGGCGCCCGGTCCCTCGGCTCGTCCGGCCGGAACAGCGGCGTCTCCTCCAACCGCAGCCGTACGAACAACCCCACCGCCACCAGCCCCAGCGACACCAGGAACGGCACCCGCCAGCCCCACTCCCGGAACGCCCGTCCGTCCAGCCCGAGTTGGAGCGACAGGAACACCCCGTTCGCCAACACGAACCCGATCGTCGGCCCCAGCTGAAGGAACGCCCCGTACCGCCCCCGCCGCCCGGCCGGCGCGTTCTCCGCGATCAGCAGCGCCGCCCCACCCCACTCCCCGCCCAACCCCACGCCCTGGCACACCCGCAGCGCCACCAACGCCACCGGCGCCCACCACCCCCACGAGCCGAACCCCGGCAACACCCCCACCGCCGCCGTCGACAAGCCCATCAACAACAGCGACACCACCAGCGTCGCCTTCCGCCCCACCCGATCCCCGAAGTGCCCGAACACCACCGCCCCCAGCGGCCGGGCCAGAAACGCCACCGCGTACACCGAGAACGCCGCCAACAGCGCCCCCATCGTGCCCAGTTCAGGAAAGAACACCGACCCGAACACCAAGGCCGCAGCCGTTCCGTACAAAAAGAAGTCGTAGAACTCGATCGCCGTACCGATCAGCGCCGCAGCCGCCGCACGCCGCAACTGCCCCACCCGCCGGGCTTCCTCCGCATCCATACCACCACCCTGGCCACCCACCCACCCCTCCCACCAGCCCCCACCCGAGTGACCCTGGCGCACACCCCCACCCCACGCGCCGCCCCACTGCGCCTCCCCCACGCCCCGCGCGACAATCGGGCACGCCCACCCCAACCCGACTACCTCGCGTACGGGTTGTCCCCCGGCGGCACCGGTGGCTCATACGACGGCGGAGGCGGCGGAGTTCCCGCCCCCACCTGCGGCACATGCGCCTCAGTCTGCCCGCCCACCTTCCGCCGCCTCAGCACCACGAACACCACACCGGCCACCAACGCCAGCCCGACCACCACGCCGACCACAATCGGCAGCGCACTACCGGAACCGGACGACTTGTCGGCTTTCGGCTCCACCGGCGGTGCGCCCACCGCCACCTCGCTCGGACTAGGAGCCGCCGAGCCCGGCGCCGGCGACGCAGCGGCCGACGGGCTCCCCGACGCGGAGGGGCTGGCCGAAGGCGCAGCCTCAGCCACCGGCACCGGAGACACATCTGCGGGCCCAGGATCGCCCGGATCCGTCAACGCGATCCGCGGCCGCACGACGCCATAACCGACATCGTTGTTGCGGGCGGATCCGTCAGTCGGCTTACTAGCCGTATTGATCAACACCCGTAGAATCTGATTAGCGGTCCAGTCCTTGTGAACGGACCAGATCAGCGCCGCCGAGGCGGAGACCAGCGCAGATGAATCCGAAGTGCCGTGGCTCTTGCAATAACCCGTAGGACCCGTACAGGCCTCAATCATATCCATACCAGGAGCGGCAAGGATTACCTGCGGCCCCTGCTGGGACTCTGCCGTCGCAATCACGTCGCGACCGACCGCCCCCACTCCAACAACATTGGGCAGAGCGCCCGGATACTCAACGAGGTTTCCCGACTGGGCAGAGTTCCCGACGCTGGATACCACCAGCGATCCCTTCGCTCGCGCCCAAGCCAAGATCGTGTTCAGCTTTGAGACGTCTTCAGGGTAGGTCGTAACAGCAGAAGTTCCCTGAGAGATGTTGATGACCTTGGCACCTTGCTCAACCGCGTAGGTAACGGCCTGCCCGATCTGTCCAAGAAAGTCGGCTGAAATCACCGCCCCTTCGGAGCCGTTGGCAATTTTCAACGGAAGGATCTTCGCGCCAGGGGCAAGGCCATAAGCACCCTTTCCACCATCAGACTTTCCAGAACCTGCAATGAGGCTAGCCATCTGCGTGCCATGCCCCTCCTTGTAGGATCCGACGCCACCCGGGCTTCCACTGAAGTCCCTGCCTGGAAGAAACTGCCCAGTCAAATCCGGGTGATCCAACTTGAACCCGCCGTCGATCACCGCAACTGTGACGTTCTCACCCTTTGAAATCTTCCACATCTCCGGCGCGTGCATGACGTCCAGATGCCATTGATCCGCACGGACCGAATCGCCTGCAACCGCCAGTGGTGCCACCGGACCGACTACGACTCCCGCCGCCAGAAGCGCCGCAGCGAACACCCGCCAACGCACTCGCGCGCTAGTCCGCCCCATCACAACTCCTCGTCAATCTTTCCGTCGACCGGGAAGTGTGCCCCGAACAGATCTGCCCGGCCACCGGGGGAGCCCAGTGACCGGGCAGTCGGTGCCGTCCTACTCAATCACGTCGGGGTTGCTGTGCGGCGTACCGCTGGTCCAGGTCTCCTCGTCCTCATGGAGGTAGTCGGCCCGCTTGCGGCGATCGCGCTCGTTCCGCCCAGAGTGACCCGCCGTTCCAGGGGTCATCATGCTGTTCTGCCCGGAGCGGGCTTCGCCTTCGGCAGCTCCCGCAGCAGCCGCCCGATTGCGAAGGCCCGTCCCGCCCGGCGTGAACTCCCCGCCGGTGGCTGGCCCCTTGCGGCCGCCTACCGTTCCCCCGCCGGTCGAGGTCAGACCCCGACCGCGCGAGCTGCCACCCGAACCGCCGGCTCCGTGACCGCCCATGCCCGGGTGCATCCCATTCATCCCACCCGTGCCGCCGGCCGTTCCGGCCCGGCCTGCCTGGGCCTCGCGGGCGCCGAAGACCGTCCCGCTGGGCAGACCCGGGGTACCGCCGGACTTCCCCGCCACCGGGCCACCACCGAACGGAACCGTGCGAGCGGGAATCGATCCGCCGCCCTTACCAGGGATAGACCCGCCACCACTCTTGGCCGGAATCGAACCACTGCCTCCGGCCGGGAAGCCGGTCACCCGGCCACCGCCCGGGAAGCCCGAGCTACCGGGGGTGCCAGCAGGTCCGCCAGGCCCGCCCGGGTATCCGGGAGTGCCGCCGGGACTTTCGGTCGGAAAGCTTCCACCGCCACTGGGCCCGAACGGGCCGGTCTGACTCGGCAGCGTCGGCACGGTCGGCAGGCTGTCAAGGCCGGTACCGGGACGATTGATGGGGTCGGATGGAACAGACGATGGCGTCGACGAACCCGGGTCCACCGGCGTAGGCAGCACCTGGCCTCCGCTTCGCGGAGGAATCGGGTCGGTGTGACCCGGTCCGATCGGGCCTTGCGGACCCGACCCCGGATTGCGGGGCGAGACCGAGCCACCACCGTAGTTTCCGCCTGACGGGCTGTAGCTCCCACTGGTGCTGCCTCCGCCTGTACGAGGGCTGCGGGGGGAACCGCCGTAACCGCCCCCTGACGCACCCGGGGAGTAGTCCGACACATCGTCCCGGCTCTTGACGGCATCCGGCGTACCCGGCAGCATCACGTCCCCGAGCCCGGCCAGCTTCGTCGTCGCCGCCTCGTACGCCTGCCCCAGCTTCTCCATCTGGTGGATGGCTTCCTGGTGCGCCGTGTAGATCCGCAGGGCGGCGGCTTGCGCGTCCGCCTCGGAGACCCAGTTGGAGTTGTACTGCTTCTTCATGATCGAGTCGATGTTGGCGGTGCTCCCGCCCTCGATCGAGAAGTTGTTCGCCTTCGTGACGGCAGCAGGGTTGGGCGGCCCCTGGAACTGGCGCGCGTTGACCGTCGCGATGTCCGTGTGGGGAGGTTCGGGCACGGCGGCCTTGGCCGTGCTGAGCGCCTCGCCGGCCTGGTGCATCGCGTCGCCGGCGGCCGCCGAGTAGTCGCCCAGCAAGGCGGCCGACTGCTGCAGGTTTCCCGCCCAGGTCTTGAAGCTCTCGGCGGCCGGACCTTCCCAGGTGACGTTGCCGATGTGCGACTTGAGTGCCGCGCCCAGTTCCTTCAGAACGCGGCCGGCCGACTGCAGCTGGGTGCCACGGCTCAGCACCTTCGCGGGGTCGGTGCTCTGGACCATCTTCTTGAGTTCGGGGTGTTCGATACCCTCGAAGTTCGTTCCGCCTGCCACTACTTACTCCCCGTTTCCCCGTGAACGTCTCCGCCGACCGCCATCAGAAGCCCTGGCCGCCGGCTCGCTCCGACCCCGCCGTCGGCGTGGTGCCGCCCGCGTTCTTCGCGACGGCGTTCTGGGCGGCCGTCGTGTCGTCCTCGTTGGTCGAGTAGTTGCCCGCCGTCTGCGCGACCGCGTTCTTCATCGCCTCGATCTGCGACACGAAGTCCTTGTGCAGCTTGACGAGCTGGGTGTGCACCTTGCCGTAGGCCGCCGTCAGGGCCGTCGCCTCGGCGAACTCCGCGCTGGCGAAGCTCCCGCCGGTCAGCTTCTGCTCCTGGAGCTTGTACGGTGCCGCCGGGGAGCCCTCCATGGCCTGGAGCAGGGCCTCGATCTTCTTCGCGAACGAGGTGAGCGTGTCGAGTTCGACCTTGACGTCCTGCTTGCCGAAGGCGGACACCAGGTCGCCGGCGCTGACGTACGTCTGCACGGTGCTGATCACGGGGCCGATCCCCATGTAATGGCTGAGCGTAAAAGGCGTGACGTCACCGGACGGGTCCGGATTGGTCCCCGTGTTCGGTGGAGCCTCTCCTGCCACAGCAGTTCACCTCTTCCCCCGTACGGGCGGCGGTTCGGGGTAACCCCGGGGCCGCCGCTCCGCAACATACCGTCAACTTCTCGGTCGTACAGTCCTGGTCGGTGCACCGCCCGCCCTGGGGGCGGTTTCAACCTCCACAATCGTAGCCACCACCTCTGTCGGACCGGCAGGGCCCTTGGCCCGCCTGTACGCGATCGGTACGAACTTGACACGTGCAACCCGCCGGGGCCCCTGGTCAGGCCCCCGCTAGACTGGCCTCGCCCGGTTGGACCGGGTACGCCCCCATCTGCCGCGCAATGTCGCACAGCAGCGACCCTCGGCCGCAGAACGGACGTGATCGCATGCCTTCGGACGAGCCCGCCCCCTCCTGGTGGGCGCGCGCCGCGCGCCCCTCCCGGCCTGCGCTGCCGGTCGCGTTGATGGTTCGCGCCGCCGTGGGCATGGCGGTGCCGCTGACCGTCGGCCTGCTGGCGCACCGGCTGGATCTGGGGGTGTTCGCCGGCCTGGGTGCGATGCACGCGACGATGAACGACCGGGCCGAGCCGGCGGGGCTGCGGGCCTCCCGGATGGCGTCGGCGGTGCTGGCCTCGGCGCTCGGCATGCTGATCGGTACCGCCCTTCAGCACGCGGACGTCTCGGCGGCCGTGCTCGGCACGGCGCTCACGCTCACCGCCTTCGCGTCCGGCGCGCTGAGTGCGACGGGCCCGCGCGGTTCGGCGGCCGGGATGCTGCTGCTGGTGTCGGCCGCGCTGGGCAGCGGGATGCCGTTGCCGGATCCGTGGTGGGCGGCGGCGCCGATGATGCCGGCGGGCGCCGCGTTCGTCGTACTGCTGGGTCTGCCCGGGAGCGCGCACCTCCGGCCCGCCTCCGATCCGCGCAACCGCGCGTTGGCGGCCGCCTACGAGGCGTTCGGCCGTACGCTCGCCGACCTGGGCACGCCGCAGGGCGCGGCCTCGCGCCAGGTGTTGACGGCCCGGTTGAACCAGCTCCAGGACCTCCTCCCGAGGCCGCGCCGCCCGGGGGCGGAGTCCGCCCGCACGGCCCGGCTGCGCCGGATGTACGAGGCGGCGCTGGCCGCCACCGAGGCGGCGACCGGCCTGCTGTGGGCCTGGCGGCCCGTGCCGCCGGAGGTCGCGGAGGTGCCGGGCCGGCTGGCGGCCGCCGTCCGGCAGGGCGGCGGCGACGTCGTCGTCCCGGACTGGCGGCCGGACACCCCGTCCCGGCAGGCCCTGGACGTGGCGCTGCGGGCCGCCGCCGACACCGTGGCCGGCCGGGACGCGGAGATCGCCACCGCCCCGGCACCCCCGCCCGATCCGTGGCGGCTCCGGGTGAAGCTGCTGTCGCGCGGTTCGGTCCGGTACGGGCTGCGGGTGGCGCTGTGCATCGCGGTGGGTTCGGCGGTGACCGCCAACTACCCGCTCAGCAAGAGCTACTGGGTGCCGATGACGATCGCCTTCGTGCTGAAGCCGGATCTCGGTTCGGTGTTCCTGCGTGCGGTGAGCCGTTCGATCGGCACGGTGCTCGGGGTGGCGGTCACCGCGGCCGTGGTCTCCCTCACGACCGACGAGTGGGTGCTGACGGCGATCGCCGCGTTCTGCGTGGCCCTGCTGCCGTACGCGACGGCGGCGCACTACGGGCTGAACACGGTGGCGATGACGCCGATGGCACTGATCCTGCTCCAGTTGGGCGGGCAGAGCAGCGCAGCCGAGTTCTGGCCGAGGGTGCTGGACACGGTGCTCGCCAGCGCGATCGTGCTGCTCTTCGGCTACCTGCTGTGGCCGGAGCGTCCGCGCCACCGGATCGAGCCGCGGCTGGTGGACGCGGCCACCGCGCTGCGGGCCTACCTGGACGCGGTCTCCGGGGACGCCGGCCGGGCCGAGGTGTGGCTGCGCCGTACGGCCTACCGGGCGCTGGCGGACGCCCGCCAGGAGGTGCGGCAGGGGCTGTCCGAGCCGCCGCCGACCGGTCGGCTGGCGGAGCAGTGGCTGCCGGCGACGGCGGCCTTGGAGCGGCTGGGCGGCGCGGTGGCGGCGTTCGCGGCGCAGCTCCGGTACGGCGGCCGGGTGCCGGACCCGGCGGAGGTCGGACGGGTGTTCCGGGCGCTGGACGAGCTGACCGCCGCAGCCCGCGAGCACCGCCCGCCGACCGGGGCGGCGGCCCGCCCGACGGCGCCGCACGACCCGACGCGCAGTGCGCTGGGCCGTGCGGCGGACGAGCTGGAGGCCCTGCTCGCCCGGTAGCCACCCCGGGAGGAATCCTCCGGAGACGACCCCGACGGAGGCCCCTTCGGCGAGCTCAGACCTGCTCGGCCAGCTCCAGCCAGCTCATCTCCAGCTCCTCCTTCTCCTCCCGGACGCCGCGCAGCTGCGCGTCCAGCTCCGCGACCTTGGAGAAGTCTGCGGCGTGCTCGGCGAGTTGGGCGTGCAGCTTGGACTCCTTCTCGTCCAACTTGGCGATCTGCCGCTCCAGCTTCTGCATCTCCTTCTTCGCCGCCCGCAGGTCGCCGCCCGACAGCGCCGATGTAGCGGCCTCGGCACCCGAGGCACCCGAGGCACCCGAGGTGCCCGCCGCGCCCGAGGCCCCCGACGTGGCGGCGGAGGCGGCCGAAGCGGCGGCGGCGATCGAGGCGGCCATCCGCGCCCGCCGCTCCAGGTACTCGTCGACGCCGCCGGGCAGCATCCGCATCTTCTTGTCGCCCAGCAGCGCGTGGACGACGTCGGTGGTGCGCTCGATGAAGAAGCGGTCGTGGCTGATGACGATCATCGAGCCGGGCCAGCCGTCGAGCAGGTCCTCCAGCTGGTTGAGGGTCTCGATGTCGAGGTCGTTGGTGGGCTCGTCGAGGAACAGCACGTTCGGCTCGTCCATGAGCAGGCGCAGCAGCTGGAGCCGCCGCCGCTCGCCGCCGGACAGGTCGCCGACCGGCGTCCACTGCTTGTCCTTGCCGAAGCCGAACTGCTCGCACAGCTGGCCGGCGCTCATCTCCCGGCCCTTGCCGAGGTCGACGCGCGAGCGGATCTGCTCGACGGCCTGGAGCACCCGGGTGGCCGGGTCCAGCTCGGCGACCTCCTGCGACAGGTAGGCGAGCCGCACCGTCTTGCCGACCTTGATCAGGCCCGACGCGGGCTGCACGTCGCCTTCGGAGGCGTACGCGTCGCGCAGGGCGCGCAGCAGCGAGGTCTTGCCGGCGCCGTTGACGCCGAGCAGGCCGATCCGGTCGCCGGGGCCGAGCTGCCAGGTGAGGTTCTCCAGCAGCAGCTTGGGGCCGGCCTTGACGGTGACGCCCTCCAGGTCGAAGACGGTCTTGCCCAGGCGCGCGTTGGCGAAGTTCATCAGCTCGGAGCTGTCCCGCGGCTCCGGCACGTCGGCGATCAGGGCGTTGGCGGCCTCGATCCGGTAGCGCGGCTTGGAGGTGCGGGCGGGGGCGCCGCGGCGCAGCCAGGCGAGTTCCTTGCGGGCGAGGTTCTGGCGCTTCTGCTCCTCGACGGCCTCGATCCGGGAGCGCTCGGCGCGGGCGAAGACGTAGTCGGAGTAGCCGCCCTCGTACTCGTGGACGGCGCCGCCCTGGACGTCCCACATCCGGGTGCAGACCTGGTCGAGGAACCAGCGGTCGTGGGTGACGCAGACCAGCGCGGAGCGGCGCTTCTGCAGGTGCTGGGCGAGCCAGTTGATGCCCTCGACGTCGAGGTGGTTGGTGGGCTCGTCGAGGACGATCAGGTCGGGCGAGCCGAGGAGCAGCTTGGCGAGGGCGATCCGGCGGCGCTCGCCACCGGAGAGCGGGCCGATGACGGTGTCGAGGCCGTCGGCGAAGCCGGGCAGGTCGAGGCCGCCGAAGAGGCCTTCGATGATGTCGCGGATGCGGGCGTCGCCGAGCCACTCGTGGTCGGCCCGGTCGGCGATCACCTCGTGCCGGATGGTGGCCTTGGGGTCGAGCGAGTCGTGCTGGGTGAGGACGGCCATCTCCACCCCGCCGGCGTGGGTGATCCGCCCGCCGTCCGGCTCCTCCAGCTTGGCGAGCATCCGGATCAGGGTGGTCTTGCCGTCGCCGTTGCGTCCGACGACACCGATCCGGTCGCCCTCGCTGACACCGAGGCTGACCCCGTCCAGGAGGGCGCGGGTGCCGTAGACCTTCGTGACGGACTCGATGGTGGCGAGGTTGACGGCCACGTGTGCTGCGCTCCTGGGTTGGCGGTCTCGGGGCGGCCCGCCGCTCGCGGCCGGGCGCCCCTGTCGGGGACACCCCGATCTCCCCAGCCTAATGGGCCCGCCGAAGCGCCCTCGCCGCCTGCACCGACGGGGCCCCGGGAGCCCCCCGCCTGAGGTGGCCCTGCACCGGCGGAGGAGCTACGGCACCAGCCCGGCCCCTGGCACCGGCCCGTACGTGGCGTGCGCGGTCCGGCAGGTGCCGGAGGCCCGCAGTGCCTCGGCGACGGCGGCCGCCGCGTCGGCGTCCTTGGCGAGGAACGCACAGGTCGGCCCGGAGCCGGAGACCAGGGCGCCGAGCGCGCCGGCCTCGGTGCCGGCCCGCAGGGTGGCCGCGAGCGAGGGGCGCAGCGAGAGGGCGGCGGGCTGGAGGTCGTTGGTGAGGGCGGCGGCCAGGGCGACGGCGTCGCCGGCGGCGAGCGCGGCGAGCAGCGCCGGGTCGGCGTCGGGGGTGGGCACCTGAACCTCGCTGGAGCCGGTGCCGGCCTCCTCGCGCAGGCGGTCGCACTCGCGGAAGACGGCGGGGGTGGAGAGGCCGCCGTCAGCGACCGCGAACACCCAGTGGAAGGTGCCCTCGACGGTGAGCGGCTGCAGGATCTCGCCCCGGCCGCGGCCCAGCGCGACGCCACCGAGCAGGGCGAACGGCACGTCGGAGCCGAGTTCGGCGGCCAGCTCCAGGAGCGTGTCGAGGGGGGTGTCGAGCTGCCAGAGCGCGTCACAGGCGACCAGCGCGGCCGCCCCGTCGGCGCTGCCGCCGGCCATGCCGCCGGCGACCGGGATGGCCTTGGCGATGTGCAGGTGCACGCCGGGCTCGGCGATGCCGTGGTGGGCGGCGAGCAGGCGGGCGGCACGGGCGGCGAGGTTGCTCTCGTCGAGCGGTACGGCGTGGGCGTCCGGCCCGGTGCAGGACAGCGTGACGCCCTCCCCCGCCGTGGCCGTGACCTCGTCGCCGAGGGCGACGGCGAAGAACACGTTGGCCAGGTCGTGGAACCCGTCGGCCCGCAGTCCGCCCACCCCGAGCTGGACGTTGACCTTGGCCGGAACCCGTACGGTGATCACTCGGACTCGACCTCGTCGCTCTGCTTCGGCTGGTGCCCGCCGGTCGCCTCGGGCTTGTGCTCGGCGATCGCGGCGAACTGCTCCACCGTCAGCATCTCGCCGCGCAGCTTGTGGTCGATCCCGGCGGCGGCGAGCGCCTGCTCGGCCCCGGCCGGGGAGCCGGCCCAGCCGGCCAGGGCGGCCCGCAGGGTCTTGCGCCGCTGGGCGAACGCGGCGTCGACGACGGCGAACACCTCCCGGCGGCTGGCGGTGGTCTTCGGCGGCTCGCGGCGGATCAGCGAGACCAGCCCGGAGTCGACGTTCGGCGCGGGCCAGAACACGTTCCGCCCGATGGCACCGGCCCGCTTCACGTCGGCGTACCAGTTGGCCTTGACCGACGGGACGCCGTACACCTTGTTGCCGGGCTTGGCGGCGAGCCGGTCCGCGACCTCGCTCTGCACCATCACCAGGGTCCGCTCGATGCTGGGGAAGGTCGCCAGCATGTGCAGCAGGACGGGCACGGCCACGTTGTACGGGAGGTTGGCGACCAGCGCGGTGGGCGCCGGCCCGGGCAGCTCGGTGACCTCCATGGCGTCGCTGAACACCAGGTCGAAGGCGTCCGTCTTGCCGGGCAGCCGGGCGGCGACGGTGTCCGGCAGGTGCTGCGCGAGCACCGGGTCGATCTCGACCGCGGTCACGTGCCGCGCCACCTCCAGCAGCGCAAGCGTCAGCGACCCGAGCCCGGGCCCGACCTCGACCACGGAGTCCTCGGCCGTCACCCCACCCGCCCGGACGATCCGCCGCACGGTGTTGCCGTCGATGACGAAGTTCTGCCCGCGCTGCTTGGTCGGCTTCACGCCGAACGCGGCCGCCAGCTCCCGAATGTCGGCGGCGCCCAGCAGGTGGCTGTCAGAGGTGGGATCGGTGGTGCTCACGCGCCAAGGATACGGGCGCGGAAGCCACTCGGAGTTCGACGACCGCGGCGAGGTCGATCTCCACGGCGGGCACTCATGCCAACCGGCATCACAGCGCCACGAGAGTGCCGAACCGTTCCTCCGCGATCCGATGTCCGTTCGATCGACTCAGTACCCGAAGGCCCGCGCCGTGTTCGCGGCGATGGCGGCGGACAGCTCGTCCTCGGGCAGCCCCAGGGTGGCGGCCATCGACCGGACCGTGACCGGGATGAGGTACGGGGCGTTGGGGCGGCCCCGGTAAGGGTGGGGGGTGAGGAAGGGGGCGTCGGTCTCGACCAGGATCCGGTCGAGGGGGGTGACGGCGAGGGCGTCGCGCAGCGGCTGGTTGGCCTTGAAGGTGACCGGTCCGGCGAAGGACAGGTACCAGCCGTGCTCGGCGCAGACCTTGGCCATCTCGGCGTCGCCGGAGTAGCAGTGGAAGACGGTCCGCTCGGGGGCGCCTTCCGCCAGCAGCACGGCGATGACGTCCTCGTGGGCGTCGCGGTCGTGGATGACCAGCGCCTTGTCGTGCTGCTTGGCCATCTCGATGTGGCGGCGGAACGACTCCTTCTGGATCTCCACGCCCTCGGGCCCGGTGCGGAAGTAGTCGAGGCCGGTCTCGCCGACGGCGAGGACCTGCGGGAGGGCGGCGAGCCGGTCGATCTCGGCGAGGGCCTCGTCGAGCGCGGCGGCGCCGCCCGCGGCGCGCTGCTGGCCGGACCAGCCGTCGGGGTCGCCGAGGAAGATCCGCGGCGCCTCGTTGGGGTGCAGGGCGACGGCCGCGTGCACCTGCTCGTACTGGGCCGCCAGGTCGGCGGCCCAGCGCGAGCCGGGCACGTCGCAGCCCACCTGGACGACCGTGGTGACCCCGACCGAGGCGGCCCGGGCCAGGCCTTCGGCCGGGGTGCCGGACTGCATGTCGAGGTGGGTGTGCGAGTCCGCCACCGCCACCGCCAGGGGTTCCGGCAGCGGCGGCGGCGTGGCGCGATCGTCCTTGGGAGACATCAGGCGGCGGGCTTCTCTTCGAGGCGCGGGAACAGGATCTCGCCCTTGGTGACGGTGCTGCCGACGGGCAGTCGGCCCCAGTCGGCCGCGGTGGCGACGGTCTGCGCGGCGAGCGCGCCGAGGCCGGCCTCGGCCCCGAGCGAGACCCACAGCTTCTCGGCGGTGGACGGCATCACCGGGTTGAGCAGGACGGCGGTGCCGCGCAGTGCCTCGGCGGCGGTGTAGAGGATGGTGGCGAGGCGGGCGCGCCCCTCCTCCGAGTCGTCCTTGGCGACCTTCCACGGCTCCTGCTCGGTGAGGTAGCCGTTGACCTGCTTGACGAACTCGAAGATCGCCGCGAGGCCGCCGGCGAAGTCCAGCTCCTCGCCGATCTTCCGGTCGGCGGTGGCGACGGCGGCGGCGAAACCGTCGGCGACGGCCTGCTCGGCCTCGCCGTGGGCGGTCGCCTCCGGCAGCGCACCGTCGAAGTACTTGCCGACCATGGCGGCGACCCGGGAGGCCAGGTTGCCGAAGTCGTTGGCGAGTTCGGAGGTGTACCGGGCGGTGAAGTCCTCCCAGGAGAACGAGCCGTCGGTGCCGAACGGGATCGCCCGCAGGAAGTAGTAGCGGTAGGCGTCCACGCCGAAGTGCGAGGTGAGGTCGGTGGGCGCGATGCCGGTCAGGTTGGACTTGGACATCTTCTCGCCGCCGACCATCAGCCAGCCGTTGGCGACGACCCGCTTGGGCAGCGGCAGCCCGGCGGCCATCAGCATGGCGGGCCAGATGACGGCGTGGAAGCGGAGGATGTCCTTGCCGACGAGGTGAACGGAGGCGGGCCACAGCTCGGCGAAGCGCTCCGGGTCGCTGCCGTAGCCGGCCGCGGTGATGTAGTTCTGCAGCGCGTCCACCCACACGTAGAGGACGTGCTTCTCGTCCCAGGGCAGCGGGACGCCCCAGTTGAAGGTGGAGCGGGAGATGGAGAGGTCCTGCAGGCCCTGCTCGACGAAGCGCAGCACCTCGTTGCGGGCGGACTCGGGGGCGATGAAGCCGGGGTTCTCGGCGTAGAACTCCAGCAGCTTCTCGCCGTACGCGGAGAGGCGGAAGAAGTAGTTCTCCTCCTCCAGCCACTCGACGGGCTTCTTGTGGATGGCGCAGAGCTTCTCGTCCTCGGTAGCGCCGTCGAGCAGGTCGGCCGGGAGTTTGTACTCCTCGCAGCCGACGCAGTACGGGCCGGAGTAGCCGCCCTTGTAGATCTCGCCCTTGTCGTACAGGTCCTGGACGAACTCCTGCACCCGGTCGGTGTGACGCTGCTGGGTGGTGCGGATGAAGTCGTCGTTGGCGATCTCCAGGTGCTCCCAGAGCGGCTTCCACGCCTCCTCGACCAGCTTGTCGCACCATTCCTGCGGGCTGACGCCGTTGGCCTCGGCGGTCCGCATGATCTTCTGACCGTGCTCGTCGGTGCCGGTCAGGTACCACACCTTCTCGCCGCGCTGGCGGTGCCAGCGGGTGAGGACGTCGCCCGCCACGGTGGTGTACGCGTGGCCCAGGTGCGGGCGATCGTTGACGTAGTAGATCGGGGTGGAAACGTAGTACGCCGGGGTGTTCGCCCCGGTGGTGCTGTGGTCTGCAGTGGCCGCCATGGTCGGAAAGCTTAGTCGGGCCCGAACGCACCCCTCGACCGCGTGACCGCCCGGGCAACCGCGTCACCGACCGGGCACGGGTGCCCGTGCCCGGACCGCGGGGGCCGCCCGCCGCACTGCTCGCGGCGGGCGGCCCCCGGGCGCGCTCCCGGCGTCGACGGTCAGCCCAGCAGCCGCGACCAGAACCGGGCCCAGCGTCCGCGCGGCTTCACGGGGCCGTCCACCGGGGGCGCCCCGGCCGGCTCGGCGTGGGCCGGGTAGCCGGGGGCGTGGTGCCAGGACTGGTCGGCGGTGGCGACCCGGCCCTCGCGCATGATCCGGACGGTGTGTCCACCACACCCCGGACAGGTCGGCTTGAGCAGCGGGGACGGTACCCGGACACCGTTGGCGTGGTACTCGAACACGACGTGCCCGTCCTTGCCCAGGTGGTGCTCGATGTCGTACGCCTGCTCCCAGCCGTACCCGCACTTCAGGCACGCGAAGGAGTAGGCCTCCCGTACGGTCTCGACGGGAGTGTGCGGCCTTCCGGCCAGGCCGGGGGCGCTCAGCGCGTTGCCACCGAGGGGGCTACCGATCATCTCGCTCATAGCCGTCTCCCAGCGCCCGCCGGGCGCTCGCCCGGCTGGGTCTTTCCATTCCAGGAAATGCCCGGACCGCCTCGGCCGATGCCCTGCTTGTGAAGACTTGGACGCGGATTGGGAAGCCCTATACGAAGGGCCTGGTCCGTTCCGGAAACCGCGACCGAAGCTTCAGCTCCGTGGGCGTTTACCGGGGCCTTCTCTCCACGGTACGACTCCCCAGGAGTCCCGCAACCCCCCGGAGTGCACCCCCGTTCCACGGCCCCGTCCGACCGCGCCCGGGGCTGCTTCCGAACCGGCCGAGCCCTGGTCAGAGCCCTGATCACGGCCCGGCGCGCCGCCCTACTTCGCAGCCTTCCCGGCCTCGCTCCCGGCCGCGTTCTTGGCCGCCACCACCGCGTCGAACACCTCCCGCTTCGGCAGCGACAGCTCCACCGCGACCGCCGCGATGGCCTCCTTGCGGCGCTCCCCGGCCTCCTCCCGGACGGCCACCAGCCGGGCCAGCTCGGCGGGGGTGAGCTCCTGCGGCGCGGCCGGCGGGGCGCCCGCGACGACGACGGTGATCTCGCCCTTGACGCCCTCGGCCGCCCAGCTCGCCAGGTCGCCGAGCGGCCCGCGCTTCACCTCCTCGTACGTCTTGGTGAGCTCGCGGCAGACGGCCGCGGGCCGCTCGGCGCCGAACGCCTCGGCCATCGCGGCGAGCGCCTCGGCGATCCGGTGCGGCGCCTCGAAGAAGACCATGGTGCGCGGCTCGGCCGCGATCGAGGCGAGCTGCCGGGCCCGGTCGCCGGTCTTGCGCGGCAGGAAGCCCTCGAAGGTGAAGCGGTCGACGGGCAGGCCGGACAGCGCGAGCGCGGTGAGCACGGCGGACGGTCCGGGCACCGCGGTGACCTTGACGTCGGCGGCGACGGCGGCGGCGACCAGCCGGTAGCCGGGGTCGGAGACGGAGGGCATGCCGGCGTCGGTGACCAGCAGCACCCGGGCGCCGCCGAGCAGCGCCTCGACCAGTTCGGGGGTGCGGCCGACTTCGTTGCCCTCGAAGTAGGAGACCACCCGCCCGGCCGGGGTCACCCCGAGCGCCTGGGTGAGCCGGCGCAGCCGCCGGGTGTCCTCGGCGGCGATGACGTCCGCCGTGGCGAGTTCGGTGAGCAGCCGGGGCGGGGCGTCCGAGACGTCGCCGATGGGGGTGCCTGCGAGAACGAGTACTCCTGTCACGGGCCCCATCCTTGCAGCTACCGGCCGCCCGGGGCTTTTGGTGACGATTCGGGCAGCTTCCGAGGGAGCGCTCACACGTACGAAGAGCGCCCCTACGATGTGGCGGATGAACGGCGACACGGCGGCTCGGACGCCCACCGGTACAGACCACACCGCGCAGGATGGCGCCGGCGTGGCCGGCCTGCCGTCCCCCGCCGTCCCTGGCCCCCGCCCGTCCGAGCAGGCTCCCCTGCCGTCCGAGCGGGCTTCACAGCCCTCCGAGGAGGCCCCCCGGCCGTCCGCGGCGGCTCCCCCGGCGTCCGAGGAGGCTTCCCGTAGCTGGCGGGAGCGGCTGGCCGGGTTCGGCTACGCCGCCCGCCCGACGGCCCCGCTGGCCGAGCGCCTGGTCCCGCCGATGCCGGACGGCCGCGGGGTGACCCCGGCGGTGGTGCCCCCGTCGCCGCTGCTGCTGCGGCTGGGCGTGTCCGTACCGGCCGGCCTGTGGTCGTGGCTGTGCCGCTGGGCCGGCTGGCTGGGCCCGCTGGCGGTGGCGCTGTTCGCCGGGATCCTGCGGTTCACCAACCTCGGCCAGCCGCACGCGATCATCTTCGACGAGACGTACTACGCCAAGGACGCCTACGCGCTCTGGCACGGCGGCTACGAGATCAGCTGGCCGGACGGCGCCAACGACCAGATCATGACGCCGGGCGCGGCGGTCCCCTACCGCTCGGTGGCCTCCTACGTGGTCCACCCGCCGGTGGGCAAGTGGATCATCGGCGCGGGCGAGTGGCTGTTCGGCATGAACCCCTTCGGCTGGCGGTTCGCGGTGGCCCTGCTCGGCACGCTGTCGGTGCTGATGGTGGCCCGGATCGCCCGCCGGCTGTTCCGCTCGACCCTGCTGGGCTGCGTGGCCGGCCTGCTGCTCTCGGTGGACGGCCTGCACCTGGTGCTCAGCCGCGCCGCGCTGCTGGACCTGGTGGTGATGTTCTGGATCCTCGCCGCCTTCGGTTTCCTGCTGCTGGACCGCGACCGCACCCGGGGCCGGCTGGCGGCGAAGCTCGGCGGGGTGCCGGACGCGGTCCTGGCGCAGCGGATGAACCTGGGCTGGCGCCCGTACCGGATCGCGGCCGGCGTCTGCGTCGGCCTGACCTGCGCCACCAAGTGGAGCGGCCTGTACGTGGCGGCGGCCTTCGGCGTGATGACGGTCCTGTGGGACGTCGGCGCCCGCCGCCTGGCCGGGGCCCCGCGCCCGTACCTGGCGACGCTCGCCCGGGACGTGGTGCCGGCCTTCGTGTCGATCGTGGTGGTGTCGCTGGTCGTCTACCTCACGTCCTGGTGGGGCTGGTTCGCCAGCAGCAACGCCCCCGGGCAGGGCGGCTGGGGCCGGGACTGGGCGGTCGGCCGCTCGACCGACTACCCGTGGATACCCGAGGGGCTGCGCGCCCTGTGGCACTACCACTCGACGGTCTACGACTTCCACACCCACCTGAGCGACCCGCACACCTACCAGTCGAAC
The DNA here is from genome assembly GCF_044744365.1 of Kitasatospora sp. NPDC087314. Classification (NCBI taxonomy): domain Bacteria; kingdom Bacillati; phylum Actinomycetota; class Actinomycetes; order Kitasatosporales; family Streptomycetaceae; genus Kitasatospora; species Kitasatospora sp. NPDC087314. The sequence continues at coordinate 28,569 of NZ_JBIUYE010000015.1, forward strand.
CCGTGGTCCTGGCTGGTGCTGGGCCGGCCGGTCTCGTTCTTCTACGAGTCCCCCAAGCAGGGCCAGAGCGGCTGCACGGCCGCCGAGTGCGCCCGCGAGGTGCTGGGCATCGGCACCCCGCTGCTGTGGTGGGCGGCCGTGGTGGCGCTGGTGTACTGCCTGTGGCGCTGGGTGGCGCGGCGGGACTGGCGGGCCGGCGCGGTGCTGTGTGGCCTGGCCGCCGGCTACCTGCCGTGGTTCGCCTACCAGCAGCGCACGATCTTCCTCTTCTACGCGGTGGTGTTCGTCCCGTTCCTGGTGCTCGCGGTGACGATGCTGGTCGGCGCGCTGATCGGGCCGCCCGGCGCGTCCCGGGACCGCCGGATCATCGGCTCGGCGGCGGCCGGACTTCTGGTGCTGCTGATCGTGTGGAACTTCCTCTTCTTCTTCCCGCTGTTCACCGGGCAGACGATCCCGATGGACGACTGGCGCCAGCGGATGTGGTTCAACAGCTGGATCTGACGTCCACCGCCCATCCCCCCATCGTCCGTATGCGGTGCACGACACGTACCAGATCCGTCACAACTCCCGGGCGTTTCGTCGGCGCACCGATCGGCGCTGCCTAGGGTGGGGGGCGAATAGCGTTTCCGGCCCCGGTCGGTGGCGCCCGGCCGGCAGACCCATGGGGGAGCAGCACCATGCGCAGAGGCGCGAAGATCGGCATCATCACCGGCGTGTCCGTCGCGGTCCTCGCAGGCGGCGGCTACGGGGCGTACAGCCTGATGGGCGGCTCGGACTCCGGGACGTCCTCGGCGAAGAAGCCCCGCACGGTGGTCGCCGAACCGCCCTCGGCCGAGCAGGCGACCAACGGTGCGAAGGACTTCCTGGCGGCCTGGGCGGCCGGGGACCTGGACAAGGCGGCCTCGCTGACCGACGACCCCACCGCGGCCACCACCGCGCTGGCGGCCTTCCGGGACCAGGTCAAGCCGAGCGCGCTGACCCTGACCCCGGCCGGCCCGGCCACCCCGCAGGCCTTCGCCTCGGCCACCGGCACCCCCGCCCCGGCCGCCAAGCCCTCCGCCGGCGCCTCGGCCACGCCGTCGGCGGGCGCGACGCCCGGTGCCACCGACTCCCCGTCGGCCTCCGCCTCGGCCGGGCCCGCCGGCGTGCTGATGGGCTTCAAGGCGCGCGCCGAGTTCGCCGGCACCAACCGGGTCTGGGACTACAACGGCTTCCTGAACGTCGTGAAGATGAGCGACGACACCCCGGCCGTGCACTGGGCTCCGACGGTGATCCACCCGCACCTGTCCGGCGGCGAGACGATCGCCGTCCAGCAGGTCTTCGCCCCGCCGTCCAACGTGGTGGACCGCAACGGCAAGCCGCTGCAGGGCACCTCGATCACCCCGGCGCTGCTGTCCACCCTGCAGGACAACGCCCACAAGCTGCTGCCGCCGGACCCGAACAAGGACCAGGACGCGGGCAGCGCGGTGGTGATCAGCGACCCGGCCGGCAAGACCGCCGCCGACAAGCTGTTCACGATCGTCGAGCCCAAGCCCGGCAAGCCGTTCAAGGTGACCATCGACAACAACGTCCAGGCCGCGGCCGAGAAGGCGATGACGGACCTGGGCGGCAAGTCCGGGTCGATCGTCGCGATCGAGCCGAGCACCGGCCAGGTGCTGGCCTTCGCCAACGCGCCGGCCAACGGCCAGAACCGGGCCTTCACCGGCCTGCTCGCGCCGGGCTCGACGATGAAGATCGTCACCTCGACGGCGCTGCTGGAGGCCGGGGTCAACCCGGACACCCCGGTGGCCTGCCCGGAGAAGAGCAGCAACGCGCAGGCGATCCCGAACTCCTTCCCGGGCGCCTTCCCGAACAACACGCTGCAGCAGGACTTCATGGTGTCCTGCAACACGGCCTTCATCAACCAGGGCCTGACCAGCCTGAAGCCGAACACCCTGTCCAGCACCGCCAAGGACGTCTTCGGCATCGGCCTGGAGTGGAAGACCGGCCTGCCGAACGCCGACGGCCGGGTGCCGGACCCGGGTGCCAACAAGGACGAGCAGGCGATGAACTACATCGGCCAGGGCAAGGTCCAGATGAACCCGCTGGCCATCGCCTCGGTCACCGCCACGGTGCAGAGCGGCGAGTTCAAGCAGCCGATCCTGGTCGCCGACCTGCCCCAGCAGAAGGCCGCCCGCAACCTCTCCCCCGACGTGGCGGGCAAGCTGCGGGCGATGATGGCGGCCACCGCGCAGGGCGGCACCGCCAAGGACGTGATGGCCGGGATCACCGACAACGCGGGCGCCAAGACCGGCTCCGCCGAGGTGGCCGGGGTGGCCGTGACCAACAGTTGGTTCACCGCCTACCGCGGCAACATCGCGGTCGCCGCCGAGGTGCAGGGCGGCGGCCACGGCGTGGACGCGGCCGGCCCCGCGGTCGCCTCCCTGCTCAAGGCGGCCGCCGGCCGCTGAGCACGGTCGTACGACACGGCCTTCGGACGGAGCCCGCTCAGCCTCGTGGCAGGGCGGGCTCCGCTCTGCCCGGCAGCCGGCGCGGCGGGATCGGGCGCCGGCTGCTCCAGCGCCGGGCCGCCAGCCGGGGCCAGATCACCAGGACGACCGGCAGCGCGAGGTAGCCGAACCGTCCGGCCGGGGCGAGCATGAACGCGATGGCCAGCCCGGCGGCCAGCAGGTCGGCGGCCGCGATCGCGGACACCGGCGGCCGGGCCAGCAGCCAGATGGCCACCCCGATCCCGCCCGTGGTCATCAGCGCCAGCGAGATGGAGTGCCCGGTCGGCCCGAAGCCGGCCAGCACCTTGCCGGGCAGCGGGCTGCCGGCCGGGGTGTGGATGGCGGTGAGTCCGAGCGGGAAGCGCACCACCTGTTCGCGCAGCGCGTCCGCCCGGGTCAGCACGGAGGGCAGCAGCACGGCCAGGCCCGTGCCGAGCGCGATCAGCGTGGTCCGGGCGGCGGGCCGGCGGCCGTACAGCCGCCACAGCAGCAGCGCGGCGACCGGCAGCGCCGGCCAGGCCGTCCACTTGAGGGTGCAGACGAGGGCGAGCACCAGTCCGGCGGCGACGGTGCGGTCCCGCTCCGCGAGCGCCATGGCGAGGCAGCAGAGACCGATCAGCGGCAGGTCCACCCCGCCGACCACCAGGGCCAGCGCGATCAGCGGCGAGGCGGTGAGCACGGCGAGCGGCAGCAGCGGGGCGCGGTCCCGGGACGGCCGCAGCAGCCGCCAGCTGGCCAGCAGGCAGGCGACGAAGGACAGCGCGAACCAGATCCGGGCGTCCCCCGCGACCCGGGCGAAGGCGGTGCCGTCGCCGAGCAGTTGGCGCGGCATCCCGAACAGGGTCATGGCCGGCAGGTACGGGTTGTAGTCGGTGACCACCACCGGGTGCGGCAGGTACGGGCTGCCGGTGGTGAGCAGCAGGTGGGCCGAGCGTTCGACCACCATCACCTCGGACTGGTGGCGGCCCTGCAGGGCCAGCAGGGCGAGCGGCGCGAGGACGGCCCCGACGAGGGCGACCGCGGCGGCGGAGCGGGCCGCGAGGCGGCGCGGCAGGGTGAGGCAGAGCAGACCGGCCAGGGCGTAGGCGGGAGCCGCGACGAGGCCCCACAGCCGCTGGTTGGGCAGGTCGGAGACGAGCGGGAAGGCGGCCGCCCAGCCGGCCGCGACCAGGCAGCCGAGCAGTTGGACGGTGCGCATCGAGGCGAGTCCGGCGGGATTCAGCCGATCGGGCGTGGGCGGGAACGTGCTCTCGCCACGCTGGCGGGGGAAGGGTCGGGTGGAGTAGCCGACGGGCGGCCGTCCGGGCTCGGACGGCGCCGTGGCACAGGTCTGCGGGGCCGGCGTTCTGGAACGGCCGGTGAAGCGGCCGCGCGGGCGGGAGAAGCCGGGCGTGCGGGTGCTCACCATGGTGGAAGGTTATGGGTGGGGGCAAGGCCCTGTCGCCATGCCCTGGGACACGGTTCGGGAGCGGACACGCGAGGGGCCGCCGGGTGTCCCGCCCGGCGGCCCCTCGGGGCCGGATGCGCCCGGCTCAACTGGTCTTGCTGTCGGCGGCACTGCTCGCCGCGGCGGCCTGCGGCTGCTCCAGCTTGGAGTGCTTGATGCTGTACCCGAAGTAGACGACCACGGCGACGGCGACGGCGATCCCGCCGGCCCGGAAGGTGTCGGCGTGCAGGCCGGTGATCAGGTAGACGCAGAAGGCGACGCTGAGCAGCGGCACGACCGGGTAACCGGGGACCTTGAAGCCGCGCGGCAGGTCGGGCTGGGTGCGGCGCAGGATGATCACGCCGATCGAGACGACCGAGAAGGCGATGAGCGTCCCCAGGCTGGTGATGTCGGCCAGGATGTTCAGCGGGATGAACGCGGCCAGCGCACCGACGCCGAGACCCACCACCAGGGTGTTCCAGACCGGGGTACCGGTACGCGGGGAGAGCTCGGCGAAGCGCTTGGGCAGCATGCCGTCGCGGCCCATCGAGTAGAGGATGCGGGTCTGGCCGTAGATCACCACGAGGGTGATGCTGAAGATCGAGATGATCGCGCCCATCGCGAAGACGATCGCGGGCCAGCTCTGGCCGGTGATGTCCTGCAGGATCTGGGCGAGGCCGGCCTCCTGGCCGTCGAACTTCTGCCACGGCTGGGCGCCGATGCCGGCGAGGGCGACCAGGATGTAGAGCAGGGTCACCACGACCAGCGAGATGATGATCGCCAGCGGCAGGGTGCGGCGCGGGTTCTTGACCTCCTCACCGGCGGTGGACACGGCGTCCAGGCCGATGAAGGAGAAGAAGATGCTGGAGGCGGCGACCTGCACGCCGCCGATGCCGAGCGGCATGAACGGGGTCAGGTTGCCGGAGTGGAAGCCGGTGAGCGCGATGCCGACGAACAGCAGCAGGATGAGGATCTTGATCGCGACCATGACCGCGTTGACCTTCACCGACTCGCTGACGCCGCGGATGAGCAGGACGCAGACCATGGCGACCAGCAGCAGCGCCGGCAGGTTGAACCAGTGGGTGCCGTCCGGAGCGCCGGAGAGCTGCTCGGGGATGGTGAAGCCGAAGGTCAGGTCGAGGAACTTGTTCAGGTACTCGGCCCAGCTCACCGCGATCGCGGAGGCGGAGACGCCGTACTCCATCAGCAGGCAGATGCCGACGCCGAACGCGACGCCCTCGCCGAGGGTCGCGTAGGCGTAGGAGTACGAGGAGCCGGAGACCGGGATCGCGGAGGCCATCTCGGCGTAGCAGAGCGCGGTGAGTCCGGCGGTGACCGCGGCGAGCACGAAGGACAGGATGACGGCCGGGCCGGCCGAGGGCACCGCGGTGCTGAGCACGAAGAAGATGCCGGTGCCGATGGTGGCGCCGATGCCGATCGAGGACAGCTGCCAGAGGCCGATCGAGCGGCGCAGGTGGATGCCGGAGCGGCCGCCCTCCTCGGGCGCGCCGGCCGGAGGGCCGTCCCGGCCCTCGCTCTCGGCGATGAGGGACGAGACTGGCTTGCGGCGCAGCAGACGCGCACCGAGGGAGTTGCTGGCCAAAACTGCGGTCCTTCTGGGCGGGGGAGGGTGTCCTGGCGGCCGGTCACTCGACGCGCCATGGGGTGTCATCGGGGACCAACCGAACAAAGATGGGACAGTACCCCGCGAAAGCACCAGTGTCGCAAACGAACAGTACCGATCGGCGCATTGGACGAATCGGCGCATAACACTATACAAACCGGACACTTCGTAAACGGCGCATCTGCCATTCGGCGACTAAACGGCAGCTCAGCGGCGGCCGACCGGTCAGCGGTCGAGCACCGCCCGCATCACCGAGCGGGCGATCGGCGCCGCCAGCCCGCCACCGGTGATGTCCGTGGCGTCACTGTCCGCGATCACCACGGCCACCGCCACCGGCGGCACCGCGTCGGAGCCGGCGGGCCCGGCCCAGGAGATGAACCAGGCGTACGGCGTCCCGCTGTTGTCCACCCCGTGCTGCGCGGTGCCGGTCTTCCCGCCGACCACCGCACCGCCGATCCGGGCGTTGCCGCCGGTGCCGTTCTCCACCACGTCGGTCATCAGCCGCTGGACCTGCCCGGCCACCGCCGGGGTCATCGCCTGCCGGTACACGGCGGGCTTCGTCAGCTGCACCGTGGTGCCGTCGCTCCTCGTCAGCCTGTCCACAAGCTGTGGACGCATCACCGTCCCGTTGTTCGCGACCCCGGCCGCGACCATCGCCATCACCAGCGGGGTGGCCGCGGTGTCGAACTGCCCGATCGAGGAGAGCGCGACCTGCGACTGGTTCATCTTCGTGTCGAAGTTGGACCGGGCCGGGCGCACCGGCATGTCCAGCCTGGCGTCGTTGAAGCCGAAGTTCTCGGCCATCGCCACCATCCGGTCCAGCCCGGTCTGCACCCCGAGGTAGCCCAGCACGCTGTTGCAGCTGTAGACCATCGCGGTGTCCAGCGACAGTTCGGGCTCGTTGCACGCCGGGCCGGCGTTGACCAGCGGCGTGGTCGTCCCGGGCAGCACGTACGGGTACGGCGCGGAGGTCGGCGCGTCGATGTCGGTCACCACCCCGTCCGCGAGCGCGGCCGCCGCCGTGACCACCTTGAAGGTCGAGCCCGGCGGATAGGTCTGGCGCAGCGCCCGGTTGAGCATCGGCTGGTCGGTGTCGGCCTGCAGCCGGTTCCAGGCGGCCTGGTCGGCCGGGGAGGAGCCGGCGAAGCTGCCCGGGTCGTAGGACGGCGTGCTGGCCAGGGCCAGGATCCGGCCGGTGGCCGGTTCGATCGCGGCCACCGCGCCCTTCTGGCTGCCCAGCCCGCGCACCGCGGCCTCCTGGGCCGCCCGGTTCAGTGTGGTGTAGACGTCCCCGCCGGGGTTCTGCTTGCGGGCGACGGCGTCCCAGACCGCCCAGCCGGACAGCCGGCTGTCGGTGCCGGACAGCAGGTCGTCCTCGACCCCCTCCAGCTGGGTGTTGCCGTACGCCTGCGAGGCGAAGCCGGTGGCGGCCGCGTACATCGGGCCGTCGGTGTAGGTGCGCTTGTAGTCGTACCGGCCGCCGGTGGGCGCGGAGCCGGTCACGGTGTCCGCGCCCACCAGGATGTTGCCCCGCGGCTGCGAGTACCGCTCGATGGTGAGCCGCTGGTTGGCGGTGTTGTGGTCGAGGTCGTCGGCCTGGAACACCTGCACCCGGGTGGCCTGGACGCACAGCGCCGCGATCAGCAGCAGGCAGAAGGTGCCCGCGCGGCGCCCGGTGACGGAGATGCCGGGCAGGCCCTGCGGCCCGTTGCCCCGGGGGCGCGGACGGGGACGGCTGCGCGCCATCAGGCCTCCTCCGACGTCGAGGGCGCCGGCCGGCGGGAGATGTCGCTCATCCGCACCAGCAGCGCCACGATGATCCAGTTGGTGACCACCGAGGAGCCGCCCTGGGCGACGAACGGCAGGGTCATCCCGGTCAGCGGGATGAGGCCGAGCACCCCGCCGGCCACCACGAACACCTGCAGGCCGACGATCGCGGCCAGCCCGATCGCCAGCAACCGCCCGAACGGGTCGCGCAGCGCGATGCCCGTCCGGAACCCCCGGGAGACCAGCAGCGCGTACAGCAGGAACACCGCGATCAGCCCGGTCAGGCCGAGCTCCTCGCCGATGGTGGCGAGGATGAAGTCCGACTTGGCGGCGAAGCCGATCAGCACCGAGTGCCCGTTGCCGAGCCCGGTGCCCAGTTCCCCGCCCCAGGCGAAGGCGAACAACGACTGGGCGATCTGGTTGGCGCCCTTGCCGGCCGCGATCGAGCCCAGCGGGTCCAGCCAGTCCGTCACCCGGCTGTGCACGTGCGGCGAGAGCCAGCCCACCGTGACCGCCCCGACCGCCGCCAGCACCAGCCCGATCACGATCCAGCCGGTGCGCGCGGTGGCCACGTACAGCATCACCACGAACAGGCCGAAGAACAGCAGCGAGGTGCCGAGGTCCGTCTCCAGCACCAGGACGCCGACGAACGCGGCCCAGATCAGCAGCACCGGCCCGAGCACCCGACCGCGCGGCAGCTGCCAGCGCCAGACCCGGCGGCCGGTGAGCGCCAGCGCGTCCCGGTGCACCGCCAGGTAGGCGGCGAAGAAGACGGCCAGCAGGACCTTGGCGAACTCCCCCGGCTGGAAGGACAGCGGCCCGATCACGATCCAGATCCGCGAGCCGTACACCGGTGGGAAGAAGATCGGCAGCACCAGCAGGACCAGCGCCACCAGCGCCCCGAGGTAGGCGTACCGCTGCAGCCGCCGGTGGTCGCGCACCAGCAGCACGACCGCGATGAACAGTGCCACCCCCAGGCTCGACCAGAGCAGCTGGGTGGAGGCCGCGCCGGCGCCCGAGGAGGCCCGGTCGAGCCGGTAGATCACCACCAGGCCGACGCCGTTGAGCAGCACCGCGATCGGCAGCAGCAGCGGGTCCGCGTACCGGGCCCGCCAGCGGACCACGGCGTGCGCCAGCAGGGCGAGCACGCCGAGCGCGGCGCCGTACTGGGCCGCGTCGGCGGGCACCTTGCCGTCCAGGTTGACGCCGACCTCGACGTAGCCGAACACGGCGGTCAGCACGGCGGCCAGGACCAGCGCGAGCTCGGTGCCGCGCCTGGTCGGCACCGGCCGGCTCGGCCGGGCGGCGGCTCTCGTCACGGCGGGGGGTGTCGCCACGGACCGTCCTGGGGGTCGCGGGGTGCCGGGAGGGCCTCTCCGGAACGCTCTCCGGGGATGCCGAGGCGGACCGGCGGCACGGGGCCGGTCCACCCCGACGTGAGCGGCTGTCGGGTGGTGCGGGGGTCAGGCGGAAGGGGGAGAGGCCTGCGCCCGGGACGCCTCGACGGTCGCCTTCAGCTCGGCCTCGGCGGCGGCGGACAGCGAGGTCTGGATGATCTGGCCGCCGTAGCGGGCCAGCGCCGGGACGACCTTGTCGGCGGTGGCCTTGCGGACCAGCAGGAAGACCGCCGCGGTGCCCGGCTGGAGGTGCTGCCCGACCTCGCGCATGAAGTTGTCGTCCACCCCGATGTCCGTGGAGGCGCCGACGGCGGCTCCGGTCGCGCCGCCGAGCGCCGCGCCGAGGAAGGGCATGAAGAACAGCAACCCGATGACGCCGCCCCACAGCGCGCCCGTCGCGGCGCCCGCGCCGGTGGTGCTGACCTGCTGGTGCAGCTTGATCTTGCCGTCGTCGCGACGCTCCACGACGACCACGTCCTCCAGTTCGATCAGCTGCTGCTTCTGCAGGCCGATCGCTTCGTTGCGTACCGCCTGGGCGGTGGCGAGGTCCGGGTAGGCGATCGCGAAGAGGTTGCTCACTGCGGGTCCTTCCAACGAATCGGACGTGCCGGCCGGGTCCGGGCGCCGGTACGGCGGCTCCCGTGCCCCGGTTCGTCACCCTAACGAGCTTTATCCATATTTATTCGCTCTTCGCTACGGTGTGTCCGCCATTGCCGGGAATCCTCCGGGCCTCCTACCCGGGCCGCCGACCGGCCAGCGCCGCCGTCCCGGCCACCGCCGCGGCCAACAGGGCTGCGGCGAGCGGCAGTTCGCCCCACGGCGCGGCCACCCGGCCGGTCCGGGCGGCGGAGACCAGGACGCGGACCGCCGCGTTGGCCGGGGAGGCGGGCGCCACCAGCGCCACCGTGGCGAGCGCCAGCGCCAGCGCGATGCCGTACTGCGGCCGCATCAGCACCGGCCGGGTGGCCAGCACCCCGGCCAGCACCCCCAGCAGCACGCACACCACCGCCGTCAGCAGCCCGGCCGCCAGCGCCGATCCGGCCGGCGGCTGCCGCTCCACCCCCGGGTTGGCCACCGTCCCGCTCAGCCACCACAGCGCCGCCACCTCGGCCACCGCCAACACCAGCCCGGCCGTCAGCGCCGCCAACAGCGCGCCCAGGTGCACCCGCAGCGGCCCGGCCGCCGCCACCAGGCAGGCCCGCGCGGCCGGCGGCTCCGCGCCGAGCACGCTGCGCACGTACCAGGCGCTCACCGGCAGCAGCACCGCCGCGCCGTAGCCGAGGTCGCCCAGCAGCGGGTTGCCCGCCGTCACGCCCACCACCAGCAGCAGCGCGTACGTCAGGAACGGCGGCAGCCAGGCGTGCGAGCGCACCAGCAGCTCCAGGTGGTACCGGGTCAGCGCCCCGACCTGCCTCATCGCGCCTCCTCCCGGCGCCGCACCGCCAGCACCCGGACGGCCGGGCGGCCGAGCAGCAACCGGCGCAGCAGCGCGTCCGAGTGCGCGGCCGGCACGGTCAGCCGCACGGCCGTGCCGGCCAGCGGGGTCGGCCGCGGCGCCCCGGGCAGCCGGGGCGGCAGCGGCGAGCCGTCCGGAACGTCCACCTCGATCTCCATCACCGGGCCGCCGCCGTCCGGCACGGGCTCCGCCTGCTCGGCGGGCCGCAGCGCGCCGTCCGCGCCGACCCGGTAGGCCGCGCTGGTCAGCCCGGCCAGCCGGGCCGGGTCGTGGTCGACGAACAGCACCGTGCCGCCGTCCGCCGCCCGCTCGGCGGCCGCCTCGTCCAGCACCGCCCTGGCCTCGGGGTCGAGCCCGGTCCAGGCCTCGTCCAGCAGCAGCACCCGGGCCTCGGCGAGCAGCGCCTGCGCGACCGCGACCTTCTGGCAGGTGCCCTTCGACAGCCGGCTCAGCGGTGTGCCCGCCCGGTCCGCGATGCCGAAGCGGTCCAGCCACTCCCCGGCCCGCCGCCGCGCCGACTCCGCCGACAGCCCGTGCACCCGGCCCACCCGCTGCAGGTACGAGGCGGCGTCGAACGGCAGCGCGGGCGGGAAGCGTTCGGGTACGTACGCGGCGGCGCCCGGGCGGACCACCCGCCCGGCGGTCGGCCGCTCGATCCCGGCCACCAGTCGCAGCAGCGTCGACTTGCCGCTCCCGTTCGCCCCGGATATCCGCACCAACTCCCCCGGCCCGACGGTGAGATCGACCCCGCGCAGGATCCACCGCCCACGCCGCCCGTACCGCTTGCCGACCGCCGCCAGCTCCATCCCGCCCCCGCCCCCGCCCACTCCCACCCGGCTCGGCGAACTCGCACGGGTTCAGGCGAGTCCGCACGGAAGGCTATCCAGCACGGGTAGGGCCCGCGTAAGACCGACCGTCCCGCCCGGCCCCGACAGCCCGTCCACGCGCCGGAGTTCACGCCGGGGCGGGGTGGGGCACGATCCGGACTCGTTTGGCCATGGCGAACTGATGATCCCTAGGATCTCCCGGGTGACTACCGGACGACGACCAAAGACCAGGCTCGGCGGCCTGCTGGCCGCCCTGGCGATAACGGGCGCCTCGCTGCTCCTCGGCCTGCCCGCCCACGCCGACGAACCATCAGCCGGCGCCGCCGCCGCGCCCAAGGAGGCCCCCCGGGTCGACCTTGTCCTGGACGTCAGCGGCTCCATGAACGAGCGGGACATCCAGGGCAAGAGCCGCATCTCGGTGGCCCAGCAGTCGCTGAACGACGTGATCGACGCGCTGCCCGCGGAGACCGAGTTCGGCATCCGCACCCTGGGCGCGACCTACCCCGGCAACGACAAGAACCAGGGCTGCCAGGACACCAAGCAACTGTTCCCGGTCGGCAAGACCAACAAGGTCGAGGCCAAGACGGCGGTCGCCACCCTGCGCCCCACCGGCTGGACCCCGATCGGCCTGGCCCTGCGCGGCGCGGCCCAGGACCTCGGCAAGGGCGAGACCACCCGCCGGGTGGTGCTGATCACCGACGGCGAGGACACCTGCACCCCGCCCGACCCCTGCGACGTGGCCCGCGAACTCGCCTCCCAGGGCATCCACCTGGTCGTCGACACCCTCGGCCTGGCCCACGACGACAAGACCCGTCAGCAGCTGCTCTGCATCGCGAACGCGACCGGCGGCACCTACACCGACGTCCGCACCCAGGAGCAGCTCACCGACAAGGTGAAGCAGCTGGTCGACCGCTCCAACGACACCTACGCGGTGACCCCGGTGAAGACCGTCGGCACCGACAAGTGCGAGAACGCCCCCGTCCTCGCCCCGGGCGTGTACAGCGACCGCGAGAAGTTCTCCGAGCACCGCGTCTACAAGGTCCCGGTCAAGTCCGGCCAGGAGCTGCGCGCCTCGGTCAGCGTGGGCCTGGACCGCGCGGTGGCCCGGGACTACGGCGTCCTGCTGCAGGCCACCAGCGCGACCGGCCAGGAGCTGGTCCGCGGTACCGACGCCGGCAGCAGCCGCACCGACGTGATCTCCACCGGCCTGCGCTGGTCCACCGGCGACTCCAAGGGCTACGTCACGGCCAGTCCGACCTCCTCGCCGAGCGCCAAGCCGGAGACGACCGTCTGCCTGGTCGTCAGCAACTCGCTGGCCCCGCAGGCCGGTGTCCAGGCCGACCCGGGCATGCCGCTGGAGCTGACCGTCGACCTGGCCACCGCCTCGTCCGCCCCCGAGGGCGCGGCGATGGGGCTGGGCCGCGGCTGGATCCTGCTGCTCACCCTCACCCTCGCCGGCCTGGTGTTCGGCCTGGTGTTCGGCTGGATCGCGCGCTGGCGGATCTCTGTCTGGCGGGAGAACTGACCATGCGTACGACCCTTCGCGGCGCCCTCGCCGCCCTCACCCTGCTGCCCGCCCTCGCGCTGGCCGCGCCGGCCGCCTCGGCCGCCTCGCCGTCCCCCTCGGCGAGCGCGAGCGGCACCCCGGCCCCGGCCACCAAGGCCGGCACGTCCTTCCTGACCGCGACCAACCTCTCCCCCGGCCAGGACGCCAACGTCGCCGCCTCCACCGGCGACTACCTGTACTGGGCGTTCGGCGCCTCGGAGGGCCAGACCCCGACGATCGGCCTGACCGTCAACCTGGCCCCCGCGACCGACCGGCACGGCCCGCAGACCTGGTCCGTCGAGGTCTTCGACGGGCTGCGCCGCCGCCAGTCCTGCACCGCCGGCACCCAGAACGCCACCGGCGACCAGAACACCGCCACGCTCGCGCTCAGCTGCACCCTGCGCGAGATCCGCTCCTGGGCCGAGCCGTGGTCCGGCGACCCGCTGCCCGGCACCTACTACGTGCGGCTCTCGGTCAGCGACGTCCCGCAGCCGGACCTCGGCCTCGCCACCTCCGTCCAGCTCCACGTCAGCGCCAAGGGCAACGCCGACAACGCGCAGCCGGAGGGCGGCGAGCTCAAGGCCCCGCTGGTCCCGCCGGCCGGCGGCGGCGCCAGCACCGCCAAGGCGGCCGCCCCGGTGGAGCCCGAGGAGCACTGGTACACCGGCTGGTTCTCCGGCTGGAACAGCCGCTGGTACTGGACCATCGGCGGCGGCGCCCTGGCCGCCCTGGCGGGCGTCCTGGGCTACCACCTGACCCGGCACCCGCGCGGCCACCGCCCGGGCCGCTACGGCGCCGTCCCGCCGCAGTCCGGCGCCCCCCAGCCCGGCCCCTACGCCGGCTCCCAGCGCCCCTGACCCACCCTGCCCCACCCCGAGGGCCGGCCGGACTCCTTCCGGCCGGCCCTCGGCCGTTCCCGCCCCGGCCCCGCGGGCCTACGCTCGAAGCATGGCCCCGCAGCCGGACGGCAGGATCGTGGTCGGCGTGGACGGCTCCCCGCCCTCCCGCGCCGCCGTCCGCTGGGCGGCCCGCCAGGCCGTCCTCACCGGCGGACCGCTGGAGGCGGTGGCCGTCTGGGACTTCCCCTGCCTCTACGGCGAGCACGGCCTCGTCCCGCCCGCCCTGGACGGCTTCGGGCGCGAGCACCGCGCGGCCGAGATCCTCGACGAGGCGCTGGCCTCCTGCGCCCCACCCGGCCCGCCGCCGCCACCCGGCCGCCCACCGTCCGTGCACCGCCGCCTCAGGGCCGGCCCGCCCGGCCCCGCCCTGGTCGCCGCCGCGGCCGGCGCCGCCCTGCTCGTCCTCGGCAACCGCGGCCGCTCCACCCCGCCCGACGCCCCGCTCGGCACCGTCGCCCAGTACTGCCTCGACCACGCCCCCTGCCCGGTGGTGATCGTCCGCGACTGACCGTCAGTTCACCGCCCCACCCCTGCCGTGACGACCGTCACACGGCCAACTCCCGTGCCCCCGCACCGGATTGCCCCGGGCAACGCAGAAGCCCCGCCCGGTCTCACGACCGGGCGGGGCTTCTGTTGGGTGGAGCTGAGGGGATTCGAACCCCTGACCCCCTCGATGCGAACGAGGTGCGCTACCGGACTGCGCCACAGCCCCAACGAGAAGAAACTCTAGCACCTTTCGGAGGGGGTCCGTGACCACCCCCGGGGACGCGGTGCTGGTCGGGGGCCGGAGCCGTCACTCGTTGGCCGCGCGGGGGCGGCTCTCCGGGGCCAGGGGTTCGGCGTACTGGTCGAAGAGCGGGGTCTTGCGGGGAGACTCGGCGGGACGCCCCGCGGTCCAGGTGCCGGGGGCCGACAGGTCGAGGCCGCGCGAGACCCGGGGGGCGACCGGCGCCGTGACGTACGTCGGCAGCGGGACGGGCACCGGCTCCCAGGAGTCCGGGCCGGCCGCGCCGCGCTCGCGCATGCCGTCGACCCACTCCTCGTGCTCGGTCACCTCGGCCACCGCGGAGGCGGACGGCGCGGAGACGGACGGGGCACAGACGGTGGCCTCGCCGGCGTCGGTGGCCAGCCGCAGGTGCGGACGGCGCCCGGCCCGCTCCCCGGCGCCCGGGGCCTGGGCCCGGACCTGAGCCTGGGCCTGCACTTGACCCTGGGCCTGGGTCTGGGTGGCGGGGGCCTCGACAGGGGCGCTCCGGGCCGCGGCACGCTGCTGCTCGCGCTTGCGCAGCCGCTCGGCCGCCTGGGCGGCGCGCGCGCGGTCGAGCTTCACCTCGTAGCGCTCGCGCTCCAGCTTGCGCAGGTGGCCGATGTAGAGCGTGAGGAGGATCGCCGGGACGGCCGGGACCCAGAGGAAGGCCAGTCCGGCCACCGCCGCGACCACGGCGCCGAGCGCGAAGGCCAGGAAGAGCAGGGTGACCATCCGGCGCCGACGGGCCAGCAGCCGGGCCCGGCGCTGCGCACCGCCGTGCGGTTCGGCCGGCGGACGCTCCCCCCGAACGCCCCGCTCGGGCGAGGGCTCGGCGACGGGGGACTCGACGGGACGCGAAGGCTCGGCGGCGGACGGCTCGGCGGAGGGCGCGGAGTCCGCCGCGGGGTCGCCGACGGCGGCCTCGTCCCGTCCGGGAGTGCCGTCGCTGCCGTGCTCGTCTTCACGCGGTTCGTCGCCCAGGGCCCGGGCTGCCCGCCGCTCCAGCCCCGAACGCCCGGCCAGCAGGCGAATGGCGGTGCTGAAGCGTTCCGTCGGGCGCGCCTCGTTGAGTTCGTCCTGCCTGCGGAGCCACATCGGCACCAGATAGGCGGCCCAGGCCCCTACGATGACGGCGTAGATAAGGCCACTACTGCTCACGATTCACACCGTACGGGCGCCAGGAAGGCCTGGCAGCAATTTGGCTCGGCGTGTCGTGTGATCAAGCTGATTCTCCGACTATTTTGCCGGTATTTGTGCCAGTCCGCCGCCACGCCGATGCCATATCGATATTTGTTTCGAACATATATTCAATTAGTTGACTCGCGGCCGGAACTGATCGCCCGCCAGCGTTCCAGCATCCCCTCCGGGACCTCCTCGGCGGTCAGCGCGTACACCAGGTGGTCCCGCCAGTCGCCGTCGATGTGGAGATAGCGCGGGCGGATTCCCTCCGAGCGGAAGCCGAGCTTTTCCACCACCCGGCGGCTCGGGGCGTTCTCCGGGCGGATGCAGACCTCGATCCGGTGCAGTCCGAGGGTGCGGAAACAGTGGTTGACCGAAAGCGCCACGGCGGTCGGCATGATGCCCCGGCCGGCCACCGCCTCGTCGATCCAGTACCCGACGTTCGCCGAGCACATCGAGCCCCAGGTGATGCCGCCGACGGTCAGCTGGCCGACCAGCTGCCCCTTGTGGAGCACGACGAAGGGCAGCATCCGCCCGGCCGAGGCCTCGCCACGCAGGAAGCGGACCATCTGCCGGTACGTCGGGCGCGGCCCGGCGGCCTGTCCGGCCGGACCGGGCGGGACGGTCGCCTCCCAGCGGCGCAGCCAGTCCCGGTTGCGGCGGCTGACCTCCTGCCACTCACGCTGGTCGCGGGCCCGGATCGGGCGCAGCACGACCTCCCCCTCGTGGAGTTCTACCGGCCATCCGGCGTTCAGTGCGCTCTCCCGGAAGCTGGGGCGTCCGGCCGGGGGTGGTCCCCGCCGCCGAGCTGGTCGACGGCGTGGGCGAGCAGCGGTTCGAGGACGGCCAGGCCGTCCCGGACGCCGCCGGTCGATCCCGGCAGGTTGACGATCAGGGTACGTCCGGCGAGGCCGGCCAGCCCCCGGGAGAGCGCCGAGGTCGGGACCTTCTCCCGACCGTACGCGCGGATGGACTCGGCGATGCCGGGGACCTGCCGGTCGATCACCCGGGCGGTCATCTCGGGGGTGAGGTCCATCGGCGAGATGCCGGTGCCGCCGGTGGTGAGGACGACGTCGTAGCCGGCCGCGACGGCCTCGCGCAGGACAACCTCCACCGGCTCGCCGTCCGGGACGACCCGGGGGCCGTCGGCGCTGAAGCCCATCGCGGTCAGGCCGGCCACCAGCAGCGGGCCGCCCTTGTCCTCGTAGACGCCGGCCGAGGCCCGGTTGGAGACCGTCACCGCGAGGGCCCTCATGCGCCGGCCTCCGGCGCGAACCAGTCACCGCTCTTGCCGCCGGTCTTGCTGAGCACCCGGACGGACTCGATGGTGGCGCCCTTGTCGACGGCCTTGACCATGTCGATCACCGTGAGGCCGGCCACCGCGACGGCGGTCAGCGCCTCCATCTCGACGCCGGTGCGGTCGGCGGTCTTCACGGTGGCGGTGATCTCGACGGCGTCGTCCACCACCGTGAGGTCGACCTTGACGCCGGAGACGGCGATCGGGTGGCAGAGCGGGACCAGCTCGGGGGTCTTCTTGGCGCCCATGATCCCGGCGATCCGGGCCACCGCGAGGGCGTCGCCCTTGGGCACCCCCTCGCCGCGCAGCAGCTCGACCACCGTCGGGGAGACCCGGACCCGGCCGGTCGCGACGGCGGTGCGCGCGGTGGTGGCCTTCCCGGAGACGTCGACCATCCGGGCCGCGCCCTGGTCGTCGACGTGGGTGAGGCGGTCGCCGGGGGGAGGTGTCGTCACGGGTGGCTCCAGGGGCACGCAGATCGAATACCGCGCTACCGTACAGCTCCCCCGGCCCGCCCCGTGGGAGGGGCCGGGTGGCAAGACGCGCCCCGCGGCCCCGTGCGACCGGGGTCAGGAGCCGAGCAGCACCACGTCGACCTCGCTGCCGGCGGGCAGCGCGGTGACGTCCTCGGGGACGGTGATCAGGCAGTTCGCCCGGGCGAGGGCGCCGACCAGGTGCGACTCGGCGCCGCCCACCGGCTCGACGGTGCCGTCCGCCGCCGAGTAACGCCCGCGCAGGAACTGCCGGCGGCCGGCCGGAGAGCGCAGTGCCACCGGGCAGAGCGCCCGGACCACCGGGCGGTGGACGTCAGCGGCGCCGAGCATGGTACGGATCACCGGGCGGACGAACAGCTCGAAGGAGATGTAGGCGCTGACCGGGTTGCCGGGCAGGGCGAGCAGCGGGACGCCGGCCGCGCCGCCGATCCGGCCGAAGCCCTGCGGCTTGCCGGGCTGCATCCGCAGCCTGCGGAAGTCGACGCCGCCGTAGGACTCGAAGACCTCCTTGACCACGTCGTACGCGCCGACGCTGACCCCGCCGCTGGTGACGATCAGGTCGGCCCGGCCGAGCTGGTCCTCCAGGACGGCGCGCAGGCGCTCGGCCCGGTCCGGGACGGCGCCGACCCGGTAGGCGATGGCACCGGCCTCCTGGGCGGCCGCGGTGAGGGTGAAGCTGTTGGAGTCGGAGATCTGCCCGGGGCCGACCGGTTCGCCGGGCTGGACCAGCTCGCTGCCGGTGGAGAGCACCACGACCCGCGGGCGCGGGCGGACCTTGACGGTGCCGCGGCCGATCGCGGCGAGCAGGCCGAGCTGGGTCGGGCCGAGCCTGGTGCCGGCCTCCAGGACGGTGGCTCCGGCCGCGACGTCGCTGCCGCGGCGGCGGATGTGCGCGCCCTCGGCGACCGGGCGCAGGACGCGGACCTCCTCGTCCTCGACGGGCGCGGTCATCGCGTCGGCGGGCGCGCCGGTACCGGTGCCGCCGTCGGTCCATTCGACCGGGGCGACGGCCTGGGCGCCGGGTGGGACGGGGGCGCCGGTCATGATCCGGGCGGCCTGGCCGGGCCCGACCCGGGGCAGTTCGTCCGCGCCGGCGGCGATGTCGCCGACGACCGCGAGCACCGAGGGATAGCGGTCGGTGGCGCCGGCCGTGTCGGCGGTGCGGACGGCGTAGCCGTCCATCGAGCTGTTGTCGAAGGGCGGCAGGTCGCCGTCGGCGCGGACGTCCGCGTCGAGCCGGCAGCCCTGGGCGTCGAGCAGTTGCAGCTCGATGGCGGGCAGCGGGCCGACCGCGGCCAGCACGTCGGCGAGGTGCTCGTCCACCGTCCAGAGGCGGGGGGCCGCCGGTGCCGGGTCCGCGGACCCGTCGCAGCAGGCTGCGGCGGACCCAGTGGTGCGTTCGGTGGACCCGGTCATCGGCGGCTCGCTCTCTGTCGTCGTGTCAGTCCTGCAGCTCGGTGGCGACGAACTCCCGCAGCCAGGAGCGGAACTCCGGGCCCAGGTCCGCGCGCTCGGCGGCCAGACGGACGATAGCGCGCAGGTAGTCCGCGCGGTCGCCGGTGTCGTAGCGGCGGCCCTTGAAGAGCACGCCGTGCACCTGGCCGCCGGCCTCCGGCTCGCGGGTGGTCAACTCGCGCAGGGCGTCGGTGAGCTGGATCTCGCCGCCGCGGCCGGGCGGGGTCTCGCGCAGCACGTCGAAGACCAGCGGGTCGAGGACGTAGCGGCCGATGACGGCGTAGTTCGACGGGGCCTCGTGCGTCTCGGGCTTCTCGACCAGGTCGGTCACCTGGAAGACGTCCTCGCCGAAGCCGTTCGCCTTGACGGCGGCGCAGCCGTAGAGGTGGATCTGCGAGGGGTCGACCTCCATGAGGGCGACGACCGAGCCGCCGAGCTCCTGCTGCACCTCGATCATGCGGGAGAGCAGCGGGTCGCGCGGGTCGATCAGGTCGTCGCCGAGCAGGACGGCGAAGGGCTGGCCGGCCACGTGCTGCTCGGCGACCGAGACGGCGTGGCCGAGGCCCTTCGGGTCGCCCTGGCGGACGTAGTGCATGTTGGCCAGGTCGACGGACTCGCGGACCCGGCGCAGGCGGTCCTCGTCCCCCTTGCGGGAGAGCAGCTCCTCCAGCTCGTAGGCGCGGTCGAAGTGGTCCTCCAGCGCGCGCTTGTTACGGCCGGTGACCATCAGTATGTCGGACAGCCCGGCGGAAGCGGCCTCCTCGACGACGTACTGGATGGCCGGCTTGTCGACGACGGGCAGCATCTCCTTCGGAGTGGCCTTGGTTGCCGGGAGGAAGCGGGTGCCCAGTCCGGCCGCGGGTACCACGGCCTTGGTTACCGGGATTCGGGAGTTGGTCGTCGTCATGCGTTTACCTTACTCAGGCACGTTTTCGCCCGGCCGAGCGCGGTCGACGGCTACGACAGCACGTCGCGGGGCCCGGCCACGGTGACAGGCGTATGGGAATCGACCGGCTGGGCGAGGGGGTCCCCTCCGGCACAGGGCGACACACTACCCGGCTTTCCCAAACGGTCACGCTCGGCTGTCGTCCGGTGCTCCGGAGGGGATGCGAGCGGGGCGTTCAGCTCCGCCGCGGGCCGGTCCCCGGGGCGCGGGCGGACCCGCCAGCAGTCGCCGCCGGCCGCCCTGGCCTCGGCGAGCGCGCGGTCGGCGGCGCGCAGCAGCACGGCGGCGTGGGTACCGTCCTCGGGCAGCACGGCGATGCCGATCGCGGCGGTGAGTCCGTTGCCGTGGGCCGGGCGGGGCTCGCGCGGGCCGGAGGACCAGTCGAGCAGCAGGTGTCGGCGGACCGACCAGACCAGCCGCTCGGCGACCTGCGCGGCGCCCTCGGCGCCGGTGTCCGGCAGCACCACCAGGAACTCCTCCCCGCTGTACCGGCCGAGGGTGTCGGCACGGCGGATCTCTATCGCCAGCCGCTGGGCGAGGTCGCGCAGTATCGCGCCGGCGCGGCCGCGCCCGTGCTCGGCGACGACCGCGTCGAAGCCGGCGATCTCCAGCAGCAGCACGGCCAGCGGGCGCGGTCCTTCGGGCTGGTCGGTCCGCTCGGCCCGGCGGGCGCGCTCGATCTCGCGGTCCAGGGTGAGCTGCAGGTGGCGGTAGTTCCACACGCCGGTGAGCGGGTCGCAGGAGGCGGTGCGCTCCAGGTCGGCGCAGTGCGCCTCCAGCTCGGCGATCCGCTCGCGCAGCCGTTCCTGCCGGGCGGCGGCTGCGGCACCGCCCCGGCGCAGCCGCAGCCCGAGCACGGTGGCGCCGGCCAGCGCGGGGGCGCTCAGCACGGCCAGGGCCTGGACCAGCAGCGGGGTGGACAATCGCGACGCCCTTTCGCGTGTCAGGCTCTGCGCGTCGATGACACCGGCCGGCGGCACAGAGTTGCGGAGGATCCGATGCACAACGAGAAGAGCGATCTGAGGACACGGCTGTTGACGGAGCGCCGCGCGCTCTCCCCCGAGCGGCGCGCGGCGGCGGCACGCGCGCTGGCCGGGCACGCCGGGGAGCTGGCGGCGCCGGGCACCACCGTGGCCGCGTACGTCTCGGTGGGCGCCGAGCCCGGGACCAGGCCGCTGCTGGACGCGCTGCGGGCGGGCGGGGTGCGGGTGCTGCTGCCGGTGCTGCTGCCCGACAACGACCTGGACTGGGCCGCGTACGAGGGTCCGCAGGCGCTGGCCCCGGCCGGGCGCGGGCTGCTGGAGCCGGTCGGCCCGCGGCTGGGCCCGGAGGCCGTCACGCAGGCCTCGGTGGTGCTGCTGCCGGGCCTGGCGGTGGACCGGCAGGGGCTGCGGCTGGGCCGCGGCGGCGGCAGTTACGACCGGGTGCTGGCCCGCCTGGCGCGGGCGGGCGCACGGCCGGTGCTGGCGGTGCTGCTGTACGAGCACGAGCTGGTGGAGCAGGTGCCGGCCGAGCCGCACGACCGGCCGGTGGACCTGGCGGTCACGCCGTCCGGGCCGCGGCGGCTGGGATGAGACGGCGGCGGCCCCGCTCCGGGCAGGGAGCGGGGCCGCCGGGGTCGCGCGGGGTCAGCCGTTGGTGAGCACCAGTTTGTGCTTGGTGGCCTTCTCGACCGCGTCCGGCGTGTAGGCCCAGGTCAGCAGCTTGCCCTTGAGCCAGAGGTCGGTCTGGTCGTTGTAGTTGTCGTGGAAGGCGTGGCCGGAGGCGCCGCCGACGTTGATCCAGCGCGAGGAGTCGAGGTCGCTCAGGTCGACCACCATCCGCATCGACGGGATCCAGTCCACCTGGTAGCCGGCCGCCGCGTTCCAGCCGGCCGCGTCGACGGCCGCCGAGCCGCCGGAGAGCCGGTACGGGCCGCGGTTGAGCAGCCGGTGGACCAGGCCGGAGGCGATCGAGGAGTCGTCCGTGCCGAGGGTCTGCTCGCGCAGGGTCAGCGTGTGCAGGCGGCCCCAGCTCCAGGTGGAGACGTCCTTGCTGAGCAGCGAGGTGAGGTCCTGCCGGGCGTTCTTCATCGCCTCCTTGAGCAGGTTGTTCAGGCCCTTCTGCTCCTTGTGGTCGGAGTCGATGTACGTCCACCAGGTGCTGTCGGGCTTGTCCAGCTGCTGGCGCACCACCTCGGTCCAGCGGTCGCCGCCGTCCGGCTGGGCCTTGCCCGGGTCGCGGGTGCCGCACTCGGTGACGATCCTGCTGGAGCTGTCCGGCTTGGTCGGGTCGTCCTGCTGGCGGACCAGCAGGCAGCTGTTCTTGGCCCGCAGGTCGGCCGGGAACTTCTGGCCGAAGGCGAGGTTGAGCAGCTGGCGCCAGACGCCGTTGTAGTAGGCGGCGGCGGCCGAGTCGGCGTCCTGGTGGTAGTTCCAGTCCTTCAGCAGGTCCTGGGCCTCGCGCACGTACGGGTCGTCGATCTGCTGCTGGAGCAGCAGCGGGACGAGCGTCTTGGCCATGATGTTGGTGTTGTCCAACTGCATGGTCTGCATGTCGTCCGGCGAGATCTTGCCGTTGTTCTTGAGCAGGCCCTCGATCTGGTCGGTGATCTCCTTGGCCCGGGTGCCGTACTCCCAGTCCTTGGTGAGCGGGTACTTGTAGCTCGGGTCCACCACGGCCTGGTTGGCGGTGACGATGTAGCCCACGCTCGGGTCCAGGCTGTACGGCAGGGCGCTGAAGGGGATCGAGCCCTTCCACTGGTAGGAGGAGTCCCAGCCCGGAGCCGGGTAGGTGCCGTCGCCCTTGCTGCGGATCGGGATGTCGCCGGGGGCCTGGTAGCCGATGTGCTTGGCGTCGGCGTAGACCAGGTTCTGCGCGGGGACGGCGAAGTCCTTGGCGGCGTTGCGGAAGTCGTCCCAGTTGCGGGCCCGGTCCAGCTCGAACACCGCGTCCATGGTCTTGCCGGGGCTGAGCGCGGTCCACTGCAGGGCGACGCCGTAGCCGCCGGTGCCGCGGTCGGGGGCGGCAGTGCCGTTCGGGGCGTACTTGCCGACGTTCTGCTGCTCGGTGCTCTGGTCGGAGATGAGCGGGGCGCCGGTCTGGGTGGTGCGGACGGTGATGGTGCGGTCCTCGCCGCCGGCGACCTTGATGATCTCCTTGCGGAGGTCGAACTTCACGTCCTTGCCGTCGACCTGGTAGGTGTCCGGACTGGTGACCTTCTCCAGGTAGAGGTCGGTGACGTCGGCGCCGAGGTTGGTGAAGCCCCAGGCGACGTCCTTGTTGTGGCCGATTATCACGCCGGGCATGCCCGCGAAGGTGAAGCCGGAGACGTCGTACTGGCAGGCCGGCGAGGTGGTGCGGCAGTGCAGGCCCATCTGGTACCAGACCGAGGGCAGGCCGGGGCCGAGGTGCGGGTCGTTGGCCAGCAGCGGCTTGCCGGTGGTGGTGTGGGTGCCGGCGACCACCCAGGAGTTGGAGCCGATGCCCTGGCCCGGGCGGCCGAGCATCTGCGGCAGGCCGTCGACCCGGTCGGTGAGGCCCTGCAGCAGCGCCTTGGTGGTGGCCGCGCCCTGGGTGGTGGCGGTGCCGGTGCCCGACTGGGGGGAGCCGTCGGCGGGGCGGTAGGTGTCGCCGGCCACCGTGCCGGTCTTCACGATCGTGCCGTTGCGGGCGTACGGGTACTCGGGGTACAGCTCGGCGATCTTGTCCGGGCCGAAGTCCTGGGCCAGCAGCGAGCGGTCGATCTCCTCCTGGAGGTTCCCGGAGAGGTTCCAGGCCATCGCCTTGAGCCAGGCCACCGAGTCGACCGGGCTCCACTGCTCGGGCTTGTAGTCGCCGTTGACGGTGCCGAGCAGGGCGTACTCCAGCGAGGCCTTCTCGCCGCCGGGGTGCTCGGCGAGCCAGGCGTTCACGCCGTCCGCGTAGGCCTGGAGGTTCTTCTTGGACTCGGGCGACAGCTTGGTGTCCCACTCCTTCTGCGCCACCTGGCGCCAGCCCATGGTGCGGATGAAGGCGTCGGTGTCGACCTGGCCGTCGCCGAACATCTCGGCCAGCCGGCCGGCGGTGATGTGCCGCCGGACATCCATCTCCCAGAAGCGGTCCTGCGCCTGGACGTAGCCCTGGGCGCGGAAGAGGTCCTCGGAGGTGTCGGCGTAGAGCTGGGGGATGCCGTTGGCGTCCCGCTTGACGTCGACCGGCGCGCTCATGCCCGCCACCTTGACGCTGCCGTCGACCTCCGGGAAGGACGCGCGGACCGCGGTGACCCCGCGGTAGCCGCCGTAGCCGACGCCGGCCACCAGCAGCACGACCAGCATGATCACGATCAGACGGGCGCGCCGGAACTTCTTCGAGCGGGGCATCTGGGTCCTTGCGGTCCTGACTTCGGGGCGGGCGGGCGTGTCCAGGGCCGGGGGCCGTGGCAGGGCACCACATTAGGCCGAGTCGGCCGAGCGCCGTGCACGGGGGACGGTCACCGTGGGTTCGGGGGAGGTCAACAAGGAGGCCCGGACGGGGCGGTGGGGGCCTGGGAGGACAAGGAAGCTAAAGATATGGCAAAATGTTAGACTGAGTAACGATCCGCAAGGGGAGCATTGACGCCTTCTTAACGGGTCGCCCTCTCCAGCACCACCAGACACCCCGCCCGCCCCTGCCTGCCCGAGGTGCCACTGCGTGAACATCGACCACCTGAACCAGCTGCTCCTCGAGTTCTCCGTGATCCTGCTGGTCGCGGTGGTCGCCGTGCGGATCTCCACCCGATCAGGACTACCCAGCCTGCTGATCTACCTCGGAATCGGCGTCGCGCTCGGCCAGAACGGCATCGGCGTCAACTTCAACAACGCCGAGCTGACCCAGGTCCTCGGCTACGCGGCGCTCGTGGTGATCCTCGCCGAGGGCGGCCTCAAGACCAGCTGGCGCGAGGTCAGACCGGTGATGCCGGCCGCCACCGTGCTCGCCACCGTCGGCGTCGGGGTCAGCGTGTTCGTCACGGCGGCCGGCGCGCACTGGCTGGTCGGCCTGGACTGGCGGACCTCGATGCTGCTCGGCGCGATCGTCTCCTCGACCGACGCCGCCGCCGTCTTCTCCGTCCTGCGCATGGTCCCGCTGCCGCACCGGCTCACCGGCCTACTGGAGGCCGAGTCCGGCTTCAACGACGCGCCCGTGGTCATCCTGGTCGTCGCCTTCGCCACCACCGGCGAGCTGGACTCCTGGTACGCCCTGGTCGGCACGATCGTCGCCGAGCTGGCGATCGGCGCGGCGATCGGCTTCGCGGTCGGCAAGCTCGGCGCGTACGGGATCAAGCACGTCGCGCTGCCCTCCTCCGGCCTCTACCCGATCGCCGTGATGGCGCTGACCGTGCTCGCCTACGCGGGCGGCGCGCTGCTGCACGGCTCCGGCTTCCTCGCCGTCTACATCTGCGCGGTGATCCTCGGGAACTCCAAGCTGCCGCACGGCCCGGCCGTCCGGGGCTTCGCCGACGGCCTGGCGTGGATCGGGCAGATCGGCATGTTCGTCCTGCTCGGCCTGCTCTGCTCGCCCGAGACGATGGGCGACGCCGTGGTGCCCGCGCTGGTGATCGGCGGCGTGCTGGTCTTCCTGGCCCGGCCGCTGTCCGTGGTGTTCACCCTGACCCCGTTCAAGGTGCCGGGCCGGGAGCAGGCACTGCTCAGCTGGGCCGGGCTGCGCGGGGCGGTCCCCATCGTGCTGGCCACCATCCCGCTGGTGTCGGGCGCGCCGAAGGCCCAGGACGTCTTCAACATCGTCTTCATCCTGGTCGTCGTCTTCACCCTGATCCAGGGCCCGACCCTGCCGTGGGTGGCCAAGCAGCTGCGGATCGGCGAGGGCGCGATGGGCCAGGACCTGGACATCGAGTCCGCCCCGCTGGAGAAGCTGCACGGGCACCTGCTGTCGGTCACGCTCGCCCCGGGCTCGCGGATGTCCGGCGTGGAGGTCGGCGAGCTGCGACTGCCCAAGGGGGCCGCGGTCACCCTGGTGGTGCGGGAGGGCAGCTCCTTCGTGCCGGACAAGGCGACGGTGCTGCGCGGCGGGGACGAGCTGCTGGTGGTCACCACGGACGAGGTCGGCGAGGCGGCCGAGCGGCGACTGCGGGCCGTGGACAAGGGCGGCAAGCTCGCGGGGTGGCTGCACGGGCGGTGAGGCCCGGCGGCGCCGGGAGGTCCCGCCGTCCGGCGCCGGGAGGCTCGCCCCGTCGGCGCCGAAAGGCCTCATCTGCTGTTCACCTTCGATGGGCAGGACAAGGGCGGAGGTGCGCTGTAATCTCGGGGAGAGCGCGACAATCTACGCGCGTATATGTATGATGGTTTGATCACACCCAGCATCTGCATCTGCCTGACGCAGAGTTGGCGCGACCGCTCGGCGGCCGCGGTCCGGACCCCGGCCACCACGCCGGGCCGACCCGGTATCTACCCCGGTCGACGCGCGAGAGGACGACTCTCGGCGCCGTCGGGGCCACCCCATGCCCTGCCGCGCTACCAGGCAGCAGGAAGGACCGACCGTGACGGCCCGCCGAACGGTCGACAACCCCGCGGACAGCGCGACCCCGCGTGACACCGCCGACACCACCGCCACCGACGCCGGTGCCACCACCGACAGCACCGCCACCGCGCCCGCGCGCGTCGGCTACGGCACGCTGCTGCGCACACCCGGCGTCTGGACGTTCCTGGCGCCGGCGTTCCTCGCGCGGCTGCCCTACGCGATGCTCAGCACCGGCATCCTGCTGCTCGTCAAGGAGACCCACGGTTCCTACGGCACGGCCAGCACGGTCGCGGCCGTGGCGGCCGTCGCCCAGGCCCTGATCGGCCCGCAGACCGGGCGGCTGGCCGACCGTTACGGCCAGGCCGCGGTGCTGGTGCCGGCCGTGATCGTGCACGCGCTCTCGGTCGGCGCGCTGATCGCGCTGGCACTCGGCCACGCACCGGCCTGGAGCCTGTTCCTGGCCGCCGTCCCGGCCGGTGCGAGCGTTCCGCAGATCGGCGCGATGGTCCGGGCCCGCTGGATCGCCAAGTTCACCGCGGACGGCGCCTCCGGCTCGTCCACGGCCAAGGTGAGCACCGCGTTCGCCTTCGAGTCCGTCACGGACGAGTTCACCTTCGTGATCGGCCCGATCCTGACCGCCGCCATCGCGACCACCGTCAGCCCCTCGACCGGGCTGATCGTCGAGGCCGCGCTGACCGTCGTCGGCGGGCTGGCCTTCGCCGCCCAGCGGAACACCGCGCCCGCCCGCCAGGCCCACCGCCCCGGCGCCAAGCGCGCCTCCGCGCTCGCCTCGCCCGGCGTCCGGCTGCTGGCCGGGACGTTCCTCGGCGTCGGCGCCGTGTTCGGCGGCCTGCAGGTCTCGGTGTACGCCTTCGCCGACTCGGTCGGGCAGCACGGCGCCGGCGGCACCGTGTACGGGATCTTCGCGGGCGGCTCGATGGTGGCCGGCGTGCTGTACGGCGTGATCGCCTGGCGGCGGGCCGTGCAGCAGCGGATGATCATGAGCTACACCCTGCTGGTGCTGGGCTGCTCGACGCTGTGGGCGATGCCCAACCTGATCGCGCTCACCGTCGCCGGGCTGGTCTGCGGCCTGGCCATCGCGCCGACCCTGATCAGCGGCTACACCCTGGTCGAGACGCTCGTCGCGGACGGCGCCAAGACCGAGGCCTTCACCTGGCTGACCGGCGCCATCGGCCTCGGCCTGGCGGTCGGCTCGATGGCGGCCGGGCGGCTGATCGACGGCCACGGGCCGTCCGTCGGGTTCCTGGTGCCGCTGGCGGGCGCGGGCCTGGGCCTGGCCGCGCTGGTCTCGCTGCGGCACCTGCTGACCGCACCGGGGCAGGCGAACGCTGCGGTCACGGCCTCGCCGGAGCGCGCCGCGGCGCCGCAGCTGGTGGGCGCGGCCAAGGGCTGAGCGGGCACGCGACGACGGTGGTGCCCGGGTGGGCCGGAGAGCAGCCCCCGGCTCAGCCCCGGCTCATCTCACATCGGAGTCGCTGGACTGATTCAGCGGAATGCCGCATCATTGACCATCGTTAGCACTCATCAGGCGAGAGTGCCAGGAGGAAGACAAGTGCCCACGTACCAGTACCAGTGCACCGAGTGCGGCAACGGCCTGGAGGCGGTGCAGAAGTTCACCGACGAGGCGCTGACCACGTGCCCCGACTGCCAGGGACGGCTCCGCAAGGTCTTCTCGGCCGTGGGCGTCGTGTTCAAGGGCTCCGGCTTCTACCGGACCGACAGCCGCTCGTCCTCCAGCAGCACGGTGGGCGCCGGCACCTCCGGCAGCTCCGCGTCGTCGTCGGGCTCGACCCCGGCGTCGTCGCCCTCCACTTCTTCGAGCTCCTCCGGCTCCTCGACCGCTTCGAGCCCGGCTCCGGCCGCGAGCTGACCTCGTCGCCGGGCGCGGCGGGCGGCATTCGGCCCGGCCCGGGCGGCAGGTAAAGAGCATCGACAAGGCCCGTCGGCCCCGCACTTCGCGGGGCGGCGGGCCTTTTCGTCATCCTGGGCGGGCCGGAGTCCCTCGTGCGGGTGTACGAAGTTGTCCACAGGGCCGGGTTGTCCACAGGCTGCGGATAAGGGCTTTCCGGGACGGCGCGGGGCACGCATCGTGTGGGTCACCAGAGACCGACCGGCCCGGAAGGGGCGGTCCCCGACGACCCCGGTGGTGACCATGACGTCCATGAGCCTCTCCGTCCCGCTGCCCGCCCCCACCGTGCCGCCCCGGCGGGAGGTGCCGCGCTTCCCTCCGATCCGGCGCGGGGCCGGCGGGTGGCACCGCTGGCGGCACGCCGTACGGCGGCGGGCCGGGGTGCCCGTGCTGGTGCTGCTCGCGGTGGCCGCAGCGCTCGCGGTCGGGCCCGCGCGGGCCGGACTGCCGCCGCCCTCGGGCGGCGCGATGGGCCGGACGGGTTGTCAATCCGGCTCAATCGAAGATCACCCGTGACCAGGAAACGACTTCGTCGTTCACGGCGGCATGAAAGGCTTCAAGGAATTCCTGCTGCGTGGAAACGTCGTCGAACTCGCCGTCGCGGTCGTCATCGGCGCGGCCTTCACCACCATCGTCAACGCCTTCGTCAAGGGCGTGATCAACCCGATCGTCGGTGTCTTCGGGACGAAGGACCTGGCGTCCTACAGTTCCTGCCTCAAGGGGCCCTGCGAGGTGAGCGCCACCGGCGAGGTCACGTCCGGAATCCTCATCCTGTGGGGATCGGTGCTCAGTGCCGCCCTGCAGTTCCTGATCACCGCGGCCGTCGTCTACTTCGTCCTGATCGTGCCCATGAACAAGCTGGCCGCCAGAAGGAAGAGCGCCCTCGAAGAGGCGGCGGAGGCCGAGGCCAAGGAGGTCCAACTACTCACCGAGATCCGCGACGCGCTGCTCACGCCGCAGCGCTGAGCACGTTTCCGTTCAGTCCCCGTGGTGCGGCGGGCGCTGGCTCAGGTACCAGTCCAGCCCCCGCCCACCGCCCTCCCCCGCTCCGGGGCGCTCGCCCCAGCCGGTGTCGGTGTCGTCCCGGGACTGCTGGTCCAGCGGGTCCCGGAAGACCAGCCGGGCCTTCGGCGCCGCCGGCTGCTCCTCCTGCCCCTGCTGCTGTTCCTGCTGCCGCGCCTGCGGCCGCTCCCGGCCCTGTCCCTGCTCGCTCACCCTGCTCACTCCGCTGTTCGCCCGGATCGTCCTGTCCCCCCTCCAGCCTATGAGCCCCGTGGCGCACCACGAGCCCCGGTGCGGAGCGCTCCGCATCAGGGCCCGGGTGACGGCCTCAAGCGGCCGGCCGTGACGCCACCTCACGAGCGGCCGTCCGGAGCGCCTCGCAGGCCCGCAGGCACTCCCCTCTCAGGCGGCCTCGAAGCCCGCGTGGTCGGCGATCTTCTTCAGCTCGGCCAGCGCGTGCTTCTCGATCTGGCGGATCCGCTCGCGGGTGAGGCCGTGCTGCTTGCCCACCTCGGTGAGGGTGCGCTCGCGGCCGTCCTCCATCCCGTAGCGGGAGCGGATGATCGAGGCCGTACGGTCGTCCAGCCGCCCGATCAGGTCGTCCAGCTCCTCACGGCGGAGCATGACCATCACGGCGTCCTCGGGGGACGTCGCCCCGGTGTCCTCGACCAGGTCGCCGAACTGGGTCTCGCCCTCGTCGTCGACCGCCATGTTGAGGCTGACCGGATCCCGGGCCCAGTCCAGCACGTCCTTGATCCGGGCCTCGGTGGTGTCCAACTCGGCCGCGATCTCGGCCGGCTCGGCCTCGCGGCCCAGCTCCTTGGACTTCTCCCGCTGCACCCGCCGGATCCGCCCCAGCTCCTCGACCAGGTGCACGGGCAGCCGGATGGTGCGGGACTGGTCGGCGATCGACCGGGTGATCGCCTGCCGGATCCACCAGGTGGCATAGGTGGAGAACTTGAAACCCTTGGCGTAGTCGAACTTCTCGACGGCGCGCACCAGGCCCGCGTTGCCCTCCTGGATGAGGTCCAGGAGCGGGAGGCCACTGCGCGGGTACCGGCGGGCGACCGCCACCACGAGCCGGAGGTTGGAGCGGATGAAGACGTCCTTGGCGCGCTCGGCGTCCTCGGCTATCGCCTCCAGTTCCTCGCGGGTGACACCGTCGGGGAACTCGCCCTCCGCCAGCAGGTGCTGGGCGTACACGCCGGCCTCGATCCGCAGCGAGAGCTCGACCTCCTCGGCGGCATCGAGCAGGGGTGTCCTGGCGATCTCGTCGAGGTACATGCCGACCAGGTCACGGTCGGCCTCGAAGTTGGTCGGGCGGGCCGCGCGAGTCCGGTCGGCCCTGTCGCGAACGACGGCACGGGTGGCCATGCTTGCTCCCTTTGCTGGAATTGCCGAGGTCTGCCTGCCTGCCCCCCGAGAGGGCAAGAAGTGCGGGCCCCTCGGGGCTCACACGTAACGATCCAACGAACAGAATCCGGACAACATTCCCAAGTCACTCAGATTCTTCCCGGATATGCAGTATCCTGCCGGTTTTCACTCCGGATATGGACACTGGGTGATCAGTCGAGCACTTTCAGTGCCAATTCCCCGACCACTTCGGAGCGCTTCCTTCACTTGCCGCACACGCGTCCGCCGTCGTACTGGATGAACCCGCGAACGAACGCGCGCGTTCCCGCGCGCCCCCGGCGCCCGCCCGCGCCCGTGCCCCGGCGCACGCAGGTTCTCCCCACAAACGATGCCGAATCGCTATCACTCCAGCTCCCGATCGACCCGGGACACTGGGAAGGTGTCAGCCATGCACCTGACCAACAGCTCGCCCTCCATCACTGCGCGTCACCGCCGCCTTCTGCGGGATTCGGCGCTCGCGGTGGTCTGTGCCGCGCTGTTCGGCCTCCTGGCCGCACTGGTGACCCGGCACTGGCGCCCGCTGGAACAGCTCGACCAGAGCTGGATCGGCGAACTGCACACCTTCGCCCGGCAGCACCGGATCTGGACCGCCTCGGTGCAGACGCTCTCCGACATCGGCGGCACGGTCACGATGCGTACACTGCTCGGCATCGCGGCCGTCTGGCTCTGGCTGATCGGCGCCCGGGTGCTGGCCGGCTGGGTGGCCGCCCAGACCCTGGTCGGCTGGGGCGCTCTGTGGGCGCTGAAGCTGGCCATCGGCCGCCAGCGCCCCTCCTTCACCGACCCGGTCTCGCACGCCGGCGGCCCGGCCTTCCCCTCCGGGCACGCCATGGCCTCGGCGATCACCTGCGCGGTGCTGGTCGGCCTGGTCTGGTACCGGGTCCACCGACGCGGCCGGATCGCCGCCTGCGCGGTGGCCACGGCGACGGTGCTGACCATCGGTTGGACCCGGATCGCCCTCGGGGTCCACTGGCCGAGCGACGTGCTCGCCGGCTGGCTGGCCGCCGGGATGGTGCTGGGCGCCGTCACCGCCGTCGTCGAACTCTGGCGGCCGGGCGCGCTGGCCCGTGACGTACGGCGGGTCAACTGGCGCACCAGGCCCAGGGTTCAGCGGATCACCGTGCCGTCCGTCCGGTCGTCGCGCGGCACCGATCCGCTGGGCGACACCGCCACCGACCACCCGGACGAGGCCGTCCACTGAGGTCCTCCGCGGCCGCCGGGAGCCGTCCGATAGCGTGACGGCCATGCCTCTCACCACGGTTCCCGCCGCTGCCCGTTACCCCGAGCGCCCGCTGCGGATCGCCACCGTCCAGGCCCAGGCCGTGGCCGGCGACGTGGCCGCCAACGCCGCCCAGGCCGCAGAGTTGATCCGTGAGGCCGCCGAGGCCGACGCCCGCCTGGTGCTGTTCGCCGAGAAGTTCCTCTCCGGCTACGAGCCCGAGCTGATCCGCACCGACCCGCTCAAGTGCGCCGTCCAGCCCGGCGATCCGCGCCTGGCACCGATCGCCGAGGCCTGCCGCGAGACCGGCACCGCCGCGATCGTCGGCGCCGCCGTCCAGGACGGCGACGACCTGCGCGTCTCCGCCCTCGTCCTCGGCCCGGACGGCGGCCTCGTCACCCGCTACGACAAGCAGTACCTGTTCAAGACCGAACGCGCCTACTACCGCCCCGGGACGGCCGGTTGCACCCTGGAGCTGGACGGCTGGCGGCTCGGCCTCGGTATCTGCTACGACTCGGGTTTCCCCGAGCACGCCCGCGCCGCCGCACTCGACGGCTGCCACGCCTACCTGGTCGGCGCGCTGTTCAGCACGGGCCACGGCCACCACGAGTCCCGCACCTGGTTCCCGGCCCGCGCGCTCGACAACACCCTCTACACGGTGCTCGCCAACCACATCGGCCACACCGGCGGTTGGCACACCTGTGGCGGCAGCGCGGTGTGGGCCCCGGACGGACGCCTGCTCGCCGAGGCGGGCGAGGACCGGCGCGAACTCGTCGTCGTCGACCTCGACCCGGCCGTGCTGCGCACCGCCCGGGAGACCGAGACCCTGCTCGCCGACCTGGCCGAGGCCGGCGCCCGCCCGGTCGCCCCGCGCACGCGCTTCACCCTGGGCTGAACCATTCGACCTCCGGCCCGGCCGCCCCGTCCACGGACCCGCCCGCGCAGGCGGCGTCCCCACGGCCGGGGCCGGTGGGCCGGATCTCGGCCGCCTACCAGCGGTGGCACACGGCCCGCGACGCACCGGACCGACCAGGCAGCGGCCGAGCCGCTTGACACCGGAGAAGAGTGGACGGATGAAGGCCCACACACAGCAGACCGACGCCCCCGGATTCCGCCTCGACGCGTATCTCGCGCGCATCGGGCATCCGGGACCGGTCGGTGCCGACCTCGAGACGCTGTGCAGCGTGCACCGGGCCCATGTCATGTCGATCCCGTTCGAGAACCTCGACCCGGTGCGCGGCATCGTGCCGTCCCTGGCCCTCGACGACCTCCAGAAGAAGCTCGTCGAGGACCGCCGGGGCGGCTACTGCTACGAGCAGAACCTCCTGCTGGCCGCCGCCCTGCGGGCGACCGGCCTGACGCTGCGCTACCTGACCGGCCGGGTCGTCCTGGGCACCGGCGATCCCGCGACCCGCCCCCGCACGCACATGGCCCTCCTGGTGGACGTGCCCGGCCGTCCCGCCCCCTACCTCGCCGACGTCGGCTTCGGCGCGATCGGCGCGCTCACCCGGCCCATCCCGCTCACCCCCGACGCGGAGCACTGGGCCGACAACCGCGGCCACCGCCTGCTGCGCACCGGCGACGACCGGGCCGGGCGACTGGAGACCTGGACCCTGCAAGCGCACGGCCCCGACGGCTGGGCCTCCCAGTACGCCTTCACCACCGAACCGGCCGAGCACTCCGACATCACCGTGGCGAACTGGTACATCGCCACCTCCCCCAACTCCCCCTTCCGCAGCCGCATCCAGGTCCAGCGCACCAGCCCCGACGCGCACCGGTCGCTCAGCGGCGAGGAGCTGACCGTGACCCGCGCGGACGGCACCACCGTCACGCGCACCCTCGCCGACGACGAGATCCAGCAGATCCTCGTGGCGGAGATGGGGCTTCCGCACTCAGGGGTGTTGCACGATCCGGCGAGCGGGCGTGCAGGCTCGACGTGATGGCCGGGCGTCCGACTGCGTCGGAGCGTCGGCGGTCCGGCTATCTCGGCGGCCGCGCAAGACCCTTGAGGGGGCCGACCACCCGGAAGCTGCCCACCACGCCGTGGAGCACCGAGATGCCCTCGATGGGCGGCGGGATCACGCCGTCGCTGGACCCGCCCGGCCCGACGGTGGCGATGGGGGCGCCGCTGTCACAGACCGCACCGGGGTAGAGCTCGACGGTGCGGCGGCTGTCGTTGCGGATGTTCAGGCTCTTGGCGCCCAGGCCGCTGATCACGGTGATGCAGTCGCCCGGGTAGGCGGAGTACGACCTCTCGTTGATGCGGACCCTGCCCTGCTCGGGGAACCTTCGGCCCCCGTCACCCCTGCTCTCGTACCCGTCGCCCTTGTCATCCCATCCGAGGATGCCGTCGGAGAGCGCCTCGACCAAAGCGTCCGGCTGCTGTGCCGAAGCCGGTTGAGCCATCGGCCGGGAGGCCGCCGCCGAGGCGTAGGTGATGCCGGTCGCGGCCAGGGCCGCGGCCGCCGCGATGGCCGCGGTGACCGCCGCGGAGCAGGTCATCGTCATGCAACTTCTCCCGTCTCGGAGAGGCCGACCGGGCAGCCGGCGCACGACTGAACGTACTGACCGCCCCCGCGACTTCCATGGCAGACATATCGAATGATTGGCTTCAAAGAGCCGAACGGGGTACCCGCCACACCCGCGTGCCGTCGGACTCGGAGGGGTGGCGAATGACCACGATAGGTGAACCGTGGGCAGGTTGACGGTCCGACTAGCCCTTAAGGGTGATCATCTGACATATCCTCACTCCTTCGGCCCCCGGCGGACCGCTCCCGCACCGGCCCTGCGGCGGATCGCACGCATCGGGCCCGCAGCCGCTCCGGGGAGCGCGAGCTGCGGGCCGGCCGGGAAAAGACCTACCAGGGCCCGGTGACCGGAGCCCTGGCAGCGTCTGCGCATCGTGTTGGATCTATCGGATACTGGTCGGGAGGGCGCCCCGCCCGGTGGCGGGGGCCGGACTGGAGCCCCGAGCTGACCCCTCGGGGCTCCACGTCATTCAGTCGACGCAGCTGGCCAGTCGACTCAGCGGTAGTGCTCGACCACGCGGAAGCTGCCCACGACACCGTCCTTGACCCGGATGCCCTTGGTGTGGTGGACCTTCACGCCGTCGCTGGTGCTGCGCGGCCCGACGGTGGCGATGGGGGCGCCGTTGTCGCAGACCGCACCGCGGAACACCTCGACGGTCTTGTGGCTGTCGTTGCGGATGTTCAGGGTCTTGGCACCCAGGCCGCTGACCACGGTGATGCAGCCGCCCGAGTGCGCGGAGTAGGTCCGCTCGTTGATGTGGATGCGGCCCTCCTCGTGGCGCTTCTCGCCGTGCCCCTCGTTGCGTCCCTCGTTGCGCCCCTCGTTGCCCTTCCCGCCGGCGGCGCCGCCGTCGGCGGGCAGCTCGGCCGGAGCAGCGACCTGCTGCCCACCACCGGCGGGGAGCTGGGCGGGAGCGGCAGCCACCTGGGGAGCGGCAGCCACCTGCCGCACGGAAGCCTGCGGGGCCATCGGCTCGGAGGCAGCCGACGCGTACGTCACGCCGGTCACGGCCAGGGCCGCGACTCCGACGGCGGCGGCGGTGGCGGCAACGCGGTTGATCTTCATGGAACTTCTCCTACATTTCAGGTGATGTGTCGACTGAGCAGCCGACCCGAGATTGAACGTACTTACCGCCCCAATCGGTGTCATTTCGGGCATATCGAAAGAGGGCCAAACGGGGTGCATCGACCCGTCACATCGCCCCCCGGACCGGGCCTCAGCTCCATCAAGTCACGTGAAAAAAAGGCTAGTTGACGAACACTGGGGCCATTAGTGTGATTATCTGACGCGGGCCCATCCCTTTGGCGGCAGGACGCCCGGCGCCGCCGACGCGACGAGACGGGTCGACCCCGTCCACGACCAGGCCGCCGCCGCGCCGGCAGCCACGGAAGCGGCCTTCGAGCGCCGTGTCGCCCGCCCGGCTCGGCCCGGCCCGGCGGGGTCGAGGAGGGCGGGGACCGGTGGGCGCGACCTACGACCGGCGAGGCCGACGGGAGCGCGCCCGCCATCGGGCCGGCCTTGTCGGCCGGGGTGACGAAGCCCGCCGCGCCGCCGGAACCTCGCCGGACGAGGCACGCGGCCGGGCGCACCGTGCCGGGCCGGCCTGATCCACTACGGGGATCACCGACCGTCGGCCCCGGCCTGCGCCGCTCGACCCCGCAGGCCGTCTTCGGCGTGAACACCGCATCGAGGCACGGCGGTTGGGATACCCGGGGCCGATGACACCCAGCCGGGAGACCGACCCCAGGCGCCTCGCGCCCTGCCGCGAGGCAGTGGCGGTCGCTGCGCGGTGCCGGTCAGTGAACATCCGACGCCGGGCTCGTCGCCTCGGCCGCCGCCGCAGAGACCCGGCCGATGCCGTCGGCGCCGACGAGGGTGCCACCGGCCACCGGGGACGGGCAGGTGATCCGCCCGGCGGCGGGTCGTCGGCTCGTGCACGGGCGGCTGCCCCTGCCCGGCCGGCCGCACCGGAGCACGCCGACCTGCCCACGGCGGCCCGACCCCCGCCGAATCCGTGCCGGAAGCCGCAGGGGCCCCTCGCCGACTCCGGCGAGGGGCCCCTGACCTGCGGGTTCTCTGTGCCCCAGGCAGGATTCGAACCTGCGACACCGGCTTTAGGAGAGCCGTGCTCTATCCCCTGAGCTACTGAGGCGGGGCTTGTCCGAAACCCCGCACGGAACCCGCGTGAGCGAGCCGGGCGCAAGGCTGCCGACAAGGCGGCGAGCATCGGGACGGCGGGGAGGTCTGCGTTCGCCCGTTGGGCGTACCGAGACGCCCGCCTGGACGCTCGATCCACAGAGTACCGGATCGGGGATCTGGCGGGCGCTGAGGTTGCGAGGCCGGCCGATCCGGGCCGGTCAGCCGGTGGGCGGTAACGCGGCGAGCTCGTCCATGGGCGGGCGGCCCGACCCCGAGACGCCGGGCGGCTCGGGATCGGTCCGTGCGGGCAGCGGTCGCGCCGCACTCGCCGTTCACCGCGAGTGCGGCCGACGGAGGCCGCGGTCAGCTGCGGGAGACGACCATCTGGGCGCCGCCGTCCTTCATGCCGGCGATGGCGACCTTCTGCCCGCCGAAGGAGGTGTTCCACCATCCCTGCCAACTTCCGGAGGCATAACGGGCGTTGTGGTACACCATGCCATCGTTGCCCACCGCTATGAGCTGCGCGTCACCGTTCGGCATGCCGGTGATCGCGAAGCTCCCGGTCTGGAAGCCCGCCGCGCCGCCGTAGCCGTCCACCACGTTCCAGTCCTGCCAGGAGCCGCTCGCGAACCGGGCGCTGTGGTAGAGCTTCCCGTCACTGCCGGTCGCCAGCAGTTGCGTGTCGCCGTTCGGCATGCCGGCGATCGCGACGTCCTTCGCCTGGAAGGTCGGCGCACCGAAGCCCGCCACGGCGTTCCACCCCTGCCAGGCGCCACTCGCGGAACGGACGTTGTGGTAGACGTTGCCGTCGTAGCCGGTGATCAGCACCTGCAGGCTGCCGTCCGGCAGCCCTGCGGCCGCGATCTTCTGCGCGCCCCAGTCGCCGACCGGCACCCAGCCCTGCCAGGTGCCCGCGGCGTAGCGGGCGTTGTGGTAGATCTTCCCGTCCTTGCCGATCGCCATGAGCTGGGCGTCGCCGTTCGGCATGCCTGCGATCGCCTCGGCCTGGGCCGCGAACCGCGCCGAGCCGGCGTAGCCGTCCAGCGGAGCCCAGCCCGTCCAGGTCCCGTTCGGGTAGCGCGCCGTGTGGTAGAGGTTGCCGTCGGCGCCGGTGGCCAGCGTCTGGGTCGACCCGTCCGGCGTCGCCGTGATCGCATCCTGCGAGCCGTTGAAGAAGGCCGAGCCGGCGTAGCCGTTCAGCGGGCTGAAGGACGTCCAGTTCCCGTCCACCAGGCGCGTCGCGTGGAAGAGGTCGCCGGCCTTGCTCACCGGCGCGGTCGGCGACGGGTACGGGTCGGCGTGGTCGGTGCTCAGGCCGGCGTTGCACGACGGCCAGGCGCCGGCGCCCTGGCCGGCCAGGATCCGCTCCGCCGTCAGGATCTGCTGCTGCTTGGTGGCCTGGTGGGGCAGCGGTGCGTACTGGGTACCGCCGTACGCCTCCCAGGTGTTCTTCATGATCTGCAGGCCTCCGTAGTACGGCCGGCCGGCGTTGTAGTAGCTCCAGTTGCCGCTGCTCTCGCACTGCGCCACCCGGTCCCAGGTGGCCACCGAGGCCGCCTGGGCGGACCCGGCGGCCACCGTGGACAGGCTCAGGGCGGCCAGGGCGGTGATCGTGAGGGCGGCTGCGCGGGGTCGACGGGAGGCGCGGGACATCGAGACCTCTTCTCGGACGGGGTACGGCTCACGCCGGGCGGAGCCGGAGGTGGGAGGCAGGAGGGGGGAGCGGCGGCACAGGGCCGGCCCACCGCGGCAGGGCGGCGGGCCGGCGGGCCGGGGCGGTCAGTTGTAGGTGCCGCCGATGGAGACGGCGTAGTGGTTGCCGCTCACGCCGTTCAGCTGGATCGGGGCCGCCGGGTCCCAGCTGCCGGAGCCGTCGCGGATGGTGTGCATGATCCGGTCGTCGTTGGTGATGAAGACGGCCTGGAACTCGCCGTCGACGTTGGCGGCGCTGACCCGGTTGGCGGTGAACGAGCCGATCACGGGGGCGAGCTCGTTGAACGACTGCCACGAGCCGTTGCCGTAGCGGGCGCCGTGGAACTGCTGGCCGTTGTCGTTCACCACGACGATCTGCGCGTCGGCACCGGTGCCGGCGACCGCCACGTCCTGAGCGGGACCGACGTTCCCGGCGGCGTCGTACACGTTGCCCCAGCCCGACCAGGAACCGCTGGCGGCGCGGATGGTGTGGTAGACCGTGCCGCCCGAGACCGCCACGACCTGGAGTTCACCGTTGACGCTCGCGGCCGAGGCGCTGGTCACGGCGCCGCCCGCCGGGGTGATCTCGCCGAACCGCAGCCAGGTGCCGTTCGCGAGCCGGGCGGTGTGGAAGAGCTTGCCGTCGGCGACGGCGACGACGTGCAGGTCGCCACCGATCGAGACCGCGGAGACCTTGGTGACGTTGCCCAGCCGGTTGGTCTGCGGGCCGATGTCGCTGAAGCGGTCCCAGCTGCCGCCGGCGTGACGGATGGTGTGGTAGATGTTCCCGTCGCCACCGACGGCGAGCAGGTGGGTGTCGCCGTTGATACCGGCGTCCGCGATGGACTGGACGCCGCCGATGTCGCCCGCGACGCTCTCCACGTTCCCGAAGGCGGTCCAGGTCCCGTTGGAGGACCGGGTGGTGTGGAAGACGTTGCCGCCGCCGTTCACCGCGACCTGGGCGCCCCAGCCCACGGCCGCCTGCTTCGGCGGCAGCGGGGCGCTGTCGATGGTCTTGTCGTAGCGGAAGGGCTTGAAGCCGCCGCTGATCAGGGAGCTGCGCGAGTAGTTGATCTTGCGGGCGGTCAGGCCGGGCCGCGGCTCCTCGTAGACCACGGCGGTGTTGTGGCTGCCGTCGGTCCAGCCGGCGAACAGCACGACGTGCGTGGTGATGTTGTCGATCATGTCGCCCGGCTGGAGGTCGTCGAGGCTGCCGAGCTGGGTGGACACGTCGTCAAGGGTGGAGGTGACCCGGCTGGAGCCGAGGTGCCAGGCCATCGAGACCAGACCCGAGCAGTCCTGCCGGTAGGAGCCGTTGCTGTCGCTGTGCCACAGCTGCTGGCTGTACGGCACCGCCTGGTCGACCCAGTTCTGGGCCCGGGCGATGATCTCGTCGCGGCTGATCTGGCCGTTGACCGAGGAGGTTCCGACGGCCTGCGCCGGTGCGGTCAGCGAGACGGTGGAGACGACCGCGCCGAGGGCGAGGGCCCCGGCCAGGGCGACGTTGGTGAGCTTCGAACGGTTGACGGACATGGCGGACCTCCGGAACGGGTGGACGGGGTTGGCGGCTGGGCCCGGCTGCGAGGAACTCGGGGCCCGACGGTGCTGGGCGACGTGCGCGAGGCACGGACTTCCGGTCGGCCGCCCTGCGGGAACGGCCGGCTCGGTGACGCTTCGACGCGTCGTTGCGAGCCGCAGCGCGCGTCCGTCGGCGGTGCCGGGGCGCGGCGCTCGGATCGGCCTGCCCGCGGGAGTGGACCCGGCGGGACGGCTGCCCTGCAGGAGCAGCCGGTCGGCGGGGGCCCGGTACGACCGGGGCGAAGGCGGTGGGGCCGTCAGCCCCGGATCATGTCGC
Source organism: Kitasatospora sp. NPDC087314 (assembly GCF_044744365.1). NCBI lineage: Bacteria > Bacillati > Actinomycetota > Actinomycetes > Kitasatosporales > Streptomycetaceae > Kitasatospora > Kitasatospora sp. NPDC087314. The sequence continues at coordinate 68,372 of NZ_JBIUYE010000015.1, forward strand.
GAGCGGCCGCGGCGGCGGCCGACCGGGCGGGGGCGGCCTGCGCGGCGGCCGTGGCCTGGCCGGCGACGGCGAGGGCGGCGACCGCGATGGCCCTGGCGGTGACGGTGCGGAGCATGGCGGCGTCCTCTACTGCTGCGACGTGGCGGTGGGATCCGGCTGTCGCGTCCCGCGGTGACGCGCTCTCCGGTGCCTCCCGGAGCGGTGCTCCCTGGCGGCGATCACCAGCTTCGTCGCAGCTCAGCGGCAGCGGAAGGGTCCTCAGCTGGCCGAAAGAGGTCCTGGACCGTTCCGGCCAGGAGCACCCGGGACCCCGGCGGACGCTCGGAGGGGGCGAGGGTGGCGGTCCGGGGTGCGGGTGCCGACGGGGGGTCAGGGGAGGTCCAGTAGCCTGCCGGGAAGTGTTCGACCCGCCCTGTCCCGCCGTGCGAAGGAGACGAAGGACCCGATGAGACCTGCTGGGCACCCGGTGGTGCGACTGCTGGGGCAGGTGTGGGTGTGGCCCGCGGTGGTGATGCTGGCGGTGGGCGGGTACCGGCTGGGGACGCCGGAGCTGTGGCGGGACGAGATGGCGACCTGGACGGCGGCCACCCGGTCGCTGGGCGACCTGCTGAGCCTGCTGCAGCACATAGACGCCAGCAACGGCGCGTACTACCTGCTGATGCACGGCTGGACCGCGGTGTTCGGCGACTCCGTGGTGGCGCTGCGAATACCGTCCGTGCTGGCGATGGCGGGGGCGGCCGCGTTCGTGGCGCTGACCGCCGAGCGGCTGTTCGGCAACCGGGTGGCGGCGGTCGGCGCGGGGCTGCTGTTCGCGGTGCCGCCGGAGGTGTCCCGGTACGCGCAGGAGGCGCGCGCGTACGCGCTGGTGACCTGCGCGATCGCGGCGGCCACCTGGTTCCTGCTGCGGGCGCTGGAGCGGCCGACGTGGCGGCGGTGGGCGCCGTACTGCGCGGCGATGGCGGTGGCCGGCGCCGGGCACCTGATCTCGTTCAGCACGGTGGCCGGGCAGGTCCCGCTGGTGCTGCTGCACCTGTGGCGCACGCGCGGGGCGGTGGAGCGGCGGCTGCTGTGGCAGTACCCGGTGGCGGTGGGGGTGGCGGCACTGCCGGTGCTGCCGGTGGTGCTGCTGGGCAGCCGGCAGTCGGACCGACAGCTGGGCTGGATCGATACGCCGTCCCTCTGGGACCTGAGGCACTTCGGCGAGCACCTGTTCGGCTCGGATCAGGCCTTCCACGCCTTCGCCCTGCTGGCGCTGCCGGCGCTGCTGCTGCCGGGTCGGCGGGTGCAGGCCTGGCAGGCGCTGCTGCTCGCGGAGCTGCCGGTGGTGGGCGTGTGGGTGGTGTCGCAGGGCGGCACCTCGTACTTCATAGAGCGGTACCTGCTGTTCACGGTGCCCGCGTGGGCGGTGCTGGCCGGGGGCGGGGTCGGCGCGGTGTACGGCGTGGCGGCGGCCTGGGCGAAACGTTTCCGGGCCTCGGGACGGGCCCGGGCGGCAGCGGGACTGCTGGCGCTGGGGCTGCTCGCCGTCCCGGCCGTGGCGGCGCTGCCGGAGCAGCCCGCGGTGCGCTACGTGGGCTCGCACAACGGCTCGGAGGAGCCGTTCCGGGCGGCGGCCGGGGTGATCGCGGCCGGCTACCGGTCCGGGGACGGGATGGCGGCCCCGCTGGGCAACCAGGCCTGGGCGATGGTGTGGCCGGGCGTCAGCTACTACCTGCCGGCGGACGTCCGCCCGTACCCGGTCTTCGTCGCGCGGAGTGCCGATGACGCGGAGGACCTGTCACCGGCGCCGTGCCCTCAGCCGGAGTCCTGTCTGGGGCAGGGGGAACGGATCTGGCTGCTGGTCCTCGGGGACATCGAGGACCCGCTGACCGCCGTGCCGGAGGAGCAGGCGCAGGCGCTCCGCACGCGGTACGGGACGCCCGACCAGGTGACGCCGCTCGGCGGGCTCACGGTCGCGCTGCTCGACCGCGACAACTGACGCGGGGGCCCGGAGAACGGCGACGGACGGGCCCGGAGAACGACGGAGGGGGAGCCGGGCGAACCGGCTCCCCCTCCGTCGTCGCGGGTTCAGAGCGTGCGGGTCAGCCGGGACTGGATGGACGGCGGGTTCAGGTCGGACTGGAGGGCCACCGGGACCGCCGTCCGGTCCTCGCCCTCGCCCACCCACAGCGTGCCGACCTCCTGGCCGGCCTTCGCGGTGTGGCCGAGCTTCGCCGCGTCCAGGCTGAGCGTGCCGGTGACGCCGGGGAAGCCGGCCACCACGAGGTCCTTGGTCGCGACGACCGGGACCTTGCCGCCGAGACCGTCCTCGACGGAGCCGACGACGTCGCCCTGCTTGGCGAGGGTCTGGCCGGTCAGGCCGTTCTGCGCGGCCTGGATCTGCTTGCCGCTGACCTTCAGCACCGTCGGGAGGATGCCGTCGGCGGGGGCCGAGGAGGTGGCCTGCTGCCCCAGGGTGACACCCAGGATCAGCCGCTTCACACCGCCGATCTCCTTGTAGGCGGCCCACATCAGGCAGCCGCCGGCCGGAGTGCTGGAGCCGGTCTTGACCCCGATGATCCCGGCCTTCGGGTTGATCAGGGTGTTGGTGTTGAAGACCTTCTGGGTGCCGAGGGTGGTGTCCGGGGTGGAGACGATCTGGCGGAAGATCTCGTCCTGCATGACCTGCTCGGCCAGCTTCAGCTGGTCCTTGGCGGTGCTCTTGGTGTCCGCGTTGAAGCCGGCCGGGTCCGCGTACGTGGTGTTGCCCATCCCGAACTTGGTCGCGGTCTCGTTCATCAGCTTGACGAACGCCTCCTCGGAGCCGGAGTGGAAGCGGGCGAGCAGCCGGGCCACGTTGTTGGCCGACGGCAGCATCAGCATCTCCAGCGCCTGGTACTCGGTGAGCACCTGGCCCTCGGTGAGCGGCACCTTCGACTCGTCGACGTTGCCGGACTCCTGCGCGGCCTGCTTGTCGACGGTGATCTTCGGGCCGCTCTCCCCCTTCTTCAGCGGGAACTTCTGCAGGATCAGGTAGGCGTTCATCACCTTGGTGACGCTGGCGATCGAGGCCGGCGTCTCCGGGCCGGAGCTGCCCAGGCTGCCCACGCCGACCACCTCGGCGGCGGACTGGCCCTTGGCCGGCCAGGCGAGGTCGAGCTGGTCACCGCCGAAGCTGAAGCCGCTCGCGGCGGTCAGCCGCACCTTGGCGTCCGGCAGCGGGCGCAGCAGCTGGGCCACCACCGCCGCGCCGAGCACCACGGCCAGGAAGACCGTCCAGATGGTGACCCGCTTGAGCGCGCGGCGCAGCGGCGAGACCGGGCGGGCGTTGAGGGTCGCCAGGACCTCCATCGCCTCGGAGGTGTTCTCCGGCGAGGTCAGCGGCTCCGGGGCGGGCAGCGGCTCGGGCTTCGGCAGCGGCGGGACGGGCGGCACCGGCCGCGGGTCGGGGGTGGGCAGCGGCTCGGGGGCCGGGGCGGGGCCGGGCTCGGGCACGGGGGCCGGCTTCGGCAGCGGCTCCGGGCCCGGCTGCGGCTCGGGTTCGGGGACGGGCTTGGGCGCCGGGTGCGGCTCGGGCACCGGATCCGGGACGGGGGACGGCTCGGGCACCGGGCTCGGCGCCGGGGGCTCGGGAACGGTACCGGCCGCGGGAGCGGCGGGGGCGCGCAGCGGCCTGAGCTTCTCCAGCTTCTCGGACCCGACCGACTTCACCGGCTTCACCGGCGCGGGGTCCTCGGCGGGCGAATCCGCCTCAGCCGGCCCGGCGGACCCGGCGGGGGCGACGGGGGCGGCGGACTCGGTCGCGGCCTCCTTCGGCGCGTCAGTCTTCGGTGCGTCAGTCCCGAGCGCGTCAGCCTCCGGCACATCCGCCCCGGGCTCGTCGGACTCGGGCTCGTCGGACTCGGGCACACCCGCCTCGTGTGCGTCGCCCTCGGCGGGCGCGGACGCCCCCGGCGTGTCGCCCTCGGCCGCGGTCTTCCCACCGGCCGCCGCCGTGCTCCCCGCCGCACCCTTCCCCGCGGCTGCCGCGCCCTCCGCGGCCGTCCGCATGGCGAGACGCGGGTCGGCGCCGACGGGCCGCTCGGGCACCGCGTCCGCGGCGGCGGAAGCCTCCGCGGTCTCCGCGACCTCCCCTTCACCCTCGGAATTCCCGGCAGCGGCGGGCTTCGTCAGCTCCTCGGGCAGCCGCAGCGCGGTGGTCGCACTGTCCACCGGCAGCCGCAGCATCGTGGTCTTGCTGTCCACATCCCGGACACGGAGCTGTACGGTCGAGCCGCGCCTGGCCCCCTTCTCCGGCGCGTCGCCGGGGGCGGCGTCGGCCTCCGGGCCCGCGGTGCCGTCGGGGTCCGCACCGGCACCGGCGGCCGTCCCGGTCCGTTCGCGTTCGCGCTCCTGCGCCCGCTCGCCGTCCCTCAGCACCCTGTCGGGGGACTCGCCCACGTATCCCAGCCTCCTCAACGCCCGGCGGGGCACCGGCAGACCCGATTTCGGGAAGCCGACGCCCCGCCCCGTGTACCTGTACAGTCTCCGCCACCGACGGCCGATCCGGCCGCGCACACCCCGCCCGACCGGCGCTTATTGCCGTCGTACGGCCGCGCTGCGGCCCGTTCACCGGTCAGACGCCCGGCCCACCGCCCCTGGTTCCCCGCCTTCACCGCAAGGTCACGATTCGGAGGCGTACTCGACAAGCCCGTGTGAGAGGCGTCACCCTGTCTCTCATCCACGCGGGGAGGCTTGGATGGGCAAGAGCCGCAGAACTGTTCCCGAGGAACTCTTGCTGCTCGCTTTGGACCCGACCACGGGTACCACGGCGCAGCCGCAGACCCTCGACCTCGGACTCGCCGGGGCGCAGCTCGTCGAGCTGTCCCTGGCCGGACGGATCGTACCGGAGGGAGACCGGATCGCTGTCGTGCTCGCACGGCCGACCGGCGACCCGACTCTGGACCACGCACTGGAACTGCTGCGCCGACGCGGCAGTCCGGTCCGCGCGGCGCACTGGATCGGCGGGCCCCGCCTGGGGCTGCGGCAGACCTACCTGGCGCACCTGGAGCGCTGCGGCATGGTCACGGCCGTGCCGGGCCAGGTGTGCGGGGTGCTGCCGACGACCCGCTACCAGGCGTCGGACGACTGCACCAACGCCGCGATCAAACAGCGGCTGGACACCGCCATCCGCACCGGCGTGCCGCCGGACCCGCGGACGGCGGCACTGGCGGCCCTGGCCCACTCGGTGGGCCTGGGCAAGCACCTGTACCCGGGCAACGAGGGCCGGTCCTCACGGTCGCGGTTGCGCGACCTGATCCGGTACGACCCGCTGGGCGGGATGGTCGCGCACGCCGTGATGGACGTGCAGAACGGCCTGCCGGCGCAGCAGAACCGTTCGCCCCAGGGGTCCGCGACCGGCACCGCCGGCGCCGGCCGCTCCGGCGCCCGTGCGGCGGGCCGGGGTTCCGGGCGGGTCACCGCCTCACGGGTCGGCGTCCGCTGACCGGGGCCGCCCCGGCGCACGGAACGCCGTCCCGAACCCCGTACCGACCGCCGTACGGCACGCACGGCCGGCACGACGCGCACGGCCTGCACGGCACGCCTGGCGACACGCCCGACGGCGCGCGCCACCTCGCTCACGCCGCCCGACGGCGCTGAGCGACCCGACGCACCACCAACGCACCACCCGGCACGACATGCACCACCCGCACCACCAGAAGCACGGAGGGGCGGTCGCCCCGCGACGGAAGTCGCCCGGCGACCGCCCCTCTGCCGTCCCCGAGGACCCGCCGAGGCCCTCCCGGGGAGCCCGGCGGACCCTGTCCTCGCATGTGCCACCGGCACCTGCACCGCCGGGGAGCACACTCACAGCACGTACCGGTACGAGCCGCTGAGCCGCATTACCACCTGGGGACCTTCGGCGTCTCACAGAAGTGCTTTTCCGACGATCTGTTCTACTGCGCTCCTGTGAATCCCTGACGCCGACCTGGCCCAAGATGACATGCTGCTCCAAGTCAGGGGGGTTGGTCCCAATGTCCGAAGTGTTCCGAGGGCTGCCGTTCCAACGATCACCAGAGGTCCGGCCGGAGGTCGACGTGTCCGCCAACATCAATCCCACCGTGCGCCGCCGGCGCCTCGGCTCGGAGCTGCGCAAGCTCCGCGAAGGCCTCGGGATGACCGCGGAGGAGGTGGCCGGCCGGCTGATGGTCTCCCAGTCGAAGATCAGCCGACTGGAGAACGGCCGCCGCAGCATCAGCCAGCGCGACGTGCGCGACCTCTGCGACGTCTACCTCGTGAACGACGAGCAGCTGCGCGCCAGCCTCATGGAGATGGCCAAGGAGTCGCGCCAGCGCGGCTGGTGGCACGACTTCAACGACATGCCGACCCCGTACAGCGTCTACATCGGGCTGGAGGCCGAGGCCTCCTCGATCCGCGCGTACGAGTCCTCGTTCGTCCCGGGCCTGCTGCAGACCGAGCAGTACGCGCAGGCCGTCGTCGAGGGCACCCAGCCGGACACCGACGCGCTCGCCGTGCAGCGCCGGGTGCAGGTCCGGATGAAGCGCCAGGACCGCATCCAGGGCGAGAACCAGCTGGGCAGCCTGTGGACCGTCATAGACGAGGCGGTGCTGCGCCGCGAGGTCGGCAGCCGCGAGGTGATGGCCCAACAGCTGAAGCACATGATGGAGCTGAGCCAGCGGCCGAACATCACCATCCAGGTGATCCCGTTCTCGGCCGGTGCCCACCCCGGTATGACCGGGACATTCTCCCTGCTGGAGTTCCCCGAGTCAGCCGATTCCACGGTTGTCTACTTCGAAGGGGTGACGAGCGATCTCTACCTGGAGAAGGACGCGGACGTGCGCCGCTATACCGGTCTGTACGACTACCTGAGGGCGGCGGCGCTCGGCGTGGCGGAGAGCCGGACACTGATAGCTGAGATTGAAGAGGGATACCACTGATGAGCACCACCTCCGAGCACGGAACCCGCTGGCGCAAGAGCAGCCACAGCGGCGGCAACGGCGCTTGTGTGGAGATCGCCAGGCCGGCCGCCGGGGCGGTGGCGGTACGGGACTCGAAGGACCCTCAGGGACCGCAGCTCCATTTCTCCGCCGAAGCCTGGAACGCGTTCGCGAGCGCCACGGCCGCGGGGGCGTTCGGCGGCCCCTGATCCGGCCCCCCATCAGGCCCCGGCCCGGCCCCTCATCAAGGCCGCGGGACCCCGATCCGACTCCGTGCTCGGTCCGGTTGCCCGTAGCGGTGGCCGTCGCCCTCTCCGGCAGCGGCCGACGCTACGGGCAACTGTCGTTCTCACCGCTCTCGTTCAGCGCACCACCGGGTACCGGCCGGACCAGATCAGCCCCTCCGGGGTCTGCGGGTCGTGCAGTTCGGTGCCGTGCATCAGCTCCAGCACGAAGTCGTCGGCCAGTTCGAGGATCGCGCCGCGCCCCTCCAGCCCGGCCACCAGCCCGGACGGCAGCGCGGTGTCACCGTGCAGCACCCCGAGCAGGTTCCCGCAGATCGCGCCGGTGGAGTCGCTGTCCCCGGAGTGGTTGACCGCGAGCAGCAGGCCCGAGCGCACGTCGTGCGCGACGAGTGCGCAGTAGACCCCGATCGCCAGCGCCTCCTCGGCGACCCAGCCCTCCCCCAGCGCCTCGACCCGGTCGGCGGACGGCTCGCCGGCCCGGACGGCGTCCAGCGCGGCCCGCAGCGCGGCGGTGGTCTCCTCGTGCGCCGGCCGCTCGGAGAGCAGGGCCAGGGCGAGGTGGACGCCCTCCTCCAGGGTGCCGCCGCGGGCCACGCTGTGGACGATCACCGCGAACGCGCCGGCCGCGAGGTAGCCGGTGGGGTGGCCGTGGGTGAGCACCGCGCACTCCACCGCGAGTTGGAACACCAGGCCCGGCTCCCAGGTGGTGAGCAGCCCGAACGGCGCCGCCCGCACCACCGTGCCGCAGGCCTTGGAGTGCGGGTTCTTGGGCCGCTCCAGGGTGCCGAGACGCTCGCCCTCGGCCCCGGAGAGGCCGGACAGGCAGCCCTGGCCGGGGGCGCGCTGGGCGTACAGCCACTCCTCGCGGCCGAGCCAGCCGAGGTCGGGGCGGCGCTCGTCGGGGCCCCAGTCGCGCTGGCTGGCGGCCCAGCGCAGGTAGGCCAGGTGCAGGTCGGTGGGCGGGTGCCAGCTGCCGGTGTCGCGCCGGATGTGGGCGCGTATCAGGCCGTCGACGGTGAACAGGGTGAGCTGGGTGTCGTCGGTGACGGCGCCGGTGCGCCCGTACGCGGGGACGTACCCGGTGACGCCCTGCGGGCCGTGCTGGGCGCGGATCTTCTCCAGCGGCTCGAACTCGACGCCGGCGCCGAGCGCGTCGCCGATGGCACCGCCGAGCAGACAGCCCCGCACCCGGCTGCGGAAGTCCTGCTGCTGGGCGCGTGACCACAGTGGCATCACGACGGGGCGCCTTTCCTCGGGGTAGGGGGCCGCGCGACGCTCGGCCGGTCGCGCGCCCTGGCACTGTATTCGAAGGTTCGAACGTATCGACGGTCCACCTCGAACACCAGCATTTCAACAAACTGTTGCCAACCCCGCCGTCCGGCGCCCCGGGCGGCCACGCCGCCGGGATCAGTCCAGGACCGGCAGCAGCTCCGGCAGGTGCCCGTCCGAGGCCAGCGCCGCCGCCCGGCGCTCGGCCGGCACCTCGCCGTAGGTGGTGGTGCGCTGGCGGTGCGGGCGGCCCGCCGCCTCGGCGATCGCCTGGAGGTCCCGCACCGACTTGTAACTCCCGTACGCCGAACCGGCCATCCGCGAGATGGTCTCCTCCATCAGCGTGCCGCCCAGGTCGTTGGCGCCCGAGCGGAGCATCTCGGCGGCGCCCTCCGCGCCCAGCTTGACCCAGCTGGTCTGGATGTTGGGGATGTGCGGGTGCAGCAGCAGCCGGGCCATCGCGACCACCGCGCGGTTGTCCCGGGCGGTCGGGCCGGGCCGGGCGATACCGGCCAGGTAGACCGGCGCGTTGGTGTGGATGAACGGCAGGGTCACGAACTCGGTGAAGCCACCGGTGCGCTGCTGGATCCCGGCGAGCAGCCGCAGGTGCCCGAGCCAGTGCGCCGGGGTGTCCACGTGCCCGTACATCATCGTGGACGAGGAGCGGATGCCCAGCTCGTGCGCGGTGGTGACCACCTCGACCCAGGTGGCGGCCGGCAGCTTGCCCTTGGTGAGCACCCAGCGGACCTCGTCGTCCAGGATCTCGGCGGCGGTGCCCGGGATGCTGTCCAGGCCGTTCTCCTTGGCCCGCTGGAGCCAGTCGCGGATGGACAGGCCGGTGCGGGTCGCGCCGTTGACCACCTCCATCGGGGAGAAGGCGTGCACGTGGATGCCGGGCACCCGCTCCTTCACCGCGCGGGCGATGTCGAAGTAGGCGGTGCCGGGCAGGTCCGGGTGGATTCCGCCCTGCATGCAGACCTCGGTGGCGCCCACCTCCCAGGCCTGCGCGGCCCGGTCGGCGACCTGCTGCAGCGACAGGGTGTAGGCGTCAGCGTCGGTGCGGCGCTGGGCGAAGGCGCAGAAGCGGCAGCCGGTGTAGCAGACGTTGGTGAAGTTGATGTTCCGGGTGACGCAGTAGGTGACGTCCTCCCCGACGGCGTCCCGGCGGACGTCGTCGGCGATCCGGCAGAGCGCGTCCAGGGCCGGGCCGTCCGCGTGGAACAGCGCCAGCGCCTGGTCGTCGGTCAGCCGCGTCGGGTCGTCGGCGGCCACCGCCAGGGCCTCGCGCAGGTCGCCCGCCAGCCGCTCCGGCGCGCCGGCGGCGAGCACCTGCTCGCGCAGCACCTCCCAGTCGCCGTAGACGTCCTCGAAGTCGGCCCGGCGGTCGCCGGTGCGCCCCTCGGTGTCGATGGTGGCGTGCAGGTCGGTCCGCCCGTACGCGTCGGGCAGGTCCTCGGGCTCCTGCCAGGGCAGGCCGCGGACCACCGCGTCCGGGTTCGCCAGCCCGGTCTGCGGGTCGGCCAGGGCGCGCACGTGCGGCAGCACCCGCGGGTCCAGCCAGGGCTCGCCGCGCCGCACGTACTCGGGGTAGACGGCCAGGCGCTCGCGCAGCTCGAAGCCGGCCGCCGCGGAGCGCTCGGCGAGCCGCTCGATCTGCGGCCACGGGCGCTCGGGGTTGACGTGGTCGGGGGTCAGCGGGGAGACGCCGCCCCAGTCGTCGACCCCGGCCGCGATCAGTCGCCCGTACTCGCCGTCCACCAGGTTCGGCGGCGCCTGCAGGCAGGCGGCCGGGCCCATCAGGTGCCGGGCCACCGCCACGGTGGCGACCAGCTCGTCCAGTTCGGCGTCGGGCATGCCGCGCATCGCCGTGTCCGGCTTGGCACGGAAGTTCTGCAGGATCAGCTCCTGGACGCCGTGGTAGGCCCGGGAGACCTTGCGCAGCGCGAACAGCGACTCGGCGCGCTCCTGGTAGGTCTCGCCGATGCCGATCAGCAGGCCGCTGGTGAACGGGACGGAGCTGCGCCCGGCGTCCTCCAGCACCCGCAGCCGGACGGCCGGCTCCTTGTCCGGCGAGCCGAAGTGCGGGCCGCCGGGCTCGCTCCACAGCCGGGTGGCGGTGGTCTCCAGCATCATGCCCATCGAGGCGGAGACGGGCTTGAGCCGCTGGAAGTCCGTCCAGCTCAGCACCCCGGGGTTGAGGTGCGGGAGCAGGCCGGTCTCCTCCAGGATCCGGATCGACATCGCCCGCACATAGGCGATGGTGTCGTCGTAGCCGTGCGCGTCGAGCCACTCGCGGGCCTCGGGCCAGCGGTCCTCCGGCTTGTCGCCGAGGGTGATCAGGGCTTCCTTGCAGCCGAGTTCGGCGCCGCGCCGGGCGACGTCCAGCACCTCGTCGGGGGACATGAACATCCCGTGGCCGGCCCGGCGCAGCTTGCCGGGGACGGTGACGAAGGTGCAGTAGTGGCACTTGTCTCGGCAGAGCCGGGTGAGCGGGATGAAGACGCTCTTGGAGTAGGTGATGACACCGGGCCGCCCGGCCGCCGCCAGCCCGGCGTCGCGGACCCGGGCGGCGCTGGCACAGAGGTCGCTCAGGTCCTCGCCTCTGGCCTGGAGCAGGACGGCGGCCTCGGTCACGTCGAGGGCGACGCCGTCCCGGGCGCGGCGCAGGGCGCGCCGCATCGCGTTAGCGGTCGGGGGGGTGCTTGCGTCCATGGCGGTTCCGTCCATGGCGCGACCCTACGCCAGGTGTCGTACGTTCGGAGGAGTCAACCCTGAGGCCTTCTCAGGGTCGGTGTACCCGGGAGGTTTACCCCGAACTGGCCCTGCAGGGCGATGACGGGGGCGGCCGGCCGGCCTCTAATGGAGGGGCACAGCCAATCGCTCGTGTTCACAGAGGAGTTGAGGACGCCATGACCATTGACACGGCGGCGGGGGACAACGTGGACGGCGGTGTGCCGTACCGTTCGCGCCGGCGCACCCTGGTACGGGCCGGGGTGCCGCTGGCGGTGGCCGCGGTGATCGCCACCGGGATCGGGCTGGTGCCCGCACTGGCGGCCGACTTCCCGCCCGACCTTCCGACCCTGACGGCCGAGCAGGTGGTGGCCAAGGCGCTCGGCTCCGACGCGCAGAGCCTCTCCGGCACGGTGTCCGTCTCCACCGACCTCGGCCTGCCCAGCCAGCTGCTCGGCGCCGCGGCCGGCGGGCTCGGCGCGGCGGCCGGCCGCGGCGGGGGCCAGGGCGGCGCCTCCTCGGCGGCGGACCCGCAGTCCAAGCTGCTCGGCCTGCTCGGCGGCGACCAGACCCTGCGGGTCGCGGTGGACGGCCCGGACCGCCAGCGGGTGGACCTGCTGGAGAACATGGCCGGCTACACCGTCGTCCACAACGGCGACCAGGCCTGGGCCTGGGACAGCTCGACCAACACCGCCGTGCGCCTGACCGGCCCGGCGGCGGCCGCCGCCCAGCACACCGGCAAGCACCCGGGCGCTCCGCTGACCGGGGTACCGACGACCCCGCAGGAGGCCGCCCGGCAGTTCCTGGACGCGAGCGCGGGCACCACCTCGGTCACCGTGGCGGGCACCGCCAACGTGGCCGGGCAGAAGGCGTACCAGCTGAGCGTCAAGCCCACCCAGTCCGGTTCGACCGTCGCCGAGGTCCGGATCGCGGTCGCCGCCGACAACGGAGTGCCGCTCTCGGTCGTGGTCAAGGGCGTCGACGGTTCCACCGTCCTGGACGTGCACTTCACCGACGTGTCCTTCGCCAAGCCGGCCGGCAAGACCTTCGACTTCACCGTGCCCAAGGGCGCCAAGGTGACGGAGCAGAAGGCGGACGGCGCCGCGGGACGGCACGACGCGGCGGGGCAGGACGCGGCCGGCCAGGGCGCACCGGGCAAGGGCCAGGCGGGCAAGGGCGCGGACGGCCAGGACCACGGCGGCGTGAACGTGATCGGCGAGGGCTGGACGACCGTGGTCTCGGCGCAGCTGCCCGCCGGCACCGTCAGCGCACCGCAGGACGGCGGGAAGAGCGGCAAGCACGGTGGCCGGGGCCAGGCGCTGAACCCGCAGGCGCTGCTGAAGTCGCTCGGCAAGCCGGTCGGCGGCGGCACGCTGATCAGCACCAAGGTGGTGAACGTCCTGGTCACCGACGACGGACGGGTCTTCGCCGGCGCGGTGACCCTGCCGGTGCTGCAGCACGCCGCCGGGGTGAACTGACGGATGACCAAGGCTCCCGTAACGGGGGACGTTACGGAGTCGGCCGGGGGTCCGGGCGCCGAGCAGCGCCCGGCCCCCGCGCCTTCCACCACCTCCTCCCCCTCCTCCACCTCCCCTGTCTCCGTCGTTTCCGGCACCGACGACGTGATCAGGACCCGCGGCCTGACCAAGCGCTTCCGGGGCGGCCAGCTCGCCGTGGACGGCCTGGACCTGAGCGTGCCGCGCGGCTCCGTCTTCGGCTTCCTCGGCCCGAACGGCTCCGGCAAGACCACCACCATCCGGATGCTGATGGGCCTGATCTCCCCCACCTCCGGCGTGGCCACCGTCCTCGGCGAGCCGATGCCGCAGTCCGTCGCCGGCGTGCTGCCCCGGGTGGGCGCGCTGATCGAGGGCCCGGCGCTGTACGGCTTCCTCTCCGGGCGGGACAACCTGATCCGGTTCGACGCCGCCGACCCGACCGCCGACCCCCGCACCCGGCGCCACCGCGTCGAGACGGCGCTGGAGCGGGTCGGGCTGAGCGCGGCGGCGGGAAAGAAGGCCCGCGCCTACTCGCTGGGCATGAAGCAGCGGCTCGGTCTGGCCTCGGCGCTGCTGCAGCCGCGCGAGCTGCTGGTGCTGGACGAGCCCACCAACGGGCTGGACCCGCAGGGCATGCGCGAGATCCGGGCGCTGGTGCGGGAGGTCGCGGCGGAGGGCACCACGGTGTTCCTCTCCTCGCACCTGCTGGACGAGATCGAGCAGGTCTGCTCGCACGCGGCGGTGATGTCCCGGGGCCGGCTGGTGGTGCAGGGCACCGTCGCCGAGCTGGCCGCCCGGGCGCAGGGCCGGCTGGTGGTCCGCACACCGGACGTCGCCCAGGCCGTGGAGGTGCTGGCGGCCCACCAGGTCGGTTCGCTGCTGCCCGGCGACGGGCGGGTGGACGGCGAGCTCGGCGCACTCGGGTCGTCGGCCGGCACGACGGGCGGCACGTCGGCCGAGGAGGCGCTGCCGAAGCTGTGCGCGGCGCTGGTCGAGGCCGGCGTGCGGGTGCACGGGTTCGGGCTGGAGCGGGGCACGTTGGAGGACGCCTTCGTGGCGCTGACCGGGGAGGGCTTCGATGTCGCAGGCTGAGACGGCTGGGGCCGCGGCACCGCCCGTCCGGATCGGGCGCCGGCCGCAGACGGCGGCCGGGTTCCTGGCACTGTTCCGCAACGAGCTGCACCTGACCTTCCGCCGGATGCGCACCAAGGTGCTGCTGGGGATCCTGGCGGTGCTGCCGATCCTGATCGGCGTGGTCGTCAAGCTCAACACGGACAGCCCGCACGAGGGCGGCGGCGGCGTGAACTTCATCGCGCAGACCACCCAGAACGGCCTGTTCCTGGTGTTCACCGCGCTCGCGGTCGCGCTGCCGGTGTTCCTGCCGATGACGGTCGGCGTGGTCGCCGGGGACTCGGTCGCCGGCGAGGCGGCCACCGGGACGCTGCGCTACCTGCTGGTCGCGCCGGCCGGGCGGACCAGGCTGCTGGCCGCCAAGTTCACCGCCGGTCTGGTGTTCTGCCTGGCCGCCACCGCGGCGGTCGCGGCGGCGGCGCTGGCCACCGGCGCCGCGCTGTTCCCGCTCGGCGAGGTGACGCTGATCTCCGGGGACACCATCGGCTTCGGCGACGCGCTGTTGCGGGCGGTCCTGGTGGCCGGGGTGGTGGCGGCCTCGCTGGCCGGGCTGGTGGCCATCGGGCTGTTCGTCTCCACGCTCACCGGCAGCGGCATCGCGGCGATGGCCGCGACCGTCGGGCTGGTGATCACCGTGCAGATCCTGGACGCCTTCCCGCAGCTGGACGCCGTCCGGCCGTTCCTGTTCACCCACTACTGGCTCAGCTTCGCGGACCTGCTGCGCCAGCCGATGTACTGGGACGGCGTGTGGAAGGACCTCGGCCTGCAGGCCGCCTACGTCGCCGTGTTCGGCGCGGCGGCCTGGTCCCGCTTCGCCAGCCGGGACATCAGCGCCTGACCGCCGCCTCGGCGGGGGCGGGCTGCGGCACGGCCGCGGCCCGCCCCGCGCGGTCGGCCCGCAGCTGGCGCAGCGCGTCCCAGGTGAGCACCACGAGGGCCGCCCAGACCAGGGCGAACCCGGCCCAGCGGGCGGGCGGCATCGACTCGTGGAACACCGCCACGCCGATCAGGAACTGGAACACCGGCGCCAGGTACTGCAGCAGCCCGAGCACGGTCAGCGGCACCCGCACGGCCGCCGCGCCGAAGAACAGCAGCGGGATCGCCGTGACCACCCCGCTGATCATCAGCAGCCCGGAGTGCCCCCAGCCGTACGAGCCGGCCACCGTGTGCCCGAAGGTGCCGCGCCCGCTGACCTCCAGGTAGACCAGGTAGCCGAGCGCGAACGGGAACATGAAGGCGCTCTCCGCCGCCAGGCTCTCCAGCCCGCTCAGCCCGACCTTCTTCTTCAGCAGGCCGTACGTGGCGAAGGACAGCGCCAGGGTGAGCGCGATCCACGGCAGCCGCCCGTACGCGACGCTCAGCACCGCGACGGCGGCCGCGCCGATGCCGACCGCCGTCCACTGCGCCACGCGCAGCCGTTCCTTGAGCATCAGGACGCCGAAGGCGATGGTGACCAGCGGGTTGATGAAGTAGCCGAGGCTGGTCTCGACCACGTGCCCGGCGTTGACGCCCCAGATGTAGACGCCCCAGTTGATCGAGATCACCACGGCCGCGCCGGCCAGCATGGCGACCCGGCGGGGCTGGCGCAGCAGCGGGCGTATCCAGCCCCAGTGCCGCTGGGCGACCAGCAGCAGCACCACGGCGACCAGGGACCAGACCATCCGGTTGGCCAGGATGTCGTCGGCGGCGCCGGGCTCCAGCAGTGGCCAGAACAGCGGGAAGAGGCCCCAGATGCCGTAGGCCGCGAACCCGTACCAGAGGCCTCGGCCGCTGTCCTGCTGGGTTGTCTCTGGCATGGCCGCCTGCCCTCCGCGCGCGTGTGTCGAGGTGACGGTAGCGGGCGGGAGGGCAGGCTGTCATCTCCGTTTCCGCATTTTGGTCATGACAGTGCTGACCTGCGGAAACGTCCGGCCCCGGGCGTCGGGCCCCGAGGCGTCCGGGGCCGGCATGAAGGTGATGAAGGAGGTCGCGGCGGTTCCGGTCCCGGTGCGGGGGCTGCCGCCGGCCGACGTATTCGACCGGATGTGTCCGTCCCGGGGCGTGCTGGAGCACGTCACCAGCCGCTGGGGTGTGCTCGTCCTCGGCGCGCTGCACGAGCGCGGGTACCGCTTCAGCGAACTGCGCCGCCGGGTCTCCGGCGTCAGCGAGAAGATGCTCGCGCAGACCCTGCAGACGCTGGAGCGCGACGGCTTCGTGCTCCGCGAGGCCCACCCGGTGATCCCGCCCCGGGTCGACTACAGCCTCACCCCGCTCGGCCGCGAGGCCGCCGAGCTGGTCGCCGCCCTCGCGCACTGGTCCGAGCAGCGGGTGCCCGCCGTCACCGCCGCCCGCGAGGAGTACGACGCGCGCTGACCGCGCGTGGTCAGCGGCGCCCGCACGGGACCGGCTCCATCAGCCCTGCCCGCGCGTGACCAGCGCCGCCAGGCCGTCCAGGACGCGGGCCAGGCCGAAGGCGTACGCGTGGTCCGGGTCGTACGCGCCGCCGTGCGCCTCGCCGGCGGCGGCGCCCACCCGGGCGGCGACCGGGTAGCGCTCGGCGTCGAAGACCTTGGCGAGCAGGTCGGCGTTGGCGGCCCACCACTGCGCGTCGGTCATCGCGCTGTCCTGCCGGGCGGCGCGCTCGTCGGCGGCCATCCGGGCGCAGGTCTGGACGAAGCCGAGCAGGTGGGTGAGCGCGGCGTCCAGCTCGACGTCGGGCAGGCCGGTGCCCTCGAAGGCGCGCAGCTCGTACTCGTACTTGGCCATCAGGCCCGGGCCGAGCGGCGGGCGGCTGGTGGAGACGGCCGCGACCCAGGGGTGGGCGCGGTAGAGCGCCCGGTTGTCGTCGGCGACGGCGGTGACCCTGGCCCGCCAGCCGTCGTCGGCGGGGGTGCTGCGGGGCATCGCCGCGTAGGCCGTGTCCAGCATCAGGTCGAGCAGTTCGGCCTTGCCGGGGACGTAGGTGTACAGCGCCATCGGGGACAGCCCCAGCTCCTGCGCCACCCGGCGCATGGTGACGGCCTCCACGCCCTCGGCGTCGGCGAGGGCGATGGCCGCGGCGGCGATCTCGCCGGTCGACCGGGCCTGCTTCGGGCCGCGCCGCCCGGGCTTCTCCTCGGCGGTCAGCCCCCAGAGCAGGGCGAGGGTGCTCGCCGGGTCTCCTGCGCTGCTGCGGTCCGTGGCCATGGGGGGATCTTTTCACGGGCCGCCCGGCTACCGTCTCCCCATGACCAGCGCCCCGACCAGCAGCCCGGACCCGGCCGGACCCGTGCCGCTCCCGGGCACCGACACCCGCGAGGCCGTCCGACCCCGTGTCACCTGCCGCCGCTGCCACCGCCCGCTGCACGACCCGGAGTCGCGGATCCTCCGGCTCGGCCCGGAGTGCCGCGATCCGGCGGAGCGGGTCGCACGCTTCGACGTCGACCAGGATCCGCTGCCGGGCGTCGGCTAGGACGCAGGGCGGCGCCCGAAGAGGCGGCGGAGGAAGCCGGGGCGGGGTTCCGGCTGCGCCTCGGTCGATTCGACCGGTTCTTCACGCTCCTCGGCCTCCTCCGCCCCCGCGGCCTCCCGGGTCTCCTGGGCCTTGACCCCCTCGATCAGCCGCCGGGCCAGGTCGGCGTCGCCCTCGGGCAGCCAGGGTGCGGCGAGCGCCAGCGCGGCCAGCGACCGCAGGACGGTCACCACCCGGGTGCGGCGCGCCCGGGCGCTGTAGTGCAGGCGCTGCCGGAGCCGCTCGGCGATGTCGGCGCGGGTCTCGGGGTGCGTCCAGCCGATCGCGACGAGGGCGAAGCCGGCCGCCTCGACCACCCAGTCCTCGGGCCCGAGCAGCAGGTCGACCAGCACGCGGCGGCGGTCGGAGTCCTCCCACGGCTGGTCGGTGCGGTGGTGCGCGATGCCGAGGCAGGCGAAGACCTGGACGGCCCGCACCCACAGTTCGGGCTGGTGGGCGAGCAGGGCCCGGCCGAGCTCGTCCTCCCGAGGCATCGGCGGGTGGACGAGCGTGCCGAGCAGGTCGTCCAGCGGCAGCCCGGCCAGCCGGACGGCGTGGTCGTAGGCGGCGGGGACGGTCGGCCAGACGATCTCGGCGGTGGACCGGACGAGTTCGGCGCTCTCCGGCGCGGGCGGGGCGACGGCCGGGCGCGGGTCGGTGCCGTCCCAGGCCCAGATCCGGGTGGTGGGTTCGACCAGCGGAAGCCGGGGGTCGGGCTCGGCGACCGACTGGTAGTCGACGGTGGCGAGCGGCAGCGCGAGGCGGACGGCCAGCAGCGAGCTGGGCGGCTCGACGGCGGAGGCGCTGCACCCGATCTCGCTGTCGCGGGTGGTGCCGGGGGCGGCGAGCACCTGGTGCAGCACGTTGACGGTCGCCTCGGTGGCGCCGGAGACCATGCCGAGCCAGGGCTCCCGGTGGCTGAGCCGCTCCAGCAGGTCCTGGGCGTACTCGTGGTCGGGGTGGGCACGGTGGTGGTCGGCCAGGGCGAGCAGGTGGGCGAGGTCGCCGTCGACGGCGTGGCGCAGGCCGTACCGGGCGGGGGCCGCCTTGGGGTGGTCGGGTTCGGTGGCGAGCACGCGGTCCAGCCAGGGCAGGCCGTCGGCGGGGCGGCCGAGGGTGCCGTACAGCTCGGCGACGTCGACGGCGAGGTAGCTGCTGGTGTTGTCCCGCTCCGGTTCGACCCGGGCCAGTTCGGCCTCCCAGACGGCGAGCGCCCGTTCGGGCCGGCCGTGGGCGCGCAGGGCGTTGCCGAGCATCACGGAGGGCATGTAGCCGGGGGCCAGGCGGTGGGCCAGTTCGGCGAGTTCGACGGCGCGGGCGGTGGCGCCGAGGCGGCGGGTGAGGCCGGAGGCCATCGCCAGGAGCAGCGCGTGGTCGCCGTGGCGGGCCACCACGGCCTGCACGAAGCCGTCGAACGGTTCGACGGCGGCGGCGAGTTCGGCCGGTAGCGGGTCGGGCAGCCCACCGGTCGCCCGGGCCACCGCCTGGGCGACGGCGTCCGGGTCGACGAGGGCGGGCAGGTCCTCGCGGGCGAGCCAGGCGGTGTGCGCCCAGGGTCTCGCGGGCTCGTACTGGATCGCGGAGGCGAGCAGGCCGACGGCCGTGTCCCAGTCCCCGGCGGCGGCCTCGACGTGGGCCCGGCAGGCGACGGTGCCCAGGTAGACCTGGCCGTCCAGCGGGAACAGCTCGCGGGCCGCGGCCGGTCCTCCGGCAGCGGCGCACAACTCGGCCAGCGCCTCGTGCAGTTCGGGGAGCTGCGGGTCGGCGAGGATCGCGTCGGCCAGGTGGTCGGCGGCGTGCGGCAGGTCCCCGGAGTCGATCGCCAGCCGGGCCACCGCCACCTCGCCCTCCGCCGCGAGCCGCTCGTCGCCTTCGTCGTCGGCCTGGCCCATGTGTTCGTCCCCCGCTCGCGGTGTCTCCGATGTGCGCGGATGAGGCTATCCCGCGTATACGACGACCGGATGATCACCCTGTCGGTGTGTCGGGCGAGCTGGAGATGGCCTGAATCCCTCTCACCTCCTCGATCGGATACGACCTGAACGAGTGGTTTGGGCGCCGACGAACCGCTTGCTCTGAAATGCGCCCACCACGATGGACCCGGCGCTTCGCTCCCGAAGCAACCCGCCCCGATTCCAAGTGAGTAGTGACGATGAAGCTCTCCCGCACCCTGTCCGCAGTGGCCTCGGCCGCCGTCCTGAGCACCATCGCCCTGACCGGGCAGGCCACGCCGGCGACCGCCGCCGGCTCGTTCGTGGTCAGCGAGTCCCAGTTCAACCAGATGTTCCCGAGCCGGAACGCCTTCTACACCTACCAGGGCCTGGTCGACGCCCTCGGCGCCTACCCGAAGTTCACCACCACCGGCAACGACGCCACCCGCAAGCGCGAGGCGGCGGCGTTCCTCGCCAACGTCAGCCACGAGACCGGCGGGCTGAAGTACGTCGTCGAGCAGAACACCGCCAACTACCCGCACTACTGCGACGCCTCCCAGCCGTACGGCTGTCCGGCCGGCCAGGCCGCCTACTACGGGCGCGGGCCGCTGCAGATCAGCTGGAACTTCAACTACAAGGCCGCCGGCGACGCCCTGCAC
Source organism: Kitasatospora sp. NPDC087314 (assembly GCF_044744365.1). Classification (NCBI taxonomy): domain Bacteria; kingdom Bacillati; phylum Actinomycetota; class Actinomycetes; order Kitasatosporales; family Streptomycetaceae; genus Kitasatospora; species Kitasatospora sp. NPDC087314. The sequence continues at coordinate 88,216 of NZ_JBIUYE010000015.1, forward strand.
ATCGACCTGCTGCACGACCCCTACCAGGTCGAGCGGAACTCCGCCGTCTCCTGGAAGACCGCCCTCTGGTTCTGGGACACCCAGAGCGGCGCCGGGTCGATGACGCCGCACGACGCCATCGTCAACAACAAGGGCTTCGGCGAGACCATCCGCAGCATCAACGGCGCGCTGGAGTGCGACGGCAAGAACCCGGACGAGCGCAACGACCGCATCAACCTGTACAAGAAGTTCGTCGGCGTCCTCGGCACCGACGTCGGCGGCGGCAACATCTCCTGCTGACCCGTCCGACGGTGCGCAGGACGTCGGCCGGGCCGTTTCTGCGCACAGCTGTGTGGCGGGGCCGCCGCTTCGGCGGGGGGTGTCGGCGATGAGTGTGCGGCGGATGGCGTGGGCTGAGGGGAGGGCGTCACCCTTCGCCGTGATCACCATATGACCCGGTGGGGGGGCTTGCGGCAAGACCCCGGCCGTGCCGCAGAATCTCCGGGTCGGGCACTCGCTCGACGAACCGTCAGATCTCCTCGTTACCAAGGGAAGCACTTCGCGATGTCACCTGTGCCCGCCGACCCGACCCTGGTGCATCCGATGCCCGAGCAGCCGCGGGTGGTGCTGCTGAAGCCGCTGGTCACCTCGCCGCTGATCGAGGTCGGAGCGTTCTCCTACTACGACGATCCCGATGACCCGACCGCCTTCGAGACCCGCAACGTGCTGTACCACTACGGGCCGGAGAAGCTGGTCATCGGGAAGTTCTGCGCGCTGGGCACGGGCGTGCGGTTCATCATGAACGGCGCCAACCACCGCATGGACGGCCCCTCGACGTTCCCGTTCCCGATCATGGGCGGCTCCTGGGCCGAGCACTTCGACCTCATCACCGGCCTGACCGGACGGGGCGACACGGTGGTGGGCAACGACGTCTGGTTCGGCCACGGGGCCATGGTGATGCCCGGCGTCCGCATCGGTCACGGGGCGATCATCGCCTCCGGCTCCGTCGTCGTCGACGACGTCCCCGACTACGGCATCGTGGGCGGCAACCCGGCCCGTCTCATCCGCCGCCGCTACGGCGATGCGGACGTCGACCGCCTCCTGGCCCTGGCCTGGTGGGACTGGCCGCTCCAGCGGATCACCGAACACGTCCGCACGATCATGTCCGGCAGCGTCGACGACCTGGAGAAGGCGGCGGCCGCCCAGGCAGCGGAGTAGCGCCCCAGGACCCGCCGCCGGGCGGCGGGACTCCGAGCCGAGCCGCGCGGCGGCGAGGCGCAGGAAGTCGGATGGGCCGACTTCCTGCGCCACCGGGGTCTCAGCGCTTGGGGGCGGCGAGGCGGGTGCCGGACCAGTCCTTGGCGACGCTGACCGACTTGGTCGGGGAGAGGCCGGCGGTCTGGGCGGCGTCGCTGGTGTCGCTGGGCTCGATGTAGCCGTCCCGGCCGGACTTCGGGGTGAGCAGCCAGATCGTGCCACCGTCTTCGAGGAGGCCGATGGCGTCGACCAGGGCGTCGGTGAGGTCGCCGTCCTCCTCGCGGAACCAGAGCAGGACGACGTCGGCCACGTCGTCGTAGTCCTCGTCGACGAGGTCCTGACCGATGACCGACTCGATGCCCTCGCGAAGGTCCTGGTCGACATCGTCGTCGTAGCCGATCTCCTGGACGACCTGGCCGGGCTCGAACCCGAGCCGGGCCGCCGGGTTGGTGCGCTCTGTCGTCATGGCGGTCTTCCCTTGGGTCGGAGGCGCCTGCCGCCTCGCTCACGGGTAGCCAATCAGACACGTACGGTGGCGAGCCGGAACACGCCCGGCCGTTGACGCAGGTCAGACCTCGCGGCAGGAGACGACCGTGGAGGCGCTGACGGTGAGCAGGAGTTGTGTGCAGCCGGTGGCGTCGGCCCGGGCGACGGTGGCACCCAGGTCGCCGGGCGGCAGCGTGAAGGCGTGCGGGCGGAGGTCGGCGTCGTGGGCCACGACGGTGCCGTTCTCCACGTAGAGCATCAGGTATTCGGCGACGTCGGACACGTCGGATCCCCTCCCCTGGGATGGCTGGCGTTCGGCCCTGCCCACGTTAGGGTCCGCGCGGGCCCCGGCCGACGGCATTCACCGGGCGCCACCCCCACGGGTGAACACCGCCGAGGGCGTGCAGGCGTCCGATGTCCGACCTCCGTTGGCAGAAGTCATCGTTCAGCGGCTCGAACGAGGGCGGCAGCTGCCTTGAACTGGCCCTCGGCGCCGACGACACCCGCCACCTCCGCGAGTCCGACGACCCCTCCATCACCATCACCACCACCGCTGCCAAGCTCCGCGCCTTCATCCTCGGCGCCAAGGCCGGCGAGTTCGACCACCTCCTCTGAACCCCCTCCCCGCCCGCTCGTTGGAGCCCAACGAGCGGGCGGAGCGCTGCCGCCTCGTCCGCCCGTGAGCTGAGCCGGGTGCGTGCGGTCCCCGATGCGCGGGAGATCGTCGAGACGCCGAAGCATCGCGGGGTGCAGTGGGCGGTTTCGCACGGACGGCGTGACCGGCACGGTGGGCGGGACGGCGGATCAACGGGGGCGTTCATCGTTTGTCTACCGCCGTCGTCCACGATCGGTTGCACGGGGCGCCCCGAACATTCACGGGCGCGAACATGCACGAGGAAGGCACACGGGGATGAAGGCAACGAAGACCCTGCGGCACATCGCACTGGCCGCGGCAACCGGGGCACTGGCCCTGGCCGGGACGATGGCGACGGCGGGCACCGCGGCCGCCGACGCGGAGAGCGTGACCATGAGGGAGCCCGGGATGCTCCTCCCGGGCTGGCACCTGGACGCCGGCGACACCCGGCTGATCCTGCAGTACGACGGCAACCTCGTGCTCTACCGGGCCTACCAGGACCCCAGTCTGGTCCACCCGGTGTGGTCGGCCCCGGGGGCCTACGGCTGCGGCTACAAGGCGATCATGCAGGGCGACGGAAACTTCGTCCTCTACAACAGCGCCAACGGCGTCTGCTGGTCCAGCAACACCTTCAAGTCCAGCTCCAACCAGACCGCCCAGCTCAAGGTCACCGGGCTCGGCGGGCTCTGGGTCGAGTTCACCAACGACAACGCCAACTGGCAGCCGACGATCAAGACCCGCAGCTCGGACCTGTACTGACGGGCACCGCCCGCTCCGGCGTGACCTCGCACATCGTGGCCCCGGCCGGCGGTTCTCCGCCGGCCGGGGCCGCACGCGCGCGCCCGTACCCCCGTGCCCACCCCTCACCCCCGCTCGGCGAGCCACCTGACCAGGTCGTCCACCGACCACTGCGGCCGGGCCGCGAGCCGCGTCGCCGCCGTCCGCAGCAGGACGGGCAGGTAGCCGCAGATCTCGGCCAGCTCGGCCGCCGGGCCCGGCTCCCGGCAGATCCGGTCGGCGCCGACGATCCGGGCCAGCAGCTCCTGCGCATCGTGCTGCTCCAGCGGCCCCAGCGCCACCCGCACCGCGTCCCCCGGCAGGACCCCCGGCTCCGCCCCCGCGACGACGGCCGCGCAGCCCGCCACCGCCGGCAGCAGCGGCGCCACCTCGCCGACCCCGTCGAGCACGACCAGCACCCGCCGCCCGTCCAGCGCGGACCGGTAGCGCGCGGACAGCTCCTCGACCGTCGCCCCGCACGGGGGCCGCTCCCCCAGCGCCCGCAGGAACGCCGCCAGCGCGACACCCGGGTCCGCCGCCCCTCCCGCCGCGTACAGCTGCCCGTCCGGAAAGGCGTCCTGAACGGCATGCGCCACATGCACCGCGAGCGCCGAAGTGCCGCTGCCGGCCGGACCGGACAGCCCCAGCACCGGTGCGACGCCCCCGACCCCCGGCTCCCGCAGCACCCGCTCGGCCTGCCGCAGCTGCGCCGAGCGCCCCACCAGGTCGGGGATGTCCGGCGGCAGCTGGCAGGGCCGGGGCGGCCGGCGCGGCGGCACCGGGACGGCCGGCGCCGCCAGCGAGGCGTCCCCCCGCCGGATGCGGGCGTGCAGGTCCACCACCGCCGGCGCCGGTTCGAGCCCCAGCTCCCGGTCCAGCCGTGCGCGCAGCGCCTCGAAGGCGGCCAGCGCCTCGGCCGTCCGCCCGCAGCGGTGCAGGGCCAGCAGGTGCAGGCGCTGCACCTCCTCGTCGCGCGGGTGCTCGGCGGCCAGCGCGTCCAGCGCGTCCAGCGCCTCGGCGTGCCGGCCGAGCGCGAGGTCGAGGTCGTGCAGCACCTTCACCGCCGCGTGGCGCCCGGCGGCGAGCCGCTCCCGGGCGCGCTCGGCGAAGCCGCCGGGCACACCGTCCAGCGCACGCCCCCGCCACACCGCGAGCGCCCCAGCGAGCAGTTCACGGGCCCGCGCCGGGTCGTCGTGGCGCAGCGTGGCCGCCTCGCCCACCCCGGCCTCGTAGCGGAACAGGTCGACGGCGGCGCGCTGCACCTCCAGCCGGTAGCCGCCGGCCGTGGCGACCAGCAGCCCCGGAGCAGCGAGGACGCGGCGCAGCCGGTGGACGTGGGTGCCGATCTGACCCGTCGGATCCTTGGGCCAACGGCTGTCGTCCTCGCCCCACAGGCCCTCGACCAGTCGCTCCGTGGGCACGAGTTGGCCGGGGGCGAGCAGCAGGGCGGCGAGGACGGCGCGCTGCTGCGGCCGGCCCAGGTCGATCTCGTGGCCGTCGCACGAGGCGCGCAGCGCTCCCAACACACGGAAGTCGAGCCCCATGTCCCCATCCCCGAAGCCATGAGTTTCAGTACACAATCTGTGGCAGATCATAGGTGTCCGGATCGTGGGGGCGTCACCGTCCGTACGGAAGTGGCGTGATCCGGACACACGGCGACATTCGGGGACGGGACATGGTTGACATGGGGGACTCCGGGCTGCGGTTCGGACTGCTGGGACCACTGCGGGCCTGGTACGGGGAGCGGGAGATCGAGCTGGGCCGACCGCAGCAGCGGGCCGTCCTGGCGGTGCTGCTGAGCGCCGCCGGACGGACGGTGGCGACGTCGGTGCTGGTGGAAGGGGTGTGGGGCGGGGCCGCGCCGGCCGACCCGCGCAAGGCCGTCCAGGTGGCCGTCTCCCGGCTGCGGGTGGCGTTCAAGCCGCACACGGGGCCGGATCCGGAGCGGATGCCGCTGGTGCGGGTCGGCGACGGGTACGCGCTGCTTGTGCCGGGGGCGGAGGTGGACTCGGCCCGCTGGGAGGCGCTGCTGGCCGAGGCCGGACGGCTGCGCGACCGGCAGGCGCCCCCGGAGGAGGTCCGGGAGGTGCTGCAGGCGGCGCAGCGGCTGTGGGTCGGCGAGCCGCTGGCCGGGCTGCCCGGGCCGCACGCCGAGGCCGTCCGCTCCCACCTCGTCGGACAGCGACTTTCCGCCAAGGAGGCGCAGCTGGAGCTGGACGCGGAGATCGGCGACCGCACCGGCCTGACGGCGGAGGCCGCCGCGCTGGCCCTGGAGCACCCCGGCCGGCCCCGGCTGACCGCCGTCCTGATGCGCGCCCTCTACCAGGCGGGCCGCAAGGCCGAGGCGCTCGCCGTGTACGAGGACGCCCGCCGCTGGCTGCCGCCGGGCGAGGACGGCCCGGCCGCACTGCAGCTGCGGATCCTGCGCGAGGACCCGGCGCTGCTGCCCGCCGCCACCACCGCCACCCGCGCCGAACCCGCCGCCGCCTGGCAGCCGCCCGACCAACTGCCCTCCGGTCTGGCCGACTTCACCGGCCGCACCAAGGAGGTCGAGACGCTCGTGGACCGCCTCGCCGGCGCCGGCGGGCGGGCCGTGGTGGTCTCCGCGCTGGACGGCATGGGCGGGGTCGGCAAGACCACGCTGGCCGTGCACGTCGCCCGGCAGGTGCCCGAGCGCTACCCCGACGGGCGGCTCTTCGCGGACCTGCGCGGCGCCGACCGGACGCCCTCGGCCCCGGGCGCGGTACTCGCCGGCTTCCTGCGCGCCCTCGGCGTGGCCGCCGAGGAGATCCCGCCGGACACCGGGGAGCGCTCCGCCCTCTACCGCTCGGCGCTGGCCGGGCGGCGGGTCCTCGTCGTCCTCGACAACGCCGCCACCCTCGACCAGGTCGAGCCGCTGCTGCCCGGCTCGTCCGGCTGCGCCGTCCTCGTCACCAGCCGCGTCCGGCTGGCCGGCCTCGCCGGGGCGCACCACCTGCGCCTGGACACCCTGCCGCCCGGGCAGGCACTGGAACTGCTGACCCGGATCGTCGGCGCCGAGCGCGTCGCCGCCGAACCCGCGGCCGCCGAGGAGGTCGTCCGGGCCTGCGGGCTGCTGCCGCTCGCGGTCCGGATCGCCGCCTCACGGCTGACCGCCGACCCCGCGCTCACCCTGGCGGCGCTCGCCGAGGGGCTGCGCCGGGAGCACCGGCTGGCCGAACTGAGCGACGGCGAACGGACGGTGGAGGCCACCTTCGCCCTCTCCTACCACCGCCTCGACGCCGAGGCGGCCCGCGCCTTCCGCCTGCTGTCCCTGCCCGACGCCCCCGACATCCCGCTGCCCTGCGCGGCCGCTCTGCTCGGCCGCACCGAGACCGAGGCCGACGAACTCCTCGAAGCCCTCGTCGACCTCAACCTGCTGCACTCCCCCGGCTTCGGCCGCTACGGCTTCCACGACCTGGTCCGCGACTACGCGCGCGGCCGGCTCGCCGCCGAGGAGCCCGCCGCCGAGCGCACCGCCGCCGCCGACCGGCTGGTCGACTACTGCCTGGCCACCGCCCGCAACGCCGACCTCGCCGCCCGCAAGGCCGACCCGGTCGAGCTCAGCCTGCTCGGCGCGACCGTCCGCTCCCCGGGCCGGACGCTGCCGGACGGGCCGGCCGCGGTGCGCTGGATGCGCGAACAGGCCGGCGTGCACGCCGCCGCCATCGCCCTGAGCTGCGCGGACCCGGCGCTGCCGCTCGACCGGGCGGCCGAACTCGCCGACCGGATGAGCGCGGTGCTCGCCGAACGCACCCAGACCAGCGACATCGCCGACCTCGCCGACCGCATCGCCCGGGAGGCCGCCGCCCGGGACGACCACGGCCCGCTCGCTCTCGCCCGCTACGTACGCGGCAGCATGCTCTGGCACATCAGCCGCTACGCCGAGTCCGAGCAGGAGATCCGCCAGGCGGTGGCCCTGTGCGACGACGACGCCACCGGCGGCGGGGGCCCCACCCTGCGTGTCCTCGCCAAGGCCCTGCTCACCCTCGGCGGCAACGCCCGCATCCGCGGCCGCTACGCCGACGCCGCCGAGCACGCCGGCCGCGCCGCCGACCTGTTCCACCGCCTCGGCGCCGAACGCTCCGAGGGCAGCGCGCTCGGCGAGTTCGCGTTCAGCTGCGCCCACACCGGCCGACTCGCCGAGGCCCGGGACGCCGCCGAGCGCTGCGCCCGCCTGATGAGCGGCTCCGGCCCGGTGTCCGCCGCCACCGGCCGCTACTACCTGGCCCGGGTGCTGCGGTTGTGCGGCGACCCGGAGGCGGGCCTCACCCACGCGATCGGCGCCCGGGACGAGTTCGCCGCCCTCCAGGTGACGGTGTTCGAGGCGGCGGCCGGCGACCTCGCCGCCCGGATCCACGCCGAGGCCGGCCGCTGGCTGCTCGCCGCCGACGCCGCCGAGGCGGCGCTGCCACTCGCCCGCCGCACCAGCGCCGTCCTGGAGGCCGCACTGCTGCGCACCCTGGGCACCGCGCTCACCGGCCTCGGCCGCCCCCGCCAGGCCCGGGCCTGCCTGGCCGACGCGCTGGAGGTGTACGAGCGGCTCGGACTCGGCGAGGACGCCGACCGGACCAGGACGCTGCTGGAGGCCCTGCCGCAGCCCTGACGCCGTCGTTCCGGGCCAGCCGTGCACCAGGCGTTGACAGCTTGTCTACCGCGGTCCGCGACCTTCCCTCTCGTCAGGTCGCGAACCGCGGCCGTGCGAAGGAGAACCCAGATGAGAGCCCTCACCCGTACCCGCAGGATCCTCGCCGGACTCGGCGCCGCCACGGCCGTCGCGGGGGCGGTCGTGGTCGTCGCCCCGGCCGCGCACGCCGCCGGCTGCGAGCTGCCGCCGAACGTGGCGACCTTCACCTCCGTCTACAACGGCGCCGCCGGCGCCCTCGACCTGCCGTCCGACGACGAGGCCAACGGCCGGCGGGTCGGCGTCTACACCGCCAACCAGAGCCCCGCACAGACCTGGTCCTTCTGGGGCTACTGCGACGGCACCACCGCCATCTCCCACGGGAGCAAGGTCATCGACCTCGACACCGGCTCGGGCGCCGTCCAGCTCTGGGACACCCCCGGCGGCATCGACGGCCTCAACCGCCCGGCCGGCGACTGGATGCCGGCCAACCAGAAGTGGCGCCGGACCGCCGAGGACCGCGGCTGGTACCTGATCCAGAACGCGGCCACCGGCCAGTGCCTCAAGTCCAACGGCGTCGCCCAGTACACCTCGGTGACCGGCTGCGACGGCAACGACCCGACCCAGCGCTGGCGGCTCGGCTGATCCACGGCCCCTGACCCCGGTCCGCTCGTCGGCGCCGACGAGCGGACCGGCCCTCCCCCGGCCGCGCCCCCGACGCTGTGTCACAGTCCCGCATCCGTCGTCACGGCGGCACGTGGGACTCGTCACGGCAGGGTCAGGAGGCCGCCAAAGAAGTGGTGCCGGACCCCCGCCCTACGCTATGAACATCCCTCGGAAGGGCCGCCCGTCCGGCGGCCCGAAGATACGGGGGACACCACATGAAGCTCATCGGCACAAGCAAGAACGCGGCGGTACTGGCCGGACTGGTCGCGGTCGGCGCGCTCACCCTGACCGCCTGCAACGACGACGCGGCGTCGTCCGACACGGCGAAGACCCCGCCGCCGGCGACCACCGCGCCCACCACTCCGGCCGCCGCGCCGACCAGCCCGGCCACCACCCCGGCCGCGCCCACCACCCCCGCCGCCCCGGCCACCACCCCGGCGGCCGGCGGCGGGGCGACCGCGGCGCCCGGGACGACCGTCAAGCTCGGCGAGGCCGTCCAGCTGCCGTTCACCTCGGGCAGCACCAAGGGCACCATCTCACTGGCCGTCACCTCGATCGAGCAGGGCGACCCGGGCGACCTCACCGCCCTCAAGCTCGGTGACAAGGCGAAGGGCCTGGTGCCGTACTACATCCACTACAAGATCACCAACGCCGGCACCACCGACCTGTCGTACACCAGCGTCGGCCACATGAAGGGCCTGCTCGCGGACGGCACCGAGGCGCAGGACCTGCTGATCATCGGCAGCTTCGCCAAGTGCCCGAGCAGCTCGCTGCCGACGGGCTTCACCAACGGCCAGTCCGCCACCGCCTGCGCGGTGGCGCTCTCCCCGGCGGCCTCGAAGGTCGCGGGCGCCGAGTACTGGGGCGAGCCGTACACCATCGGCAAGGGCATCGACTGGAAGTGATCCGCACGGACGCCGGGCGGGCAGGCGGCGTGCGGCCGCCCTTCCCGCCCGGCGTCCGGGTCCACCCGGCCGCCGCCACCGGCCCTCGCGCACCCGAAAATCGGAGGCGCGGACCGCCCTCACCCTGATAGACAATGTGACATGCTACAGGGCTCCCTCATCACCCTCCGCGCCCGGCGACAGGACGACGTCCCCGTCCTCCAGGCCGAGCTGTACGACGACGTCGCCACCCGCACCCGCGCCGACAACCGGCCGTGGCGCCCCCTCCCGCCCGACTCCCCGAACTCCCCCTACACCGCCACCGCACCGACCGACGACGCCGCCTGCTTCTCCGTCACCGACCAGGCCACCGGCGAACTCGCGGGCGAGGCGCTGCTCTGGGGCATCGACACCCACAACCGCTGCGCCCACCTCGGCCTCGCACTGCTCCCCGCGCACCGCGGCCGCGGCCTCGCCACCGACACCCTGCGCACCCTCTGCCGCTACGGCTTCCGGACCCTCGGCCTCCAGCGGCTCCAACTGGAGACGCTCGCCGACAACGCGCCGATGCTGGGCGCCGCCCGCCGCGCCGGCTTCACCGTCGAGGGCACCCTGCGCGCCTGCCACTGGACCGACGGGGGCTTCGCGGACCAGACCGTCCTCGGCCTGCTCGCCCACGAATGGACGCCCTGACCCGGCCGACCTCCCCGGCGTCCGGGTTCACCCGGCCGCCGGCGCCCGGTAGATCCGCAGGAAGGCGTCGACGCCTTCCTGCGCGATCCGCACGACGTCCTCGTCCGCCACCGGGAGCGCACCCCAGAACGAGCGCTCGGCGACGCCGTGGAAGGTCAGCAGGGTGAACCGCTCGGCGGCCTGCCCGGGGTCGTCGACGGCCAGCAGCCCCCGGCCCGCGATCGCCTCGAAGTGCTCCGCGAGGTCGCGGTGGGAGGCGATCGGGCCGGCCTCCAGCCACGCCTCCAGGACGTCGGCCGGGATGTTGGCCACCTCGGCGCGGATGGCCCGGCCGAGCGCGCCGTGATCCCCCGCCGACAGCACGGCCCGGGCCCGTTCGACCGCGAAGTCGGTGAGGTCCTGGCGCAGGTCCACCACCCGGTCGAGGTACTTGGCCATCAACTCTCTTATGGTCCCGGTCAGTTCGGCCGAGTTCAGGAGCGCGACGGAGAGGAAGAGGGTCTCCTTGTCGGCGAAGTGGTTGTAGACCGTCCGCTTGGACACCCCGGCCTCCGCGGCGATCGCGTCCATGCTGGCCCGGACGTAACCCTCGCGCCCGAACACCGCCGTCGCGGCCCGCGTGATCGCCTTGCGCTTCTCCGGCCGCCCCGCTCCGCCCGTCGTCGCCACGGCGCCACTTCCCATCTGCTGAAACCGTCGAAAACTACCCGGTGTAGTCTATCCCGGGCCCGTCGAACCCGAGCTTGCCATCGAACAAGGGTGCTCTATGCTGCCTACAACCTCTACACCCGTGTAGAGGGAAGTCAACAGCACGCCTGCCCCCGGCCGGAAAGCCGATGCCGCGCGCGGGAACCGGCCGGCCGAACAGCAGCGTCCAGTAGTGGCAGCGCATCCGCTCTTCACACGACGACCGGGCGCGGGCGCCACAGTGGCGCGCAAGCACGGGAACACCGGGGGTGAGTGCATGGCGGGGCGGCGAGGACGGACGTCCGAACAGGAGACACGACGGCGGGCGAACAAGCCCCCCGCGCGGACCCTCCCCGGCGGAGCGGCCCTGCCCGCAGCACTGGCCGTCGGACTGCCCGCGGTGGGCGCCGGCATAGACGAGCTCTCCGGCCCCGGCATGGGGCTGGCCTTCGCGGTGGGCGCGGTGTTCGGAACGGGCCTGTCGGCCGCCCTCAGCAGCCGCAACGGCTGGTGGTGGGTCGTAGCCGCCTCGCCACTGCTGGTCCTGGGGGTGACGGCCGGCGCCGAACTGCTGGCCAACGGCGGCGCCTACCAGGGCAAGAGCCTGGCCACCGGCTCCGCGAAGTGGGTGGTCCACGGCTTTCCCGTGATGGCCGCGGCCGCCGCAGTGGCCGCGCTGGTGATCGTGGTCCGGCTGGTCCGGGACCGGAGGAGGGACCATGGCTGAGAACCCGGAGACCCGCAAGGCCGGCCGCGCCGCCGCCACGGCGGCCCGCAGGCGCTCCCCGCTGCTGATCGCGGGCCGCACGGTCGCCTGCTCGGTCGCGTTCGCGGTGTTCGTCGCCAGCGGGGTGGTCTGGTACGAGTACCGGACCCTCACCGACGGGATGACCACGTCCAACGTCATCGCCGAGACGAAGAAGGACGCGCCCAAGCACCTGGACAACTCGGTCAACCTGCTGCTGATCGGCCTCGACAGCCGCAAGAACATGGACGGCACCGACCTGCCGCCGGAGTTCGTCCAGGACGAGCTGCACGCCGGGCACAGCTCCGACATCGGCGGCTACAACACCAACTCCCTGATCCTGCTGCACATACCCGCCGGTGGCGGCAAGGTGCAGGCCGTCTCCATCCCCCGCGACGACTACGTCATGACGTACGGCGCCGACGGCAAGCAGGCCGGCATGCGCAAGATCAAGGAGGCCTACGGCGAGGCCAAGGACAAGGCCACCCCGGCCCTCCAGGCCAAGGGACTCAAGGGCGCGGACCTGGAGAAGGCCGGCCGCGACGCCGGCCGCGCGGCCACCATCCAGACCGTGCAGAAGTTCCTCGACCAGCCCATCGACCACATAGCCGAGGTCAACCTCATGGGCTTCTACGACATCGCCAAGGCGGTCGAGCCGATCGAGGTCTGCCTCACCCACGACACCAAGGACCCGGCCATGGAGGGCCAGGGCTCCGGCGCCGACTTCCACAAGGGCGTCAACAAGCTCAACGCCTCCCAGGCGCTCGCCTTCGTCCGCCAGCGCCACAACCTGGACGGCCCGGACGGCAACAGCGGCGACTTCGCCCGCACCCACCGCCAGCAGGCCTTCATCTCCTCCGTCGTGCACAAGCTCAAGCAGGACGGCATCATCAGCGACCTCGGCAAGCTGCAGAAGCTGTTCGGCGTCGTCCAGAAGGACCTCGTCATCGACAACGAGTGGAACGTCCTCGACTTCGCCCAGCAGGCCCCGAACCTGACCGGCGGCAACGTCGAGTTCAACACCCTGACCTTCGACGACTTCGGCAAGCGCAACGGCCAGGACGTCAACCTCGTCACCCCGGCGAAGGTCCAGAAGGTCGTCAAGCAGATCTTCGGCTACGCCGACTCCGCCCCGGCCACCCCCGACGCGGCGGGCGACCCGACCACCCCGCCGGCCGCCACCCCCACCCCGACCCCGACCGCCGCCCCCGCCACGGTGGACGTCTACAACGCCTCCACCGCCGCCGGGGTCTCCTCCACCGCCGAGTCCAAGGCCCTGGTCGCGATGGGCTTCAAGGCCGGCCGGACCGGCGGCTCCGCCTCCAAGTCGAAGACCAGCACGGTGATCTACGGCAAGGGCGCCAAGGACGCGGCCGACCAGATCGCCGCCCGCTACGGCGTCACCGCCACCGAGTCCGCCTCGGCCGCCGCCGACCGCGTGATCGTCACCCTCGGCACCGCCTTCACCGGGCCCGCCGACGGCAAGACCGCCGCCCCGAGCACCGGCGCCACCCAGGGCCCGGCCGGCCCGACCGCCAACCTGCCCGTGCAGGGCCCCTCGGTCGACGCCCAGAGCGACGGCGGCATCCCCTGCGTCTACTGACGCACCCCCGCACCACCGCGTGAGGGAGGCTCCCGTCCGGGGGCCTCCCTCACGCCTTTCCCGCACCGGCCCCTCGGCCCCGGGACGACCCCTGGGAAGATTCTCCGTACTGTGTATAGTGTACTGCGTACGGGATAACCGTGCGCGCCGGCCGCCGAGAGGACCCCACCATGCAGATCACCGCCTCCGCCGTCTCCCTGACCGTCGAGGACGTCACCGCCTCCGCCGCCTTCCTCCAGCGGCACTTCGGCTACACCGAGGAGATGTCCGCCGACGGCTTCGTCTCGCTCAAGCACCCGGGCGCCGGGGTCGGCGTCGTCTACCTGCGGCGCGGCATCGAGGTGCTGCCCGAGAGCCACCGCGACCGGATCGCGGACGGGGTGATCCTGGCGTTCGTCGTCGAGGACGTCGCCGGCGAGGAGCGGCGGCTGCGCGGCGAAGGGGTCGAGGCCACCCTGCCGCTGCGCGAGGAGCCGTGGGGGGAGAAGCTGTTCCAGGTCACCGACCCGAACGGGGTCGTGATCGAGCTGGTCGAGTGGGTCAAGCAGTAGCCGGGCGGCCAATCGGCGGCGCCCCCTCGGCCGATGGCCGAGGGGGGCGCCACACGTACCGGACCGGGCCGGTCAGTCCACCGTCCAGGTGTCGTTGCCCGCGAGCAGCGTGGCCAGGTCGCCCGGCCCGCGGTGCGCGGTGGCGGTGGCCAGCTGGCTCGCCATCAGCTCGTCGTAGACGGGCCGCCGCACGTCGCGCAGGACACCGATCGGGGTGTGGTGCAGGGTGTCGGCGTCGGCGATCCGGGAGAGCGCGAAGGCCGTCGCCGGGCTGGCCGCGTGGGCGTCGTGGACCAGCACGTCCGCCTCGTTGTCCGCCGTCACCGGGGCGGTGAACAGCTCGCCGTCCGGGCCGCGGAAGACGCCGCCGGCGAGGTCGGTGCCGTAGCGGATCGGCTGCCCGTGCTCCAGCCGGATCAGCGCCTCGTCCCGGGTGCCGGGCTCCTTCAACGCCTCGAACGCGCCGTCGTTGAAGATGTTGCAGTTCTGGTAGATCTCCACCAGCGCGGTGCCCTCGTGCGCGGCCGCCGCCCGCAGCACCGACTGCAGGTGCTGGCGGTCCGAGTCGATCGTCCGGGCGACGAAGGACGCCTCGGCGCCGATCGCCAGCGACAGCGGGTTGAACGGCGCGTCCAGCGAGCCCATCGGCGTCGACTTGGTGATCTTCCCCAGCTCGCTGGTCGGCGAGTACTGGCCCTTGGTCAGGCCGTAGATCCGGTTGTTGAACAGCAGGATCTTCAGGTTGACGTTGCGCCGCAGCGCGTGGATCAGGTGGTTGCCGCCGATGGACAGCGCGTCGCCGTCCCCGGTCACCACCCACACGCTCAGGTCCTGCCGCGCGGAGGCCAGGCCGGTCGCGATCGCCGGCGCCCGCCCGTGGATCGAGTGCACCCCGTAGGTGTTCATGTAGTACGGGAAGCGCGAGGAGCAGCCGATCCCGGAGACGAACACGGTGTTCTCGCGCTTGATGCCGAGCTCCGGCATGAAGCCCTGCACCGCCGCCAGGACCGCGTAGTCCCCGCAGCCGGGGCACCAGCGCACCTCCTGGTCGGTCTTGAAGTCCCGTGCGCTCTGCGGCCCTTCGGCCTTGGGCACCAGGTGCAGGGACGGGAAGCCGCTCTCGCTCATCGGTGGTCCTCCTCGTCCAGGGTGCCGATCGCCGCCGACAACACGTCCGCCAACTGTGCCGCCTTGAACGGCAGTCCGCGCACCTGGTTGTAGGACTCCGCGTCCACCAGGTACTTCGCCCGCAGCAGCAGCGCGAGCTGGCCGAGGTTCATCTCGGGCACGACGACCTTCTCGTAGCTCCTGAGCACCGCGCCCAGGTTGGCCGGGAAGGGGTTCAGGTTGCGCAGGTGCGCCTGGGCGACCTCCCCGCCGTCCGCCCGGACCCGCCGCACGGCCGCGGTGATCGGCCCGTACGTCGAGCCCCAGCCGAGCACCAGGACCCGCGCCTCGCCGCTCGGGTCGTCGACCTCGACCTCGGGGACGGCGATCCCGTCCACCTTCGCCTGCCGGGTGCGGACCATGAAGTCGTGGTTCGCCGGGTCGTAGGAGATGTTCCCCGTCCCGTCCTGCTTCTCGATCCCGCCGATCCGGTGCTCCAGCCCGGGCGTGCCGGGCAGCGCCCACGGCCTGGCCAGGGTCTTCGGATCCCGCAGGTACGGCCAGAACGCGCCGTCCTCGCGGTTCGGGCCGGTCGCGAAGTCCGGCTCGATCTCCGGGAGTTCGTCCACCTCGGGGATCCGCCACGGCTCCGAACCGTTCGCCAGGTAGCCGTCCGAGAGCAGGAACACCGGTGTCCGGTACGTCACCGCGATCCGGGCCGCCTCCAGCGCCGCGTCGAAGCACTCCGCCGGTGTCGCCGGGGCGACGATCGGCACCGGCGCCTCGCCGTTGCGCCCGAACATCGCCTGCAGCAGGTCCGCCTGCTCCGTCTTGGTCGGCAGTCCGGTGGACGGGCCGCCGCGCTGGATGTCCACGACCAGCAGCGGCAGTTCCAGCGACACCGCCAGGCCGATCGTCTCGCTCTTCAGCGCCACCCCGGGGCCCGAGGTCGTGGTCACCCCGAGCGCGCCGCCGAAGGCCGCGCCCAGTGCGGCGCCGATCCCGGCGATCTCGTCCTCCGCCTGGAAGGTGCGCACCCCGAAGTTCTTGTGCCGGCTCAGCTCGTGCAGGATGTCCGAGGCCGGCGTGATCGGGTACGAGCCCAGGTACAGCGGCAGTCCGGAGCGCTGCGCGGCGGCGATCAGGCCGTAGGAGAGCGCCAGGTTCCCCGAGATGTTGCGGTAGCGCCCGGCCGGGAGCTTGGCCGGCGGCACCTCGTAGGAGACCGCGAAGGTCTCCGTCGTCTCCCCGAAGTTCCAGCCCGCCTTGAACGCGCTGATGTTCGCCTCCGCGATCTGCGGCTTCTTCGCGAACTTGCTGCGCAGGAAGGTCTCCGTCCCGTGGGTGGGGCGGTGGTACATCCAGGACAGCAGCCCCAGGGCGAACATGTTCTTGGCCCGCTCGGCGTCCTTGCGCGCCAGCCCGCTGTCCTTCAGCGCCTCCAGGGTCAGCGTCGTCAGCGGCACCTTGTGCAGGTGGTAGGCCTCCAACGAGCCGTCCGCCAGCGGATCCGCCGCGTACCCGACCTTCGCCAGCGCCCGCTTGGTGAACTCGTCCGTGTTCACGATGATCTCCGCGCCGCGCGGCAGATCCGCCAGATTCGCCTTCAGCGCCGCCGGGTTCATCGCCACCAGCACGTTCGGCGCGTCCCCCGGGGTGAGGATGTCGTGGTCCGCGAAGTGCAGTTGGAAGCTCGACACCCCCGGCAGCGTCCCGGCGGGCGCCCGGATCTCGGCCGGGAAGTTCGGCAGCGTGGAGAGGTCGTTGCCGAACGACGCCGTCTCCGAGGTGAACCGGTCACCGGTGAGCTGCATCCCGTCACCCGAGTCGCCGGCGAAACGGATGATCACCCGGTCGAGTCGGCGAATGGGCTTGCTCCGCCTCGGTGGTGAGTCGCCCGGGGCGGCGGGGCCGGCGGGCACGGCCGCGCCGGGGCGTCCGTCACCGCTCCCGGGACGACTCTCGTCGCCGTCCGGGCCGTCCACTGCCTCTGACTGATCGACCTGACTGGTCACTGCCGCGGACCTCCTCGTGGGCACACCACCGCGGGCGCGGCCCCGTGCCCCGTCCGCTTGGTGCACCTCCCGCATCCTATGCGGGTGAACTCGACCCCGGATGGAAGTGGCGCACGAATCTCACCGGTCCGCGCCCGGGCCGCACAGCAGGTACAACGTCCGGCCGCCGGAGATCATTCCGCGTCCGGCGGCCGGCCTCGATCCGACGGGTCTTCGCCCGACGACGGGTCGGGGCTACGAGTTGAGGTAGGTGAGCACCGCGAGCACCCGGCGGTGGTCCTCCGGGCTCTGCGCCAGGCCCAGCTTCAGGAAGATGTTGCTGACGTGCTTCTCCACCGCGCCGTCCGAGACCACCAGTTGCTTGGCCACCGCGCTGTTGGTACGGCCCTCCGCCATCAGCCCGAGCACCTCCCGCTCCCGCGGCGTGAGGTTGGCCAGCACGTCGCCCTTGCGGCTGCGGCTGAGCAGCTGCTGCACCACCTCGGGGTCCAGCGCGGTGCCGCCCTCGGCGACCCGGACCACCGCGTCCGCGAACTCGCGCACCTCGGCGACCCGGTCCTTCAGCAGGTAGCCGACGCCCCGGGTGGAGCCGGCCAGCAGCTCGGAGGCGTACCGCTCCTCCACGAACTGCGACAGCACCAGCACACCCAGGTCCGGGTAGTGGCCGCGCAGCTCGACGCAGGCGCGCAGCCCCTCGTCGGTGTGGGTGGGCGGCATCCGCACGTCGGAGACCACGACGTCCGGCAGCTCGCCGGCCGCGGCCAGGTCGTGGATGGTCTTCAGCAGTGCCGCGCCGTCCCCGACCCCCGCGACGACCTCCAGGCCCCGGTCGGTGAGCAGCCGGGTCAGGCCCTCCCGCAGCAGTACGGAGTCCTCGGCGATGACGACGCGGCGCATGGTGACCTTCCCGGCAGGTGAGCTGACACGGCCAGTCTCCCCCATCCGCGCGGCCGCCCGCCGGGGGTTCGCGGCTCCCGCGCCCCGGTCACCGCGCCGCCCCGGTCACATGGTCCGCATCGCCACCGAGTCGCAGAGCGCCTCCAGGGCCGCCTTCGCCGGGCAGTCCGGCAGCGGGGCGAGCAGCGCCCGGGCGTCCTCGCCCTGGCGCAGGGTCTCGCGGCGGGCGCGCTCCAGCGCCGGGTGGCGGCGCAGCAGGTGCAGCGCCTCGGCGTGCAGCTCGTCGTCGGCGAGGTCCTGGGTGAGCAGTTCGCGCAGCCGGGTGTCGGCCGGATCGGCGGGGTCGGCCGGCATCTGCTGGAGCAGCAGGGTCGGCAGCGTCGGCACGCCCTCGCGCAGGTCGGTGCCGGGGGTCTTGCCGGACTCGTGGCCGTCGCTGGCGATGTCCAGCACGTCGTCGGCCAGCTGGAAGGCGATGCCGATCCGCTCGCCGAACTCGCTGAGGGTCTCCACCATCCACGGCTCGGCGCCGGCCATCTGCGCTCCTATCCGGCAGGAGACGGCGATCAGCGAGCCGGTCTTGCCGGACAGCACGTCGAGGTAGTGCAGCAGCGGGTCGCCGTCCGGGCCGGGGCCACGGGTCTCCAGGATCTGACCGGTGACCAGCCGCTCGAAGGCGTCGGCCTGCATCCGGACCGCCTCGGGGCCGAGGTCGGCGAGCACCTGGGAGGCGCGGGAGAACAGGAAGTCGCCGGTGAGGATGGCCACCGAGTTGTCCCAGCGGGAGTTGGCGCTGGGGGCGCCGCGGCGCACCATGGCCTCGTCCATGACGTCGTCGTGGTACAGGGTGGCCAGGTGGGTCAGCTCGACGACGACGGCCGCCGGCACCACGCCGGGTGCGCCCGGGTCGCCGAACTGGGCGGCCAGCAGCAGGAGCAGCGGGCGGAAGCGCTTGCCGCCGGCCTCGATGAGGTGACTGGCGGTGATGGTGATGAACGGGACGTCGCTCTTGACGGCCTCGGCGAGTGCCGTCTCCACCGCGTCCAGTCCGGCCTGGACGTCCCGGGTCAGGTCGCGGTCCTGCACGCTGAGCCCGAAGGGTCCCACGACGGTCACGAAGACCACTCCTCTGTCCCTGGTCGATCTAGCGGCCTGGTCCCTGAGTGCCGCCGCTGGCCATACAGGCAGGGTATCCGGTCACGAGTGGATCACTGCACGGGCGTGCGGATCCTGTCATGATCGGGCCGGATGCCCTGGTCAGGGTGGCTGTGGGGGCAGTACTGCGGTGGGGGCGAATTCATCGGTGAAACAAGGGCCGAAGCCGGCCCGCCGACCGGTCGGCGGCAAACGCGCGTCCGGGCCGCGCGCGGGGGGCGCGGCCCGGACGGTTCCGGGGCGGCGGCGCCGCCCCGGCGGCGGTCAGCGGACGAACAGCGCGGCCTTCGACGCCAGGTCCAGGAAGTACTGCGGCAGCAGGCCGAGACCCAGCGTGACCAGCACCCCCACCCCGATCGCGGTCGCCGTGAAGGCGCTCGGGATCGCCACCGTCGGGCCGCCCGGCTTCGGGTCGGAGAAGAACATCAGCACGATGACCCGGATGTAGAAGAACGCGGCCACCGCCGAGCTCAGCACACCGACCACCACCAGCGGCGTGGCCCCGCCGGCCGCCGCCGCCTGGAACACCGCGAACTTCCCGGTGAACCCGGAGGTCAGCGGGATCCCGGCGAAGGCCAGCAGGAACAGCGCGAACACCGCCGCCACCAGCGGCGAGCGCCGGCCCAGCCCGGCCCAGCTGGACAGGTGGGTCGCCTCGCCCTTGGAGTCGCGCACCAGGGTGACCACGGCGAAGGCGCCGAGCGTCACGAAGGAGTACGCCAGCAGGTAGAACAGCACCGAGGACAGGCCCTGCTTGTTGGTGGCGATCACCCCGGTGAGGATGAACCCGGCGTGCGCGATCGAGGAGTAGGCCAGCAGCCGCTTCACGTCCTGCTGGGTCACCGCCAGCACCGCGCCCACCACCATGGTGAGGATCGCCACCCCCCACAGCACCGGCCGCCAGTCCAGTCGCAGGCCCGGGAAGGCCACGTAGAACAGCCGCAGGAACGCCCCGAACGCCGCGACCTTCGTCGCCGCCGCCATGAAGCCCGTCACCGGGGTCGGCGCGCCCTGGTACACGTCCGGGGTCCAGGAGTGGAAGGGCACCGCGCCGACCTTGAACAGCAGGCCGACCGCGAGCATCGCCAGGCCGATCAGCAGCAGCGCGTCGTTCTGGGTGGTGCTCAGCAGCGCCGGGGTGGTCATCGCCTTGCCGGAGATCACGTCCGAGATGTCACCGAGCTTCACGCTGCCCGCGTAGCCGTACAGCAGCGCCGTGCCGAACAGGAAGAACGCCGAGGCGAAGGCGCCCAGCAGGAAGTACTTGACCGCCGCCTCCTGGGAGAGCAGCCGGCGGCGCCGGGCCAGGGCGCAGAGCAGGTACAGCGGGAGGGAGAAGACCTCCAGCGCCACGAACATGGTCAGCAGGTCGTTGGCGGCGGGGAACAGCAGCATGCCGCCGACCGCGAACATGGTGAGCGGGAAGACCTCGCTGGTGGCGAAGCCGGCCCGGAGCGCGGCCCGCTCCTGCTCGCCGCCGGGGGTGGCGGCGGCCTGGGCGGCGAACGCGTCGGCCGGCAGGCCGCCCGCCTTGGGCTCCAGCTTCCGCTCGGCGTAGGTGAGCACGGCCACCACGGCGGCCAGCAGGATCACGCCCTGCAGGAACAGCGCCGGGCCGTCCAGCGCGACCGACTCCATGGCCAGCAGGTCGACCTTGGTGGAACCGTAGCCCTGCGCGGCCAGCACCACCACGGCGACGAAGGAGCCGATCAGCCCGGCCAGGGCGAGCCACACCTGGGTCCGGTGCCGGTACCGGCGGGGCACGAAGGCCTCCACCAGGATGCCGGCCACGGCGGCGCCGAACACCACCAGCATCGGGGAGAGCTGGCCGTACTCGATGTGCGGCGCCGGGATGCTGGGGGTGCTGCCGCCGGCGGCGGCGAGCATGCCGGTGGTGCTCACTTCTGCTCACCTCCTGAGGTGGCGGCGACCGGGTGGGCCGGCGCCGGGTCGGTCTCGTGGACCTGCGAGAGCGTCGCGTTCACCGAGGGGTTGACCAGGTCGGTGAGCGGCTTGGGGTAGACGCCGAGCAGGATGGTCAGCGCCACCAGCGGGGCGACCACGGCGAGTTCGCGGACCTTGAGGTCGGGCATCGTGCTGACCTCGGCCTTCACCGGGCCGGTCATGGTGCGCTGGTACAGCAGCAGGGCGTACAGCGCGGCCAGCACGATGCCGAAGGTCGCCACGATGCCGATCGCCGGGTAGCGGGTGAACGTGCCCACCAGCACCAGGAACTCGCTGACGAACGGCGCCAGCCCCGGCAGCGACAGGGTGGCCAGGCCACCGACCAGGAACGTCCCGGCGAGCACCGGGGCGACCTTCTGCACGCCGCCGTAGTCGGCGATCAGCCGCGAGCCGCGACGGGAGATCAGGAAGCCCGCCACCAGCATCCACGCCGCGGTGGAGATGCCGTGGTTGACCATGTAGAGGGTGGCACCGCTCTGGCCCTGGCTGGTCAGCGCGAAGATGCCCATGATGATGAAGCCGAAGTGCGAGATCGAGGCGTAGGCGACCAGCCGCTTGATGTCCTTCTGACCGACCGCCAGCAGCGCGCCGTAGATGATCCCGATCACCGAGAGGACCAGGATCGCCGGGGCGAAGGTCTTCGAGGCGTCCGGGAACAGGCCGAGGCAGAAGCGCAGCATCGCGAAGGTGCCGACCTTGTCCACCACGGCGGTGATCAGCACGGCGGTGCCGGCGGTGGCCTCGCCCATCGCGTTCGGCAGCCAGGTGTGCAGCGGCCACAGCGGGGCCTTCACCGCGAAGGCGAAGAAGAAGCCCAGGAACAGCGCCTTCTCGGCGATGCCGGTCAGCTGCAGCTTGCCGTCGGCGATCGCCGAGGTGAGGGTCTGCAGGTCGAAGGTGCCCAGGCCCTGGTCCTGCGCGATCACGTACAGGCCGATCACGGCGGCCAGCATCACCAGGCCGCCGAGCAGGTTGTAGAGCAGGAACTTCACGGCCGCGTACGAGCGCTGGCGCGCCGCCTCGGGGCCGCCGGCCCGGTCGCCGAAGCCGCCGATCAGGAAGTACATCGGGATCAGCATGGCTTCGAAGAACACGTAGAACAGGAAGACGTCGGTGGCGTAGAAGGAGACGATCACCATCGCCTCCACCGCCAGGATCAGGGCGAAGAAGCCCTGGGTGCGGCGCCGGTTCTCGAACGTCCCGTCGGGCGCGACCGGGGCCGGGTCGGCGTCGTGCCAGGAGGCCAGCATCACCACCGGCACCAGGACGGCGGTGAGCAGGGCGAGGACGGCGCCGATGCCGTCCACGCCGAGCGAGAAGGTGATGCCGAAGGAGCGGATCCAGCTGTACGACTCGGTCAGCTGGTAGCGGGCGCCGTGCGGGTCGAACCGCGTCGCCACCACGGCGGCCAGCACCAGGGTGACGGCCGAGACGCCCAGGGCGACGGCCTTGGTGGTCGAGCGCCGGGCCTCGGTCGACCCGGCGGGCAGGGCGGCGGTCAGCACCGCACCGGCCGCCGGGACGGCACAGGTCACGGTCAGCAGCGCACTCATGCCAGACCTCCCCGACGGATTTCGTGATCCCTATCCATCAGACGGACCTCATCAGGAGAGTCGTGGCGACCAGCACCAGCGTGCCGCCGAACATGGAGAGCGCGTACGAGCGGACGAATCCGTTCTGGATCCGGCGCAGCCGACCGGAGATGCCGCCGATGGTGGCGGCCAGACCGTTGACGAAGCCGTCCAGGCCGCGGCTGTCGAAGTAGACCAGCGTCGCGGTGAGCGCCGAGCCCGGGCGGACCAGGACGGCGTGGTTGAAGTCGTCCTGGAGCAGGTCGCGGCGGGCGGCCCGGGTGAGCGGGGAGCCGACCGGCGGCACCACGGGGACGGCGGAGCGCCCGTACATCAGGTACGAGACGGCGACGCCGGCCAGCATGCAGGCCGTGGTGAGCAGGGTGACCACCAGCGGGGAGAGCGGCGAGTCGCCCTCGGAGTGGCCGGTGACCGGCTCCAGCCAGGTCAGGAACGAGTCGTTGTAGGCGAACAGCCCGCCCGCGAAGACCGAGCCGAAGGCCAGCAGGACCATCGGGATCGTCATGGTCTTCGGCGACTCGTGCGGGTGCGGCGCGTTGCCGTCGGCGTCGGGCTGCCAGCGCTTCTCGCCGAAGAAGGTCAGCAGCATCACCCGGGTCATGTAGAACGCGGTGACGGCGGCGCCGACCAGCGCGCACAGGCCGAGGATCCAGCCCTCGGTGCCGCCCTTGGCGAAGGCCGCCTCGATGATCTTGTCCTTGGAGAAGAAGCCGGACAGGCCGGGGAAGCCGATGATCGCCAGGTAGCCGAGGCCGAAGGTGACGAAGGTGACCGGCATGTACTTGCGCAGGCCACCGTAGTGACGCATGTCCACCTCGTCGTTCATGCCGTGCATGACCGACCCGGCGCCGAGGAACAGCCCGGCCTTGAAGAAGCCGTGCGTCACCAGGTGCATGATCGCGAAGGCGTAGCCGATCGGGCCGAGCCCGGCGGCCAGCACCATGTAGCCGATCTGCGACATGGTCGACCCGGCCAGCGCCTTCTTGATGTCGTCCTTGGCGCAACCGACGATCGCACCGAACAGCAGCGTGACCGCGCCGACCACCACCACGGCGGTCTGCGCGTCCGGCGCCAGGTCGAAGATCGCGGACGAGCGGGTGATCAGGTAGACGCCGGCGGTCACCATGGTGGCCGCGTGGATCAGCGCCGACACCGGGGTCGGGCCCTCCATGGCGTCGCCGAGCCAGGACTGCAGCGGCACCTGCGCGGACTTGCCGCAGGCCGCCAGCAGCAGCATCAGGCCGATCGCCGTCAGCTTGCCCTCGCTCGCCTGGGCCGCCCCGCCGACCGTGCCCGCCGAACCGAGGACGGGATCGAAGGCGAAGGAGCCGAACTCGACGAACATCAGCATGATCGCGATCGACAGGCCCATGTCGCCGACCCGGTTGACGATGAAGGCCTTCTTCGCCGCCGTCGCCGCGCTCGGCTTGTGCTGCCAGAAGCCGATCAGCAGGTACGAGGCGAGGCCCACGCCCTCCCAACCGAAGTACAGCAGCAGGTAGTTGTCGGCGACCACCAGCAGCAGCATGGCGGCCAGGAACAGGTTCAGGTACGCGAAGAAGCGGCGTCGGCGCTCGTCGTGCGCCATGTAGCCCACCGAGTACAGGTGGATCAGCGTGCCGACGCCGGTGATCAGCAGGACGAAGGTCATCGACAACTGGTCGAGCCGGAACGAGATGTCGGCCTGGAAGCCGTTCACCGGGATCCAGCTGAACAGGTGCTTGGTGATGGCCCGGTGCTCGGCCTCGCGGCCCAGCATGTCCGAGAACAGCGCCAGGCCGAAGCCGAACGAGAGCGCCGCGAGGGCGGTGGCCAGCCAGTGGCCGAAGCGGTCCAGTGCCCGGCCGCCGAGCAGGAGCAGGGCGGCGCCGGCCAGCGGGGCCGCCACCAGCAGCGGAATGAGAGAGTTCACCGAGGCCCTCCGCCTACAGCTTCATCAGATTGCTGTCGTCGACCGAAGCGGAGTGCCTGGTCCGGAAGATGGAGACGATGATGGCGAGGCCGACCACGACCTCGGCCGCCGCGACCACCATCGTGAAGAACGCGATGATCTGGCCGTCCAGGGTGCCGTGCAGCCGGGAGAAGGTCACCAGGGCGAGGTTCGAGGCGTTCAGCATCAGCTCCACGCACATGAACAGCACGATCGCGTTGCGCCGGATGAGCACCCCGGCGGCCCCGATGGTGAACAACAGGGCCGAGAGGTACAGGTAGTTGACCGGGTTCACTCCGCGCCCTCCTGGTCGGCCTTCGGAACGTCCGCCTGCGCGTCCGCCGGTTGGGCCGGCACCGGCTCCAGGGACTTGCGCGGCCCGGCGACCGTCGGCCGCTCGGACGACGGCCGGCCCAGCCAGTCGGCCGTGGTGTTCTCCAGCTCGGCCATCCGCCGCAGCATCTCCTGACTGACGTCCCGGATCTGGCCGCGCTCGCGCAGCGTCTCCATCACCGAGTCCTCGGCGATCGTGCCGTCCGGCAGCAGCGCCGGAATGTCCACCGCGTTGTGCCGCGCGTACACGCCCGGCGCCGGCAGCGGCGGCAGCTGGATGTTGTCCTTGACCCGCTGCGCGGCCAGCTCGCGCTGCGTCTTCGGGGCCTTCACGTGCTCGCGGTGGGTCAGCACCATCGCGCCGATCGCCGCGGTGATCAGCAGCGCGCCGGTGACCTCGAAGGCCCACACGTACCGGGTGAAGAGCAGCCGGGCCAGACCCGGCACGTTGCCCTCGGCGTTCGCCTCGGACAGGCCGGTGAAGTGGTTCAGCCTGGCGTCGGCGATCCCGGCGATCAGCAGCACGCCGAAGCCCAGCCCGCACAGCACCGCGGCGAACCGCTGGCCCTTCAGCTGCTCCTTCAAGGAGTCCTCGCTGGTGACGCCGACCAGCATCACCACGAACAGGAAGAGCATCATGATCGCGCCGGTGTAGACGACGATCTGCACCACGCCCAGGAACACCGCGCCCTGGGCCATGTAACAGACCGCCAGCGCCAGCATCGTGGCGGCCAGGCACAGCGCGCTGTGCACGGCCTTGCGCATCAGCACCATGCCGAGCGCGCCGCCGACCGCGACCACCGCGAGCACCCAGAACTGGACGGCCTCCCCGAGGGAGGTCGTCCCGGTGGCGGCCAGGTTCAGGGCAGTCACTGCTGGACCTCCTTCTCCCGGTCGGTGCGCTCCTGCTGGACCGTCCCGGGCGCCGCCGCGGTGATCTCGCCCCGGTAGTACGCGCCCTCGTCGGCGCCCGGGAAGATCGCGTGCGGGGAGTCCACCATGCCCTCGGACAGGCCCACCAGCAGTTGCTCCTTGGTGAAGATCAGGTCCTTGCGCGAGGAGTCGGCCAGCTCGTACTCGTTGGTCATGGTGAGCGCGCGGGTCGGGCAGGCCTCGATGCACAGCCCGCACAGGATGCAGCGGGCGTAGTTGATCTGGTAGACCGCGCCGTAGCGCTCGCCGGGCGAGTAGCGCTCCTCGTCCCGGTTGTCGGCGCCCTCCACGTAGATGGCGTCGGCCGGACAGGCCCACGCGCACAGCTCGCAGCCGACGCACTTCTCCAGGCCGTCCGGGTGCCGGTTCAGCTGGTGGCGGCCGTGGAAGCGCGGAGCGGTGGGCTTCTTCTGCTCCGGGTACTGCTCGGTGAGCCGCTTCTTGAACATGGCCTTGAAGGTCACGCCGAAGCCGGCGGCCGGGCCGAGGATCGACGGTTTGTCGGGCCGCTCGGCCCGGTCCGTCTGGTCGGACGACATCTCGGTTCAGCTCCCTTCGGAATGGTCGGCCCCGTTGAGGGCGTCCTGGAGTTGTTTCGGGGCGCGGCTGCGCCGGCGCGGCACCGGCGGGAGCTCCTGGCCGGGCAGCGGCGGCACCGGGTAGCCGCCCGCCATCGGGTCGAACCCGCCCTCGGGAGACTCGGGTTCGGGCTCGGGGGCCTTCTTCAGGAAGTCCCGCAGCAGGGCGAGCAGCAGGATCACCCCGACCGGGGCACCGACGTACAGCACCACCTCGCCGAAGCCGTAGCCCTCGTTGCGCAGCGCCCGCACGCTGGCGATCAGCACCAGCCACACCAGCGAGACCGGGATCAGCACCTTCCAGCCCAACTTCATGAACTGGTCGTAGCGGAACCGGGGCAGCGTGCCGCGCAGCCAGATGAAGAAGAACAGCAGCAGCTGGATCTTCAGCGTGATCCACAGCATCGGCCACCAGCCGTGGTTGGCGCCCGCCCAGAAGGTCGACACCGGCCACGGGGCCCGCCAGCCGCCCAGGAACAGGGTGGAGGCGACGGCCGAGACGGTCACCATGTTGACGTACTCGGCCAGCATGAACATCGCGAACTTCAGCGAGGAGTACTCGGTGTTGAAGCCGCCGACCAGCTCGCCCTCGGCCTCCGGGAGGTCGAACGGCGCCCGGTTGGTCTCGCCGACCATCGCGATGATGTAGACGATGAACGACACCGGCAGCAGCGCCGCGAACCAGGTCGGCTGCTGGTGCGCCACGATCTCCGAGGTCGACATCGACCCCGAGTAGATGAACACCGCCGCGAACGACAGGCCCATCGCGATCTCGTAGCTGATCATCTGCGCGGCCGAGCGCACCCCGCCCAGCAGCGGGTACGTCGAACCGGACGACCAGCCGGCCAGCACGATGCCGTAGATGCCGATCGAGGCCGTCGCCAGGATGTACAGCAGCGCCACCGGGAAGTCGGTCAGCTGCATCGCCGTCCGGGTGCCGAAGATCGACACCTCGTTGCCGGCCGGGCCGAACGGGATCACCGCGAAGGCCATGAACGCCGGGATGGCGCAGACGATCGGGGCCAGGATGTAGACCACCTTGTCCGAGCCCTTGACCACCAGGTCTTCCTTGAGCGCCAGCTTCACGCCGTCCGCCAGGGACTGCAGCATCCCCCAGGGGCCGTGCCGGTTCGGCCCGATGCGCAACTGCATCCAGGCCACCACCTTGCGCTCCCAGACGATCGCGATCAGCACCGTCAGGACCAGGAAGCCGAAGCAGAACACCGCCTTCAGCAGCACCAGCCACCACGGGTCCTGGCCGAAGAAGTGGAGCGTCTCGTACGGCTGCGGAGTCATCGGTCCTCCCCTTCGCTGCCCGCGTCGTCGGCCCGGGCCCCGGTCTTGGCCCCGGTCTGGGCCCCGGCTTTGTCCGAGGTCTTGTCCGAGGTCTTGGCGGGCGGTTCGGCCGTCGCCGCGGCGATCGTGACCAGGTGGCCGACGGTGGTGCCGAGCGCGCGCTGGGCGCCGCCCGGTGTGGAGTTGAGCGGGATCCAGACCGTGCGGTCCGGGATCGAGTCGGTGACCTCCAGCGGCAGGGTCAGCGAGCCCGCCGGGCCGGTCAGCCGCAGCGCCGCACCCGCCTCGCCGCCGGCCTGCCCGGCACCGATCTCCTTCGCGGTGACCGGCGAGACCCGGGCCACCGCCCGGTGCCGGGTGCCCGCCAGGTGCGGATCGCCCTGCTGCAGCGTGCCGTTGTCCAGCAGCAGGCGCCAACCCGCCAGCACCGCCTGGCCGGTGGCCGGGCGGGGCAGCAGGCCGGGGTGCACGGCCGGGTCGGCGGACCGGTCACCCGTCCACGGGGTGAAGTGGTCCAGCTCCAGCCGGGCCGCCCGGACGTCCGGCAGGCCGAGCTGCTGGCCCAGCGCGTCCGCCAGCATGGTCAGCACCCGCAGGTCCGAGTACAGGTGGCGGCCCATCTGCTGGTCGGGCTTGAGCGCCGCCTCGAACATCCGTACCCGGCCTTCCCAGTCCAGGAAGGTGCCGGCCTTCTCCGCCACCGCCGCCACCGGCAGCACCACGTCGGCGCGCGCCGTCACCGCGGAGGGCCGCAGCTCCAGCGACACCACGAACGGCACCGCCGCCAGCGCCTCGTCGGCCAGCGCCGGATCCGGCAGGTCGTCCGGGTCGACGCCGCCGACCAGCAGCGCGTCCAGGTCGCCGTGCGCGGCCGCCGCGAGGATCCGGTCGGTGTCCCGGCCCGACCGGGACGGCAGCTCCGCCACGCCCCACACCGCGGCGGTCTCCGCCCGTGCCGCCGGGGCCGCCACCGGACGGCCGCCGGGCAGCAGCCCCGGCAGCGCACCCGCCTCGACCGCGCCCCGCTCACCGGCCCGGCGCGGCACCCAGGCCGGCCGCGCGCCGGTCGCGTGCGCCAGCCGCAGCAGCGCCGTCAGCGCGCCCGGGGTGGCGGCCAGCCGCTCGCCCGCCAGGATCACCGCGCCCGGGCTGCGCAGCAGCTCCGCGGCCCGCCCGGCCTCGTCGTTCAGCGGCTCGTCGGCGGCCAGCGCGGCGAACCACTCCGCCTCCGTGCCCGGGGCGGCCGGCAGCAGCGCGCCGTTCAGCTTGGCCAGGCCCCGGGAGGCGAACGCCGCCACCGAGAACACCTTCAGGCCCCGGTCGCGGGCGGCCTTGCGCAGCCGCAGGAAGACGATCGGCGACTCCTCCTCCGGCTCGAAGCCCGCCAGCAGCACCGCCGGCGCCTGCTCCAGCTGCTCGTAGGTCAGGCCCTCGCCGTCCACGTCCACCCCGCGCCCGGCGACGGCCGCGGCCAGGAAGTCCGCCTCCTCGCCGCTGTGCGGGCGGGCCCGGAAGTCCACGTCGTTGGTGCCGAGCACCACCCGCGCGAACTTGGCGTACGCGTAGGCGTCCTCGACGGTCACCCGTCCACCGGGCAGCACCCCGGTCCGGGCGCCGCGCAGGCCCTCGGCCGCCCGGGCCAGCGCCTCCGGCCAGGAGGCGGGCACCAGTTCGCCGTCCACCCGCACCAGCGGGGTGGTGATCCGGTCCCGCTGCTGGGCGTAGCGGAACGCGAACCGCCCCTTGTCGCAGTTCCACTCCTCGTTGACCGCCGGGTCCTCACCCGCCAGCCGACGCAGCACCTTGCCGCGCCGGTGGTCGGTGCGCTGGGCACAGCCGGCGGAGCAGTGCTCGCACACGCTGGGCGAGGAGACCAGGTCGAACGGGCGCGAGCGGAAACGATAAGCAGCCGACGTCAGCGCACCCACCGGGCAGATCTGGATGGTGTTCCCGGAGAAGTACGAGTCGAGCGGCTCGGCGTCCCCGATGCCGACCTGCTGGAGCGCCCCGCGCTCCAGCAGGTCGATGAACGGGTCCCCGGCGATCTGCTGCGAGAAGCGGGTGCAGCGCGCGCACAGCACGCAGCGCTCCCGGTCCAGCAGCACCTGGGTGCTGAGCGGGATCGGCTTCTCGTAGGTGCGCTTCATCCCCTCGAAGCGGCTGTCGGCGTCGCCGGTGGACATCGCCTGGTTCTGCAGCGGGCACTCACCGCCCTTGTCGCAGACCGGGCAGTCCAGCGGGTGGTTGATCAGCAGCAGCTCCATCACGCCGCGCTGCGCCTTCTCGGCCACCGGCGAGCTCACCTGCGTGCGCACCACCATGCCCTCGGCGACCGGGATGGTGCACGAGGCGACGGGCTTGCGCTGCCCCTCGATCTCGACGATGCACTGCCGGCAGGCGCCGGCCGGGTCGAGCAGCGGGTGGTCGCAGAAGCGCGGGATCTGGGTGCCGATCTGTTCGGCGGCCCGGATCACCAACGTCCCCTTGGGGACCTGCACTTCGACGCCGTCGATGGTGAGCGTGACCAGTTCGACCGCGGCCTTGTCGCCCGTGGAGGTGGATGGCTCTGTGATCGTCACGCGTGCACCTCCCTTTCGGTGGCGGACTGGTGGCCGGGGCGGGGGCCGTCGGCCCAGACGGTGGAGGCGGCCGGGTCGAACGGGCAGCGGCGCTCGGCCAGGTGCTGCTCGTACTCGGCCCGGAAGTACTGGAGGGAGGAGACGATCGGGCTGGCGGCGCCGTCGCCCAGTGCGCAGAAGGACTTGCCGTTGATGTTGTCGGCGATGTCGAGGAGTTTCTCCAGGTCCCCCTCGACGCCCTCGCCCGCCTCGATCCGCTTGAGCAGCTGGACCAGCCAGTAGGTGCCCTCGCGGCAGGGGGTGCACTTGCCGCAGGACTCGTGGGCGTAGAACTCCGTCCAGCGGGTGACCGCCCGCACCACGCAGGTGGTCTCGTCGAAGACCTGCAGCGCCTTGGTGCCGAGCATCGAGCCGGCCGCGCCGACACCCTCGTAGTCCAGCGGGACGTCCAGGTGCTCGTCGGTGAACATCGGGGTGGACGATCCGCCCGGGGTCCAGAACTTCAGCCGGTGGCCGGGCCGGACGCCGCCGCTCATGTCCAGCAGCTGGCGCAGCGTGATGCCCAGCGGCGCCTCGTACTGGCCGGGGTTGGTGACGTGGCCGGAGAGCGAGTAGAGCGTGAAGCCGGGGGACTTCTCGGTGCCCAGGCCCTTGAACCACTCCTTGCCGCGGGCCAGGATCGGCGGCACCGAGGCGATCGACTCCACGTTGTTGACCACCGTCGGGCACGCGTACAGGCCGGCGATCGCCGGGAACGGCGGGCGCAGCCGGGGCTGGCCCCGGCGGCCCTCCAGCGAGTCCAGCAGCGCCGTCTCCTCGCCGCAGATGTAGGCGCCGGCGCCGGCGTGCACGGTGATGTCGAGGTTCACGCCCGAGCCGAGGACGTCCCGGCCCAGCAGCCCGGCCTGGTACGCCTCGGCGACGGCCGCGTGCAGGCGGCGCAGCACCGGGACGACCTCGCCGCGCAGGTAGATGAACGCGTGGTCGCAGCGGATCGCGTAGGAGGCGATGATCATGCCCTCGATCAGCGCGTGCGGGTTGGCGAACAGCAGCGGGATGTCCTTGCAGGTGCCCGGCTCGGACTCGTCCGCGTTGACCACCAGGTAGTGCGGCTTGCCGTCGTTCTGCGGGATGAACTGCCACTTCATCCCGGTGGGGAAGCCGGCGCCGCCGCGGCCGCGCAGCCCGGCGTCCTTGACCAGGGCGATCACGTCGTCCGGTGGCATGGCCAGGGCCGCCTTGAGGCCCTCGTAGCCCTGGTGGCGGCGGTAGGTGGCGAGCGTCCAGGGGCGGGTGTCGTCCCAGGAGGCCGACAGGACGGGGGTGAGCAGCTTCTCGGCCGGCTCGACGGAGGTCATCACGCTTCGGTCCCTTCGTGACCGGTGCCCTCGTGGCGGGGAGCGACGACCCGGGTGCCGCCGGTGCCGGGCAGCGCCTCGCCCTTGGCCAGCCGCAGGCCGGCCAGCGAGGGCGCGCCGCCGGCGCCGGACTCGTCGTTGGCGCCCGGGCGCTCGTCGGGGAAGCCGGCCAGGATCCGGGCGGTCTCCTTGAAGTCGCACAGCCGGGCGCCGCGGGTCGGCCGGACCTCGCGGCCGGCCCGCAGGTCGTCCACCAGCTGCCGGGCGCTGTCCGGGGTCTGGTCGTCGAAGAACTCCCAGTTGACCATCACCACGGGGGCGTAGTCGCAGGCCGCGTTGCACTCGATGTGCTCGACCGAGATCTCGCCGTCCTCGGTGGTCTCGTTGTTGCGCACGCCGAGGTGCTGCTGGAGCTCGGCGAAGATCTGGTCGCCGCCGAGGACCGCGCACAGGGTGTTGGTGCAGACCCCGACGTGGTACTTACCGGCCGGGCGCCGCCGGTACATGGTGTAGAAGGTGGCGACCGCGGTGACCTCGGCGGTGGTGAGGTCCAACTGCTCGGCGCAGAACCGGATGCCGGTCGGGCTGACGAAGCCCTCCTCGGCCTGCACCAGGTGCAGCAGCGGCAGCAGCGCCGACCGGGCCTGCGGGTAGCGGGAGATCAGCTCGGCGGCGTCGGCGGCCAGCCGGGCGTGCACCTCCTCGGGGTACGGTGTGGCCGGCAGCGCCGGCATCCCCAACTGGACGTCTGTCACCGGTCCACGCCTCCCATCACCGGGTCGATCCCGGCCACCGCGACGATCACGTCGGCGACCTGGCCGCCCTCGCACATCGCCGCCATCGTCTGCAGATTGGTGAACGACGGATCCCGGAAGTGGACCCGGTACGGGCGTGTCCCGCCGTCGCTGACCACGTGCACGCCCAGCTCGCCCTTGGGCGACTCGACCGCCGCGTACGCCTGGCCGACCGGGACCCGGAAGCCCTCGGTGACCAGCTTGAAGTGGTGGATCAGGGCCTCCATCGAGGTGCCCATGATCTTGCGGATGTGGTCGAGCGAGTTGCCCATCCCGTCGGGGCCGACGGAGAGTTGGGCGGGCCAGGCGATCTTCTTGTCGGCCACCATGACCGGGCCCGGGCGCAGCCGGTCCAGGCACTGCTCGACGATCCGCAGCGACTGCCGCATCTCCTCCAGGCGGATCAGGAAGCGGCCGTAGGAGTCGGCGCTGTCGGCGGTCGCGACCTCGAAGTCGTAGTCCTCGTAGCCGCAGTACGGGTCGGTCTTGCGCAGGTCGTGCGGCAGGCCGGTGGCGCGCAGGATCGGGCCGGTGGCGCCGAGGGCCAGGCAGCCGGGCAGGTCGAGGAAGCC
Organism: Kitasatospora sp. NPDC087314; assembly: GCF_044744365.1. Classification (NCBI taxonomy): domain Bacteria; kingdom Bacillati; phylum Actinomycetota; class Actinomycetes; order Kitasatosporales; family Streptomycetaceae; genus Kitasatospora; species Kitasatospora sp. NPDC087314. The sequence goes on from NZ_JBIUYE010000015.1 coordinate 120,924, forward strand.
GACGTCGACCAGGCGGGCCTTGAACACCGGGTTGCCGGTGGCGAGTTTGTCGTACTCGTGCATCCGGGAGCGGAGCACCTTCACGCACTCGCGGATCTGGTCGACGGCGCCGGGCGGAAGGTCCTGGGCGAGTCCGCCGGGGCGCACGTACGCGTGGTTCATGCGCAGGCCGGTGACCAGCTCGAAGACGTCCAGGATCAGCTCGCGGTCGCGGAAGCCGTAGATCATCAGGGTGGTGGAGCCGATCTCCATGCCACCGGTGGCCAGGCAGACCAGGTGCGAGGCGATCCGGTTGAGCTCCATCATCAACACCCGGATGACGTTGGCCCGGTCCGGGACGTCGCCGGTGATGCCGAGCAGCTTCTCCACGGCCAGGCAGTACGCGGTCTCGTTGAACAGCGGGGTCAGGTAGTCCATCCGGGTCACGAAGGTGGTGCCCTGGACCCAGTTGCGGAACTCCATGTTCTTCTCGATGCCGGTGTGGAGGTAGCCGATGCCGCAGCGGGCCTCCTTCACCGTCTCGCCGTCGATCTCCAGGATCAGCCGCAGCACGCCGTGGGTGGACGGGTGCTGGGGGCCCATGTTGACGATGATGCGCTCGTCGTCGGCCCGGCCGACCGCCTCGACCACCTCGCCCCAGTCGCCGCCGGTGACCGTGAAGACCCGGCCCTCGGTGGTGTCCCGGGCCTCCGCCCGCTCGGCGTCCGCCTGCTCGGCCCCTGTCCGCTCGGCGTCTGTCCGCTCGGTGCCTGTCCGCTCGGTCTCTTCGTGATGCTGAGTAGTCATCAGCTGTACGACCTCCGCTGGTCGGGTGCCGGGATCTGGGCGCCCTTGTACTCGACGGGGATGCCGCCGAGCGGGTAGTCCTTGCGCTGCGGGTGGCCCAGCCAGTCGTCCGGCATCATGATCCGGGTGAGCGCCGGGTGGCCGTCGAAGACCAGGCCGAAGAAGTCGTAGGCCTCGCGCTCGTGCCAGTCGTTGGTCGGGTAGACGCTCACCACCGAGGGGATCCGCGGGTCGGCGTCCGGCGCGGTGACCTCCACCCGGATCAGCCGTCCGTGGGTGATCGAGCGCAGGTGGTAGACCGCGTGCAGCTCGCGGCCCTGGTCGGCGGGGTAGTGCACGCCGCTCACGCCCAGGCACAGCTCGAAGCGCAGCGCCGGGTCGTCGCGCAGGGTGCGGGCGGTCCTGAGCAGGTGGGCGCGGTCGATGTGGAAGGTGAGCTCGCCGCGGTCGACGACGGTCTTCTCGATCACCTCGGCCGGGTCCAGGCCCTGTTCCTCCAGGGCGCCCTCCAGTTCGTCGGCGACCTCGTCGAACCAGCCGCCGTACGGCCGGGCGCTCGGGCCGGGCAGCACGATCGGCGCGGCCAGGCCGCCGAAGCCGGAGGTGTCGCCGCTGCCCTGGGCGCCGAACATGCCCTGTCGGCGGCCGACCACCTCGACCGGGATCTCGCGGACCGGCCGCTCGCGGACCGACTTCTCGCCGCGGGTCTCGGGTAGCTGTTCGCTCATCGCAGCTGCCCCCGCATCTCGCTGACCGGGGTGGCCCGGAGGGCGAGCGCCTCTCCGAGCTCCTCGGCCCGGCGCCGGTTCGCGCCCAGCGGCTCGTGCTGGATCTTGTCGTGCAGCTTCAGGATGGCGTCCATCAGCATCTCCGGGCGGGGCGGGCAGCCGGGCAGGTAGATGTCCACCGGGACGATGTGGTCGACGCCCTGCACGATCGCGTAGTTGTTGAACATCCCGCCCGAGGAGGCGCAGACGCCCATCGAGATGACCCACTTCGGGTTGGCCATCTGGTCGTACACCTGGCGCAGCACCGGGGCCATCTTCTGGCTCACCCGCCCCGCCACGATCATCAGATCGGCCTGCCGGGGGGAGCCCCGGAACACCTCCATGCCGAACCGGGCCAGGTCGTAGCGGCCGGCGCCGGTGGTCATCATCTCGATCGCGCAGCAGGCCAGACCGAAGGTGGCCGGGAAGAGTGACGCCTTGCGCACCCAGCCGGCGGCCGTCTCCACGGTCGTGAGCAGAAAGCCGCTCGGCAGCTTCTCCTCGATTCCCATCAGATCCCTCTCAATGCCCTCAAGAAGCCTTCAAGTCCTGTGGTACGGCCGGCCCGTTCGGGCTTGTCCGCTCGTTCACAAAGGCGGCGGCCACCCCGCGCTCAGTCCCACTCCAGACCGCCGCGGCGCCACACGTAGGCGTACGCGACGAAGACGGTGGCGATGAACAGGAGCATCTCGACCAACCCGAAGATCCCCAGGGCGTCGAAGGTCACCGCCCAGGGGTAGAGAAAGACGATCTCGATGTCGAAGACGATGAAGAGCATCGCCGTCAGGTAGTACTTGATCGGGAACCGACCGCCGCCCACGGGCTGCGGGGTCGGCTCGATGCCGCACTCGTACGCCTCCAGCTTGGCCCGGTTGTAGCGCTTGGGGCCGGTGAGTGAGGCCATCACGACGGAGCCGACCGCGAACGCCGCCGCGATGGCACCGAGTACGAGGATCGGCGCGTAGGCATTCATAGCCCCCGCTCCCTCCGTCCAGTCGTCCTTGACTGCAGATCGGAACCGGCGGGTCACGCTGAGGTGAACCCGCGTTCCGGTTCCCGGGATCCACCTCATGTGAGGCAGTTCACAAAGCCTGGAACGAGCGCATCCTATGCCCGTCAGCTTGTGATCTGCGACACGCAGTTCAACGTCATCTTTGTGATCTACGACACGATGGGAATCGTGTCGAATATGAACATGCCCAGAATTGTCAACGCAAAGAAGTCAAATGGTCACAACCGGTCGCATTTACTTGTGAAGCGGCTGGTCAGAGCCGCGCTCCTATATCAACTATGCTTCGCCGGGAGCAAATTTTCTGGCGTCATGTTGACGTGTTATAGCGGCTCACTCTGAGGGGTGGCGCGGTTCCGAACGTCCGCTTGACCCTTCGTTCACAAGCGCGCGAGGTGCTGCTTGGAGGGGGTCTCCCCCTCCCCTCCCCTCCCCCCACCCCGCCCGCCGCCCGCCGCCCGCCGCCCGCCGCCCGCCGCCCGCCGCCCGCCCGACCTTCTCCGGTGCTGGGTCATGCCTGACCCAGGGCGGGGCTCCCCGATCTCCGTGCGCTGGGGCTGGCTACCGGCTACCAGCCGCCTTCTCCCAGACCCAGGCCGCGATGCCCACCCGGTTACGGGCACCGAGCTTGCGCTGGACGTTGGCGAGGTGGTTCTTCACCGTCCCCGGTGAGATGAACAGCCCCGCTCCGATCTCTGCGTTCGTCGCGCCGTCCGCCACCAGTGCGGCGATCTCCCTTTCTCTCGCGGTCAGTTCCTCAACCGGGCCAGCCTTCAGCGGCACCGGTGCCACAGGCCCGGCGCCGGCCCTCCGGTCGCCCGCCGGCGCCGCCATGTGCCGCAGCAACCTGACGGTGATCTGCGGGCTGATCAACGCGTCCCCCGCCATCGCCGCGCGGACCGCCTCGACCAGCAGCACTGGCCCAGAACGCTTCAGCAGGAACCCGGCCGCACCGTGCCGCAGGGCCGTGTGCACGTACTCGTCCAGGTCGAAGGTGGTCACCACGATCACCTTGCACTCCCCGGCCAACTGTCTTGTGACCTCCAGACCGTCGAGCCTTGGCATCCGGATGTCCGCGAGCACGACGTCCGGTCGAAGCCGTCGGGCCTCCTCCACCGCCGCGACTCCGTCCGCTGCCTCCGCCACCACGGCCATATCCGGCTGGACGTCCAAGATCATCCGGAACGCGCTGCGGACATCCGCCTGGTCGTCGGCGACCAGGATCCGAATCGGGCCCGTGCTGCCCCTCATCTCCACCCTTCCTCTGTGCTGGTCCTCACCGGACCGGTCTCCCCTGCATCTCCCGTTCCTCCCCTGACTCCTCCACCCGCTGCGCTTCTCGCGTCTCGTTTCCCTCCTGCCGCTCCAACGGCAGCCTCACCGTCACCTGCCAGGCATCCCGGCCGTCCGCACCCGCTGCCAACGTGCCCCCGAGCGCCTCCACCCGGGCCGCCAGCCCCGGTAGTCCGCTGCCGCCGCCCCGGCGCGGGCGCCCACCTGCACCAGGGGCGAGGCCGTCATTCACCACCAGCAACTCCAGCCACCCACCGGTGCAGCGTGCCCTGACCTCGACCTGCCGTACGCCCGGGGCGTGACGCCGGACGTTGGTCAGGGCCTCGACAACGACCCGGTGAACCGTGCCCTCCACCTCCCGAGGTACTGGCTCCTCCGGGAGCTCCAGCCGGACCTCGGCGGCGCCCGAGGCGGTGAACCGCTCGACCAACTCGACGAGTTCGGCCAGCCCCTGCTGCGGTCCGCGCCCAGTCCCCTCCTCTGTGCGCAGCAGTTGAACCGTCCGGTCCAGCGAGGCCAGGGCCCGCTGCCCGGCCTGCTCTATCCGCTCGAACATCTCGACCGCCCGGGCCGGGTCGATGGCTGCGAGATAGGCCCCGGCCTGGGCCTGGGCGACCATGCCGCTGACGTCATGCGCCACGAAGTCGTGCAGGTCGTGGGCCAGTTCGAGCCGCTGGGCACGCCGTGCCTCGGCGACCGCCCTGTGCCGCCCCGCGTCCAGGCCGCGCAGATAAAGCCCGATCAGAACGGCCGGCAGGGCCAGCATCGACCCGAAACCGAAGAGGGTGAGTACGTCTCCGGGCCCGTCAATCGCCTGGAAGCGGGACGGCCAGAGCGCGACCGCACCACAGGCCGTCCAGGCCGCCGCCGCGCACCGCGGGCCGTCCTCCGCGCGCAGCAGGAGGACCACCGCCAGCAGCAGCGCGGCCAGTTCGGCCAGGCCGAGCACCCCGGGCCACCGGTCCGACTCCGTCCAGCGGCCGGCGAGCCAGACGGCGATCGTGACCGCCGACGACATCGCCCCGACCGCCGCGGTCGCGACCGCGGCCCCTCGGCGCCTGCGCGCCATGGGCACCAGCAGGAGGGTGGCCGGAACGACCACCGCCAGCAGCTGACTCATCGCCATCTCCTCCTTTCGACTGCCGTTACGTTACGACGGGTCGCCGGCTGCCCGCTTGTGCCGATCGGCATATTTCAGAGGCCTGTTGAGCAGGGAGAACAGCCCGATCGGCAGCTGTCGCGGACCGGCCGCAGCGGTCAGGCTTGAGCCATCGAAGCGGCCGGATGGGCCGACCGCGAAGGGAGTTCACCCCCATGTCGAAGATCATGATCAAGGCCCGGACCGCCACTCGTTCGACCCCCTCGGCCGTCCCGGCCGTCCCGCCCGCGCCGCGATGGGCCGAGCTCGCCGCCAGGGCCACCGTCCTGACGACCGTGCCCTCGGGGCTGTGGCGGATCGCGTTCGGCTTCGGCGTCCCGGTCGGTTTCACTGGCGCCACGGCCGCGCGGTACGCCGAGCACCAGCCGGGCTGGGGCACGGTCTACGTCGTGGTGCTGAGCGCCCTGGCCGAGGCGTTGGCCTTCCTGACCGTCGGGCTGGTCCGGCCCTGGGGGCGGGTGGCGCCTCGCTGGATCCCGCTGATCGGCGGCCGGGCGGTCCGGCCGCTCGCGGCGATCGTTCCGGCCGCACTGGGCTCGGCGATTCTGACCACGCTCGGGATAGCCGCGCTGACCGGCGGCTGGAGCCGGAACATGGCGGAGGCGGACTCCCCGCACGGCATCGCCGGCCTGGTGATGACCCTCGCCTACCTGCCGCTGGTCGCCTGGGGTCCGCTGCTCGGCGTGGTCACCGTCGACTACGCCCGACGCACCCTGCGGCGCAGGTGACCACCGTGACGTGTCACGCCGGGGCGGGCTCCGACTCCCGGTCCGCGGCTTCGGCCTCGGCCTGGCGCGGAGCCGGGGCGGTGCGGCGGCCCCACTCGGTCGCGACCAGCACCAGGGCTCCGCCGACCAGGGCGAGCGGGCCCATCCGGTTCCCGGCGATGGTGATGCCGAAGACGGCAGCCCACAGCGGCTCGGTGCCGAGCAGCAGGCTCACCCGGGACGGCGAGGTGGCGCGGACGGCCCACATCTGGATGAAGAAGGCGAACAGCGTGCAGAACAGGGACAGATGCAGCAGCCAGGCCCACTGGTCGGGCCCGTACGAGCTGGCGAGGGTCCACGGCGACGGCCCCACGACCACCGCGACGACCGCGAACACGGCTGTGGCAACCGCGAGTTGGACCCAGGTCAGAGCAAGCATGTCGGTGTCGCGGACGGCCCGGACGCGGGCCGTCGCCAGGACGAAGGCCGAGCGGACCAGGGCGGCACCCAGGACCAGCAGGTCCCCGAGGGAAGGAGGACGCAGCCCGCCGTCCCCGGTGAGCAGGGCGACGCCGAGCACGGCCAGCCCGGCGGCCGCGAGGAAGGCCCGCGGCGGCGCCGTCCGGCCGAGGGCGCTCTCACCGAGCGGTGTGAGCACCATCGCCAGGCTGATGATCAGCCCCGCGTTGGTGGCGGAGGTGTGCACGGCGCCGTAGGTCTCCAGCAGGAAGATCCCGCTGAGTACCAGCCCCAGCGCGCCGCCGCCGAGCCACTCGGCACGGCTCAGCCGCCGGAGCGCCGGCCAGGCGACCGCCCCCAGCAGCGGCAGCACCAGCCCGAACCGCAGTACCAGCATCGCCACGGCCGTCCCGGGCCCTGCCACCCGCTGGACGGCGAGGAAGCTCGACCCCCACACCACCGCCACGAGCAGGACCGGCAGATCGCGAAGGACCGAGGAGGACGAGGACATGGACAACGGGGCACGCATGGGTCAGATCCCTCCGAGCGTACGGAACCGGCGGGCGCGAGTACCGTACGGCGTCGGACGGACCCTGGAACCGGGCGGAAGGCCCGGCTGTCGACGGGGCGGGGGCGTGGAGCAGGAGGGCGCCATCCTCGCGCACCGGCCCGTCCGCGATCAATGCCCTTCCGGGTCCGGCGATCAGCCGACGAGCAGGCCGTTCGCCGCAGCGATCTCCTCGATGTCCGCCGGGGTCCCGGACATGATGGCGCGGACGTGCTCGGTGACGAGCTCCACCGGCCAGTCCCACCAGGCCGCGCGGAGCAGTCGCTCGACGTCGGCGTCCTCGAAGCGGCGCCGGATCGGGCGGGCAGGGTTGCCACCGACGATGGTGTACGGATCGACGTCGGCGGTGACCATCGCGCCGGCCGCGATGATCGCGCCGTCGCCGATCCGGACACCGGGCAGGACGGTGGCACCGTAGCCGAACCAGACGTCGTTGCCGATCACGGTGTCGCCCCGGCTGGGCAGGCCCGTGGCGATGTCGAGGGTCCGCTCGGTCCAGTCGCCGCCGAACATCGTGAACGGGAAGGTGGACACACCGATGCTCGGGTGGGCGGCGCCGGCCATCAGGAAGCGGGTCCCGGTGGCGATCGCGCAGTACTTGCCGATCACCAGCCGCTCTGGCCCGTAGGCGTAGAGGACGTTGCGCTGCTCGAAGCGGGTGGCCCCGTCGGGGTCGTCGAAGTAGGTGTAGGCGCCGACCTCGATCCCCGGGTCGGTGACGAGCGGGCGCAGCAGGACCACCCGGTCGTGGCCGGCGAGCGGGTGCAGGGCCGTGGGATCGGGAATGGCAATGGCGGTCATGCAGGCTCCTCTCATAACGCGACTCAAGTCGCATTACGATGAGCATGGCACGACCGCCTCGCCACAGCAAGCATTAATGCGACTGGAGTCGACTTTGAACGGGAACACCTCCGAGAGCACCCCCCCGCACACCCCCGAAAACCCCCACCCCGAACCCCGCACCCCGACCCCGCGCCCCGGCGGCCGCAGCGCCCGGGTCAGGGCGGAGGTGGTCGCCGCCACCCTCGCCGAGGTCGCCGAGAAGGGGTACGACGGCCTCACCGTCGAGGCGGTCGCGACCCGCTCCGGCGTCCACAAGGCGACGTTGTACCGGCGGTGGACCGGGGTGGACGGCCTGGTCGCGGACGCCCTGACCGCCTCGGCCGACCAGTCCTGGCCGCTGCCCGACACCGGCGACCTCCGCGAGGACCTACGCCGGATCACCCGGGAGGTGTTCACCGTCTTCACCGATCCCGACCTGGGCGCCACCCCCACCGCGCTGATCTTCGCCGCCCAGCGCTCCGACGCCGGCGCGGCCGCCCTGCGCGCCTTCTTCACCGCCCGCCACCGCCAGGCCTCCGAGGTGGCCGAACGAGCGGTCGCCCGCGGCGAGTTGCCCGCCGGGACGGACGGCGCCGAGGTGGTCCGGGCCGCCACCGCCCCGCTGTACTACCGACTGTTCGTCACCGGCGAGCCGCTGGACGCCCACGCCGCCGAACGGGCCGCCGACGCCGCCGCGCTGGCCGCCCGCGCCGGACTCTTCACCACCACGCCACCCGCCAACCCCGCACCGACCGCCAACCCCGCACCGACCGCCAACCTCGCACCGACCGCCAACCCCGGCTCCCGGCAAGCCTCCTGACGCTCCCGCCCCTTCGCCCGCCCGATGGAACCCGACCCCCACCGCCCCCTACCGGATCGCCGCCCCGGCGTGGATGATGGCGCCATGCCAACCCCGCCGTCCACCATCCCTCGGAAGGCAAGTCACGTGAAGCGCGCACCCTGGGCGGCCCTGCTCGCCGTCGCCACCGTCCTCCCGCTCACGGCGAGCGCCGGCACCGCCGTCGCGGACACCCCGCCCCCCGTGCCCGCCTGCACCTACACCGCCGCGGTGCCGGCCGACAACTTCAAGGGCATCCCGGTCTTCGACGCCAAGAAGGCCGCCCAGCCCTACCGCGCCACCCTGCGCACCAGCCAGGGCGCGATCACCTTCCAGGCGTTGACCGACAAGGCACCCTGTACCACCTTCTCGTTCCGCTTCCTCGCCGAGCACGACTACTTCGACCGCAGCCACTGCCACCGCCTCACCACCCAGCGGCTCTACGTCCTGCAGTGCGGCGACCCGACCGGCACCGGCAGCGGTGGCCCCGGCTACTCCTTCCCGGACGAGAACCTGACCGGCGCCACCTACCCGGCCGGGACCGTGGCGATGGCCAACGCCGGTCCGAACACCAACGGCAGCCAGTTCTTCTTCGTCTGGAAGGACACCAAGCTCTCCCCTGCCTACACCCCGTTCGGCCGGGTCACGGCGGGCCTGGACGTGCTGCAGAAGATCGCCGCCGGCGGCGAGGACGACCAGAACAACCCCGGCGACGGCTTCCCCAACCTCCCCGTGAACATCCGCCACGTGAAGATCGGCACCCACTGACCGAAGGCCCACCCCGCCGGCCGGCCGGGCACCCGCACCCGCACCCGCACCCGCACCCGCTACCGCTACCGCTACCGACAGTCCTCCACCCGCTGGCCGACCGACCGCCGCCCGCCGCCGCTCCCGTACGGTGACAGCACCAACGACACCGCACGGGAGCAGCGCACATGGACAGCCGGATCTGGGAGAGCGTCGACCACGTGGTCGCGTGGCTCGACGAGGAGAGCACGCAGTCGCCCCGGGAGGAACGCCTGCTGCGGATCCTCAAGCTCTCCGAGGAGATCGGCGAGGTCGGCGCCGCGGTGATCGGCGCCACCGGCCAGAACCCGCGCAAGGGCGTCACCCACAGCTGGGAGGACGTCCAGCACGAGCTCTGCGACGTCGTCTTCTCCGCCCTCGTGGCCCTCCGGACGCTCACCCCCGACGCGGCCCGGGTCTTCGCCGACCGCCTCGCCTACGTCGAACAGCGCTCCGCCGCCTCCCGCCACCCGGCGGACCGGGAGCGGAAGACGGCGGAGGAACAGGAGGAGACGGAGGAGACGGAGAGGAAGCCCTAGGCGTTCGGCGCGACCTTCGCGAGGCCGTTGATGATGCGGTCCATCGCGTCGCCGCCCTGCGGGTCGGTGAGGTTGGCGAGCATCTTGAGGGTGAAGCGCATCAGCATCGGGTGGGTGAGGCCGCGCTGGGTGGCGAGCTGCATCACCTTGGGGTTGCCGATGAGCTTCACGAAGGCGCGGCCCATCGTGTAGTAGCCGCCGTAGACGTCCTTGAGGATGCGCGGGTAGCCCTGCAGGGCGCGCTCGCGTCCGGTCGCGGTGACCCGGGCGTGGGCCTGGACGATGACGCCGGCGGCGATCTGGCCGGATTCCATCGCGTAGGCGATGCCCTCGCCGTTGAACGGGTTGACCATGCCGCCCGCGTCGCCGACGAGCAGCAGGCCGCGGGTGTAGTGCGGCTGCCGGTTGAAGGCCATCGGCAGCGCGGCGCCGCGGATCGGGTCGGTCATGTTCTCGGGGGTGTAGCCCCACTCCTCCGGCATGCCGGCGCACCAGGCCTTGAGCACCTCGCGCCAGTCGAGTTCGCCGAACGCGGGCGAGGAGTTGAGGATGCCGAGGCCGACGTTGGAGGTGCCGTCGCCCATGCCGAAGACCCAGCCGTACCCGGGCAGCTGCTTGCGCTGGCCACCGCGGGTGTCCCACAGCTCCAGCCAGGACTCCAGGTAGTCGTCGTCGTGGCGCGGCGAGGTGAAGTACGTCCGGTAGGCGACGCCCATCGGGCGGTCCTCGCGGCGGTGCAGGCCCATGGCGAGGGAGAGCCGGGTGGAGTTGCCGTCGGCGGCGACCACCAGCGGGGCGCGGAAGGTGACCGGCCGCTTCTCGTCACCGAGCTTGGCGGTGACGCCGACGATGCGGCCGGTGCGGTCGTCCAGGACCGGCCCGCTGACGTTGCAGCGCTCGTAGAGCCGGGCGCCGGCCTTCTCGGCCTGACGGGCCAGCAGCTCGTCGAAGTCGGCGCGCTTGCGGACCAGGCCGTAGTCGGGGAAGGCGGACAGCTCGGGCCAGTCCAGCTCCAGCCGGACGCCGCCGCCGATGATGCGCAGGCCCTTGTTGTGCAGCCAGCCGTTCTCGGTGGAGACGTCGATGCCCATGTCCACCAGCTGCTTGGTGGCGCGCGGGGTCAGGCCGTCGCCGCAGACCTTCTCGCGCGGGAACGCGGTCTTCTCCAGCAGCAGCACGTCCAGCCCGGCCTGGGCGAGGTAGTACGCGGTGGTGGACCCGGCCGGGCCCGCGCCGACCACGATGACGTCGGCCGTGCTCTCGATCGGGCTGTCCGGCTTCGTCAGATCGGCTGCGGTCTCGGACACGGTGGACACTCTCCTGGAGCTGCGGCTGGGGGACGGCGGCTTTTGTCTCCGGCAGTCTAGTTCCGTCCCCGCCGCCGGAAACGACCGCGCCCCCACCCCACCGGTCCCCCACCGCACCCGCGCACCGGCCGCACCCGCGCACCCGCCGCCCGGGCCTGTCCGCCCGCTACCCGAGCTTGTACGCCCGGTGCAGCGCGACGATGCCGCCGGTGAGGTTGCGCCAGGCGACCTTGGACCAGCCGCTCTCCTGCAGCCGGGCGGCCAGCGCGGCCTGGTCGGGCCAGGCCCGGATGGACTCGGCGAGGTACACGTACGCGTCCGGGTTGCTGCTGACCGCGGTGGCGACCGGCGGCAGGGCGCGCATCAGGTACTCGGTGTAGACCGTCCGGAACGGCGTCCAGGTCGGGGTGGAGAACTCGCAGATCACCAGCTTGCCGCCGGGCTTGGTGACCCGCTGCATCTCGCGCAGCGCCTCGTCGGTGTCCTGGACGTTGCGCAGCGCGAAGGAGATCGTCACCGAGTCGAAGGTGTCGTCCGCGAACGGCAGCCGGGTGGCGTCGCCGGCGGTGAGCGCCAGTTCGGGGTGGCGGCTCTTGCCCTCGACGAGCATGCCGACGGAGAAGTCGCACGGGACGACCTGCGCGCCGGCCTCGGCGAAGGGCAGCGAGGAGGTGCCGGTACCGGCCCCGAGGTCGAGCACGAGGTCCCCCGGTCCGGCGGCCACCGCCTCGGCCACCGCCCGGCGCCAGGCACGGGCCTGGCCGAGGGACAGCACGTCGTTGGTGCGGTCGTACTTGGCCGCGACGTCGTCGAACATGGCGGCGACTTCGTGCGGCTGCTTGTCCAGAGAGGCTCGGGTCACGCCCCCATTGTTCACCCTCGCGCCGGCGCCCGGACCAAGGGGGCACGCCGGGGACGTCCGGCACCCGCCGGACGGGACGTCCGGCCCGGGTGAGCCCACCGATCCGAACGGGCCCGTCAACCCGGCCGCCCCCGTCAGTGCTGCGCGCCGGCCGCCCCCGTCAGTGCTGCGCGCGCCGACCGCCCGCGCGCCGTCGGCGCCGGGAGCGCTTGCCGTGGGTTATCGCGGGCATCCCGTCGGCCAGCGCCCCGGTCGCCAGCGCGACGGTGGTGGCCAGCCGGCCCTGCCCGGCGCGGACCGCCAGGGCCCGCCGGTGCCGCCGGATCCGCAGCACACAGATCACGAACATCCCGACCGCGACCGGCACGCTGAAGCGGGCCAGGCCGATACCGACCGGCTGCGGGTAGGTGTCGCCGCAGATCCGCACCGCGCCCGGGTCGTCGGCGGCGTGCTCCAGGCAGATCGGGTCGCCGATCTTGGCGCCGTCGGCGAGCGGCAGCGCGGCGGCGGTGTGGGACTGGCCGCCGGCCCGGTAGCTGACGGCGCTGTAGGAGCCGCCGCCGGTGGGGAGCTGGGTGACGACGCCCTCGGCTCTCACCGGGTGGGCGCCGATCCGGTCGGCCTGGTCGGCCTGGCGCCAACCGAGCAGGCACATGCCGACGGCCAGCACGGCGCTGAGCACGGCGGCGAGGTACCAACCACGGCCCATCCGCGGGGATCGCGGCGGGGGAACGGTCGCGGATCGCATGGTTCCTGTCCTGGCTTGCCGTCGGGGCCTGGGACGTGGCCCCGCCACCCGCGGGCACGGGCGGTGATGTGGTGAGGGTACGGAGTGAGCTGTCCGGGATCGTATCCGCTGGCGGGCCCTCAGGTCACGGCGAAGGGGGAATCACCCCGCCGGGTGGACACCGGAGTTCGGCGGCACACGAAGGAAGTCGCGTACGCCGCAAGGAAGTCCGGCTACCGGCGAGTACGCCGCACCCGCGCCGGTCCCGCTCAGCGCCGCCGGTACACCAACCGCCCGCCCAGCACGGCGGCCAGGCAGCCGCCCGGCAGCGGCGCGGCGAAGCCCTCCCCAACAGCGGGGAACACCACGAAGTCGGCCCGGCCGCCCGCCGCCACCCGCCCGTGCACGGCCGCCGCGAGCGGCAGCACCGCCAACGGGTCCAGCGGACCGCCCCCCGCGTCTCCCGCGCCCCCCGCGCCCCCCGCGTCCAGGGCGCCCGGCAGCACGACCAGCCCGGAGCGCGCCACCGCCGTCCGCACCGCTGCCCGCTCGAACGGCCCGGCCACCGCCGTCACCCCGAAGCCGAGCATCCGCTGCAGCCCGCGCCGGGCGCTCGCCCCGCACCGGGCGTCATCGACTGAGCCGACCAGCCCGTCCGCCACCGGCTCGACGCCGACCTCCTCGCGCGGGTCCGGGTGGTAGTCGCGCTCCAGCAGCCGGTGCCCGTACGGGTTGCGCAGCCCGGGGGTGAGCACGGCGGCGCCCCAGTCCCGCAGCCGCGCCGGCGGGTGCGCGGCGGCCAGCTCCCGGTACGGCCCGACGGCCTCGATCCGGTCGCCGCGCACCAGCACCGCCCCGTCCGGGAGGGACGGGGCGGCGGGATCGGCCGGGTCGGGCAGCACCAGGGCCGCCCGGTGCAGGGTCAGCACGGCGGTGGCCCTGGCCTCAGTTGTCCAGGATCTTCAGCTCGGGGTGCGCGGTGCCGCCCTCGATCGCGGTGGAGGCGATGTGCGAGGCGACCCGCGGGTCCACCGGGTCGTTCGCCGGGTCGTCCAGCACCCGCAGGTGCTCGTACGTGGTCGAGCGCTGCGCCGGGACGCGGTCGGCGGCCCGGATGAGGTGGATCAGCTCGGTGAGGTTGGAGCGGTGCTTGGCGCCGGCCGCCGAGACCACGTTCTCCTCCAGCATGACCGAGCCGAGGTCGTCCGCACCGTAGTGCAGCGACAGCTGGCCGGCCTCCTTGCCGGTGGTGAGCCAGGAGCCCTGGATGTGGGCGACGTTGTCGAGGAACAGGCGGGCGATCGCGATCATCCGCAGGTACTCGAAGACGGTGGCCTGCGTCGAGCCCTTCAGGTGGTTGTTCTGCGGCTGGTAGGTGTACGGGATGAAGGCCCGGAAGCCGCCGGTGCGGTCCTGCACGTCGCGGATCATCCGCAGGTGCTCGATCCGCTCGGCGTTGGTCTCGCCGGTGCCCATCAGCATGGTGGAGGTGGACTCCACGCCGAGGCCGTGCGAGACCTCCATGATCTCCAGCCAGCGCTCGCCGGACTCCTTGAGCGGGGCGATCGCCTTGCGCGGCCGCTCGGGCAGCAGTTCGGCGCCGGCGCCGGCGAAGGAGTCCAGGCCGGCCCGGTGGATCCGGGTGATGGCCTCCTCGATCGAGACGCCCGAGATCCGGGACATGTGCTCGACCTCGGAGGCGCCCAGGGAGTGGATCACCAGCTGCGGGAACTCCGACTTGATCGCCGAGAACGCGCGCTCGTAGTACTCCACGCCGTAGTCCGGGTGGTGGCCGCCCTGGAACATGATCTGGGTGCCGCCCAGTTCGACGGTCTCGGCGCAGCGGCGCAGGATCTCGTCGAGCTCGCGGGACCAGCCCTTGTCGCTCTTCGGCGGCACGTAGAAGGCGCAGAACTTGCACGCCGTCACGCACACGTTGGTGTAGTTGATGTTGCGCTCGATGATGTACGTCGCGATGTGCTCGGTACCGGCGTAGCGACGGCGGCGCACCGCGTCGGCGGCGGAACCGAGCGCGTGCAGCGGCGCCGAGCGGTACAGCTCCAGCGCCTCCTCCGGGGTGATCCGGCCACCGCCGGCGGCCCGGTCGAGCACGGCCTGCAGGTCGGTGCTGGGCGCATCGAGGGTGGTCGCTGCGAGCTCGGTCACCTGGCGGCCTTCTCTCTCTCGGATACTGCTGTTCTCGGCGCTGCCGGACCCCGGACGACGGGCGCCCGGGTACGGCCGAACCAGCCTACGCCAGGCCTTTCCGGCGTCCGCGTCAGCCCGCTGCCCCGTCGACCTTGCGCAGGGTGCCGACCGGGTTCCCGGCCGCCGGGTCGGCGGAGCTGAAGCGGATCGTGCCGTCGCCCTGCAGGGTGAGCGTCTCCGCGTTCGCGCCGCCGGTGCAGGCGCCGGGCAGCGAGGAGCGGACCAGCCGGGAGGCGAACACGAGCTTGGTGTCGGACACCGACCTGAGCGTCCAGGCGCCCTCGCAGCTCAGCGGGATCAGGCCGGTGAGGACGTTGCGGCTGGTGGTGTTCTCCTGGCCGATCGCGGCCGGACCGATGGTGAGCGTGGTGGTGCCGGCGGGCACGCCCTTGTCCGTGACCATGTCCCCGCGCCAGGCGCCCAGGAACCCGGCCGGCACCACGCTCGGCCCGCCCGTCCCGCTGCCCGTCCCACTGCCCGTCCCGGGCGACGGGGCGGCGGAGGTGCGGTCGGCGGCGGTCGGGGACGGCGCCGGCCTCGGCCCCGCGCTCCCGGAACCGCCGTCCCCCGTGGGCGCCGTCGGCCCGGCGACCGCCCCCGGCCCCGGATCCGCCCGGTGCAGCCACGCGTACACCCCGTACCCGCCGCCCCCGAGCGCCAGCAGCGCGAGCACCACCGTCACCGCGAGCCCGGCCCGCCCCGGCCGCCGCCGCCCGGGCTTCGTAGCCTCGCCCGTACCCCCGCCCGTGCCCGCAGCCACACCCGGCACCAGCGTCGGCATCCGCACCACCGGCGGCTCCTCGGCCGCCGCCCCGATCAGCGGCTGTGCCCCGATCAGCGGCTGTGCCCCGACCACCGGCGAAGCCCCGCCCACCACCGGAACCCCCACCGCCGGAACCCCGCCCACCGGCGAAGCCCCGTCCCCCTCCAGATCCAGCAGCCCCACCGCACTGCGCCCCACCGCCGCCGCGAGAGCCGGCGGCAGCCAACCGCCCTGCCCCAGCCGGGCGGTGGCCGTGCCGTCCGGGTCCAGCGCGGCCCGGAGCGCACCCGGGGTGGGGCGAGCGGCCGGGTCCTTGGCCAGGCAGTCGAGGACGAGCGTGCGCAGCGGCCCGGCCAGGTCGGCGACGTCCGGTTCCTCGTGCAGCACCCGGTAGAGCAGGACGGCGGCGCTCACCCCCTCGCCGAAGGGGTGCACCCCGGTGGCGGCGAAGGCGAGGACGGCGCCGAGCGAGAAGACGTCGCCGGCCGGCCCGACGGTCTGCCCGTTCGCCTGCTCGGGCGGCATGAAGCCGGGCGAGCCGACCACGTACCCGGACCGGGTGAAGCCGCTGGTCGCGTCGAGCGCGCGGGCGATCCCGAAGTCGATCAGCCGCGGACCGTCCAGGGTCAGCAGCACGTTGGACGGTTTGACGTCGCGGTGCACCAGGCCGAGCCCGTGGACGTGGGCGAGCGCCTCGGCGAGCCCGACGCCGAGGGCGCGCACGGCCGGCTCGGGCAGCGGCCCGAAGTCCCGGACGGCGTCGCCGAGCGCCGGACCGGCCACGTAACCGGTGGCGACCCAGGGGTGCTCGCCCTCGGTGTCCGCGTCCAGGACAGGCGCGGTCCAGGCGCCGCCGACCTGCCGGGCGGCGGCCACCTCCTGCCGGAAGCGGGCGCGGAATTCGGCGTCGTCCGCGAGTTCGCCGCGCACCACCTTGACGGCCACGGTGCGCCCGCCCGCCGTCCGGCCGAGGTAGACGCGGCCCATGCCGCCCGCGCCGAGCCGCCGCAGCAGCCGGTAGGCGCCCACTTGCCGCGGGTCGTCCGACCCCAGTGCCCGCATGCCCGCCACGCTCCCCTCGCGCCGTGGGCGCGCGGCCGTCCGGCCGCGTCCGCCGCCCCGGGCGCGTCCGGCGGTCGGCCCGCACGACGTGCCCGGGAGCAGACCGTACCGGGCGGGGGCCGCCCCGCGCTCAGCCGACCGGCAGCACCGCCGGCTCCAGCACCGGCTCCGGCCCCGGCGACCCCGGCACGACCGACCCCGGCACGACCGACCCCGGCGCCGCCGACTCCAGCAGCCGCACCGCGACGTCGGGCGCGAAGCCGCTGTCGTGCGCCACCCGCCGGGCGAACTCGGCGACGCCGGCCAGCTGCCGCTCGCCGAGCGAGAAGTCGAGGGCCTCGCTGAAGTACCGCTCCAGCACGTCCGCCCCGAAGGCCTCCCAGCGGGCGGCCTGCTCGGCGACCTTGGCGGCCTCGACCAGCGACAGGTCGCGGGACTCCAGGAAGGCCCGGTGTACGGCCGCCGTCAGGTCCGGCCGGCGCTCGGCGAACTCGCGGCGCACGGCCCAGACGGCGAAGACGAACGGCAGGCCGGTCCACTCCTTCCACATCTCGCCGAGGTCGTGGACGGTCAGCCCGAGGTCGGCGGCCTGCCCGAGGTAGGCGCGCAGCGCCGGGTCGCCGATCAGGACGGCGGCGTCGGCCTCGGCGAGCATCGAGCTCAGGTCGGGCGGGCAGCTGAAGTAGTCCGGGCGGACGCCCTCACGCTCCTCCAGCAGCAGCCGGGCGAGCCGGACGGAGGTGCGGCTGGTGGAGCCGAGGGCGACCCGGCGGCCGTCCAGCTCGGCGAGCGGCACCTTGCTGACGATGAGGCAGGACATCACCGGGCCGTCGCTGCCGACCGCGATGTCGGGCAGGACCAGCAGGTCGTCGGCGTTGCGCAGGTACTCCACGCAGGTGATCGGCCCGATGTCCAGCGAGCCGTCGACGAGCTGGTCGCTCAGCTTCTCCGGGGTGTCCTTGGTGAGGTCGAGATCCAGCAGATTGCCGGTCCTGGCGAGGCCCCAATAGAGGGGGACGCAGTTCAGGAACTGAATGTGGCCGACCCGCGGCCTGACCGGGGCGGCCTCCTGGGGCTCCCGCGTTTGTCCGTCCGCTGCTGCCACTGCGCCGCTCCCTCGTGCCGTTCGTGCGCCTTCCCGCAGCGTATGCCCGGTGCCCGGAAAGGCCCGCACCGGGCACCTGACACGCGGGTCCGGGCCCTTGCGACACGCGCCGTCCGGGCCGCAGTTCACCCCTGGTCGTCACAGCGACCGCATGCTAGCGTTGCCCTCAGTTGCAGTTTGATTCCCCTTGCAGTACTTGAAGCCTGCGGAGCATGTAACCGCAGGCTTTTTGTAGTTTTTCAGCAATATCGAAAAACTTCGGACTCGTCCGGAGGCAGGGCGATCAGCGCAGCGGACCGGGTGCCACACGGTGTGGCCCCGATACGTCCCTCGCAAGGAGAACGGCATGGCCACGGGAACCGTCAAGTGGTTCAACGCTGAGAAGGGCTTCGGCTTCATCGCCCAGGAGGGCGGCGGCCCCGACGTCTTCGTCCACTACTCCGCCATCAACGCGAGCGGCTTCCGCTCGCTGGAGGAGAACCAGGCGGTGAGCTTTGACGTCACCCAGGGCCCGAAGGGCCCGCAGGCGGAGAACGTCGTCGCTATCTGACCATCTTCTGATGTTCTGATCGCTCGGGACCCCACCGGGTCCGTCGACGGCCCCCGACGGCCGTCACCCACGAGCACAAGAGCAACACCCAAGGGGGCCCGCCCGACCGGCGGGCCCCCTGCCTTTTCCCGTTTCCCGTGACGGGGTGCGAGCCGTCGCCGGGGACCTCCCCCGCGGGTCGCCCGAGGGGTGCGACCCGTCACTGCTCCTGAACCGTCACTGCTCCCGGGGCCGGACAGGCCCTAGCGGACGGTCCCCGCGGCGAAGGGGAACCAGTGCTGGTTGTCCCCGCCGGTGCAGTCCCACTGGCGCGCCGGGGCGCCGTCGTCGGTGCGCCAGTCCGCGATCTCCAGGCACTTGCCGCTGTACGCGTTCACCAGGGTGAAGCCGACGGCGGGCACCCAGGTCCAGGTCCAGCTCTGGTTGGCTCCGCCGGTGCAGTCCCACTGGCGGACCGGGGCGCCGTTGTCGGTGCGCCAGTCCGCGATCTCCAGGCACTTGCCGCTGTACGCGTTGGCGAGGCTCCCCGTCCCACCGGACGTCCGGACCCCCTGGGCGTTCCACTGCTGGCTGGTGCCACCGGAGCAGCCCCACTGACGGGCCGGGGCGCCGTTGTCGGTGCGCCAATCGGCGATCTCCAGACACTTGGGGCCGTACGCGACGCCCCAGGTGACCGTGCTCGGGATGGTCTGCACGAACGCGGCGCCCGCGCTGGGCGCGCCGACCGAGAAGAGGAGAGCGGCGCCGAGGGCGCCGGCGAGTATGCGGGCTCTGACAGCCATGCTGGTGACGTCCAGTCAGGAGGAGGGGCTCATGCCGATCCGTGGACCGGCCGCCCCACCCGGACGAAGATCATCCGGCGGGGCGCAGCGGACACCTTAGCGCCGCCGACCCCGCCGGATCACCGGGAACAAGCGAACGGGCCTTCTCCCCGGCCGGGGAGAAGGCCCGTTCGCTTACGTGCGTCAGGCGGCGGCCGCGGCCTTCGCGGAGGCCTGCGCCGGGATGACGGCCGACGGGGCGTCGTCGTACAGGTCGCCGGAGGGGCGGTTGTAGGCGGCGACGTCGAGGATCTTCTCCCGCGAGGCCACCAGGACCGGCACCAGCACCTGGCCCGCGACGTTGGTCGCGGTGCGCATCATGTCGAGGATCGGGTCGATGGCGAGCAGCAGGCCGACGCCCTCCAGGGGCAGGCCCAGGGTGGAGAGGGTGAGCGTCAGCATGATGATCGCGCCGGTGAGGCCCGCGGTGGCGGCCGAGCCGACGACCGAGACGAAGGCGATCAGCAGGTAGTCCCGGATACCGAGGTCGATGTTGTAGACCTGGGCGACGAAGATCGCGGCGATCGCGGGGTAGATCGAGGCGCAGCCGTCCATCTTGGTGGTGGCGCCGAACGGGACGGAGAAGGACGCGTACTCGCTGGGGACCCCGAGGCGCTCGGTGACGCGACGGGTGACCGGCAGGGTGCCGACCGAGGAGCGCGAGACGAAGGCCAGCTGGATGGCGGGCCAGGCGCCCTTGAAGAAGTTCACCGGGTTGAGGCCGGCGGCGAACTTGAGCAGCAGCGAGTAGACCACGAACAGGACCAGCGCGCAGCCGACGTAGATGTCGAGGGTCAGCGTGGCGAAGGGCTTGAGCAGGTCCCAGCCGTACTTGGCGACGGACTTGCCGATCAGGCCGAGGGTGCCGAGCGGGGAGAGCCGGATGACCCACCACAGAGCGGTCTGGGTCAGCTCCAGGACGGACTCGCTGAGCTTGAGCACCGGCTCGGCCTTGCTGCCGAGCTTGATGATCGCCGCGCCGACCACGACCGCCATGAAGACGATCTGCAGCACGTTCACCTTGGCGAAGGCGTCGACGATGTTGGTCGGGAAGATCCCGGTCAGGAAGTCGATCCAGGTGCCCTTGGAGTCGAGCGCCTTGAGCCCCTCGGTCTTGAGGTTGGTGCCCCGGCCCGGGTTGGTCAGCAGGCCGAGGCCCAGACCGACGGCGACCGCGATCAGCGAGGTGACCATGAACCAGAGCAGCGTGCGGGTGGCCAGGCGGGCCGCGTTGGTGACGTTGCGCAGGTTGGCGACGCTCACCACGATCGCGGTGAACACCAGCGGCGGGACGGCCAGCTTGAGCAGCTGGACGAAGATCTTGCCGATGGTCTCCAGGGTGGTGGCCAGCCAGGAGATGTCGGCGGCGCGGGCCAGGTAGCCGAGGCCGACGCCGAGCAGCAGACCGGCGACGATCTGGACCCAGAACGGGGTCTTGCGGATTCTCGCGAGCACGGACGGCGACGGGATCGCCTCGGGCGCTGTGGACATGACGGTGCGGCTCCGGGGGAGGGTGTTGCTGACGGTGGGGTGTGGCGGAGGAGGCGGCACGGCGCGCGGGCCGGGCGGGGAGGTCCCGGCCCCCGGTCAGGGGCGTGCCGCCGGGATACAGCTCATGGCGCGACAACGGCGCGGGCTGTCCACAGCACCGGTCAGAGCGCACGGGCGGGCGGCGCCGGGCAGCGAGCCCCGGCCGTGCTTCCGCGATGCGTCTGAGGTGGTCATGGCCGACACATTAGCAGCAAAGGTTTGAGATGTTCAAAGTAGTTGTTTGAGGTTGAGGCGAGATCCGGACACGAACGAAGCTGACACACCATCAGTTCGCCCCGATAGGCCCGATTGACCACTCAACGGTTATACGTATAACTTAGGCGTCGTCCCCGCCCCCGCCTGCCCAGACCGGAGACGACGCCGATGGGCTATCTCGCCCTGCTCCGCGCCCCCCACGTCAGCCGCCTGCTCCTCGGCACCCTGCTCGGCCGCCTGCCCGCCGGCATGACCGCCCTGGTGATCGCCCTCACCCTGCGCGAGGCCGGCGCGCCGTACGGGCGGATCGGGCTGGCCACCGCCGCGTACGCGATCGCCGCCGCCGTCGGCGGGCCGGTGCTCGGGCGGATCGTGGACCGCACCGGGCAGCCGCGCGTCCTGCTCGCCTCCGCCGTGCTGGCCGGCGGCGGGTACGCGCTGCTCGCCCTCGCCCCCGGCTCCGTGCTCGCCGCCCCGCTCGGCGCCGCGATCGCCGGGCTCGCCATGCCCCCGCTCGAACCCTGCCTGCGCTCGCTCTGGCCGGACGTGGTCGAGGAGGAGCAGCTCGACACGGCCTACGCCTTCGACTCCGCCTCCCAGCAGATCCTCTACGTCGCCGGGCCGCTGGCCGTGGCCGGGATCGCGGGCCTGTTCAGCCCGGTCGCCGCGCTCTGGGTGGCCGCCGGGCTGGGGCTGGCCGGCGCGCTGATCGTCGCCACCACCGCCCCGGCCCGGGCCTGGCGCGCCCCGGCCCGGGCGCACTCCGCCGGACTGCTCGGACCGCTGCGCTCTCCCGGCCTGGTGCTGCTGCTGGTCGGGCTGGCCGGGGCCGGCTGGGCGGTCGGCGCGCAGAACGTGCTGTTCATCGCCTACGCCGAGCACCACGCCGGCGCCCTGCCGGGCGGCGCGGGCACCCTGCTGGCGCTGGCGGCGCTCGGCGGCCTGCTCGGCGCGCTCGCCTACGGTGCGGTGAAGTGGCGCAGCAGTACGGCCACCCGCACCTGGGTGATGGCGCTCGCGATGGCCGCCTCCTACCTGCCGCTGGTGCTGCTGCCCGGGCCGTACCCGATGGCCGCGCTGGCCTTCCTGTCCGGGATCGTGCTGGCGCCGCTGCTGGCCGCGGCGTTCGTGCTGGTCGCCGAGCTGGCGCCGACCGGGACGGTGACCGAGGCGTTCGCCTGGCTGGTGACGCTGTTCGCGACCGGCAACTCGCTCGGCTACGCGGTATCCGGCAACCTCGCCGAGAACTCGCTGCGACCGGTGGCGCTGTGCGCGGCGGGCGGGATCGCGCTCGGCGGCCTGCTGCTGTTCGGCTCCCGGCGCTGGTTCCGGGCGGCGCCGATCGCGCCGATGGCGCAGCCGGTCCCGGTGGGCTGAGGCCCCCACGGACGACCGCGCCCACCGGGGTCTGGCCGGTGGGCGCGGTCCTTTCGCATTCCCCTGCTACTCCGCGGCTCCGGCTACGCGTGCCGCTCCCGCTACTGCGGCACCCCGGCCGCCGGCGCCGTGGAGGAACGCAGCACCAGCGAGGTGGCCAGCGGCGGGACCGGCGACACCCGCTCCCCGCGCAGCAGGCCCGCCAGGGCCGCCACGCCGGCCCGGCCCAGCTCCTCGCCGGGCAGGTCGACGGTGGTCAGCGGCGGGGCCAGCAGCGCCGCCACCGGGACGTTGTCCATGCCGACCACGGACAGGTCGGCCGGCACCCGCAACCCCAGCTCGGCGGCGGCCTGGTAGACCCCGGAGGCGACCACGTCGTCGTCGCAGATCACCGCGCGCGGGTGGTCCGCACGCTCCAGCAGGCGGTGCGCCACGCTCCGCGCGGCCGGCTGGCCCTCGTTCAGGCTGACGCCCAACTCCACGACGTCCAGGCCGAGTTCGGCGGCAGCCTGCTCGAACGCGGCCTGCCGGACCCGGAACGTGTACGCGGAGTGGGTGGAGCGCAGACGCCCGATCCGGCGGTGGCCGAGCCCGGCCAGGTGCTCGACGGCGGCGCGCATCCCACCCGCCACGTCGAGCTCGACGGTCGGCCGGGCCCGGTCGGTGCCCGGGTCGGCGTCCAGGAAGACGGCGGGGGTGTCGGCGGGCAGCTCGCCGAGCTGGCTGTCGTCCGGGGAGCAGATCAGCAGGCCGTCGAAACGGCTGGTGGTGGCGGCCTCGGCCAGGGTGGCACTGCCCCAGCCGGAGCTGACCACGACCGCCAGGCCGTGCCGGCCGGCCTCCTCGTGGACGCCCTCCAGTACCCGGCCGAAGAACGGGCCGAGGATGTTCGGCACCGCGAGCAGGATCATCCCGCTGCGGCCGAGCCGCAGTTGCCGGCCGGCCGCCTGCGGGCGGTAGCCGAGGCTGCGGGCGGCCTCCCGGACCCGTTCCCGGGTGGCGTCGGAGACCCGGCGGCCGGCCTCGGCGCCGGAGAAGACCAGCGAGACGGTGGCTTGGGAGACCCCGGCGAGCCTGGCCACGTCCCGGCCGGTGGGCCGGCGGACCGGGGCCGGCCAGGTGCCGGCCGCGCGCTCGGCGGGCGTCTCGGGCGACTCGGGAGACAGGCCGGACGGCCCAGGCGACTCAGGCGACTCAGGCGACTCAGGCGACTCAGGCGACTCAGGCGACGGGCCGGACGCCCCGGGCGACCCGGGCGCTCCGGAACCGGAGGCCGAAGCGGCGGAGTCGGCGGCGGCGGATGCGGGCACGGCGGCTGCGGTCGCGGGTCCGGCCGGGGTCAGCTCTGCCCGGCGGTGGCCGTCCGGGCGGCCTCGTCGGCGGCGTCCTCCTCGGCGTTCTGCGCGGCGATCCGCTCGGCGGTACGGCTGCGCAGGCCGGAGACCTTGGTGGTGATCTGGGCGGACATCTCGTCGCGCTGCCGGCTCAGCAGCACGTAGCTGAGCGGCGCGGAGGCGATCGCGGCCAGCAGGAACAGGAAGATGACGCCGACCTGGCCGCTGACCGGGATGATCCCGAAGTGCCCGAGCAGCAGGGCGACCAGCAGGCAGCCGAGGAAGATGCTGACCCGCAGGGAGGTGTAGCGAAGCGTGGCGTGCGACTTCTCCGGGCCGGTGCTGCTCACGGGGACACGTCCTTCTCACTGGTCTGGGTGGGGGCCGGTCTCCCAGTGAAGCATGCCTGACGGGCGGCGTGGGGAAGGGGTCGCCGGTCCCCCGCCCACCGCCGCCCACCCGGTGTCCGGATCAACGCAGGTCGAGCCACATGGTGATGTCGTCGCGGTCGTCCCCGGGCGCCACCCGGATCGCGGCCGGCACCCGGCCGACCTCCCGGTAGCCGCAGCGGGCGTAGAAGCGCTCCAGGCCCTGGCCGCCGCGCGCCGTCAGCCGCAGGCCCTCCAGCCCCCACTCCCGGGCGATCCGCTCGGCCTCGGCGAGCAGCCGGACGCCGTAGCCCCGGCCCTGGCGGTCGGGGTGCACCATGACCCGCTTGAGCATCCGCCAGTGCTCCATGAGGTCGAAGCGCATCGACTCGAAGAAGAGCACGCCGACCGGTCGGCCGGTCTCGCTCTCGTGGGCGACCAGCAGCCGGTCCGGACCGTCCGGGTGAACCCCGGCGAACTGGTGATCGGCGGTGTCCCAGACCTCGTCCTCGGTGACCGGCGCCACGAAGCCGACCGCGCCGCCGGCGTTGGTGACGTCGGCCCACAGCCGGACGACGGCGGTGCGCAGGTCGGGGTCGGGCTTCGGGTCAAGGGTGAAGGTGAGCGCCATGGTTGCGGAGCCTGGCTTTCCGCTACGGCACCGGGGCGTCCGGTCCGGCACCCGGTCCGCCGACGGGCCTGCCACCCCGGCCGCCGGCGGACCCGGCACCCCGGCCACCGGCTGACCTACGACAGCGCCGGGACCGCCCGGTCCGTCCGCCCGGTGCGCAGCGCCAGGCAGAGCCCGACCGCGATCGCGCACAGCGCGCCGGCGCCGTACCAGGTGAGGTCGTAGTTCCCGAGCGCGTCGCGGGCCAGGCCCGCCAGCCCGGCGACGACGGCCGCGCCGATCTGGTGGCTGGCCAGCACCCAGCCGAAGACGATCGGGGCGTCCTCGCCGAAGTGCCGGCGGCACAGCGCGACGGTCGGCGGCACGGTGGCCACCCAGTCCAGGCCGTAGAAGATGACGAAGGCCAGGATCGGCGGCTCCAGCGAGCCGGCGAGCAGCTGCGGCAGCAGGAGCAGCGAGAGTCCGCGCAGCCCGTAGTAGACGACCAGCAGGAGCCGGGAGTCGACCCGGTCGGTGAGCCAGCCGCTGAAGATGGTGCCGGCCACGTCGAACAGGCCGATCAGGGCGAGCAGGCTGGCCGCCGTGGTCACCGGCATGCCGTGGTCGTGCGCGGCCGGGATGAAGTGGGTGCCGACCAGGCCTGCGGTGGTGGCGCCGCAGATCGCGAAGGAGCCGGCCAGCAGCCAGAACGCCCGGCTGCGGGCGGCGTCCCGCAGCACCCGCAGCGAGCGGGCCAGCGCGCGGGTGTCGGCGGCGGGGGCCGGAGGCTCCTCGGTCGCGCCGTACGGGAACAGGCCGAGGTCGGCGGGCCGTTCGCGCATCAGCAGCAGGACCGGGACGGCGACCGCGCTGGCCGCGAGCGAGACCACGACCACCGCCGAGCGCCAGCCGTGGTGCTCGACCAGCCAGGCGCCGACCGGCAGGAAGACCAGGTTTCCCGCCGCCCCGGCGGCCGTCAGCACGCCGGTGACCAGGCCCTGGCGGGCCTGGAACCAGCGGCCGGTGATGGTGGTGGCGAAGGCGCCGGCCATCGAGCCGCTGCCCAGGCCCACCAACACGCCCCAGCAGAGCACCAGTTGCCAGGGCTCGCGCATCAGCATGGTGAGCCCGGAGCCGACCGAGATGGTCAGCAGCGCGCAGACCACCACCAGGCGCACGCCGAAACGGTCCATCAGGGCGGCGGCGAAGGGGGCGGTGAGGCCGTAGAGGGTCAGGTTGACGGAGGTGGCGCTGGATATCGTCCCGAGCGACCAGCCGAACTCGTTGTGCAGGGCGTCCATCATCAGGCTGGGCGTGGACCGGAAGCCGGCCGAGCCGAGCAGGACCAGCAGCGAGACGCCGGCCACCACCCAGGCGTAGTGCACCCGGGGGCGCCTGGTGGGGGCGGGTCCGTCGGACGTGGGTGTGGGGGCGAGGGCGTTGCGTTCGGTCACACGGACGAGTGTCCCGGGGCGCCGGGACCGCGACGAGTGGCCTGAATGACAGCTTTCGCAAGAATCGGGCCATGGCCCGGCATACCCTGGCCCGGACCGCCAACAGCACCGGAGGGGAACGTCATGGCACACCTGGTCGCGGTACTCGCCCTCGACGGCGTGATCGCCTTCGAACTCGGCATCCCCGCCCGCATCTTCGGCGGCGCCAAGGACCCGGTCGGCCGGCCGCTCTACGAGGTCGCCACCTGCACGCTGGACGGCCGGCCGATCGCCACCAGCGCCGATTTCCGGATCGCCGTCGACCACGGCCCCGAACTCCTGGAGCGGGCCGACACGGTGGTGATCCCGGCCTCCGCCGACTCCAGCCCGGCCACCGTCGACGCCTCCTTCACCCCCGCCCTGGCCGCCGCGCTGGCCCGGATCCGGCCCGGCACCCGGCTGATGTCGATCTGCACCGGCTCCTTCCTGCTGGCCGCCGCCGGGCTGCTGGACGGCCGCCCGGCCACCACCCACTGGCGCTACACCCGGCGCTTCGCCGAGCTGTACCCGAAGGTGCGCCTCGACCCCGACGTGCTCTACACCGACGACGGCGACGTCCTCACCTCCGGCGGGGTGGCCGCCGGGGTGGACCTGTGCCTGCACGTGGTCCGCCGCGACCACGGCAGCGCGGTGGCCAACGCGGTGGCCCGCAACTGCCTGGTGCCGCCGTGGCGCGAGGGCGGGCAGAAGCAGTACGTCGAGGCCCCGAGCCCGGTGGACCCGAGCGGCCACGGCACCGCCGCCGTCCGCGCCTGGGCGCTGGAACGCCTGGACCAGCCGCTGGCGCTGCGCCAGCTCGCCGACCGGGCGGGCATGAGCGTGCGGACCTTCACCCGGCGCTTCCGCGAGGAGACCGGGGCCAGCCCCGGCCAGTGGCTCACCGTGCAGCGCACCGAGCGGGCCCGCCAGTTGCTGGAGCGCACCGACCTGACGATCGACCAGGTGGCCCGGGAGTCCGGATTCGGCACCGCCGCCTCGCTCCGGCTCCAGCTGCGCGGCCGGCTGGACGTCGCACCCAGCGCCTACCGGCGCACCTTCCGCGCGGTTCCCGGGTGACGTCCGGACGACTCCCGAGTGGCTCCCGAGCGGTTCCCCGGCGGTTCCGGACGACTCCCGGGTGAACTCCCGGCGATCCTCGGCCAAGTGGCCGGAAAGTGCCGCAGTACGGCGGCGGATCGGATGGCGGCGAGCCGCGCGCACCCCGAGCACGGCGCGGCAGGCCGCCATCCAATCGCGACGCGCGGGCCCTGAACCCGCGCCGCGCACTCCGTACTCGCCAAGGAGCGCCCGCAACCGGCGTCCACGGCCCCCCTGCTGACGCGGTCCCCCTGGACAACAGCACCGCGGCGGCGTTCGGGCGTCCCCTCGGCGTCCCCTCACAACGGAGAGCCGCACCCAAGCGTGATCAGTCGGATACGTCACGTCAATGGGTAGTCCGAAATTCGGAATGGTTGCGTCAACTTTCGGCCGGTGATCTCCGCCGGCGGTCTCCACCATCGATCACCGGCGGAATCAGCCGGGCCCGGTCGGGACCGGCCGCGGGAGCAGCCCCGGACCCACCACTACTGCGCCAGCGCCGCCCAGTCCACGCCCGCCAGCGGGTCCGCCGACCGGGCCTCGGCCCCGATCTCGCACCACACCCGCTTGCCCGAGCCGTCCGGGTACCAGCCCCAGCGCTCGCAGAGCAGCTCGACCAGCTCCAGGCCGCGCCCGTTGGTCGCGTCCTCGTCCGCCCCGGCGTGTCGCGGGGCGGGGGCCGCCTGACTCGCGTCGGCGACCTCCACCCGCAACGGGCCCGGTGGCTCACCGGCCGCCGGGTCCTCCTCCACCGGCAGGCAGAGCCGCAGCACGGCCGGACACCCGGTGTGCACCACGGCGTTGGTCACCAGCTCGGAGACCACCAGCACCACCGTCTCGGCGACCGGCGCATCCGGGTCCAGCCCGTGGTTCAGCAGCCGCGAGAGCACCCACCGGCGGGCCCGGCCGACCTCTGCGGGGTCAGCCTGCACCGCCAGCTGTACCTGAAGAACCTGCACCGCTCCACCACCCGCACTCGCAGTTCGGCCATCGTCCCGATCGGGCCGGATCGTCCAGCCGGCGGGCCCCGCACGTCGCCCGGTGCCACCCGAGCCCTCACCCGGGCTCCCGAGCGGCGCTCACCCGGCCTGTCCCGCCCGAGCCGGCTCGTCCGTCGCACCCTGGCCTCGACTCGAATACGCCTCAGGATGAGTGGGCGGACGGGCCGCAGCAAGCGCTTCGGGCATATTCCAGCGATCGGGGGACAGGGCAGTGCATACTGTCCCGCTCACTCTCGCGAGCCTCGTACCGGCACTCGTCCGGCCCGGGCCGACCGGCCGGTCCCGCCGTGGCGAACCTACCGCCGGACGCCCCGGACGCCCGGCCCGCCACTCGCGAACCACCCGTGCGACATATGTCCAACGGCCTTCGAACATCATCATCGACGGACCGTCCCACGAGCGGACCGTCCCACCGGCGGACCGCCGAACCGGTCGAACCGGTCGAACCGGTCGAACCACGTGACGATCCGCAAGCCCGGGTTCCGTTCTTCGGGGAATCGTCCCGCCGCCGACCGGCCGCAAGATACCGTTGGGTACGCCAGCGAACCCGGGCAGGAGGGTGGTTCCCGATGGCCACCCCCGACGGCGCGCCGCGCTGGGACGAGCAGCTCCAACGCCGCCTCGCCCGCGGCGAGGAGACCGCGCTCGGCGAACTCTACGACCAGCTCGCGCCGATGGTGCACGGCCTGGCCGGGCGGATACTCGCCGACCAGGCCGCCGCCGCCCAGCTCACCCGGGAGATATTCGCCCACGTCTGGGAGCACCCCGAGGACTTCGACCCCGCCCAGGGCTCGCTGCGCTCCTGGCTCGGCGCGCTCACCCACCGCCGCGCGGTCGAGCGGCTGCGGGTGCGGCGGGCCGCCGAGCGGGCACCGGGCGGCGGCCCGAGCGGCGGCCCGGGCAGCGGCCTCGGCGCCGGCCTGGGCGGAGGACGGGACGGCGGCGAGGGCGCGGCCGAGGCGGAGATCCGCGCCGTGGCCACCGCCGCGCGCATGCAGTACGTGGTCGACTCCCTGCCCCAACCCCTGCGTGAGACCATCGCGGTGACGTACTACGACGGCCGCACCTACCAGGAGACGGCCCGGCTGCTCGGCATCAGCGAGCAGGCCGCCAAGCAGCGGATGCGGCTCGGCCTGGAACTGCTGGCCACCGAACTGGCCGACGAGCGCGCCCGACACGACGAGCGGCCCGACGACCCGCACGGCGACCGGCACGACAATCGGCACGACGACCCGCACGGCAATCGGCACGACGACGGGGACGGGGGCACGTGAGCACCACCGAGGAGCGGCACGACGCCCTGCGCTCCCTGCTCGGCGCCTGGGCCCTCGGCGCCTGCCCGAGCCGCGAGGCCGCCGAGTTCGAACGGCATCTGCGCGCCTGCCCGGAGTGCGCCGAGGAGGCCGCCCGGCTGCGCGAGGCGGCCGGCTGGCTCGCCCTGGACGAGCCGCTCGACCAGCCCGGCTCGCTGCGCCAGCAGGTGCTCGACTGGTGCCTGGCCCGCCGCCCGGCCGAACTGCCCGTCCCCGCCTGGGGCGTGCCGTACACCGCGGAGACCGCCAAGCTCGACGCGCTGCTGCGCGACCTCGGCCCGGAGGAGTGGCAGGAGGTGGCCGACCTGCCGTGGCACGGCGGCACCGGGCACCTGCGCCCGGCCGAGGTGCTGTGCCATCTCGCCGCCGTGGACGGCTACCTGGCGCTCGCCCTCGGCCTGCCCGACCCGGTGCCGGCCGGCCCGGGCGCCACGCCCGCCCCGGGCGAGCGGCGGGTGCCGCCGCAGGAGCCGGCCGCGCACCCACCGACGCCCCGGGTCCCGCCGCAGGGCGGACCGTACGCCGGGATCACCGCGCGCACCGCCCGGCTGACCGCCGACCAGGCCGAGCTCCCACCGCAGTCGGTACGCGCCCGCTGGCGGCGGCAGACCCACGACCTGGTACGCAGCGCCGCGCTCGCCCCGCAGGGCAACACCCCCGTCGACTACGGCTTCGCCGTGCTGCCGCTGCGCGACGCCTTCGTGGACCGCGCCTTCGAGTGCTACGTGCACGGCGAGGACGTGGCCCGCGCGGTCGCCTACCCGTACTCCCCGCCGGCGCCGCAGCACCTGCGGCAGATGGTGGATCTGGCGGTCCGGATGCTCCCGCGGGCACTGGCCGAGCTGCGCGCCGCCCGCGCCGCCGCCGCGCCCGCCGGGGCGCCGGCCCTCCCGCCCGGTACGGGGCAGGGCTGCCGACGGCTGCGGCTGGTGATCGACGGCCCGGCGAGCGGCGAGTGGCTGATACCGCTGGACGGGCCGGAGTCGGGGCCGTCCGGCGGCGAGCCGGTGGCCTCGATGGTGCTGGACGGCCTGGAGCTCTGCCAGTTGGCCGCCGCGCACCGCGACCCGGACCGGCTGCCGGTCGGCGAGCACGGCGACCGGGCCGCGATCCGCGAGGTGCTGCACGCCCTGCCGCTGCTCTCGCGGCCTTAGGCCCGAGGGCCTGCGCACCCTCGGGACCTAGCCGAAGACCACCGTGCGGGTGCCGTTCAGCAGCACCCGGTGCTCGCTGTGCCACTTCACCGCGCGGGCCAGCGCCTGGCACTCGACGTCCCGGCCGAGCGCGACCAGCTGGTCCGGGGTGATGTCGTGGGTCACCCGGGCCACCTCCTGCTCGATGATCGGGCCCTCGTCGAGGTCGGCGGTGACGTAGTGCGCGGTGGCACCGATCAGCTTCACACCCCGGGCGTGCGCCTGGTGGTAGGGCTTGGCGCCCTTGAAGCTCGGCAGGAAGGAGTGGTGGATGTTGATCACCCGGCCGGACAACGCGGTGCACAGCTGGTCCGAGAGCACCTGCATGTAGCGGGCCAGCACGACCAGTTCGACGTCCTCCTTGGCGACCAGGTCCAGCAGCTGCTGCTCGGCGTCGGCCTTGGTGTCCCGGGTGACCGGGATGTGGTGGAACGGGACGCCGTAGCTCTCGGTCAGGTCGCGCAGGTCGGTGTGGTTGGACACCACCGCGGCGATCTCCACCGGCAGGGCGCCGATCCGGGTGCGGTAGAGCAGGTCGTTCAGGCAGTGCCCGAACTTGCTGACCATGAGGACGATCCGCATCCGCTGCTCGGTCGGGTGGATCTGCCAGTCCATCCCGAACGAGGCGCCGATCGCGGCGAAGCTGGCCCGCAGCTTGTCGGCGGTGACCGGCTCGCTGGCGGAGAAGTGCACCCGCATGAAGAACAGCCCGCTGTCGCCGTCCCCGAACTGCTGGCTGTCGATGATGTTGCAGCCGGTCATGAAGAGGTAGCTGGAGACGGCGTGGACGATGCCCTGCTTGTCGGGGCAGGACAGCGTGAGGACGTACTGGGCGCTGGCCGGCTGCTGGTCCACTGGGGGGTATCCCGTCCTGAGGTCGTGGCGTTTCTGGATGGTCCAGCGTGTCACATCCTGGACGGTCGCCGCCCCGCTGCCCGTACTGCGGGACGGCGCTGCTCAGCGCTGTGACCAGGTGCCCGACCGACCGTCCGGCCGGGCGCCCCGGCTCAGACCTGGGTGAGGATGCGCAGCACGTCCAGCGACTTGGGCGCCGCGTCCGGGTCGTCCCCGTCGTTCACCGCCAGCGCGACGTGCGCCTCGCGCGCGGCCCGGACCGCCTCCGGCCACCCGGGGTGGCCGAGGTAGGCGGAGGCCGGGGCGTCCGCGCCGACCTCGTGCAGCAGCTGGACCACCCGCAGCACCGCCACGTCGACCAGGGCGGCCTCGGTGGAGTCGCGGAAGATCGTGCCCACGTACTTCTCGGCCGACCAGCGGTCCAGCCAGGTGTCCTCGACCAGCCGGTAGACGGCGTCGGTGACGTCGCCGTACCCCTCCCGGCCGATCAGCCAGGTCTCCTGCTGGAAGCCGGGGTCGGACAGCATGTGCAGCGCCGAGCGCAGTCGGGCTCGCCAGCGCCACCAGGGCAGGTCGTTGAGCGGCATGCCGCCCATCGTGCTGGAGCGGTGGCCCGGACGAGAAGGGTTTCGGGCAGACCGGTGCGAAGAATCTGTGCTGGCGGACATGAAGAACGATCGTACGTTCCCCGTCCGTTCGTGCTCCACTCCCGATCTACACGCGTACCGCCCCGGAGTTCGGCTCACGTTTTCCGACCGTTCGCACTTCGGCCCTCTCGACGTGTGACACCGGGGCTTGGCTTGCTCCGGTGCGCCGGATGGCGCCCCAGAGAGGGAAGACCGATGACCCGCCGAAGGGACTCGCTCCAGGCCCGGCACCAGCTCGCGATGCGCCGCCGCCGCCCGATCGCCGCGGCCGCCACCGCCGCGGCCCTGCTCCCCACCCTCTTCTCGGCCTCCGCGTGCGGCGGACCGGCCGATGCCTCCACCAACGGCGGCGACCTCACCGTGATGACCTGGGCCCCGTCCGGTACCGGCTCCGCCGACCGGCCCGGCATGACCGCGCTCGCCGAGGCGATCGGCCGGGGCGCCAACCTCAAGGGCGGACTGAACGGCCGCCGGCTGAACGTCCTCACCTGCAACGAGCACAACACCGCCGAGGGCGCCAAGACCTGCGCCCAGCAGGCGGTGGACGCCAAGGCGGTCGCCGTGATCGGCTCCTACAGCCAGTACGGCGACGACTTCATGCCGGTCCTGGAGCGCGCCGGCATCCCCTTAATCGGCGGCTACGGGCTCTCCCAGCCGGAGTTCAGCAGCCCGCTGTCGTACCCGGTGGACGGCGGCATGCCCGCGCTGATCGGCGGCAGCGGCCGCCAGCTGGTCGAGGCCGGCTGCAAGGCCGTCGCACTGGTCCGCCCGGACACCCCGGCCGGCGACAACCTGCTCGGGTACCTGGCCAACGCGCTCAAGCCGGCCGGGATCAAGCTGCTCGACGTCAAGGCGCCCGAGCAGTCCTCCGA
Source organism: Kitasatospora sp. NPDC087314 (assembly GCF_044744365.1). Lineage (NCBI taxonomy): Bacteria > Bacillati > Actinomycetota > Actinomycetes > Kitasatosporales > Streptomycetaceae > Kitasatospora > Kitasatospora sp. NPDC087314. The sequence goes on from NZ_JBIUYE010000015.1 coordinate 153,948, forward strand.
CTACACGGCGGTGGCCCGCAAGGCGATCGGCAAGGACGAGCCGGCGAACTGCCTCACCAGCGCCCTCGCCGCCGAGCCGACCGGCAACCTGCTGGACTCCTACCGCCGGCTGAACCCGAAGAACACCCGGATCGCCTCGGTGATCGGCAGCGTGCAGCAGTCGGTGGTCGACTCCACCGGCGGCGACTCCGGCCCGCTGGCCGGCGCCTACGTCACCAGCTGGTACCCGCCGGAGTCGGCCAAGGTCTGGGACGGGCTGCGCGCCGTGGCCCACTCCGACGCCGCCGGCGGCCGGAGCATCGACGTCTCCGACCCCGGTGTGCAGACCACCTGGGTCGCGTACGAGGTGTTCCGCCAGGCCGCCGAGAAGGTGGCGGCGGCCGGCCGGCCGGTCACCGCGAAGACCGTCACCGGGCTGCTGGACAGCGGCGAGGGCATCGACGTCGGCCTCACCCCGCCGCTGAGCTGGGGCACCACCAACATGCTGCCCAGCACCGAGTCCCCGCGACTGGTGAACACCTGGGTCACCTACCAGGTGGTCAAGGGCGGCCGACTGACCCTGCAGCAGCCGGGCTTCGTGGACGTCCGCTGGGTGCTCACCGGGAGCCGCCCGCCGGCGTGACCGCACGGACCCGGCGAAGGGGCGGGCCAGGTGCCCGCCCCTTCGCCTTCCTAGAGGTCGCCGTCGCTGCGGTTGGGCAGGCCGGTCTGGGCGGCGATCGCGTTCCAGAGGGTGGCGGCCTGCTTCTTCGCGGTGGTCGCCGCGCCGCTGGCCTGGACGGCGTTCTTGTAGTGCTGGTTGTCCAGCTTCTTCGGGTCGCAGGCGCCCGGGGCCTGGGAGTCCGAGGCCCAGGCCGCGTACTCGTCGTCGGCCTGCGCGGAGGCGGTCCACGCCGCGTTGAGCTGCTCGACCAGCTGCGGGCCGCCGGGCAGCTTGTCCGTCTTCAGCTGGCCGAGCTTGGCCTGCAGTTCGCGCCGCTTGCCGGCCGCGCCGGTGAGCGCCTGCTGCGACTCGGGCAGCTTGTCGCACTTCTGCACCGCGGAGACCGCGCCGACCACCGCCGAGCGGCTGTCGCTCGCGGTGCCGATCAGGTCCGACAGCGGCTGGGCCTGGGCCTTGACCGCCGGGTCGACGGCGGCCGCCGAGCCGCTCGCGCTCGCCGGGCCGGTGCCGGTGGCGGCGGCGCTGCCGGTGGCGGCCACCGGGGTGGTCTTCCGGTCGTCGCCGGAGGTGGCGTCGTCCCCGTTCATCAGGACCGCGACCAGGATGCCGGCCGCCGCGACGCCGGCCACCACGCCGCCGATGACCAGCTTGTTGGAGGGGCGGCCGCCGCGGGCGCGCTCCGGCGCGGTCACCTGGGTGTTGTCGAAGCCCTGGCCGTAGCTCTGGCCGTAGTCCTGGCCGGGCTGGCCGGGGTTCTGCCCGTAGTCCTGACCGGGGTAGGACGGCTGCGGCTGCGTGGCCTGCGGGTACCCCTGGTAGCCGGCCGGGCCGGGCTGCTGCGGGTACCCGGGCCGGGCCTGGGCCGCGGGGTAGCCGCCCGCGTGCGGGTCCCCGGCCGGGTACGGCGGCAGGTGCTGCGTCTCCGGGGCCGGGTCGTGCTGCGGGACGCCGTAGCCGGGCTGCGGCGCACCGGCCCACGGGGCGGGCTGGGCCGGCATGGCCTGGGTCGGCAGCGCGTGCCCGCCCTCGCCGAGGTACTCCGGCTGCCCGGACGGCTGTCCCACCGGCGGCACGGCCGCCTGGCCCTGCTGGTGGCCCGGCGCGCCCTGGGGCTGGCCGGGCTCGGGGCGGAACAGGTCGTCCAGGTTGAAGTCACCCGAGTTGGGATACGAGCGGCGCTGGCTCAACGCGATTCCTCACCTGTGCACGACCGCGCGCTGACGGCGGACCACATCTCGTCGTTTCTTGGGAGCATCACAGTTCCTTGGACGTCGCGCCCACGCTACCGGTTCACCGAACCGGGTGACCACGTGGGCGGGACAACATCCCTCACGCTCCCCTCACACCGCCCGCCCGGACTCAGGCTGCCTCCGCATCCGCCCTGGCGTGGAACTCGCGGACCACCCGCTGCTCCCGGTACGGCTCCAGCCGGCGCCGGAACTCGTCCAGGTACTCCACGCCGCGGTTGGACCGCAGCCCGCTCAGCAGCCGGACCGCCTGCGCGCCCGTCTCACAGGCGCGTTCGAGGTCCCGCTGTTGCAGCTGGGCGGTGGCGAGCAGGACGAGGTCCACCGCGCGGCGGCGGACCCGGGTCGGCGGGTGCAGGTCGAGCGCCCGGCGGGCGTAGTGCTCGGCCTGACCGGCCTGTTCCAGGTCGCGGTGACAGTGGGCCAGCTCGTCCGCCAGGTAGGCGTCGTCGAAGTGGACGATCCAGTCCGGGTCGTCCTCCGGGTGGCGCTCCTCCATCATCTCCAGCGCCTTGGCCGCCACCGCCTCGCAGGAGCGGGCGTCCCCGAGCAGGGCGTGTCCGCGGGCCTCGGCGGCGTAGAACATCGCCATCGCCGTCGGGGTGGCGACCGTCCGGGCGCCCTCCTGCGCCGCGCGGGCGAGCTGGGCGATCTCCCGCGGGTTGCCGAGCGTCGCCGCCAGGTGGCTCATCGAGGCCGCCAGCACGTAGCCGCCGTAACCGCGGTCGTCGGCGGCCTGGGCGAGCCGGAGCGCCTGGATGTAGTAGCGCTGGGCCAGGCCGGGTTGGCCGGTGTCCACCGCCATGTAGCCGGCCAGTTCGGTCAACCGGGCCACCGCGGCGAAGAGTTGACGCCCGGTCTCCTCCCGGTACGCCCCGCCGAGCAGGCTGGAGACCACCGAGTTGAGGTAGTGCACGACCACCGGGCGCACGTGGCCGCTGCCGAAGCGGTGGTCCAGGTCCACCAGCATCGTGGTGGTGGCCCTGATCGCGGCCACGTCGGTCGGGCCGACCCGGGGGCCGCCGGTGCGTGCCACCACCGGGTCGGGCGGGGTGATCAGCCAGTCCCGACTGGGCTCCACCAGCGCCGAGGCCGCGACCGTGGCCCCGGTCAGGAAGTCCCGCCGGCCGACGTCGCTGCGCCAGAGCTCGCAGACCTGCTCCAGGGCGGCGTTCAGGGTCGGCGCGAACTGCAGCCCGATGCCGGAGCTGAGGTTCTTGCCGTCGGCCATGCCGATCTCCTCGACCGACACGCTGCGGCCGAGCTTGCGGCCGAGGGCCTCGGCGATCACGGCCGGCGCTTGTCCGCGCGGCTGCTGACCGCGCAGCCAGCGGGCGACGGAGGTCTTGTCGTACCGCAGGTCCAGACCGTGCTCGGCGCCGCAGAGGTTGACCCTCCGGGCCAGGCCGGCGTTGGAGCAGCTGGCCTCCTGGATCAGTTGCTGCAGACGCTCGTTGGGCTGTCGTGCGACGAGTGGTCTCGCGGCCATTGGGCTTCGCCTCCCCACACCCTCCGGTCCCGGCCGGCGGGCGACGATTCTGCTGATCTGTTGCCGACTGTCCGACCGTCCAAGGAATCTGACACCAGGTTAGCGATCAGCAACGCCAGCGGGATACCCACGGTGACGAACCGCACCCCCCACGCGCCCTGGGAAATGCTCCCGTGCGCCCCCACTGCGCCTGCCTCCGCCCGCCTCAACTCGCTTGAGTAACTGGATCGGGTGACATTGCCGCACTGCGTCCAACCGGCCCCCGCCGGGCCGTAACCAGCCTCACACACGGTAGTTGAGCAGCGCGTGGAAGACACCCCCGACTCCCCCGACCAGGGCAAGAACGCCGGACTGCCCCCGCTGCTCGTCGAAGCCGTCGGCTACGCCGAGAACCGCCACTGGGAGGTCGCTCCCGGTGCCTGGCTGATCGACGGCGACGGGCCCGCTCGCTGCTCCTGCGGCGACCCGCGCTGCCTGCTGCCGGGGGCCCACCCGCTCGACGCGGACTGGGCCCGCAAGGCGAGCGCCGGGCCGGGGGCGGTACGGCGCTGGTGGACCGAGCGGCCGCAGGCCTCGATCCTGCTGCCCACCGGCCGGTCCTTCGACGTCCTGGACGTCCCGGAGACGGCCGGATGCCTGGCGCTGGCCCGGATGGAGCGGATGGACCTCCAGCTGGGCCCCGTCGCGGTGCTGCCCGCCTCGCCCGGGCGGGTCGGCCGGCGACTGCACTTCCTGGTGCTGCCCGGGGTGGCGGCCAAGCTGCCGGAGATGCTCCGCAAGCTCGGCTGGCCGCCCGGCCGGCTGGACCTGGTCGCCCGCGGCGAGGGGGACTGGACGGTCGCCCCGCCGTCCCGGATCGGCGGCACCGGCTACGCCCAGTGGGCCCGCTCCCCCTCGGCGCTCAACCGCTGGCTGCCCGACGCCGCCGAGCTGATCAGCCCGCTCGCCTACGCGTGCGGACGCGAGGCGCCCGCCGCCGTCCGCCCCGAGCCCGCGCAGCCGGCGGCGGTGCGCTGAACGGGCGCGGCGGCGATTCACCGCCCCGCACGAGGCCGCCCTGGACCGATCGGGTGAGGGCGCGCGACGCGCGACACCCCTGCGCGCGACTGACGGGCCTTGTCTCCCACCGGAGACGGGGCCCGTCACACGCATGTGCTGATAAGGCCTCGGTCTACCCGCTGATCATGGGCGAAAGCCCCTCGGACGAGTGACAACGCTCAAGGATTGCCATGATCGGCCGAGGGGAGGAATTGCGGTGCGAGGGGACGCCGGAGGGAGCGCTCGGACGGGGAAGCCGGGCGAGGCGGTGGAGGGGACCGGGAGGGAACGGAGGGGACCGGGAGGGACGGGAGGGAAGAGGGGGAACGGGGAGGGTACGGGGAGGCGAAAGGGCCCGCTGCACGGGAAGCAGCGGGCCCTTCTCGTCGTTCCGGGGAGACCCCGGTGGCCGCCCGCTCAGGCCTGGGCGACGAAGACGTGCTGGGCGATGTCCTTGCCCAGCTCCGCCGCGTTCTCCCCGCTGCCGACCAGCACGCCGCCGACGCCGGCGCCGGCGCTCACCTGCACGGTGGAGCCCGGCCGGATCCCGGCCCGGCGCAGCGTGCGCATCAGCTCGCCGTCGGTCTGGATCGGCTCGCCGATCCGGCGGACCACCACGCTGGCGCCGCCGTCGCCCGGCCTGACGGTGTCCAGCGGGACGAGCGCGGCGTCGAAGCCCTCGCCCTCCGCCTTGGCGTCGCCCAGCTCGTCCAGGCCCGGGATCGGGTTGCCGTACGGGGACTGGGTCGGGTGGCCGAGCATGGCGAGCACCTTGCGCTCGACCGTCTCGCTCATCACGTGCTCCCAGCGGCAGGCCTCCTCGTGGACCTGCTCCCACTCCAGCCCGATCACGTCGACCAGCAGGCACTCGGCGATGCGGTGCTTGCGCATGACGCGCACCGCCAGCCGGCGCCCGTCGTCGGTGAGTTCGAGGTGGCGGTCCCCCGCGACCTGCAACAGCCCGTCGCGCTCCATCCGGCCGACCGTCTGGCTGACCGTGGGGCCGCTCTGCTCCAGTCGCTCGGCGATCCGGGCGCGCATCGGGACGATGCCTTCCTCCTCCAGCTCCAGGATGGTGCGAAGGTACATCTCAGTGGTGTCGATCAGCCCAGACATCGCCGCTGGCTCCGTTCTTCGGTGTCCTCACCGCCAATTCTGACGTACTGCGCAGACAACCGGGCCCGCGCAGGGGCCCGGGGGGCCGGTTTTCGTTCCTGTTGACAGCGGTGCCGCCGGGGCGCCACCGTGCTCGCCGTAGCTTTCTCCACTGGCGGTCTGGACCACCCGGACCACCCCACCCGGCCGGCTCCCCCACCGGCAGAGAGCGAAGGCAACAGATGAACGACCTGGTCGGCCGGTACTTCGACGCCGCGATCGCCCACCTCCAGCGGGTCCGGGAGGAGGAGGCCGACACCATCGAGGCCGCTGCGACGCTGCTCGCCGAGGCGATCACCGAGGGACGCCGGGTGTTCACCTTCGGTGCCGGACACTCCGCGCTGCCGGCCCAGGACGTGGTCTACCGGGCCGGCGGGTTGGTCCCGATGAACCTGCTGAACGTCCCCGGGATGGCCGGGGTGACGGTGATGCCCGCGCCGCTGGCCAGCGCGCTGGAGCGGGTCTCCGGCCTGGCCACCACCACCCTGGACCTGACCCCGGCCACCGCCGGGGACCTGCTGTTCCTGATCTCGCTGTCCGGCCGTCAGGTCATGCCGGTCGAGCTGGCCCGGTACGCCCGGGACCGCGGCCTGAAGGTGATCGGCGTGACCTCGCTCGCCTACCCGGACGAGGTGCCCTCGGCGCACCCGTCCGGCACGTACCTGAAGGACCACTGCGACGTGGTGCTGGACAGCAAGATCGCGGTCGGGGACGGCGAGCTGACCCACCCGGCCGCCGAGACCACCTTCGGCCCGGTCTCCACCATCGTGACCAGCGCGCTGATGCAGGCCGTGGTCGCCTCGGCGGTCGGCCGGCTGGCCGACGCGGCGGCCGCGGGCACCGCCGCGGCCCCGCCGCTGTTCCGCTCCGGCAACGTCCCCGGCGGCACCGAGTGGAACGCCAAGCAGATGGCCGACAACGCCGACCGGATCCTCTACACCTACTGAAGCCCCCACCCGTCCGCCGAAGCCCCCGGGGGCCACGCACGGTGCCGGACCGCCCACCGAAAGTACCCGGCCCGGACAATCCACCGGGGCATCCCGGCCATTGCGGGCGACCCCGGGGCGGGCCAGGCGTACCGGGGAGCCGCCCGGGGCAGGAGAGCGGTGCGACCGGAGCGACGGGTGGGGGCCGACCATGGCGTCTGGGACTGGACGGACGGGGTGGGTGCGCGAGCGGGACCTGCTGCCGGAGTTCTTCTGGACCGCCGACGCGGCCTCGCTGCGCGGCCAGCGGCGCTCGGTGCTCCTGTCCGCCTGGGAACTGCTGCTGCTGGTGCTCGCCGCCGCGACCGGCTCGGCCGACGGCGAGCCGTGGGCCTGGGCGGCGGCCGCCGCCTACCTCGGCGCGATCGCCCTCGCGGTGGTGATCAGCCGGCAGAACCCGCAGGGCCTCTGGTACGAGGGCCGGGCCGCCGCCGAGTCGGTCAAGACGCTGGCCTGGAAGTTCGCCGTCCGGGCGGACGCCTACCAGCCGCCGCCGCGCACCCTGCCGGACGCCGAGGGCCTGTACCGCTTCCAGCTCGGCGGGGTGCTGGGCGCCTTCCCGGGCGGCCGGGTGGTCGCGCCGGGCACCGGGGTGGAGATCACCGCGGCGATGCGCGACCTGCGCGAGCAGCCGCTCGCGGTGCGGCGCGAGGTGTACCTGCGGGAGCGGATCCAGGTGCAGCACGACTGGTACCGCGCCAAGTCCCGCCACTGCGCCCGGGCGGGCGACCTGGCCGGGGTGCTGGGCGTGGTGCTGCCGGCGCTCGGGCTGGTGCTGGCGGTGCTGCGGGCGCTCGGCGCGTTCAGCTACGACGCGCTGGGCACGGTCTCGGCGGTGGCCGCCTCGGTCACCGCCTGGGCGCAGCTGCGCCAGTACCGCCCGCTGGCCGCCGCGTACGGGCTGGCCGCCGACGAGCTGGAGCTCATCCGGCGCCAACTGGCCCGGCTGGACCTGGAGTCGGCGGACGCCGAGGAGCTCTGGGCCCGGTTGGCCCGGGACGCCGAGGACGCGGTCTCGCGCGAGCACACCACCTGGCAGGCCCGCCGGGAGATCCGCACCACCACCGACCGGGACCACTGAGGAGGCCGCAGGTGTCGTTACGGATGGTCAAGGCCGCGGACGGCCGGGCCCTCGCCGTCGAGTCCCTGGGCGACCCGCGCGGCCGGCCGGTGTTCCTGCTGCACGGCATGCCCGGCAGCCGGGTGGGCCCGCACCCGCGCAGCACCGTCCTGTACCGGCTGGGGGTGCGGCTGATCTCCTACGACCGGCCCGGCTACGGCGACTCGACCAGGCAGTTCGGCCGCCGGGTGAGCGCGGCGGCGGCCGACGTCCGGACCATCGCGGACGACCTGGGGCTGGACGGCTTCGCGGTGCTCGGCCGTTCCGGCGGCGGCCCGCACGCGCTGGCCTGCGCGGCGCTGCTGCCGCAGCGGGTCAGCCGGGTGGCGGTGCTGGTCGGCCTGGCGCCGCGCGACGCGGCCGGCCTCGACTGGTACGCCGGGATGACCCCGTCCAACGTGCACGCCTACCAGGAGGCGGAGCGCGGGCACGGCCGGATCGCCGACGCGATGGAGTTCCGTTCCCTGCAGATCAAGGACGACCCGGTCCGGCTGCTGAACGGGCTGCGGCCCGAACTGTCGCCCGCCGACCGGGAGGTGGTGGCCGACAGCGGACTGCGGCGGATGCTGCAGAGCAACTACCGGGAGGCGTTCCGGCACGGCGCGGACGGCTGGATCGACGACGTGCTGGCGTTCACCGCCGACTGGGGGTTCCGGGTCGAGGACATCGCGGTGCCGAGCTGGCTCTGGCACGGCGCCGACGACCAGTTCTCCCCGGTCGAGCACTCCCGCTGGCTGGCCGACCACATCCCCGGCGCCGAGCTCTTCCTGGAGCCCGGCGCCGCGCACTTCGGGGCGTTCCGGGTGCTGACCACCGCCCTGGCCTGGGCGGCGGGTTAGGGCTTGCCTGACAGGCCCCAGGAGCTCCCCCGGGTCACCGGCGCCCCGGTCAGGCCGTCACCGGGGTGACCGGCGCTCCCCCGCCCAGCACGGCCATGATGTTGTCCACCGCCAGCCCGCCCATCGCCTGCCGGGTGCGGACGGTGGCGCTGCCCAGGTGCGGGGCCAGCACCGCGCGTTCCTGGGCGAGCAGCGCGGCCGGGACGGCCGGCTCGCGCTCGAAGTTGTCCACGGCGGCGGCGAACAGCGCGCCGGACTCCAGCGCGGCGGCCAGCGCCTCCTCGTCCACCACCCCGGCGGTCATGCTGACCACCACCGCCCCGCGCGGCAGCAGGGCGAGCCGGCGGGCGTCCAGCAGGTGCCGGGTGGCGGCGCTGAGCGGGGCGGTGACGACCAGCACCGTGGAGGTGGCGAGCAGTTCCTCCAGCGGCCGCCAGGTGGCGCCGTCGGCCTGCTCGGGCGCCAGCTCGCGGCGGTTGTGGTAGCTGACCGGCATGTCGAAGGCGCGGGCCCGGCGGGCCACCGCCTGCCCGATCCGGCCCATGCCGAGCACGCCGAGCGGGGTGCCGGCCAGCTCCAGGCCGAGCAGGAAGTTCGGCGCCCAGGTCCAGGGGCGGCCGGAGCGCAGCAGCCGCTCGCCCTCGCCGAGTCGGCGGGTGGCGGCCAGCAGCAGTGCCCAGGCCATGTCGGCGGTGGCGGTGGTGAGCACGCCGGGGGTGTTGGAGACCAGCACGCCGCGCTCGGCGCAGGCGGCCAGGTCGATGTTGTGGTGCCCCACCGCGTGGTTGGCGACGATGGCGAGGCCGGGGCCGGCCGCGTCCAGGAACTCGCCGTCCACCCGGTCGTCCAGGGTGGTGAGCACGGCCCGGCGGCCGCGGACGGCGGCCAGCAGGTCGGCCCGGTCCATCGCCTGGTCGGAGTCGTGGCGGGTGACGGCGTGGTGCGCGGTGAGCCGCTCGATCACCCCGGGCGCGAGGCGTCGGGTGACCAGCACCGGGGGCTGGGCCGGGGACGGGGACGGAGCCGGGGGCGGGGTGCTCATGAGCCCGCAGCGTACCCGCCCCCGTCGCGCCCCCGCCGTACCGTCCCCTTCGCCGTACGCGCCCCCGCCGTACCCGACTCCGCCGTGCCCGCCCCCGCCCCCGCCCGGCCGCGCGGCTACACCGGCTGCGGCTCCAGGTCCCGGTTGATCCGCTTCCAGCCGCGCGCCGCCACCGTGTTGGGGTGCTCCTCCCCGAACTGCCGGATCAGCTCGCCGATCGCGCGCGCCCGCAGCTCGGCGGCCTGGGTGTGCCGGCCGGCCGAGCGCAGGGTGATCGCCAGGTTGGCCTCACAGGCGACGGCGTCCGGGTGCCGGGGCGTGTAGCGGTCGCACAGGCCCTGGTAGGCGGTCCGGCCGAGTTCCTCGGCGAGGCCGATCTGGCCGTCGTCGCCGTAGGCGTTGGCCAGGTTGATCATCGCGTTGAGGGTGTACGGGTGCTCCGGTCCGACCGAGCCGGTCAGCCCCTCGACGGTGGCCCGGCCGCGGTCGATGGCGCCCTGGATGTCGCCGCTGCCGCGCAGGTAGATGCCGAGGTTGTTGGCGCAGGCCAGGGTGAAGGGGTGCTCGTCGCCGAACAGCCGCCGGTGGCCTTCGAAGACGGTGGAGCAGAGGTCCCGAGCGGCCTCCTTGTCGCCCGAGGCGCTGTGGTCGGCGGCCAGGTTGAGCGCGCAGGCGAGCGCGTCGGGGGCATCGGCGCCGTACCGTTCCAGGTAGCGCTCGTAGGTCTCCTTGGTGATCCGGCGGGCCTCGGCGAGTTGGCCCATCCGGCGCAGCGAGACGGCCAGCGACTTGGCGTTGCGCAGGCTCTCCGGAAGCCCCGGGTCCAGCCCGTCGCCGAAGTCCGTGGTGACTTCCCGGAGCAGGTCCGCCGAGCCGCTGTAGTCGCCGAGTTCGCGCAGGTCCCGGGCGAGGGCGGACTTGGTGATGAGGGTGTACGGGTGCTTGGGGCCGAGCACGGCGATGCGCCGGTCCAGGGTCTCCTGGTCGAGTTCGCGGGCGGCCTCGCTCTCGCCGACCAGCCGGTAGTCGATCGCCAGGTTGTTCGCCATGGAGAGCGTGCGCGGGTTGTCGTCCCCGAACAACTCCCGGAACTGGTCGAGGATTTCGCGATCCAGGTCGAGCGCGGCCTGGAACCGGCCGAGCGCCCGGCGGTCGGCGCCGAGGGAGCCGGCCGTCATCAGGGTGTACGGGTGGTGCTCGCCGAGCAGCGCCCGCTGGCGCTCCAGGGTGTCCTCGTCCAGGGCCAGCGCCTCGGCGTAACTTCCCTGCGAGCGCAGCACGTTGGCGAGCTGGAAGCGCAGCAGCAGGGTCTGCCGGTCGTCCTCGCCGAGCTTGCCGGTCCACTCGGCGTCCAGGGCGTGGCCGAGGTCCCGGGCGCGGTCGAGTTCGCCGCGCTTCCAGAGGTAGCGGACGCGGTCGATGAGCAGCTGGCGGGTGTCCGCCTCGTCGCAGTTGTGCGCCTTGGAGGGCGACAGGTGCGGCCAGATCTCGTCGAAGGCGGGCCAGTTGGCGGGGTCGTCGGTGTCGCCGAGGACGGGCCGGGCGCCGGTGAGGATGCGATGCACCTCGTGGACGGCGACCTCCTGCTCGTCCTCGGTCATCTCGGCCCGGATCACCGCCTGGACGAGGCGGTGCACCTGGAAGCTGTTGCTGCCCGCGTCCACCTTCGCCAGCGCGTACCGGCCGATCGCCTGGATCACCTTGCCCAGCATGAACTTGTCGCTGAGGTCGGCGTCGTACTTCACCAGCGCCCGGATCATCTGGTCGCTGTAGAACAGGTTCATCGAGATCGGCTCGGGCGCGAAGAACGCGCACAGCTGCAACAGCCGTACGGCCGCCGGGGACTGCTGGCGCAGCCGGCCGATCGAGACGTTCCAGGTGGCACCGACCGGGGTCGGGTAGTCGGCGGGGCGGGAGACGGCCAGCGCGCGGGCCGCCTCGGCGTGCAGCTGGGCGACGTAGGTCTCCACCGGGGTGCCGGTGGTGTCCAGCCAGGCGGCCGCGACCTCGACGGCGAGCGGCAGGTCGCCGACCGCCTCGGCGACCCGGTCGGCGTCCGGGCGGGACAGGCCGCGGGCCCGCCGGCACAGGTGCTCGACGCTCTCGCCGCGGGTGAAGACGTCCACCTCCAGCGCCTCGGCGTGCCCGGTCCAGGCCTGGTTGCGGGAGGTGACCAGGATGTGGCCGGAGCCGCCGGGGAAGAAGCGGCGGATCTCGGCCGGTTCGTCGGCGTTGTCGAAGATCAGCAGCCAGCGCTGGGTCGGCACGCCGCGGCGCAGTGCCTCCCGGGCGGCCTCGGCGGCCTCGGTCACCGAGTCGCCGACCCGCAGGCCGAGTCGGCGGGCCAGGTCGGCCAGCGCCGGGGCGACCAGTTCGGTCTGCTCGGCGTCGATCCACCAGACCAGGTCGTAGTCGGACATGAAGCGGTGCGCGTACTCCAGCGCCACCTGCGTCTTGCCGACGCCGCCGAGCCCGTACAGCGTCTGCGGGGTGGGCAGGACGGCCGCCATGCCGCCGCGCAGCTGGTTGCGCAGCTGCTCCAGGACGGCGGCGCGGCCGGTGAAGGAGGGGTTGCGCGGCGGCACGTCCCAGACCGCCGGCTTGCTGCCGGGAAAGCGCGGTCCGCCGCCGTTGGCCTCGGTCAGCACGACGTCGCCGCGGCCGAGGGCACGCAGCAGGGTCTGTACGGACTGCACCTCGTCGCGGCCGACCAGGTCGACCGGGTTGCGGTTGCTGAACGGCGCGGTGAGCCGCACGTCCCCGACCCGGACGGGGACGAGCTGGCGCCGGGTGCCGGACGGGTCGGAGCTGACCACCGACTCCCACAGCGCCCGGGCCTGCGGGGAGCGCTGGTAGGCGGGCGAGAGGACGGCGACGGTCCGGTAGGCGGCGTCGATGCCGCGCTCGGTCTCCTCGCGCGGGTCGGTGCCGGCGCTGAGGTCGCGGGGCAGCACCCGGAAGCCGGCCCGGGTGAGCACGGCCTCGATCCAGTCGGCCCACATCCGGTCCTCGGGCACGTAGGAGAGGTAGAGGTCGGCGGGGACGGACGGGCGGCGGCGGGTGAACGCGTCCACGTAGCGCAGCCGCAGTTCCTCGTCCAGCGGCGGCAGCGAGGCGACCCTGCCCTCGGTGATCATCGAGGTGAGCCGCTCGCAGGCGGCCAGCATCGAGGTGGGGGTGCCGGTCTGGTCGCCGAAGGTGGCCAGGATCTCCTCGTAGGCGTAGAACGGCCGGTACGGGATCTCCACCGAGCCCCAGTACTGGGCGAGTTCGTCGCCGTTCAGGCCGGACGGCAGCCCGTCGAAGCGGACCCGGGCGAGCGCCCGGCCGGCGTCCGCCTTCTCCTTCTCGCCTTCGTCGATGCGCATCGGGACGGGCAGGATCCGGATGCCGCGCTCGCGGTAGCGGTCGTGGATGTGCTGGGCGATCCGGGAGGCTCCGTCGATCGACTGGTCGCTCAGGGTGAAGCAGACCACCAGGTCGTCGGGCATCTGGACGGTGCAGATCTCGGCGATGTCGGACAGGCCGGTGCGCGAGTCGATGAGCACGTAGTCGTACCGCTTGCTCATGTCGGCCTTGAGGGCGTCGAAGAACTGCCCGCCGTCGAAGCGGTCGTAGAAGATGTCCCAGTCCAGGTGGGTGACGGCCTCGGAGTAGTCCCGGTTGAACTGGCCGGCGGACAGGAAGTCCAGGCTGCCGCCGGCCGGGAACAGCGGCCAGGACAGCGAGAGCGCGTGCGGGTGCACCCGGGCGAAGTCCAGGTGCCAGCCCTCGGCGTGCTCGACCGGGCGCAGCGCCTCCTCGCGGTACTCGGCGATCAGGTCCATCATCCCGGTCGTGCCGGCCAGCGAGGCCGGATCGAGGAAGGGGTGGAAGAACTTGGCCAGGCCCGGCGCCTCCAGGTCCCAGTCCACGGTGAGCACCCGGAAGCCGTTGGCGGCCAGGATCCAGGCGGTGTTGGCGAGCGCCATGGTGCGCCCGGTGCCGCCCTTGTAGGAGTAGAACGTGATGATCCGGCCGTTGCGGTCCTGCTCCGCGGAGCGCCGCTCGGCATCGCGCTGGGCGGTCAGTTCGGCCGCGGTGAGGCCCCCGATGCGGAGGTTCCTGGTGCGGTTCTCGCTCATCTGGGTCCTCCTACGGGCGCCATCCGGCCATCGGGGTCATCGCCGTCGTCGCGGTCTGGGTGGTCGTCGTGGCCGAAGGGGTCTGGTCTGCTCCCGTCCGCGCCGAAGCCGCCCGGTCCGCGCCGGAACGCGTCCCGCAGGTTCGGCCGGGGCGGCGACGGGTCCTCCGGCTCGGCCCTGGTGCGGCCCTCGAAGGCGTACTTGGCCTTCATCGCGGCCCGGGGCAGCGCGTCGTCGAAGTCCTCCAGGGTGTTCAGCCCGGTCGGGCCGGTCACGCCGAGGAAGCTGGGACGGCTCGCCCGCCGGGTCTTGCGCAGTGCCTGGTCACTCAACTCGCCGAGTTCGCCGGCGCGTTCCTCGCACTCCGGGTCGTCGGTGTTCCACGGTTCCAGGACGCTCACCCAGGTGGCGTCGGAGCGGTCGAAGCGGCGGACGAGTTCGCGGCGGTCCGGGTCGCGCAGCGCCCACCGGTCGAGCAGCAGCAGGCCGGGGGCCTCGGCATTGCCGTCGATGATCGAGTCGACCTCGTCGTCGAACTCGTGCACGGTCGGCTGGAACCCCAACTGCCGGGCCAGCCGCACCGCGTGCTGCGCGATCGGCGAGCCGGCCGGGCGGTACGGGTGCCAGTCGGTGCGCCGGGTGCCGTAGAAGTCGGGGTTGCGGTCCGCCGGCAACTCGCCCTGGTGGTACGAGAGCACCGAGATCCGCAGCTGCTTGGTCGGCGCGCTCACGTTGAAGGCGCTGGGCAGCCCGTTGAAGTCCAGCCGCCGCCCGACCGGGATCACCGTCTCCTCCGCGACCTGCACGATCCGCGCCGCCAGCCGGTGCACGGCCAGCTCGTAGGCGGAGCGGAAGTAGGTCAGCTTCATCAGCGCGTACAGGCCCTCGGTGGCGTAGTCCGGCCCGAAACTCGCGTGGTTGAACTGCAGTTCACTGGCCACGGCGGGCAGCCGGTAGCGGCTCATCGGCGCCCAGAGCACCGGCACGATGCCGCTGGTGCGCTCCGCGTCGATGGTCGCCGGGTAGACCGGTCGGCGGGTGAAGGCGTGCCACTCCTGACCGCACGGCACGCTGTTGAAGTAGCGCGGCGAGTACAGCGGTACGAACACCCGGCAGCTCGCCAGCTCCTCGGACAGCCGATCGGCCCACAACTCGCCCTGGTGCATGGACTCGTCCATGAATCCGACCGGCACCCCGGCCGGCACCGTGGTCAGCTGCAGCACCGCTTCGCAGAGGTCCCGGTACAGCTGCCGAACCCAGTGGTTCGGATCGCCGGCGCCCCGTGCACCGGCCTTCGGGGTGTGCGCGTAGGAGAGGAAGAAGTACGGCCGGGCGTCGTCCTCGTCCCAGCCACGGTCGTTCACACGTGCCTCCCCCGGGCCCGTCGGCAACCTGGTTCCCGCAGCCCCCGTGCGGCGGGGCTTCAGTGTAGGAACGACTGACGCCCCAGGGGAATAGCACAACGGGTCGCACGAATTGACATGACCGAAACGACGACCACGAAGGCCGGACAGGCACGGGCCCCGATCACCGGACGGGGCCCGTGTGCCATGCATGGCACCTACGTCCGGTCGCGACGGTCCCGCGGGTCACGCAGCCGCTCGGAACGGGCCTGGCAGACGCCACCGACGGCGGCAGCCACCAGGACGAGGACCAGCAGGCCCGTCACGGCCGGCCCCGGTGGCGCTTGAACTCGCGGATCAGCGCGAGGAGGTTGATCAGGGTACTCGCCGGGATGTTGCCGATGTTGACGAGGAAGCGGCCGTCCAGGATGACCTCGCCGGGATCGGCGGAGGGCCAGAGGAGGCCGAACTCGCGACCTTCGGAGCGGAGTTCGACGATCAGACCGGAGATCTGCCGGCCGGTGAGGTGGCGGATCGCCGGGTCGGCCGGACGGATGGGGTGGAGGGCGTTCACGCGGCGCCGTCCAGCTCGAACCAGACCCGCTTGCCGAGCTTCTGCGGCTCCGCACCCCAGCGGTGGGTGAGCCCCTCGACCAGCTGGAGCCCGCGGCCGGACTGGGCGAGGGCATTGGGCTTGCACTGCTCGGGCAGCACCGAGCTCCGGTCGGCGACGGTGACGCGGAGGGTGCCGTCAGCGATGACGACCAGGACCATCGGCGCGGCGGTCGCCCCGTGCCGCCAGGCGTTCACGATCAGCTCCACGAGCGCGAGTTCGGCGTCCACGATCGCAGAGTGCGCGTACCCGGCGCGCGCCATGGCGTCGCACAACGCCTCGCGGGACACGGTGAGGGAGGGGGAGTTGAGGTTGGGGTCACACATGGGGAATCTCCCAGTGGTGCAGAAGGGGCGCACATGAACGTTACTGACGATCCGTCCGATGCGCGGCATGTGATTGGACTGTAAGGTCTCAAGGGCCAATGATGCAACACAATCTGTAATTTCCCCTACACTGCGAGTAGGGTTGCCGTGCAAGGAGGCAGGTACGTGGGACTCAGGACCGAGGTCAGCGGACGACAGCGACACTTCGGCGAGGAGCTGCGTCGTCTACGTGACGCCGCGGGCGTATCAGCGCCGGAGATAGGCGCGATGCTGGGCATGAAGGGACCTGCCGTCAGCCACACCGAGGCTGGCAGGCTGAGCCTCAACCTCGACCGCCTGCACATCTGGCTCGACGCCTGCCACGTCACCGACCCTGGCTACCGCTCCGCTCTGATCGCCATGAGCGAGAGCACAGGAAAGGGCTGGTGGACGAGCTACAGAGGGCTCGTCAAGCACGCCGCGCTCGACCTCGCAGAAGCCGAGGCGGATGCCACAGCGCTGGACAACTACGAGACCTTCCTGATCCCAGGCCTTCTCCAGACCAGGGCCTACAGCGAGATCATCCTCGAATACGCCGAAAAGAAGATCGAGTTCCGCCGAAAGCGCCAGCAAGTCCTGGATGTCGAAAACGCGCCGCCAATCCGGGTGGTGCTCCACGAAGCGGCGCTGCACATGATGTACGGCGGGCCGACCATCATGAGGGACCAGCTGACCCACCTCATCGAGGTCGGACAGCTCCCTCACGTGACGCTTCAGATCCTTCCGTTCGACTGCACCGTGTTTGCGGAGACCGATACGCCGTTCATGCTGATCGCCGGCCGACACCCACGGCTGGATACTGTCCTGCTAGAACATCCGCACGGTTCATCCTTCATGAGCGATCCTGAAGGAGTGGCGGTGTTCCGGCGGAAGTTCGACCAGATCAGAAGCTTGTCCCTACCTCCCCTGGACACCGCCAAGCCCACGCCGTCGTCGGCATTCCGCGACTCGCTGGGCTTGATCCAGCACGTCCGCTACAAGGTCCAAGGTAGGTAGCCATGCACCAACTCAACTGGCAGAAGTCGAGCTTCAGTGGCACAAACGCCAACTGCGTGGAGATCGCTTCTGCAGGCGAGCTGGTCTACATCCGCGAGTCCGACGACCCCGCCCACATCGTCACCACCACCCGCACCAAGCTCCATGCCTGGATCCGCGGCGCCAAGGCCGGCGAGTTCGACCACTTCACCGCCTGACCCACGCCCCGGCCAGCACAACCTTCGCGGCCACCACTACGAGGTTCAAGGTAGGTAGTCATGAGCCAGCTCAACTGGCAGAAGTCGAGCTTCAGCGGTGACAGGGCCGACTGCGTCGAAATCGCTTCCGACGGCGAACTGGTCTACATCCGCGAATCCGACGACCCCGCCCACGTCGTCACCACCACCCGCACCAAGCTCGACGCCTGGATCCGCGGCGCCAAGGCCGGCGAGTTCGACCACTTCACCGCCTGAACTCCACGGCCCGTGCCCCGGTCATGCCGGGGCACGGGCCGGGAGCGGCAACGTCATCACCGTCTACACCCGGCACGTGAGAAGCCCGCCGAGGCAAGTGATCTCGAAGGCTCCCTCGGCTTCGATCAGCGATCCCGCAATCTCAGCCGCCCTTGCGACCGTCTCCTGGAAGGGGACTCCGCACTGGTCAGCCCAAGCCTCGTATGAGGCGAGGTGGGAAACGACGGGAGCGGGGTCGGTGACCACGATGCTGCCAGGCAGCTCTCTGGTTCGGACCTCCCTGAACGCCGCTTCGAGGTGGGCCGGTGCCTTCGCAGTTCGCCGCTCCGGGGCAGCGTCGAGAACGAGCAGCACTTTCTCTTGCACGCCATCGAGATCGCCGTCGGCCAGATGGGCATTGGCCAGGTCAAGGCGTGCGGCCAGCAGGTCACCGGAGGACCGCTCACGCTGCGGGCCGGACTCGTACAAGGTGATGGCCTGGGAGGACGCTTCGATGGCGCGACCCACGTTCCCTCGACCGCCCAGGGCAAGAAGCGCAGTGCCGGCATAGGCCCACTGCTTGGCTTCGGGGAACGTGAAAATACCGGGAACGTCCACTGCAACGGGCGAATCACACCGCGCCGTATGAGCCGACTCGACGGCCCGTGCGGCAGTCGACCGGTCACCCAGCGCGGCAGCTGCCCTGGCTTCAAGGCTGAACAGACGCGTTGAGACGGTCCCGCCATCCGGGTACTGCAAGCCCGATCTGGCCAGCTCCGCCGCCCGGGAGTAGTCCTGCCTCCAGTAGGCGATCAGGGACTGGAGCGACCTGATCCAGGCGCGCAAGCCGTCATGGCCAGCCAACTCGGCGCATCGCCACGCCGTTCGCGACTGGGTGGCGGCGGCCAGGTACTGCCCGAGGTCGAGTGCCACATGAGCGGAAAGCCCACAGAGACGGCCCGCCTGCACATACAGATGGCTTGCCTCATCGGGGCGTTGACGACCGCGGAGTAGCTCAAAGACGACTCGGCGGAGTGCTCCGATCTCGTGGAAGAGCTCGGATACGGGCTTGCAGACGTAGTCGGCCGCTAAGCGGACGATGTCGAAGTCGATCTGCTCCAAGAACGTGCCGTCCACGTTGGAGGCACTGGCGAACTGAAGGAAACGGGCAGACTCTGCCGAGTCGGCGGCAACCACTTCTGCGATTCTCCGGGTCTCCTGGAACCCCTCTCGGCCGGGTTTCGTGAAGGCCGACGCGGATGCGGTGGCACGAGGCCGCGAAGATGAGCCGGCGGCTCCGAGAAGCTCGGCCAGCTGGTCGACGGAGATCCTGAGGACGCGAGCGAGCTTCGGACGCATCCACGGTTGCGGTGTGCACCTGCCGCTCTCCCATCGCCCAACCGTCGTGCGGTCGACTTGGACGGCTTCAGCAAGAGACTCCTGCGTGTGGCCGACCGCCTCCCTGCGTTGAACGAACTGATGTCGCCGCGGTGCCATCTCAGACCTCCAGATGCTCTGGTCCGTCAGTATTCCCAACGATCCAGGTCGGGCCTGGACTTGCCGCATCGATGCCGCTCTTCTGCTCCAATTCTGCTCTGGTACAGCCCCTTTAGAGACGGTTCTCTGGAGGCACGTCGGGAGCACTTCCCGGCGCTCCCCGCCCCCAACGGACCTAGAAGGAGATCTCCATGACTGAGAACCTGACCGACGGCGCCGAACCGGAGAGCGACGGCCTCTTCGTCGCCCGCTCGAAGGTCGCGGCGGCCCGTTCGCGCGGCGAGCAGCCGTCCGACGGTGGCTCCACCGGACGCACCGACACGAACGACTGACGGACTCACTGCAATGACCGCCGAGCGGTTCTCGGTGGTTGAGCGTCTGGGCGGGAAGGACTTCCTCGCCCAGACACTCGGCCGTAGCTTCAAGGTCGTACGCGGCGAGGCCGCGCCCCCCAGCGGACTGATGAACTGGGACGATCTCAACGACATCCTGACCCACCACCGCTTCGAACCCCCTCGTCTGCGTCTGGCCGCCAACGGGGAGCAGCTACCAGCACACACGTACTCGCGTCCGATCGTCACCCGGCGAAGCACCGTCTGGCACCAGCTCCAACCCTCCGAGCTGCACAAGCGGCTCGCCGAGGGCGCCACCCTGGTTCTCGACGCCGTCGATGAGATCCACCCACAAATCAGCCTCCTTGCCGCCCAGTTGGAACGCTGGCTACGGACCGGAGTGCAAGTCAACCTGTACGCTTCGTGGACCGGCACCGAGGGCTTCGGTGTCCACTGGGACGACCACGACGTGGTCGTCGTCCAACTCGACGGTGCCAAACGCTGGCGCGTCTACGGGCCAACCCGCGCGGTACCGATGCACCGCGACACGGAGATGCCGGAGTCGCCGCCGGGTGAGCCCATCGTCGATCTGGTCCTCACCGCCGGGGATGTGCTCTATCTACCCCGGGGATGGTGGCACGCCGTCGCCGCGTCCGAGGGCGTGCACTCGCTTCACATCACCTGTGGGCTGCAGAGCGCTACCGGTGCCGATCTACTCACCTGGCTTTCGGAGATCCTGCGAACACACGAGGCCGTCAGGGCGGACCTCCCTCGATTCGACACGACGGAAGAGCAGTGCAGATTCCTCGAAACGATCGGCAAGCTCGTCGCAGCCGAGTTGGAACGCACTGACCTGATCACCCGCTTCTCCGCCGCCCGAGACGCCATGGAGCGCGCCCGGTTGGCACCGTCGTTGCCGTACGTCGCCGCAGCTCCACCCGACGGCGCCCTACGAGTTCGGCTGGTCACGGCCCGTCCAGCATTCTCCACCGGGCCGGGGAACACCATTCGTCTGACTGCCGGCGGCGAGGAGTGGACGTTCGCGGCCAAAACCCAAGCAATGCTTGTTCTCCTTGCTGACGGGGAAAACCACACCTTGGCAGAACTCGCCCTGGCCGCTGGCATCAGCCTCACGCAGGCCGCCGGTCTTGTGACAGAGCTGGTCGATGGCCAAGCTGTCACGGTCGCAGGTGCGAAGTGACCGCTCTTCTGGGCCTTGGTACCTACCGTTGTCCAGACACGACCGAAGCCGCGCTGATGGCTGTTGTCCACGGAGCCAACTGGGTGGATACCGCTCCCAACTACGGAAGCGGCTGCGCCGAGGCGCTTCTCAGGCCCGTCCTTACCTCGTACCCGGATCTGCGCGTCTCGACCAAGGTGGGGTTCATCCCGCCCAGTGCTGGCCGGCTCGGCGTTCACTCAGGCGTGTTGTCTGCCGAGAGCGCCAGCCGCGGACACTGTCTCACCCCGGACTACATCACATGGCAGACAGCACGGAGCAGACGCCTACTGGGCCGCATGCCCGACATTGTCTTCCTCCACAACCCGGAGCACGACTGCCAGGAGCGCGACATCGCGGGCCGGTTGTACTCCGCGTTCGCCGCTCTGGAAGAGGCGTGCAGCCGACGGGCCATCGGCGCCTACGGAGTGGCAACGTGGAGAGGATTCAGCAGCAAGCTTCTCAATGTGTCCACGCTACTCCAACTCGCGGCGGCGGCTGGCGGATCGGGGCATCACCTTCGCGCCATCCAACTCCCTGTCTCCCTCGTTCACCTGGCACCGGTTGCCGAAGCTATCGATGGACGTGGCGTACTGATCGAAGCAAGCGCAGCAGGTCTGGACGTCTTCGCATCTGCTCCCCTCCACGGCGGCGAGATTCCCGACATCGTGACCCACGAACTCGCAGAGCTGATCAGCCCTGGTGCAACGCCAGCGCAGGCCGCCCTCTCCCTCGTCGCCTCGGCACCAGGGGTGCGACGCGTCCTCCTCTCGACCAGCAGCGCGGAACACTGGAGGCAAGCGGCCGATGCCCTCGGCCGGCCCCCCTTGTCTCCGGATGTTCTACGGAAGGTTGTTGATGTACTCGGAACCTGAGCCGGGTATCGCCGAGCGGATGCGTGCGATGCACATGGTGGCTGCGGCCCGACTGAACGCCTCCCCGATCGACTCGCGCGAGGCGTGGGGGTGGCGCGGCCGCACGCTCGGCCGGGCGGTGACTACGGGCTCCGGTGAAGGCTGGCTGCGGTTGGTGTCCGCGCAGGCTGGCAAGGCTGGGGGCAAGCTCTGGGAGGGACCGCAGGAGGCAGAGCGTTGCATGCCTCCTGCGGTCCCTCGCCCCCGCTTGCTCGGGCAACGGACCTGGGTCGACGGTGAATTCGGCTACCTCGCCGAGCTGTACGACCGGGTCACCGCCGCCACCATTACCACGCGCGAACCCGTCCTACGCGCGGAGCCACGCTTGGATGACGCCTGGTGGGACAGCCTCGCCGACGCCCTCGGCGCCATCGCCATCGTGCCCAGCAGCCGGGTGGCCGTACGCCAGGAGTACCTGGACCGGGCGATGCCGCAGTTCCTGGGCTTCCCCGTCGACACCACCGTCCCCGTCTGGACGACCGCCCACGGCGACCTGCACTGGGCCAACCTCACCGGGCCGACGCTCTCCGTCCTCGACTGGGAAGGCTGGGGCACCGCACCCGCCGGCTACGACGCGGCCCTGCTCCACGCGTACAGCCTGCTCGTCCCCACCACTGCAGCAGAGATCCGACTCCGACTCGGGCACATCCTCGACTCCCCCTCCGGGTGCTTCGCCGAGCTCGTCGTCATCACCGAACTCCTCCAGACCACAACCCGAGGCGAGAACCTCGACCTCGAAGCCCCGCTCCGCTCACGTCTCAGGCACCTCATCGACCGCTTCTGATCTCCCTGTTGCGCAGGAAGTCGACCCCACCGACTTCCTGCGCAACACCCGTACCCGTTTTGGCCCGCGTCCCAGGTGTCCTGGGACGCGGGCCGTCGCCGCTTCGGCACCGCCGAAGCGGCGACGGGAGAAACCGGGCGGGAGAAGGGGTGGGGGGTGGGCGCCAAGGCCGGCGAGTTCGACCACTTCACCGCCTGACCGCACAGAACAGAAGGGCAGCTCCCGCGAGTGCGCGGGAGCCGCCCTTTCCCCGGGCGCCGCCGTCACTCCGGGGCGGGCGTCGGGACGATCCAGAGCTCGGACGGGCCGCTGACGATGACGGACTCCAGCCGGGCCGGCGCCGGGCTGGCCGGGTCCAGGACGCTGCCGGGGTAGGCGCCGAAGAGGCCGTCCAGGGCCACTTCGGCCTCCAGCCGGGCCAGGGGTGCGCCGAGGCAGAAGTGCGGGCCGTAGCCGAAGGACAGGTGCTCCTTGTCGGGGCGGGTCGGGTCGAAGTCGTCCGGCCGGTCCGGGTGGACCTCCGGGTCCCGGCCGGCCGCGCCGAATCCGAGCAGGATCGGCTCGCCCTGCCGGATGACCACGCCCTCGCCGAGGTCGATGTCCTCCAGGGGGTAGCGGAGCGGGACGTGCATCACCGGGCTCTCGTGGCGCAGGGTCTCCTCGATGACGTCCTCCCAGCCGAGCGTGCCCTCGCGGACCTGGGCCAGGTAGCGGGGGTGGGTGAGGAGCGCCTGGACGGCGCTGGTGATGAGGTTGACCGCGGTCTCGTACCCGGCGCCGAGCATCAGGAAGAGCTCGTCGCGGGACTCCTCCTCGGTGCGGCCCGTCTCGCCGCCGGTGCTGACGGCGGCCACGTCGCTGGCGAGGTCGGGGCCGGGGTCGCGTCGTTTGAGCTCCAGCAGTTCGGCCAGCACCACGTTGATCTCCGCCCGTGAGACCGTCATCTGCTCGGTCGTCGCCGTCGTCGTCAGCAGGGTGTCCATCGACCGGCCGATCTGCGGCCGCATGTCGGCGGGTACGCCGAAGAGGTCGCAGATCACCGTCATGGTGAGCGGGAGCGAGAGGGCCCGGCGGATGTCCACGGCCTCGCCGGGGGCGAGGTCACGGAACGCGCCGACCAGGGCGGCGGTCGTCGCCTCGATCCCGGGCCGCAGCGCGGACACCCGGCGGGGCGAGAACGAGGGTGCCATCCGTCGTCGTGCCGAGCGGTGTTCGCCGCCGTAGCGGTTGAAGAAGTTCTGCTGGAACGCGATCGGCCCCATCGGCCATCCCTCGGGCACCGAGGCCAGGCCGGGCCAGTGCTTGCACGCGTCGCGGGAGACCCGCGGATCGCCGGTCAGGGCGCGGATCACCGAACTGCGGGTCACGGACCAGGCGATGATGCCGCCGGGGAGTTCGACCCGCACGGCGGGCCCGGCGGAGCGGAGCTCCGCGTTCTGCTGGTGTGGGGCCCGGGCGGTCATGTCCAGCACCGGGCAGCCGCTGTCGTCTGGAGCCATGGCATTGCTCCTCAGGATCTCTCGGGGGGTGCCCCGGTGTCTGTGCTCCGTTGTAGAGGGGCCCGGTGCGGTCGTCAACGGGTCGCGACGGTGGTACCAGGATCATCCGGCCAGACGCACCGTGCACCGTCTGTGCCGATGCTCAGGTCGAACCGGCAGAGGCCCGGCCTCCCCGCTTCCACCCGCCACCGGCGAGCACCCCCGCTCTCGTTCGACAGTTCCTCGGAGCGTCAGAGCGGGAGCCACCACCTGCTGATCAGCGCCGAACGCCGGGTCGGCCGCCGCGGCGCCTCCACGAAACCTTCCCCACCCCGGGCTGCGCCGTCCTCTCGCGCAGCCTCACATCCGGGACCTCAACACGTCGACCTCGCAGCCCGGCGCGAACGGGTCGAAGCCGTGCTCGATCAGCCAGCGAACCACCAGCAGGCTTCGCAACGACCACCACGCGTGGATCACGTCGAGGTCGATGTCGGTGCCGTAGCCGGCGATGACGTCGTCGAGGTGCTCCTCATGTCCGAGCGTGAAGGTGGCGAGGTCGTACAGGGCATCACCCTGGCCCGCCTCGGACCAGTCGATGACGCCGGTGACCTCGTCGCCGTCGACGAACACGTGCGCGATCTGCAGGTCGCCGTGCGTGAACGCCGGAGTCCACGGCCGGAGCGCGGCCTCGGCGACCTGACGGTTGCGGGTGACCAGGTCAGCGGGCAGGAGGCCGTTCGCCACGAGCAGCTCGCACTCGTCGTCGAGTTCGGCCGCCAGCGCGACGATGCTCCGGCCGGCCCGGCCAGGCCACGGCGGCAGCGGCGCGTCGTGCAGCTTCCGGATGGCGGCGCCCGCCGCGGCCCACGCCGCCGGCGAGGCGGTCGACGGCCCGCCGAGGCGGCCGAGCGTCGTCCCCGGGAGGGCGGCGAGCGCGAGCACGGGTGGCTTGCGCCACAGGACCGCCGGCGTCGGGATCGGCGCCATCGCCATCGCCTCGACCTCGACGTCGATGCGCGCCTGATCGGCGTCCACCTTCAGGAACACGTCGCCGACGCGCAGGGTCGCGCGCTCGGAATGGGCGACGACGACCTCGACCTCATCCATGTCGCCCAGTATCGAGGGGCGACCGCCGCTGTCGCCGGGGTCTTCGCGGGCGCGGCGGGGGCGTCGCAGCCGGCCCGCCACGCACCGCCCCACGTGACCGACCTGCCGCTCGGTCCTACTGCTCGGCCGTACCGGGTTTCCCGCTGACGGACTCCTGATAGACGTCCGCGTAGGTGCGCGAGTCCTTGACCAGGTCGTCGCAGAAGGCGGCGACGTCGTTGCCGATGAGCTCCAGGACTCCCTTGCCGGCCGCGACGCCCTCCTCGAAGAAATCGACGATCCCTGAGAGCAGGGTCCCGTCAGCCAGGTCGATCGGTCCGATCTTGAAGAAGTACTTCTGCATCTCCTTGTAGACGATCCGATAGTCCGGCGGGAGCGCCTTGACCCGCGCCGTGTGCGCTCGCCACTGCTTCTTGCCCTCGATGATGTCCTGGATGCCCATGTCAGCCTCCTAGCTGGCCCAACTTCCTTGCGACGTTCCTGTTCAACTGCTCGCGCCACCGGTCGCGATAGCTCCGGGCCCCTTCCCCGCCGGCCAGCGCCGCGCAGAAGCCCTCGACGTCGTCGCCCAGCACGTCGTGGACGCTCTGCCCGTCCGCCGCCGTCTCTTCGAGCAGCCCCAGGGCGCCGTCGAGGATCGGCATCAGGTTGCGACCCGTGAAGCCCGAGTAGGGAGAGAGGTGAACCTTGATCTGCTCCCACGCCGCCCGGTGGTCGGGCGGCAATGCCGCGGCCCGGGCTTCGAACGCCTTCCATTCCCTGGTGAGGTCGCTGCCGGTCATGCTCTCCCAGAAGTTCATCTCCCACCCTCCCTGAGCTTGTCGATTCGTGACGAGAGGTACTCCCATTTCGCCCAGAACCTCCCGAGTTCTTCGCGCCCCGCGTCGTTGAGCGCATAGAACTTGCGCGGCGGACCCATCCCGGACGGTCGCTTCGTCACCTGGACGAGCCCGTTCCTCTCCAGCCGCAGCAAGATGGTGTAGACGGTCCCCTCGACGACGTCGGCGAAGCCGAGTTCGTTCAGCCGGCGCGTGATGGCGTACCCGTAGGTCTCCTCGCCGCCGATGATCTCGAGCACGCAACCCTCGAGCGTGCCCTTCAACATCTCCGTCAGGTCGTCCATCGCGGACCTCCTCTTCGACCCTCCCAGTACCTCGTATCACCGAGTACCACTACACAGTATCACCGAGTAGCCCGCAAGTCGAGGGGTTCGTCGGTCGCTAGGAGTAGGTCCTGCGCCGCAGGCGCGCTCCGCGCCCGCTTGGCTAGGGTCGGCCGTCATGGAGAGCACCGGAATCGTTCGTCGCCGGACGGCGGAGCGCATGCGCGACACTCTGGAGCGGCTCGTCACCGAGCGGGATGTCTGGGTGTCGACGGCTCACCCCGAGCACGGGCCGCACCAGGTGCCGCTGTGGTTCCTGTGGGACGGGCGAGCAGTGTGGATGTGCACCGGCGCCACGTCCGTGACCGCGCGAAACGTCCGCGAAGAGCCGCGGGTGCGCCTGTCGTTACCGGACACCTTCGACGTGGTGCTCCTCCAGGGTGAGGCGGAGTGCTTCCCGGACCAGGAGGTGCCCGGAGACGCCGCGGAGGCGTTCGCCGGCAAGTTCGGGTGGGATCCACGCGCGGAAGAGGGTTCCTTCCTGTACGTACGCGTGGTCCCGAGGACTGTGCGCGCTTGGCGCGGAGAGCCGGAACTACGCGGGAGAGTCATCATGCGCGACGGGATGTGGCTGGAACAGCGGCCGTCCCTCGCCGACGCGCCGCTCTCGGATCACGATCCACGGCTGGAGCAGTAACCCCCCGCCGTGCGTGGGAAGTCGGCGCTTCCGACTTCCCACGCACAGCGGCCCAAGCGGCGACGAAGGCAACCGGGGGGCCGGGTGGCGGGCGGTCAGGGGCGTAGGAGTCGGGTGGCGAGGTCGACGGCCTCCCGTACCGGGACGAGACGGCAGCCGGCGGTGCCGAGGTGGGTGGAGGTGACGCCGGTGGCGGCGGCCAGGACCCGGGTGCCGAGCTCGGCGAAGTGGAGGTCGTCCAGGTCCGGCGCCTGGAAGGTGAGCCAGCCGTCGGGCCCGGCACAGCGGTACTCGCGCACCCGGACGTCCGGCTGGCGCAGGTCGGCGAGGTGGAAGGCGGTGAAACGGGCCATCGGGACGCCGAGCATCAGCACCCGGGCGTCGAGGTCGTAGAGGCGCCCGAGCGGCGACTCCGGGCCCAGGTGGGAGGTGAGCGGGTGGTGGGCGGTGATCTCCGCCGCCCGGCGGCCCAGCGCGGCCCAGGAGGTCTGGGGGTGGCGACTGCGCAGCGCGCCGGGTCGGGTGCGGATCTCCTCGGAGAGCGCGCCCATGGTCGGCGAGCAGGGCGTGGTGGCCGGGTCGAAGAGCGGCATCCGGGACTGGTACGCGGTCACCTCCGCCGGTGACAGGCCGGCGGTGGCGGTCTGGTGGATGCGCGAGGTGGCCGAGTTCTCGGGGGTGGCGGTGTAGGCGACCAGGGTGCCGTCCGGGCCGAGGACTTCGAGCAGCGCGTCGACGACGCCGGCGGCGCCCCCGGCCACCGGGCCGAGGGCGCGCAGGGACGCCTGGACGTGCAGCACCATGCCCGGACGGACGCCGAGCTCTGCGAGGTCATGGACGAGTTGACGGGGGGAGAGCGCCGTGGCGACGCTGCCGGCGCGGGATTCGGTGAGGATGACGGTTCCCCGGAGTTGGGGCCCCGGGTGAGGGTGTCCCGAGGCCGGGTGAATGAGGTCAGGCCATGGCGCGTTCCTGCCGGGCCCGGGCGGCGGCCTGTTCGGCGGCGGGGGGCAGGGGCACGGCGAGCCACGGGGTGACGGTCTCACGCATGCCGTCGGCGAAGCGCAAGCCGGCCGAGGTCAGCGAACCGGATTCGGCCAGCCGTTCGACCGCTTCGGCGGTGTACTGCCGCCAGAGCGCGAACTCCCGCCGCGCCCGGTCGGCGGCCTCGCCCGGCAGGCCGTCGTACGCGAGGCTGCGGGTTCCCCAGTACTCGGTGACGGCCAGGTGGGCGTAGGTGCCTTGGAGCAGCCCTTCGAGCGGCCGGGGGTCGGGCCGCCAGGGGGCGAGGTAGAGCGTGTCGTCGCTCCGGTCGTACAGGTCCAGCAGGTCCAGTACGGCGCCGAGCTTCACGTGCTGGAACTCGTGGGCCAGCAGCAGCGCCAGGGTCGGCGCCGTGGCGGGTCGGGCGATGCCGACCGCGCCGAAGGCCTGGCGCGCGGCCGAGCTGATGTCCCGGCCCGCCGGGCCCGGCCGCAACGGGGTCACCGTCGTGAGGCCGGCCCGCATCCCGTCCGCGTACCCGGGCAGGTCCCGCCCGAGCAGTTCCCCGGCTTCGCGCAGCGCGCCCGTCCAGTCGAGCAGTTCGCCGGTGGACAGCCGCTCGGACACGGCGTGGTCGTGGCTGTCCCGCAGCGGGTCGACGTCCTCCAGGGAGACCGTCCACCCCGGGGCGAGCCGGATCCGGCGCAGCGGCTCGTCCAGGGTCGTGCGGACCGAACCGTCGGCCGCCCGCACGCTGAACCCGCCCGCCAGGCCCGTGACGACCGCCTCCCCGGCGGGTGCGGCGATCCGCCCGAGCGTCGGCAGGTGCAGCCACCCGCCGCGCACCGGCACCGCCACCGCGTCCCCCCGCCCGGCCCGCACCGCCGCGGCCGCGGCGAGGGCGGCCAGCGGCCCGAGGTCGGTGCCGAGGTCCCCGGCCAGGCGGCGGGCGGCCCAGGCCCGCGCGTACGGGTGGGCGAGGACGGCGTCGACGGCGGCCGGCGCTGCGACGTCGAGCTCCGCGAGCAGCGACCACGCTTCGGCCCGACCCTGCCCGGAGGCGTCCCAGGCGGCGGCCAGCATCGCCCGGGTGAGCGCGAGTTGGGAGCGGGTGAGGGCTCGGACGGTGTCCGCGCCGCCGTACCCCCGGGCGAGCTCGTCGAGTTGGGGCGGGGTGAGTGCGGCGGGCACCACCGGTTCGCCGCCCTGTGCGGGCACCACCACCGGACTGCCGTGTGCCGCAATGCCGTTGATGAGCGTCATGAGGTCCCCGCAGTAGACGGAGGGGTGGTCGAAGCCGCCTCCCCCATCGTCGCTCCGATAGCGGTGGGCGTACAGGCCGCCTCCGCAGGAGCGCACGACGGGGCAGGACCGGCAGGTGGGGCTGAGCCCCGGCAGGCCCGACTGGCGGGCGGCGATGCCCGGGTGGCGGGCGAGGTCGTCGAGGCTGTGGTCGAAGACGTTCAGACCGGTGGCGGGCGCGCCGTCGTACGCGGTCTTCAGGCTGTCCGCCTGCTCGAAGGTCCCGTCCGTCTCCAGCACCGCGAGGTCGGAGGGTTCCAGTCCGAGCGACTCGGTGAGGCTGGAGAACCCGCGCAGGGTCCGGTGGACGGATTCGAAGGTCCGCACGGCGAACGGCCGGCCGTCCGCTTCCCACAGCCCGTGGACGGCGAGCAGCCAGTCCGCGTACGGGGTGTCACCCTGCCCGGCGGGACGTTTCGGCGGCTCGTCCCAGGTGGCGTGCGGGAGCAGGAAGTCGACCGCGGGGGGGTCGAGTTCGGCCAGCGCCCGGTACACCCGGACCGGATCGTTCTCGACGTCGATGGTGCACAGCAGCCCGGCGTACAGGTGCCGGTACGCGGGCTCGCGCAGCAGCGCCACCGCCCGCAGGACCTGCGGATGACTGCTGCGCCCGTCGGCGTAGCGCCGGTGGCGGTCGTTGGCGGCCTTGTCGCCGTCGAGCGAGATGCCGACCTTGATGCCCGTCTCGGCGAACAGGTCGCAGAAGGCGCGGCTCAACAGCACGCCGTTGGTGTGGATGCGCAGGTCGAGGGCGCAGCCGGACGGGAGGGCCGCCCGGAGCGTCCGCGCGGCACGGCGCAGCCGGTCCGGGCCGGCGAGCAGGGGTTCTCCCCCGTGCAGGACGACCCGGATGGCGGTCAGCCGGTGGGCGACCGCGTGCTCGCCGAGGCGTTCGGCGGCCCTGGTCAGGATCTCGTCGCCGATGACTTTCGGCCGGGCGCGCCAGCTGCTGTCCGCGTGCTCGTAGACGTAGCAGTGGTCGCAGGCGAGATCACACCGGCTGTGCATCTTGACCACGAATTGCGTGAGAGGCAGCGGAATTCGCGTCGTCATGGATCTGATGGGGTTGGGGCTCGGCCTGGGGATTCCGTTCGGGGTGACGGAGCGTGTCAGATCGAGGAGTTGAAGGCCGCGACCGGCACGAGGCCGGATTCCGCGCCGGGGAGCGCGCGCTGCAGACGGTCCGCGAGCTCCTCCGCGCCCAGTGCGGCCAGATCGGCGAGGGAGAGGCGATCCGAGGCGTCCTGAGGCTCTGTCAGGTCGGTGGTCGGCCGGGTGCTGGTTACCGGTGTCATCTTCGTTTCCTTAGGCGCGGTTAGGACCGGTCGAGGGTGGGAAAGCCACCCAAGTTCAAGACTGCGACCACGATAGACCCAGCCGGGCCTTTGCAAGACGGCTTGCGGTCTCGACTTGGCGCCCCTTGCCGGTCGAAGCCGTGCAACGGCGGCCGCAGCCCCAAAAATTCACCCGTTCAGCGGTCGCGCGCTTCGCCCTGGCGCACGCCGAAGCGTGGACGCCAGGCCGGGGCGCGACCGGCGCGACCGGCGCCACCGCGACGGGGTCTCCCGCGACCGGCGGCCCCGCACGCACACGCCGCACGGCCGCAGGCCCCACGAGCACACGCCCCGACCGGCCTGCCGAACCACGGCCGCCCTCAGGCGCCGCCCGGACCTCGCCCCGGCTCGCCCAGTCCGCGCACGGCCCGATCCAGCTCCCGTGTGAACTCCATCCCCGCGCCCGTGAGTTCACCGCTCGCCAGCAGCGTTCCGGACGCCGCGCCGGTGTGCGCCCGCCAGCGCGCGAACTCCCGCTCCGCCCGGGCCCGGTCGCCCTCGCCGGCGGCCGCCTCGGCCCGCCAGAAGTCCGCGACGCCCAGGTGCGCGTACGTCCCCTGCAACAGCGCGCCGACCGGGCGCAGGTCGGGCCGCCAGGGGGCGTGGTAGACGGCGGCACCGTTGGGCCGGTGCAACGGCACGAGGTCGAGCAGGGCGCCCAGTTGGACGTGCAGGAACTCGTGCACCAGGGCCAGCGCCAGCAGCACCGGATCGCCCGGCAGCGAGGCCGCCACCCCGCCGTACGCCCGGCGGGCGGCGGCGCTGACGGCCTCCCCGCCCGGGGCGGGCCGCAGCGGGACGACGGTGGTGACGCAGGCCGCGACCGCCTCCGCGTGCCGCCGGTGGCGGCGCACCAGGATCTGCCACGCCTGCGCCAAACGCTCCTCCCACCGGCCGAGTTCGACGGGATCGAGCGGCCCTGCCGGGGGTCTCCCGTAGTCCACCCGGCGCGGCCCGAGGTGGTCGATCACCGGCCCCCACCGCAGCCCGTCGCACTCGAGCGCGAGCGCCGGTCCGAACCCGGCCCCGGCCCCGGCCCCGGCCCGCACGAACTCGCCCAGCCCGCCCAGCGGAACGGTCTCGCCGGCCGCGAGGCCCCGCAGGCAGTCGGCCGCCCAGGCGTCCAACTCCGGCCGCAGCAGCACCTCTTCCCACCGCGCCCGGTCCGCCCGGTGCAGCGCCCACACCTCGGCGCACGCCGCGCGGTAGCCCTCGTCGTCCGGGGCCGCCCGCCGCAGCGCCAGCAGCAGCAGCACCCGTTTGCTCAACTGCCCGGCGCGCAGCAGCCGGACGGCCTCCGGTCCGCCGCGTGCGCCCGCGATCGCCCGGAAGGTCGCCCGGTCCACCCCGTGCCGGGGCAGTCCGTCCGCACCGCGCGCGCCGGGCACCCCGGCCGCCACCACTTCGCCCGTACCTGCCACCGGTCATCCTCCTCGCCCAGAGCCGGTCACACCGGCCAGTCCGGTCACGTCCGCCCGCAGTCTCCCCGCGATGTGGCGGATCAGCCGGTCCAGGTCCGCGCAGTACACGGACGGGTGAGCGAAGGCCCCGGCGAAGCCCTCAGCGGCACCCCCGGCGACACCCCCGCCAGCACCCCCCGCCGCGTACCGGTGCGCGTAGAGCCCACCGCCGCAGACCCGGGCCAGCGGGCAGGCCGCGCAGACCGGCCCGAGCCCGCCGAGGCCGCGCTGGCGGGCCCGGAAGGCCGGGTGCGCGGCGGCCTCGGCGAAGCCGTGCCGCCAGACGTCCAGACCGGTCCCGGCGGCGCCATCGAAGGCCACCTTGAGGCTGTCCGCCTGTTCGATCGTGCCGTCCGCCTCGACCACGACCAGGTCGACCGGCGCCAGGCCGACCGCCTCGCTGGCCGCCCGGCCGCCGAGCAGCAGGACGGCCAGCTCCTCGAACAGCCGCACGCCGGTCTCCCGCCGGGGGGCGTCGTACCAGCGGTCGAAGGCGGCGATCAGCCATTCCCCGTACGGCGCGGGCTCCCCGCCGCGGGGAGGCGCGAGGGGCACCGTCCGCCGCACCCCGGCCGGCTGGGTCTGCCAGGTCGCGTGCGGCAGCAGCAGGTCGAGCCGGGGCGGGGCGAACTCCAGCAGTGCCTCGTAGGTGGCCACCGGGTCCGCCCGCAGGTCGACGACGCAGAGCAGCCCGGCGAACAGGTCGCGGTGCTCGGCCGAGCCGAGCAGCCGTACGGCCTCGGCCGCCCGCGCCCAGCTGCCCGCGCCGGAGGGCAGCAGCCGGTGCCGGTCGTGGTCGGCCCGCGCGCCGTCCAGCGACACCCCGACCGCGACCCGGTACCGGTGCAGCACGTCGAGCAGAGCGGGTTCGTCCAGCAGCCGCAGCCCGTTGGTCTGCAGGCTGAACCGGATCCGCGGGCCGGCCGAGGCCAACTCGCCCAGCAACGCGTCCAGGTGGGCCGCACCGACGAGCAGCGGCTCGCCGCCGTGGAGCACGACGGCCACCTCGTCGAGCCGGTGCTCGGCCGCGTGCTCGGCGATCCGCCGGGCGGTCCGGCCGGCCGTCGGCAGCGCCATCAGCCGCGGCCGGTCGCGCCAACTCTGGTCCGCGCCCTCGTACATGTAGCAGTAGTCGCAGGCCAGGTTGCACCGGCTGTGGATCTTCAGCAGGAACTGCCGGAACGGCACCATGCGCGCGAGCCTAGCGCCGTCCGCCCGGACCGGGCCCTCCCCGCCCCGCGCCCCGCCGTCACCCGGGCAAGCCGCCGCCGGCCGTCACACCTGCGACCACCGCCGCCCGTCGGCACCCGCGCGGCCGCACCGCCCCACCGTCACACGTGCGGCGGCTCGACGTCGGAGTCCAGCCGCTGGCCGGCCTTCACCGCCACCGTCGTCGGGTGCTCCTCCCCCAGGGTCACCCGGGCCCGGCGGATGCAGTCCGCCCTCAACTCGGCGGCCCGCTCGGTCTCCCCCGCCGTGGCCAGCGACAGCGAGAGGTTGGAGTTGATGCCGATGGAGTCGTAGTGGTCCGGGCCGAGGGTCGCCGTCATCAGCGGCGCCGCCTCCAGCTCCAGCGCGAGCGCCGCCTGCGCCTCCCCGGCCAGGGCGAGGTCGTTGGCGTGGTTCATCATCGCGATCGGGATGTAGAGGTGGTGGTCGCCGAGGACGGTCCGGAACTGCGCCAGCGTCCGCCCGGACAGTTCGCGCGCCTCCGTGGCCCGGCCGGCCAACCGCAGGTAGACCGAGAGGTTGTTGGCGCCGGCCAGCGTCACCGGGTGGTTCTCGCCCAGGTAGTCGCGGTAGCGGCGGAGCGCCCGGTCGGCGAGCGGGATCGCCCGCTCGGTGTCGCCGAGGGCGTTGAGGTCGCTGGCGAGGTTGGTGGCGGCGGCCAGGGTGTCGGGGTGCTCGGCCCCGTTGATGTCCAGGTAGCGCTGGTAGATGTCCTCGTCGATCTCCAGTGCCTCGTTGTACCGGCCGGCCCGGCGCAGCGCCACGGCGAGGTTCTTGCGGGCGCGCAGGGTGTCGGTGTGGCCGTCGCCGATGGTCTGCTGGTAGATCCGGACGGTCTCCTCCAACAGGTCCAGCGCCTCCCGCAGCCGCCCGGTCTCGCGCAGGTCGCGGGCGTAGTTGGAGGCGGAGGAGAGCGCGTAGAGGCTGTGCGCGCCGAGCGCGTCGCGCTGCTGGAGGTAGTTGCTGCGGTGCCGTTCGAGGGCGGCCTGCCGGTCGCCGGCCAGGTAGTCGGAGACGGCCAGGTTGTTGGTGATCATCAGGGTGCGCGGGTGGTCCGGGCCGAGGGTGCGCCGGGCGGCGTCCAGGGTCCGCCGGTCCAGCGCCCGGGCCTCGTCGTAGCGGCCGAGGAAGCGCAGGTCCGCGCCGAGGCTGTTGGCGACGGCGAGGGTGTGCGAGTGCTCGGGGCCGAGGGTGGCGGTGAACCGCTCCAGGATGTCCCGGTCCATCTCGTACGCCTCCTGGAGGGCGCCCTGGGAGCGGCGGATGTTGCTCAGCTGGGTCCGCAGCATGAGGGTCTGGGCGTCGTTGTCGACGTCGAAGTCGGGCCCGCCGTAGCCGTCCTGGCGCCAGTGCTCCAGGGTGCGCTCGGCGAGTTCCCGGCCGGACTCGTGCAGGCTGCGCTTCCACTGGTAGCGGACCGAGTCGATGATCCACTGCCGGACGTCCTCGTCGGCGCTGTCCACGGCGCCGGACGGCCAGAGGTGGGGCAGGAGTTCGGCGTACTCGGACCAGTTGGCGGGGATGTCCGGGTCGCCGGGGTTGGCGGTGGCGAGCGCGGCGTGCACGACGGCGCGCAGTTCGGCCCGCCGCTCCTCCTCGACCTGGTCCCGGAGCACGGCCTGGACCAGCCGGTGCACGGTGATCGTCTCGCTGCCCTGGTCGGTGCGGGCGAGCCCGAACCGGTTGATGGCGCGCAGGAACTCGCCGATCGCGAGCTTGTCGCGGGGCGCGCGCGGGGGCAGCCGCAGGGCGCGGGTGACGGCCCGGCTGTAGAGCAGCCGCATCGGGATGGCGTCGGGCCCGAAGAAGGCGCAGATCTCCAGGATCTGGGCGGCCGGAGCGTTCATCCGGCGCAGTTCCTCGACCGAGATGCGCCAGGTCGCGGCGGCCGAGTGCGGGTAGTCGGCGGTGCGCAGCCGGGTGCGCTCCAGCATCTCGGTGAGCTCTTCGTCGAGCAGTTCGAGGTAGGTGGCGATCGGCATCGACGTCTCCTGGAGCCAGACCGCGGCCTGGCCGACGGCGAGCGGCAGGTCGCCGAGCCGGTGCGCGACCTGATCGGCGTCCTCCGGGGAGAGGCCGCTGTTGAAGCGGCGCAGCAGCCGGACGCTCTCCTCGCGGAGGAAGACGTCGACCTCGACGAGGCCGGCGTGCCGGGCCCAGCCCTGGTTGCGGGAGGTGATCAGCACGTGCCCGCCGGAGGAGCCGGCCGGCTGCCAGGGGGCGAGTTCCTCGGGGGTGCCGGCGTTGTCGAAGACCAGCAGCCAGCGGCGGTACGGCTGACCGCGGCGCAGCGCGTCGAGCACCGCGGCGGCGGTGTGCGCGACGTCGTCGCTGCTCGGTACGCCGAGCCGGGGGGCGAGTTCGGCGAGCTTCTGCGGGATGTTGGCGGGCTCCTCGGCGGGGACCCACCAGACCACGTCGTAGGCAGCCTTGAAACGGTGCGCGTACTCAGCGGCTATCTGCGACTTGCCGGCGCCGCCGAAGCCGTAGAGGACCTGGCTGAGCACCGCGGCGGGCCCGCCGGTGAAACGGTTGCGGAGCAGTTCGAGCAGCTTGCCGCGGCCGATGAAGGAGGCGTTGCGCGAGGGCGCCTCCTGGACCTGCGGGGCGGTGCCGGGGAAGCGTGCCGGGGCGGCGAACTCACCGCTGTCGGAGTCGCTCTGGCGGTTGCCGCCGGGCGGCGGGCCGAGCTCGCCGTACAGCTGGGACTCGGCGGCCACCGCCGAGGAGCGGACCAGGTCGGGCGCGGCCCGGCCGACGAAGGGACGGGGCACCGGCTCGTCCGAGTCCTGCAGCCGCAGGGCGACCAGCGCCGGAGAGCCGGAGGCGAGTTCGCGCCCGTTCAGGAGCTGCCAGACCTCGGTGGCGCGGGGCAGCGCGGTGTACTCGGGCGAGAGCAGCGCGAGCAGTCGGCCCTGCCCGTCGAGCGGCCCGACGACCTCCGGCGGGCGGCTGCCGCTGTAGGGCTCGGCCGCGTTGTGCAGGGAGGCCTGGTAGCCGAAGCGGGTGAGGGTGCCGGCCGCCCACTCGGCCCACATCCGGTCCTCGGGCGCGTAGCTGACGAAGACCTGGCGGGGCACCGCGCGGGCGGAGCGCAGGTAGGCGCCGTAGAGCCGGCGGCGGGTCTCGGCGCTGAGCGGGCGCAGGGTGCGGACCTGCCCGTCGGTGATCCACCCGGCCAGCCGCTCGAAGGCGTTGAGCAGGCTGCGGGCCTCCTGCGGCCGGTCGGCGACGGTGGCGGGCACCTCCTCGTAGGCGTAGAACGGCTTGTACGGCACCTCGACGTCGGCCCAGTAGCCGGCCCGCCGCTCGGCGGCCAGCCAGCGGCCGAGGTAGGGCGCGAAGGACTCGCGGGCGTAGTCGCGGCCGGCTTCGAGGCGCTCCTGCTCGGCGTCCTCGACCCGCATCGGCACCGGCAGGACCCGGATGGCCCGCTCCTCGGCCTCGGCGATGGCCCGGGCCGCGTCGACGCCGCCGCGGATGTTCTGGGCGCTGAAGGTGAAGCAGTCGACGACGGTGTCGGGCATCAGGACGGTGCAGATGCCGGAGGTGTCGCTGACGCCGGTGCGGCTGTCGATGAGCACGTAGTCGTAGGCGCGCGCCCAGCGTTCGCGCAGTTCGCGCAGGAACTCGCCGCCGCGGATGTCCCGGCCGTGGTAGAAGCTGCGCCAGTTGAAGCTGGTGACGGCGGCGGCGTAGGCGGCGTTCTGCCGGCCGGCGGGCAGGAAGTCGAGCCGGCCGCCCGGGGGCAGGTCGAGGGCGAGGCCGCAGATGTAGCCGTCGAGTCGCCCGGGCTGGTCCAGCCAGGCGGCCGGGGGCAGGCCGTCCGGTCCGACGGCGGAGGGCAGCGCCTGCCGGACGTAGGAGCGCAGCAGGTCGATCAGGCCCTCGGTGGAGTGCAGTTCGGGGTCGACCAGCAGCGGGTGGTAGTAGCGGTGCAGGCCGGGCGCCTCCAGGTCCCAGTCGACCACCAGCACGCGCAGGCCCCGGCTGGCGAGGATCCAGCCGACGTTGGCGAGCGCCATGGTCCGGCCGGTACCGCCCTTGAACGAGTAGAACGTGACGACCGATCCCGGTCCGCCGCGCCCCGGCTCTGCGCCGGACTCAGTGATCATCGTCCTGGTCTCCCCTCAGCGGCGCCGTGTCGTCCTGGCTGTGGCGCGGATTGGGCACGTCTTCCGGGCCCGGTTCCGGATCGGGCCGCGTGGACGGGCTGCGGCGCGGGCCCGGCGGTCCGGCCGGGATGGCCAGCCCGGGCATCGCCGGGCCGTTCGCGCCGTCGAGGCCGAAGCCGAACGCGGCACCGCCGCCATCGTCCCCCCAATCGAAGTTGTCGTCCATGAGCTTGTTCTGAGCGACCGTCACCATGATGGTGAGATCGGAGTCGAAGCTCTCCCGGTTCACTTTGACCCGGAACAAGTGCTCCGGATCGCTCCGGCGCAGCCAGTTGCGCCGGAACACACCGCGCACGCCGGCCCACAGCGCGTCGCGCTCCGGTCCGTGGGCCGGATCACCGCTCCCGTCGGGGACCATGACGCCGGTGACCGGGTGGTTGTGGTCGTCGTACTCGCGCAGCGCGGACCGGTAGCGGTCGGTGCCGGCCATCCACGGGTCCACCAGCAGGACGCTGACCTGGCTGTCCTCGCGGGCCTGGTCGAGCTTCTCGCCGAGGCCGGTGCCGACCTCCTCCAGCGTGGTGGTGTGCCCGGCGGCGGTGATCACCTGCTGGGCGCGCACCGCCAGGGACGGCTGGGTCGGCGGATGGTAGGGCGCCCAGTGCCACGGCTTGGCCCCGTACCAGCCGCCGGCCTGCGAGCCTCCCGCCGCGGCGGCGTCGGAGGCCTTGCCCGCCGCGATGAACAGCCGGACCATCCCCGCGGCGCGCGGGGGCTCCATGGCCGCCGGCCCCGGGAAGTAGCCGCGCACCGCGCCGAGGTCGAAGTCGGCCAGCTCGGTGAGCCGGCGGGCGGCCGCGTCCCGGACCCGCTCGGCGACCACCCGGACGACCTGCAGGTAGGCCTCGCCCTGCGGTCCGGTGCGCAGCAGGGCACGCAGGCCGTAGCGGGCGTAGGCCTCGCCCATGTCCGGCTGGGCCCACTGGATCTTGGTGACCTCCTCGGCCAGCTCGCCCGGCACGACGGGCTCCCAGAGCACCGGGACCAGGGCCGGGATGAGCTCGCCCTGGTCCTCCTGGTGGCGCCGGACCCGGCCGCGGAAGGCCGTCCACTCCTTGCCGCAGTAGAGGCTGGCGAAGTAGGCGGGCGAGTAGAGCGCGACCATGGTCCGGCTGCGGCCCAGCATCCTGGCCAGCTGCTCGGCCCACTCGTCGCCGAGGCGCAGCTGCTCGGTGTCCCGGTAGGCGATCTCGTCGGCGCGGGCGGCCGGCTCGATCCGGCCGAGCTCGTCCCTCAGGTCGTTGAAGAACTGGTCCACGAAGGCGTCCTCGGCCTCGTAGTCCCGACGCGCGTAGCTGAAGAAGAAGTAGGGCTTGCGCTGGTCCTGTTGATGCTCCAACACCTGTGTCCCCCCGAGCCCGACGGTGCCGCGACGGCGCCGGTTTCATACCCAGCATGTCGTGAACTCCACCAACCGCGCGGGAAGTTGCCGAGTTTGACGGCGGCCCGGGGGTTTAACCGGCGGTCAGCCGCCCGGTCGAGGGCCGGCCGTCGAGCGGCGGGTCAGCGGTCGAGTGCGGACTGGAAGGCGGCGAGCGGCTCCGCGCCGGGGGCCAGGGCGTCCGCGACCACCCGGCGCAGCAGATCGCCGAGGACGGTGTCGGGCAGGGCGTCGAGCTCGTCGAGCGGCAGGGCGGCGACATCGACCAGGTCGGAGCCGAGTCCAGCAGGGGTTTCCGTACCGGTGACGCCCATCAGTCCCTCACTCGATCGTGCCGGCACAGCGGGTCACTGGCCGGAAGAGACTCGACCCAGGGTCCGCGACGGGCAGCATCCTACACCTGGACGGTGACGGGGCGTCAGCTTCGCGCGCTCGCCGCGCCCGGGCCGTTCCCGAGACCGACACCGACCCCGACGACGGCGCCGACACCGAGACGGACGACGGCGCCGAACGGCTACGGGCAGAGCCGCTCCACCCGCCACCCGGTGGGGTCGGCCGGCTCGGCGAGGTAGCGGAGCCGGTCGTGCAGCCGGTTCTCCCGCCCCTGCCAGAACTCGACGCTCTCCGGGATCACCCGGTACCCGCCCCAGAACGGCGGCACGGGCACGCCCTCGCCCTCCGGGTAGCGGCGTTCCAGTTCGGCGTAGCGCTGTTCGAGGACGGCCCGCCCGCCGACCGGGCTGGACTGCTCGCTGGCCCAGGCGCCGAGCTGGGAGCCGTGCGGCCGGGTGCGGAAGTAGGCGGCGGTCTCGTCCCGGCCGACCTTCTCCACCCGGCCCTGGACGATCACCTGGCGGGCCAGCTCGATCCACGGGAACAGCAGTGCGGCGTACGGGTTGACGGCGAGCTCGGAGCCCTTGCGGGAGCCGTAGTTGGTGAAGAACACGAAGCCGCGCGTGTCGTAGCCCTTGAGCAGGACGGTGCGCGAGCTGGGCCGCCCCTGGGCGTCGGCGGTGGAGAGCACCATCGCGTTGGGCTCGACCACGCCGGCGTCGGCCGCCTCGTGGAACCAGCGGGTGAACTGGCCGATCGGCTCGGGCGCGAGCTGCTCCTCGACCAGGCCCTCATGGCTGTAGTGCTTGCGCATCACGGTGAGGTCCGGTCCGGGCCGGGCCTCGTCGGCCAGGTTCCGGGTGGCGGGGCTCAGGGGCGTCGACTGGGCGCGTTCCGGGGTCTGCACGTCAACATCATCCCGTACGACAAGCAACCGGCACCGCTACCTCCGGACAAACCCCGGTGGGAGTTAAGGTGTCTCGCCACCGCTCGGCCACCCGCCGTACGGTGAATTGTCCGGAACACGGCGTTTGGCTCCGGAGATTCCCGGGCACGACCGACCCTCGGCGAAAAAGTCAAGCGGGCCCAGGGGCAACATCACCGCGGTGGTGTATGGCGTAATGCACCCCGTGCCTGTCACTCTGGCACCGAGTGCCAACCACCATTCGGTCACTGGCGCGCCGCCCCACCACGGCGCAGCGCCGATCGCAGAACTGAAGGAGCCGTCGTATGTCCGACTTCGTACCCGGGCTTGAGGGAGTCGTCGCGTTCGAGAGCGAGATCGCCGAACCCGACCGTGAAGGCGGCGCGCTGCGGTACCGCGGTGTCGACATCGACGACCTGGTGGGGAAGGTCTCCTTCGGCCACGTGTGGGGCCTGCTGGTGGACGGCAAGTTCAACCCCGGCCTGCCGGCCGCCGAGCCGTTCCCGATCCCGGTGCACTCCGGTGACATCCGGGTCGACGTGCAGTCCGCGCTCGCCATGCTCGCCCCGGTCTGGGGCCTCAAGCCGCTGCTGGACATCTCCGCCGAGCAGGCCCGCGACGACCTCGCCCGCGCCGCCGTGATGGCGCTGTCCTACGTGGCCCAGTCGGCCCGCGGCCAGGGCCTGCCGATGGTCCCGCAGAGCGAGATCGACAAGGCCGAGACAGTCGTCGAGCGGTTCATGATCCGCTGGCGCGGCGAGCCGGACCCGAAGCACGTCAAGGCCATCGACGCCTACTGGACCTCCGCCGCCGAGCACGGCATGAACGCCTCCACCTTCACCGCCCGCGTCATCGCCTCCACCGGCGCCGACGTGGCGGCCGCGCTCTCCGGCGCGGTCGGCGCGATGTCCGGCCCGCTGCACGGCGGCGCGCCGTCCCGCGTGCTCGGCATGATCGAGGAG
The DNA here is from genome assembly GCF_044744365.1 of Kitasatospora sp. NPDC087314. Lineage (NCBI taxonomy): Bacteria > Bacillati > Actinomycetota > Actinomycetes > Kitasatosporales > Streptomycetaceae > Kitasatospora > Kitasatospora sp. NPDC087314. The sequence continues at coordinate 194,616 of NZ_JBIUYE010000015.1, forward strand.
ATCGAGCGCACCGGCGACGCCACCGCCTGGGTCAAGAACGCGCTGGACAAGGGCGAGCGCCTGATGGGCTTCGGCCACCGCGTCTACCGCGCCGAGGACCCGCGCGCCCGGGTGCTGCGCCGCACCGCCAAGGAGCTCGGCGCGCCGCGCTTCGAGGTCGCCGAGGCGCTGGAGAAGGCCGCGCTGGAGGAGCTGCACAACCGCCGCCCCGACCGCGTGCTGGCCACCAACGTCGAGTTCTGGGCCGCCATCATGCTGGACTTCGCCGAGGTGCCGGCGCACATGTTCACCTCGATGTTCACCTGCGCGCGCACGGCCGGCTGGTCGGCGCACATCCTGGAGCAGAAGCGCACGGGCCGGCTCGTGCGCCCGGCCGCGCGCTACATCGGCCCGGGCCCGCGCCGCCCCGAGGAGATCGAGGGCTGGGAAGCCATCGCCCACTGACGACCCCGGTGCCGTCCTGAGCAGCGGGTCCGGCCTCGTCCGGGCCCGCTGTTTCCGCAGCTGGGAGCCGTGAAGATCACATCTCAGCGAGCGGACGACCGTACCCCGGGCGGGTCCGCGGCCGGTAGGCTGCGCGCGTGGCTCAGATCCAGATCCCCGCTGACATCAAGCCCGCAGACGGCCGTTTCGGCTGCGGACCGTCCAAGGTGCGCCCCGAGGCCCTGAGTGCCCTCGCCGCCACCCAGACCTCCCTGCTCGGCACCTCGCACCGCCAGGCCCCGGTCAAGAACCTGGTCAAGCGCGTACGCGAGGGCGTGAGCAGCCTCTTCTCGCTCCCCGAGGGCTACCAGGTCGTCCTCGGCAACGGCGGCTCCACCGCCTTCTGGGACATCGCCGCCTTCGGCCTGGTGCGGGAGAAGTCCCAGCACCTGGACTTCGGCGAGTTCTCCTCCAAGTTCGCCTCCTCGGTCAAGGCCGCGCCGTGGCTCGCCGAGCCGACCGTGATCAAGACCGCCCCGGGCACCCACCCGCTGCCGGTCGCCGAGGCCGGCGTGGACGTCTACGGGCTCACCCACAACGAGACCTCGACCGGCGTCGCGATGCCGATCAAGCGCCCGGTGGGCACGGACGAGGGCTCGCTGGTCCTGGTGGACGCCACCTCGGGCGCCGGCGGCCTGCCGGTGGACATCACCGAGACCGACGTCTACTACTTCGCCCCGCAGAAGTCCTTCGCCTCCGAGGGCGGCCTGTGGCTGGCCGCGTTCTCCCCGGCCGCCCTGGAGCGCGCCGCCGAGATCGCCGGCTCCGGCCGCTACATCCCGCCGTTCTTCGACCTGCCGACGGCCATCGACAACTCGTCGAAGGACCAGACGTACAACACCCCGTCGATCGCCACCCTGTTCCTGCTGGCCGACCAGCTGGAGTGGCTGAACGGCAACGGCGGGCTCGACTGGGCCGTCGCCCGTACGGCTGACTCCTCGTCCCGGCTGTACGCGTGGGCCGAGAAGTCCGCCTACGCCACCCCCTTCGTGGCGAACCCGGCCGAGCGCTCCCAGGTGGTCGGCACCATCGACTTCGACGAGTCGGTGGACGCCGCCGCGGTCGCCAAGGCACTGCGTGCCAACGGCATCGTCGACACCGAGCCGTACCGCAAGCTGGGCCGCAACCAGCTGCGCATCGCGATGTTCCCGGCGATCGACCCGGCGGACGTCGAGGCGCTCACCCACTGCATCGACCACGTGGTCGAGCAGCTCTGAGCACCGACCCCACGCACGGCTGAGGGCCACCGCCTCCGGGCGGTGGCCCTCGCGCCGTTCCGGCCCATCCGCCCTTTCGGGCCTACTTGCCGACCATCGAGCTGATCAGCACGACGACCAGCAGCAGCACCAGGGTGCCGGTCACGATACGCATACGAGTCTTGGGATCCACGGTCAACGAGCGTACCTCCGCCTCACCCCCGACCGAACGCCGAGGCCCGCCCCGACGCCGAGTCCCGCCCCGCCCCCGGGACCCGCGCCCCGGGCGTCAGCTCCAGTGGGCCAGCGGCCAGGCGTGCAGCGAGGCGTAGTGCGCGGAGACGCCGTCCGGCTCGCTCCGCATCAGGTGCAGTTCGGTGGCCTCCCACATCGGCCCCCGGTATTCGGCCAGTGCGGCCGCCAGGGCCTCCAGTTCGGCCGCCGCGACGCGCTGGGCGGCCCGCCGGCGGCCGCGGGAGGAGCCGGCCCGGGCCAGGGTGAGGTGCGGGTGGAAGGTGAAGCTGTCGAGTTCCCCGGTCAGCTCGGCGGTGGCGTCGCCGACGGCCTCGGCGAGCCGGCGCAGCGCCCAGGTCTGCCCCTCCAGCCCGGCCCAGAGCACCCGGTCGCCGAACCGGCCGGCGCCGGACACCCGCAGCCGGTGCGCCGGATGGACCTCGGCGACGGCGGCCAGGTCCGCCTCCAGCTCCGGCAGCCGCTCGGGCGCCACCTCGCCGAGGAAGGCCAGCGTCAGGTGCCAGCCCTCGACGGTGGTCCAGCGCAGCCGGTCGGCCCCGGGCAGCCCGCGCACCGGCGCCACGGCATCGGACAAGCCCTGCAGCACGTGGACCGGCGGGAGGACCGCCACGAAGAGCCTCACACCGCCATCTTCCCTCGAACGTCGGTTTGGGCTAGAACGGCCCCTGTGATTCGTTCAAGCAACATCAAGATCCGCACCGGTGGTCCCGAGGACGTTCCCGCCATCCTCGCCCTGCTCGACGGCGCCGTGGGCTGGCTGGCCGGCCAGGGCCGCACCGGCCAGTGGGGCGATCAGTCGTTCAGCAGCATCCCGGCCAGGGTCGAGCAGATCGCCCAGTACGGCACCGAGCCGTTCCTGATCCGCCTCGCCGAGGACGACGAGGGCCGCGCGGTCGGCTCCTGCGTGCTGTCCGAGCAGCGGGGGAAGTACATCCCCGCAGTGGACGAGCGCGAGCTGTTCATCCGCAACCTGGTCACCGACCGCAGCCGCAAGGGCTCGGGGATCGGCGCCGCACTGATCGCCGACGCGGTCGAGGAGGCCCGTCGGCGCGGCATCGGCCTGCTGCGGGTGGACTGCTACGGGGGCGCCGACCGCAAGCTGGTCAGCCAGTACCGGGCGCTCGGGTTCACCGAGACGGAGTCGTTCGAGGTCGAGCAGCCGAGTGGGATCTGGCCCGGCCAGGTCCTCGCCATCCGCCTCTGACACCTCTGCCCCACCCCTGCGTCACACCCCCCGGGGGCGGCCACCGCCCCCGGGGTTTGACGTGCCGTCAGCAGGCTGGCGCCAGCCCCGACTTGGCGGTGGCGACGGCGCGCGGCACGAAGGCCACCACCCGGCCGCCACGGCCCGGGTGCAGGTCGAACCGCACCCGCAGGTCCGCGCTGCGGGCCAGCACCAGGCCGACCACGCCGGCCGCCAGCGCGGACACCAGCCCGCAGGCCAGCAGGCCCAGCCGGGGCCCGTACGAGGCGGTCACCCAGCCGACGACCGGGGCGCCGATCGGCGTGCCGCCGGTGAAGACCAGCACCAGCAGGCCCATCACGCGCCCGCGCATCGCGGGGTCGGTGGCCAGCTGCAGCGAGGCGTTGACGGAGGTGTTGAAGCTGAGTCCGAACACCCCGACCAGCATCAGCAGCACCGCGAAGGTCCAGTAGTCGGGCGCGAACGCGGCCACCACCTCCAGCGCGCCGAAGGCCAGCGCCGCCCCCACGAGCCGGCGCAGCCTGGGCACGCCCCGGCGGGCCGCGAGCAGCGCGCCGGCCAGCGAACCGACCGCCATCGCGGTGTTCAGCAGGCCGTACTGCCCGGCGCCGACCTTGAAGGTGTCGTAGGCGAAACCGGAGAGCAGCGTCGGGAAGTTGAAGCCGAAGGTGCCGATGAACCCGGCCAGGACCATCGGCCAGAGCAGTTCGGGCCGCTCCTTCACGTACCGCAGGCCCTCCCGCAGCTGGCCCTTCTCGCGGGCGATCGGCTCGGTCGGGCGCAGTTCGCTCTCCCGCATGGCGAGCAGCCCGCCGATGACGGCGACGAAGGACAGCGCGTTGACCGCGAACGCCCAGCCGCTGCCGACCGCGGCGATCAGCAGGCCCGCGACGGCGGGGCCGACCAGCCGGGCGGTCTGGAAGTTGGCGGCGTTCAGGCTGACCGCGTTGGCGAGGTCCTTGGGCCCGACCATCTCGGACACGAAGGCCTGCCGGGTCGGGTTGTCGACCACGGTGACCAGGCCGAGCAGCAGCGCGAAGGCGTACACGTAGTACGGCGTCACCACGCCGCCGAAGGTCAGGGCGGCCAGGCCGGCGGCCAGCAGGCCCATCGCGCCCTGGGTGTAGACCAGCAGCCGGCGCTTGGGCATCCGGTCGGCGAGCACGCCGCCGAACAGGCCGAGCAGGAGCATCGGCAGGAACTGCATGGCGGTGGTGATGCCGACCGCGAGCGGGCTGCCGGTGAGGCTGAGCACCAGCCAGTCCTGGGCGATCCGCTGCATCCAGGTGCCGGTGTTGGACACCACCTGGCCGGCGAAGTAGTAGCGGTAGTTGCGAACGCGCAGGGAGGAGAACATCCCTCCGGGCCGGGTGAAGCGGGCGCCGGTGGCGGACGAGCCGCTGGACGACGAGCCGGTGGCGGACGACGGCGTGGCCGAGTGGGTTCGGCCGGGAGCGGCGGGGTCGTCCGCCGCGGTGCGTTCGTCGGGGTCGTCGTCGCCGCTGCCGGGCAGCCCCGTGGGGGCGGGTGCCTGGAGGTCGGCGGCCGCGGCGCCTGCCACGGTGGGGTCGGCGGTCTGGTCGTCGGTACGGATGGCGGCGGCGCTGGCTGCGGCCGGCGGTGTCACGGTGGTCTCCCCTCGCGGCGCGACGGCCCGGACGAAGGCCGTCGCGCTCCTGGTTTCGGTGGTCGGTCCTGCGGTGATGCGGTACTCCTTCTTCTCCCGGCGGCCGGCCGGGGTCGGTGTGCCTAGAGGTGTGCGAGCTTGTAGAGCACGGGCGCGGCCTCCCGGAGGACGGCCCATTCCTCCTCGTCGAGCCCCTCGGCGAGCTCGGCGAGCCAGACGTTGCGACGCCGACGGCTCTCCGCGAGGATCGCCTCGGCCTGCTCGGTGCTGCTGACGACCACCTGGCGGCGGTCCTCGGGGTGCGGCTCCCGCCGCACCAGCCCCTTCTCCTCCAGCATCGCGACGATCCTGGTCATGGAGGGAGGCTGCACGTGCTCCTTCCGGGCGAGCTCACCCGGTGTGGCCTTTCCGCATCGGGCGAGGGTGCCGAGCACCCCCATCTCGGTGGGGCTCAGCGACTCCTCGACCCTCTGGTGTTTGAGTCGACGGGAGAGGCGCATCACGGACGACCGCAGCTGATTGACCGCTGCGAGGTCCTGCTCGGACATCTCGGGCATGTTCTTTAGCTTACGTCATTACTCTCCCTAAGGAAAATGCGTTCGCTTCGCGCCCCATCAGCCTCACCGACCCTCGCCCCGCCCGCCCGTCCACCCGCCACCCCGTTAGCCCGACCAGCCCTCCGGCACCACCGCACCGGCCCGTCCGCCAGCACCGCACCGGCCGCTCCGGCACCACCGCGCCGGAAGATCGGCCCGGTGCGATGCTGGTCGTAGGCCTCGATCCGACGCGCCGCCGGGCGCCCGCTCCCCCTTCCAGAAGGGCCGACACCACTCCCAGAAGGGCCGACCACACATGTCCGACCTCGCCGCCGAGCAGAACGACACCGGCTTCGCCCGCCTCGCCATGGTCACCATCGACTGCGCCGACCCGGTCGCGCTGGCCGGCTTCTACGGCGAGCTGCTGGGCTGGGAGACCCGTCACACGGACGAGCAGTTCGCGATCCTGGACAACCCGGAGGGCGGCAGCCCGCTGGGCTTCGGCCGGGTCACCGGCTACCGGCCGGAGGCGTGGACGGAGCCGGACGGCGGCAAGCACTTCCACCTGGACTTCTACGTGGACGACCTGGACGAGGCCATCGCGAAGGCGCTCGCGCTCGGCGCGACCGAGCCGACGTACCAGCACGGCCGGACGCTCAAGGTGCTGATCGACCCGGCCGGCCACCCGTTCGGGCTAGCTCCGTTGGAGTAGCCCTGCGCAGGCGTTGTCAGGGATTGGTGCCAAGATCATGTAGGCCCCGTAAATGCCCATCCTGACCTGGGATTTCACGAAAAGCACGAACATTGTGCGACTGCCGGGTAGTGGATACTGTCCCGGTTGTCAGGGGCACCACCACGCCAGGTCTCCCTTCGGCGGGACCATTCTCCCGTGCCCACCTCCGCACGCGTTCCCCCGGCCTTCCCCTCCTCGGCCACCCACGTCCGCCCGAGTCCTGGCGCCCTTATCCCCGCATCCCTCCAGGGAGCTCTCTTGGGTGAGATCCATCATGCCGACCACGGCTGGGTGACACCGGCGGTCTCGTACTTCGTCGCCTGCCTCGGCGCCTTCGTCGCCCTGCGCAGCGCCCGCTGGGCCCTCGTCTCCCAGGGCCGCACCCGGGTGGTCTGGCTCCTCTTCGCCTCGACCTCGCTCGGCGCCGGGATCTGGTCCATGCACTTCATCGCGATGCTCGGCTTCTCCGTCTCCGGGGTCGAGATCAGCTACCAGCCCTGGCTGACCGTGCTCAGCCTGCTGGTCGCCGTCGCCGTGGTCGGGATCGGCCTGTTCACCGTCGGGTACAGCCGCCGCCCGGTCCTGTCGCTGCTGGTCGGCGGGCTGACCACCGGCCTCGGGGTCGCGGCGATGCACTACCTCGGCATGGCCGCGATGGTCCTGCCCGGCCACCTCCGGTACGACCACGTCACGGTGGGGCTGTCCGTCGCCATCGCGGTGTTCGCGGCGACGGCCGCGCTCTGGGCCACGCTGAACATCCGCGGCACGCTCGCCGTCCTCGCGGCGGCGCCGGTGATGGGCGTGGCGGTCTGCGCGATGCACTACACCGGCATGGCGGCGCTCTCGGTGCAGCTCGACTTCTCCCACTCCACTCAAGGCGGGGTGATGGCCCTGCAGTTCATCTTCCCGCTCGGGGTCGGACTCGGCTGCTACGTCTTCTTCGGCTCGCTGGCCTTCGCCGTCTCGCCGAGCCGCGCGAGCTCTCAGCCGCTGCTGGTCGGCCCGGCGGCCCCGCTGGTCCCGCGGCCGCGGCGGCCGCTGAACCAGGCCGGCGCCAGGCGCTGAGCCGGCCGACCGATGCTCCGGAGGCGTGGGGGGGGGGGCCCCCCCCCCCCCCCCCCCCCCCCCCCCCGGCCCCCCCCCCCCCCCCCCCCCCCCCCCCCCCCCCCCCCCCCCCCCCCCCCCCCCCCCCCCCCCGTGGGGGGGCGCCCGGGGGGGGGGGGGGGGGGGGGGGGCCCCGCCCCGGGGGGGGGGGGGGGGGGGGCCCCCCCACCCGTTGGGGGGGGGGGGGGGGGGGGGGCCCCCCCCCCCCGCCCCCACGCCTCCGGCTCGTTCCGCACACCCTCAGCTCACCCGGGACGCCCCCGCTCGCACCGGCCGCCCCGCTCGCACCGGCCGCCGCCCACCATGTGCCCCGGTCGGTCTTACTCCGGCCGCCCGAGCAGCCCGGTCAGGTGCGCGGGCGTGTCCACCGGGCAGACCTTGTGCACGAAGTCCCGCCGCAGCGCGTGGTACGGCTCGCCCACCCGGTAGAAGTTGGCGTGCATCCGCCGCAGTTCCTCCGCCCGGTACTCGGCCAGCGGCTGCGCCTCCTCGTCGGCGGACCGGCGGCGCTTCTTGTCGACCAGTCGGCCGGTGAGCTCGGGTGAGGCGCCGAGCCCGGCGGCCTCCCGGGCCACCCGGCGGCGGAAGGCTGCCGCGTCCCCGCCGAAGGTGCGGTCCACCAGGCCGATCCGGCGCGCGTGTTCGGCGCCGACCGGCAGCGCCTCGGTGGTCAGCCGCTCGGCCTGCTCGGCACCGACCCGGCGCGGCAGGGTGTACGTCCAGTACTCGGAGCCGTACAGGCCCATCAGCCGGTAGTGCGGGTTGAGCACCGCCGACTCCCGGCACCACACCTCGTCCGCGGCGAGCGCCAGCATCAGGCCGCCGGCCGCCGCGTTCCCCGCCAGCGCGGCGACGGTGAGCTTGTCGGTCGTGGTGAGGATCGCGTGGACGAGGTCGTCCATCGCGTTGATGTTCTCCCAGGACTCCAGCGCCGGGAAGGCCGTGCCCTCGATGACGTTGAGGTGGATCCCGTTGGAGTAGAAGTCCCGGGGCGCCCCGAGCACCAGCACCGAGGTGGGCCGGTCGGCGGCCTGACGGTAGGCGGCGAGCAGCCGGCGGCACTGCCCGGTGCTCATCGCCCCGCCGGCGTAGGCGAATTCGAGGTAGCCGACGTCGCCGTCCTCGCGGTAGCGCAGCTCCGACCAGGTGTCCCGGCGGGCCGCCGAGGCCGGTGTCACCGGCACTTCGCGGACCCGGTGCAGCCGGTCGGCGAGCACCGTCGCGGCGGGGAGCTTGTAGGTGGCCGGCCCGCCCGGGGTGCGGCGCGGGCGCAGTTGCGGAATCCAGACCGCGCCGTCCACGGTGGCCCGGCAGATCGCGCCGTCACGGGTGGCGAGCACGGCGCCGGGCACCGGGCCGCGCAGCTCGTCCTCGGGGTGGCCGCCGTGCAGGAAGTACTCGCGCCCGAACAGCTCGTCGAGCACGCCGGGTTGGGAGTCGGCGGCGCGGAGCTTGCGGAGCACGGTGGCGGTGTCGTCGGCGGCCCAGTCGATCCGGCGCGCCTCCTGCCGCAGGAGCGGGCGGAGCCTGCCGTGGACGTCCGGCCGGTCGTAGTCGAGCGGTTCGGGGGTGAACAGGCCACCCTCGTAGCGCTGGACGGCGAGCAGGACGGCCTCGACGGCGGCGTCGGCGACCTCGCCCCGGTACAGCTCGCTCTTGCCGCAGTCGGCGACGGGGAACTCGACGGACGCCCAGATGTCGCCGGCGTCCATCTCCTCGACGGCCTGCAGGACGGTCACGCCCCAGCGCTCCGCCCCCTCGGTGATCGCCCAGTCGAGCGAGGAGGGCCCGCGGTCGCCCTTGGGGCCGGGGTGCACGATCAGGACGGTTCGGGTGGACCAGATGTCCTCCGGGACGGCCTTGGTGAGCATCGGGCAGATGATCAGTTCGGGGTCGGTACGGGCCACCGCCGCCCTCATCGGCTCGTCACCGAGGGCGAGTTGGACGGCGACCTGGTGGCCGCGCTCGCGCAGCTCGGTGTGGACGCGCTGGGTCAGGCTGTTGAACGCGCTGGCGATCAGAAGAATGCGCAAGGGGGCCTCCGGCAAGGGACTGGGGTCGCGCGCAGGCGATGAAACCAGGGCATGGACACGCAATGATTACGTTTTACGCCTTCCCGCCCGACCCTCACGCATCCCGCACACCTGTGTCCCCGGAGTGGCCCGCACGCGCCGGATCTCCCCAGCGTCTCCCCGGAGTTGATGTACGGCGCTCGCCTTCGTCCGCTAGGGCGCGTCCGGCCGGATCGGCCGGATCGGCCCTGGCGCGGGCGGGCTACCTCGGGAACGCCCGGCGGGCCCGCCAGGTGGTGTGCTCGCGGGACACGGCGTCCTCCGCCTCGGCGGCCAGCCGGGCCCACCGCGCCTCGGCGTCCGGCGCCTTGAGGTCGAGGTCGGAGAGCTGGTTGCCGACGTTCTCCAGCTCGCGCGCGGCCAGCTGGTAGGCGGCGGCCAGCGGGCGCAGCTGCTTGAGCTGGGTCCAGGCGATGATGGCGGCGGCCGCGGCCGAGCTGGCCCCGAAGACGTGCACCTGCAGGGCGCCCGTCGCCTGCGCGATGGCCGCCGCCGCGCCGATGATGATCATCGCCGCGATGCCGAGCCCCCAGGACACCCCCTGCGTCTCGCAGGCCTCGGCCCGGGCGCGGTACCAGGTGCGCTGCCCCTCGACGCGGGTGCGCAGGTAGAGCGTGCGGCGGGCGGTCAGGCTGCCGGCCCGCATCCGCCGCATCTCCGGGGTGATCTCGGGGACGGTGCCGGGCGGCACGATCTCCGGGTCCTCGAAGGCCCGCAGCACGTCCTCGACCTGGAGCAGGTAGCCGCGGTCCACGTCCGCGGACTCGGCCTCGCCGTCGAACGGCCGGGCCCGGACGGTGTACTTCCAGGCCAGCGTCTTGACCGACTCGGCCGCCGCCCGGGCCTCGTACCAACGGCCCTGCGGGTTGCTGCGGCGCAGCCGGGACCAGAAGTAGCCGGCGATCAGGAAGGCGGCCACCGAGTACAGCGGCGTGGTGTCGAAGGCGCCGCGCTTGTCCGGCCCGGGGAACGAGCCGATCAGGGCGGCGATCACCAGCATCGCGATCAGTCCGCGGTACCAGCGCAGCGTCTCGCGCTGGCCGTCCAACGAGGCCTTGTCCGCCGTCCAGAACAGCTCCGGCAGCAGCTTCGCCTCGTCCCCCCCGGGCGGATCCTGTTGCACCATCGGTCGAGCCCCCTCCCCGTGTCCGTCCAGGCAGTATTCCCTCCGCCAACTGCCCTACACAGACCCATTTTTGACATCTTCCAGCCGACGATGATTGCCCCTGCTCTCCGGAAACCGCTATAACCGGTTACATGCCGCTGCACTGGAAGCTCGTCATCGACTGCGCCGACCCGAACCGCCAGGCCGCCTTCTGGGCCGCCGCCCTCGACTACACCCTGGAGGAGCACGGCGCCCTGATCACCCGCCTGCTCGACGCCGGCGCCGTCACCCCGGACGCCGTCACCGAGGTCGACGGCCGCCCCGCCTGGCGCACCCTCGCCACCGTCCGCCACCCCGAGGACCCGTACGACCCCGCCACCGGCACCGGCCTCGGCCGCCGCCTGCTCTTCCAGGCCGTCCCCGAGCCGAAGCCCGACAAGAACCGCCTCCACCTCGACGTGCACCCGGGCCCGGGCGAGCGGGAGTCGACCGTCGCCCGCCTCCGGACCCTCGGCGCCACCGTCCTGCGCGACGTCAAGGAGCCGGGCGGCGCGTGGACGATCATGGCCGACCCCGAGGGCAACGAGTTCTGCGTCCACTGACCGGCGGCCGGAAAACGACGGCGGCCCCGCGCTCCGAGGAGGAGTGCGGGGCCGCCGTCGTGGCCGGGCCGGGGGTCAGAGCAGACCGAGGGCCGGCATCAGGTAGTAGAAGGCGAACACCGCCGCCACCGCGTACAGCGGGATCGGCACGCTGCGCCCGCGCCCGGCGGCCAGCCGCAGGATGCAGAAGGCGATGAAGCCGAAGCCGATGCCGTTGGTGATGCTGTAGGTGAACGGCATCATCACGATGGTCAGGAAGGCCGGGATCGCGATGGTGTGGTCCGCCCAGTCGATCTCCTTGATCGAGCCGGCCAGGATCAGGAAGCCGACGGTGACCAGGGCCGGGGTGGCCGCCTGGGCCGGGACCATGGTGGCGAGCGGGGTGAGGAAGAGCGCCACCACGAAGAGCAGGCCGGTGACGATCGAGGCGAAGCCGGTACGGGCGCCCTCGCCGACGCCGGCGGTCGACTCGACGAAGCAGGTGTTCGCGGAGGCGGAGGTGGCGCCGCCGGCCGCGGTGGCGATGCCGTCGACCATCAGGATCTTGTTGATGCCGGGAAGGTCGCCGTTCTCGTCCAGCAGGTGCGCCTCGTCGGCGACGCCGAGGATGGTGCCCATCGCGTCGAAGAAGCAGGACATCAGCACGGTGAAGACGAACAGCACGCCGGTCAGCACGCCGACCTTCTCGAAGCCGCCGAACAGGCTGACCTTGCCGACCAGGCCGAAGTCCGGGGCGGCGACCGGGTTGCCCGGCCAGGCCGGGACGGTCAGGCCCCACTTGAGCGCCGGGATGTCGACGAACTTGTCGACCACCACGGCGAGCGCGGTGCTGGCCGCGATGCTGATCAGGATCGCCCCGGGCACCTTGCGGATCACCAGGACCAGGGTGAGCACCAGGCCGAACACGAAGATCAGCACCGGCCAGCCGAGCAGGTGCCCGCTGCCGCCGAGCTGCAGCGGGACGGTGGTGTGCGCGGCGTCCGGCATGCGGCTGACGAAGCCGGAGTCGACCAGGCCGACGAGGCAGATGAACAGGCCGATCCCGATCGCGATGGCCTTGCGCAGGCCGAGCGGCACGGCGTTCATGACCCGCTCGCGCAGGCCGGTGGCGACCAGCAGCATGATCGCGAAGCCGGCCAGCACGACCATGCCCATGGCGTCCGGCCAGGTCATCTTCGGGGCGAGCTGGAGCGACACGATGGTGTTGACGCCGAGGCCCGCGGCCAGGCCGATCGGGACGTTGCCGATGACGCCCATCAGCAGGGTGGTGAGACCGGCGGTGAGGGCGGTGGCGGTGACCAGCTGGGCGCTGTCCAGGTGGGCCCCGGTCATGTCCGTGCCGCTGGCCAGGATGATCGGGTTCAGCACCAGGATGTAGGCCATGGTGAAGAAGGTGGCGATGCCGCCGCGGATCTCGCGCGGCAGGCTGGAGCCGCGCTCGCTGATCCGGAAGTAGCGGTCCAGGGCACCGGTGGGGGGCTTGGGTGCGCTGGAGGCGGGTTCGGGCGACTCGGTGGTCGGCTGGACCACAGGCATGCGTGCGTCCTCTGTGGGGGAGCTGAGGAGGGGGACGCCCAGGGCTACAGTGGCCGGGCGGGGGGTTTTCAGTATGGTTTCCCGATCGCACACGCGCTATCTTCGCGCGTAGAACCCCGTGGGCCCCTACGGGCCACCTGCCGCACCGTACGCTAGGCCCCATGCCCAAGACCCCGCTGCACCCCTCGCCCCCTCCGCTGGAGGCCAACGACGTCGCCATCGTCGGCGGCGGCACGGTGCTGTGGTTCGTCGCCTTCCTGGCCCTGCTCCCCTTCCAGGGCACCCTCTCCGACCACGGCCACGGCACCTGGCCGTGGATCTGCCTCTCCGGCGGCCTGCTCGGCCTGATCGGCCTCTGGTACTGCCGCGCCCGGCGGGACGCCATCGCCCGCGACCGCGCCGCCGAGGCCGCGAACCGGACGGCCGACGACGCCCAGCGGGCACCCGGCGACGACGGCCAGGGCCCGGCCACCCGGTCGGACTGAATAGTCCTTTAGTAGCACGCATCGGACATAAGGCGACCGTAGAGTCGGTGCCATGACGCAGCCTGCCCACCCCGCGGAAGAGCAGCCCGGCAACGGCGACCGCCCCGACGGTGCGCACCCCCTCGGGCTGCTGCCCGGCCGACGCGGCGGACTGACCGCCGCCGAGGTGGCCGAGCGGGTCGCGAACGGGCAGGTCAACGACGTCCCGGTACGGTCCAGCCGCTCCGCCAAGGAGATCGTCCGGGCCAACGTCTTCACCCGCTTCAACGCGATCATCGGCGTGATGTTCGGGATCATCCTGATCGTCGGCCCGATCCAGGACGGCCTGTTCGGCCTGGTCATCGTCGCCAACACCGCGATCGGCATCATCCAGGAGCTGCGCGCCAAGAAGACCCTGGACAGCCTGGCCCTGATCGGCGAGGCCCGGCCGCAGGTCCGCCGGGACGGCAGCGTCGAGGCGATCGCCGTCGCCGAGATCGTGCTGGACGACACGGTGCTGCTCGGCATCGGCGACAAGGTGATCGTCGACGGCGAGGTCACCGAGGCGGACGGCCTGGAGATCGACGAGTCGCTGCTCACCGGCGAGCCCGACCCCGTCCTCAAGCAGCCCGGCGACCAGGTGATGTCCGGCAGCTTCGTGGTGGCCGGCGCGGGCGCGTTCACCGCCACCAGGGTCGGCCGCGAGGCGTACGCGGCGCAGCTCGCCGAGGAGGCCAGCCGGTTCACCCTGGTGAAGTCGGAACTGCGCAGCGGCATCAACAGCATCCTGCGCTTCATCACCTACCTGCTGATCCCCACCGCCCTCGGCCTGATCATCAGCCAGCTGGCCGTCGAGGGCCGCGACTGGCGCGAGGCCGTGCGCCGCATGGTGGCCGGCATCGTGCCGATGGTCCCCGAGGGGCTGGTCCTGCTGACCTCGGTCGCCTTCGCGATCGGCGTGATCCGGCTGGGCCGCAAGCAGTGCCTGGTCCAGGAGCTCCCGGCGATCGAGGGCCTGGCCCGGGTCGACACCGTCTGCCTGGACAAGACCGGCACCCTCACCGAGGGCGGCATGGACGTCGTCGACCTGCGCGTCCTGTCCGACGGTGAGCCCGGCGCCGTCACCCCGGACACCATCAGGCACGCGCTCGGCGTGATGGCCGGCGCCGACGCCCGCCCCAACCCCTCCATGCAGGCCGTCATCGCCGCGTACGGCGACGGCTCCCCGGGCGACGGCTCCACCGGCGACGGGAGCAGCCCCCGGGGCGGCGCCGGCGGCAACGGCTGGCGGGTGATCGAGGCGATGCCCTTCTCCTCCGCCCGCAAGTGGAGCGGCGTGCAGCTGCTGGAGCCGCAGGGCGGCGAGGCCAGCTGGCTGCTCGGCGCCCCCGACGTGCTGCTGCCGGCCGGGCACCCGGCGCTCGCCGAGGTCGACGAGCTGGGCGCCAAGGGCCTGCGGGTGCTGCTACTCGGCCGCACTCCCGTCCCGCTGGACTCCCCCGACCCGGCGGCCGGGCTCACCCCGCTCGCCCTGGTGGTGCTCCAGCAGCGGCTGCGCCACGACGCCGCCGAGACCCTGCGCTACTTCGAGGGCCAGCAGGTGCAGGCCAAGGTCATCTCCGGCGACGCCGCGGTCTCGGTCGGCGCGGTCGCCGGCCACCTCGGCCTGCCCGGCGCCGACCACCCGCTGGACGCCCGGACCCTGCCCGCCGAACCGGACGCCCTCGCCGACACGGCCGAGCGGACCACCGTCTTCGGCCGGGTCACCCCGCAGCAGAAGCGCCAGCTGGTCGCCGCCCTGCAGTCCCGCGGGCACACCGTGGCGATGACCGGCGACGGTGTCAACGACGTGCTCGCGCTCAAGGACGCCGACATCGGCGTGGCGATGGGCACCGGCAGCGACGCCACCAAGGCGGTCGCCCAGATCGTGCTGCTGAACGACTCCTTCGCCACCCTGCCCTCGGTGGTCGCCGAGGGCCGCCGGGTGATCGGCAACATCGAACGGGTCGCCGGGCTGTTCCTGGTGAAGACGGTCTACTCGGTTCTGCTCGCGCTGCTGGTGATCTTCACCCACTCGCCGTACCCGTTCCTGCCCCGGCACTCCACCGTGCTCTCCACCCTCACCATCGGCGTGCCGGCCTTCTTCCTCGCCCTCGCCCCCAACAACGAGCGGGCCCGCACCGGCTTCGTGAAGCGCGTCCTGCGGCTCGCCGTCCCGGGCGGCGTCATCGCCGGCACGGGGACGTTCGTGGCCTACGCACTGGCCCGCGCCGACCACGTCACCGACCTCAAGGCCGACACCAGCGTGGCCACCCTGACGCTCTTCCTGATCGCCATCTGGGTGCTCGCCATCGTCGCCCGCCCGTACAACTGGTGGCGCCTGCTGCTGATCGGCACCATGGGCGGCGCCTTCGCCCTGGTCCTGCTGGTGCCCTGGCTGTCGGACTTCTTCCAGCTCCGCCTGGTCGGCATCCGCGATCCCTGGGTCGGCGTCGGCATCGCGGTGATCTGCGGTCTGGCCCTGGAGGTCGCCTGGCGCTTCATGAAGCGCCGCGGGATGGAGTGAGGCCCTGGCACCCCCGGCCCGCAGGCTGGATGATGGATCCCGAGAGGGGGTGCCGACATGGCCCGCACGGGTGGGGAAGCCGAGCGCGAGACCGGACAGGTGGAGGCGTTCGCCGCCTTCCTGACCGGCCTGCTGGCGGCCGGGCTGACGGTCCTGGCCCTGGTGGGCGGCCGCTGGCTGATGAACGCCGACGGGATGACCGCCCCGGCGCTGCCGCGGACGCCGACGGCCCTGAAGGCCCTGGTGGCGGCCGTCTGGCTGGCCACCACCGTCGGCGTCTACCTGCGGCTCAAGCGCCGTGGGCGGGACCGCTGAGGGCTCAGCCCTCGAAGTCCCGCGCCGCGGACAGCTCGTACGCCCGGTCCGGCTCGCTGAGCGCGGCCAGCACCTCGAACCGCCGGTGCCACTGCCCGACCGACCAGGCGAGCCCGGCCGCCAGGCCCTCCGGGGTGGCGGCGTGCAGCAGCCCGGGCACCGGCGGGAGCTCGAACTCGTCGTCCTCGTCGGCGGCTTCGGCCGCGTCCGGGTCGTAGGGCGCCTCCGGGGCGTCCGCCTCGACGTCCCACCGCCAGTCCACCGCGGCCTCGCCGCCGTCCGGACCGACCACGAGCAGCTCCTCGTGCTCCTCGTAGGCGACCGGGCAACCGGGCAGCAGTTCCCTGACCACCGCGGGGACCCGGTGCAGCACGCCCTCGGAGAGCACCCGCCCGCCGGCCACCTCGCTGGCGAGCGAGACGTGCAGCCGCTCGGCGAGGTCGGCGGCGAGCGCCGGGGCGACCGGCAGCAGCGGGTACGGGTGCAACAGCTGGACCAGGTCGGGGGCGTCGGCGACGACCGCCTCGGTGGCGTCGACGATCACCGTGTGGGCCGGCCGGCGGCCGGTGTCCGGGTCGAGCGGCGGCAGCGCCCGCACCACGTCGAGCGGTTCGATCCGCTCGATCTCGACCCGGGCCAACGCGCTGTGGACGCCGTGCAGTTGGCGGTGGCCGATCTCGGAGGCCGGGTCGGTGAGCCGGTCCAGCACCTCGTCCGGGCCGTGCGGTTCGGCGAGCAGCGCGGCCAGCGTGGTGCGCACCCCGAGCGCGTGCAGGAACTGCTCGTCCAGGGTCGTCCGGGCCTCGTCGTAGAGGCCGCGCAGCAGCGGGTCGGCCCCGGCGGCGCGCAGCCCGGCGGGCTCGCGGCCGTCCAGCACCGGGTGGTCGCGCAGCCACCAGGCGGTGTACGGCGGCAGGTCGGCGTAGGAGCCGTCCGGCAGCAGGGTGCGGACGGGGTTGACCACGGCGTCCCGGTACGGCGGGCGGGCGAGCGCGGCCAGCGCCTCCGGCCAGGCGTCGTCGTCGACCAGGTCGAGGTCGCGGACGGCCAGCAGTTCGGCGGCCACCGGCGGGACGCCCGAAACGTCGTCGGCGTGCAGGGTTTCGAGCGCGTCCTCGGCCCATTCGGCGAGGCCGTCGGGCGCCTCGTCGAGCAGGCCGGTGGGGAGGCCGCCGGCCGCGCGGTCGGCGGGCGCGGTGGGGTCGAGCCGTTCCAGGTCGTCCGGGTCGAGCACCACGTCCTCGGCGCGGACGAGGACGAAGTCGGCGAGCACGCCGACCGCGGTGAGCACGTCGGGGCCCCAGCGCTCCAGCAGTTCGTCGTCCACCCAGCCGGCGTCCTCCTCGCGGGCGAGGGCCGCGAGCGGGCTGCCGGGGAGCAGGAGTTCGCCGGCGCGGGCGGGCTCGCCCTCGTCGTCGAGCAGGGCCAGCCGGGCCAGCCACGGGTGCTCGCCGACGGCCGGGGCGGCGGCCTTGACCAACGCCAGGACGGCATCGGCCAGTTCGAGCGCGGCGTCCGGGTCGTCCTCGGCCACCTCGTAGGAGCGGGCGACGGCGGCCCGCGCCTCGGGGGTGTCGAGCACCCCGGCCGGGGTGGCGGTGCCGGCGCCGAGCTTGGCGAGCAGCGGGTGGGCGGCCTCGGGGTGGGCGAGCCGCAGGTCGAGGGCGGCGAGCGCGTCGGCCAGCGACTCGGGGTAGCCGGGGAAGGCCGCCCAGTCGGCGTCCGCGGAGGGCAGCAGGACGCGCCGGGGCCCGGTGACGGTCCGGCCGTCGGCGAGCGGGACGGGCAGCGCGCCGAGCGCCTCCGGGTCGGCGGCGCCGAGCGCCGCGTACAGGTTGCGCCACCAGGCGGGTTCGCGGTCGAGGCCGCCGAGCTGGTCGACGACCTCGGCCAGCGGCACCCGGCGCACGTTCAGCACCCGCAACTCGGTGCGGCGTTCCAGGCCGGCCGGCAGCAGCCCGGGGAAGATCGGCGCGAGCGCCTCGACCACCGAGCCGTCGGCGCCCTCCAGCAGGGTGGCGTCCCGGGGCCGCAGCGCGGGCGTGCCCTCCTCGACCGGCGCCGGGTGCGGCAGGAACGGCGTGCCGGGCAGCCGGGAGAGCACGGCCGCGCGCAGGGCGTTGTCGAGCGCGCCCTGGCCGAGCGGTCCGGGGACGAGCCCGAGCGAGCCGAGGTCGGCGCCGCGGGCCCGCAGCAGGTCGGCGTAGCTGTCGGCGGCGCGCTCGGTGAGGAAGTCGGCGAGCGCGCCGGGGGCGACGTGCCGGCGGGTGGAGTCCAGCGGGTAGGAGGCGATGAGCAGCGCGGGCAGCCCGATCGGCTCGTCGCTGGGGGTGGGCGCGTGCAGCACGGGGGCGATGCCGGGCGGCTGCGGGGCGCCGTCGGCGGCGACCGGGACGGCCCAGGTGACGGTCCAGTACGGGCGGGCGCGCTCCTCGGTGGGGCGGTCGGCGAGCAGGTCGGCGTCCAGGGTGCCGGTGGCACCCGCGGTCTGCCAGACGGTCCGCCGCGGATGCCCGTCCGCGTCGTCGGTGACGGCGACCTCGGTGACGCCGTCCGGGCGGGGCTCGGCGGCGGCGCGGGTGAGCGTCCGGGTGCCCTCCGGGGTCTCCACCACGACCTCGGCGAGGCCGGGCAGGGTGAGCAGCAGCGCGTCGTCGATGCCGGCCAGCAGACGGCGGGTCAGGTCCTCGGCGGCGGCGTCCCGCAGCGGCAGCACGACCACCGTGTCGTAGCCGGCGGGGGCCGGGCCCTCGGCGGCGAACGGCAGCCGCAGCAGCGGCACGTGGCCGTCCCGGCGGCGCAGTTCCTCGGCCAGCGCGGGCTGCGCGGCGGCCAGCGAGCGGGCCTCGCCGAGTGACCAGCGCACCCCGCCGGCGGCGCCGAGCACGGCGGGCTCGTCGGTGACGGCGAGGACGGCGGCGAAGCCGACGCCGAACCGGCCGACGGCGGGCGTCTCACCGCGCTTGGAGGAGGCGCGCAGGGTGGACAGCGACTCGACGGCGGCCGCGTCCAACGGGGCGCCGGTGTTGGCGGCGGCGAGGACGCCGTCGGCGAGGGTGAGCCGCAGCCGCCCGGGCCCGTGGCCGGCCCGGACCGCCGCGTCGGCCGCGTTCTGCGCCAACTCGACGACCAGGCGGTCGCGGTAGCCGCCGAGCGCGAGTTCCTCCTCGGCGTTGGCGTCCTCCCGGAACCGGGCCGGCGAGGCGGCCCAGGCGTCGAGCACCCGCCGGCGCAGCGCGGCGCTCCCGAAGGGGTCCGCGAGGTGCTCGTCCGTGCCGCTGCCGATGATCCGAGGTTCCACTGGACCTGCCGCCTTCCGCCGCCCTGTACTTCGTACGGTGGGCATTCTCCCCCGCCCCGACCGCTGCTCCGGACCGCGCCCCCGTCCTGGGGTCCGTCTGCACGAACGCCGCGGCCCGCCCCACCGGTTCGGTGGAGCGGGCCGCGGGCCTGAACGATCAGGAGTGGCCGAGCTCCTCGGCCGGGGCGTCCGGCTCGACCGAGCCGGAGGTGCGGTCGGGGTGCAGCTGCAGCGGCTCGACCACCAGCTCGTCCAGGATCAGCTCGGACGGCGCCGGCGGGGCCGGGATGACGGCCGCCTCGGAGTGCCCCCCGCAGCCGTACGCGAAGGAGACGATCTGCCCGTCCGCCGGGCCGAACTCGTTGCCGCACACGCCGAAGGCCTGCCCGAGCGAGCCGCCGATCGGGATCAGGAAGCCGCAGCTGCCGCACGCGGCGGGCGCGGCCTGCGCCATCGGGGTCTGCGGGCCGTGGGCCTTCTCCCAGCGGTCGGCGGCCAGGTGCAGGCCGAGCCTGGAGAGCACCCGGCTGCGGCCCATGCCGAGTTCCTCGGCGACGGCGTTGATCTGGGCGCGGGCCGGGGCGGGCTGGACGCCCGGGTCGGAGACGACCACGTCCTCCTCGGCGGCGAGGGCGACCGCGGAGTTCGGGGCGGGCTCGTCGTCGCCGCTCCAGCCGGGCTCCAGGCGCTCGTCGTCGGCGCCGGTGGGCAGCAGGTCGCCGGGGCCCATGTCGCCGGGGCGCAGCCGCTCGCTCCACGGCACCCACTCGGGGGCGAGGACGGCGTCGGGGCCGGGCAGCAGGACGACCTCGTCGAGGGTGACGTTCTTGGCGCGCGGGGCGCGGGCGACGGTGACCGCCCAGTGCCAGCCGCGGTAGGCGGCGTCCAGGCACTCGAAGGTGTGGGTGACGACGCGGTCGGCGTCCGCCTGGGCACCGAGATGTGGACCGACGGTCTCCGGCCCGACGGCCTCCTCGGCCGCTTGCCGGGCGAGTTCGACGGCCTCGGCACAGAGCCGATCAGGGGTACGGCTTCGCATCGCAGCACTCACGGCGTCGATTCTCTCCCAGTTCTTCTGTCGCCCACGGCGTGTTGCCTGTTCCGTCGCGGATCGGTAGTCCCTTGTCCATTCTGCGCGACCGGGGGCCGTCGCGGATACCGGCCGCGCCGCTCGTCCGGGCCTGCCCGGCGCCCCGGCGCTCGGCGCGCGGTCTCCGGGCAGGCTACCCGCCGGTCGGCGCCCCGGCACAGTCCGGGGCGGCAGCGGCCGTTCCAGGGCCGCGCCGAGCGGGGTCGAATCCCGCGTCACTGTGGCGATTCTGGGGCAGGATGGGCATGTGGCGGACGAGAACCCGTCGCAGCACGCACTGCGCCCCTCGCAGGCCGGCAGCCCCGACGAGGCGGATGCCGCGCCGCGACAGCAGTCTCCGGTCCCCGCTGCGGGCGAACCGCAGCCGGTGGGCGATCCCGGGCCGCCCGCCTCCGCGGTGAGCCTCATGAAAGCCGGCCCCGGGCCCGGCCTCCTGGCCGAGGGCGACGAGGACCTCGCCGAGGAGCCCTCCGAGCCGAGCCGCAACCTCCTGGTCCGCACCGCCTCCGCCGCCGGCGCCCGGACCGGCCGGGTGGTGCACGGCACCGGCCGCCGGATCCGCAGGGCCACCTCCGCGGAGGGCGCGGGCGAGTCCGGCCTGGCGAAGCTGATCGAGCTGCACGCGCTGAACTCCTTCGGCGACATGCTGATCACCATCGCGCTGGCCTCGACCATCTTCTTCTCCGTGCCCACCGGCGAGGCCCGCGGCCGGGTGTCGCTCTACCTGCTGATCACGATGGCCCCGTTCGCCCTCCTGGCCCCGGTCATCGGCCCGCTGCTGGACCGCCTGCCGCACGGTCGCCGGGCGGCGATGGCGATGTCGATGCTGGCCCGGGCGGTGCTGGCCTGGACGATGGCCGGGGTGATCTCGGGCGGCGGCCTGGCGCTCTACCCGGAGGCGCTGGGCGTGCTGGTGGCGTCCAAGGCGTACGGGGTGGTGCGCAGCGTGGTGGTGCCGCGGCTGCTGCCGAGCCGGCTGTCGCTGGTGAAGGCGAACTCGCGGGTCACCCTGGCCGGGCTGCTGGCCACCGGGGTGGCGGCCGGGGTGGGCGGCCTGCTGCACCTGATCGGGCCTGGCTGGCCGCTGCGCGGCGCGTTCCTGGTCTTCGTGATCGGCACCCTGATGGCCTTCCACCTGCCGCACGCGGTGGACTCCGCGAAGGGCGAGCAGCGGGCCGTCCTGCACGCCGAGGTGTCCGGCGGGCCGGCGCTGGAGGGCGCCAAGGTGCCGAAGGCCTCGCTGCGCACGGTCGGCCCGTCGGTGATCCTGGCGCTGCGGGCGATGTCGGCGCTGCGCTGGCTGGTCGGCTTCCTGGTGATGTTCCTGGCGTTCCTGCTGCGGGACGAGCCGATCGGGGGCCTGCGGCCGACGCTGGCGCTGGGCCTGGTGGCGCTGGCGGCGGGGACGGGCAACGCGCTGGGTTCGGTGCTGGGCTCCTGGCTGCGCACCCGGGGCCCGGAGGCGACGGTCACCGCGATGCTGCTGCTGGCGACGGGCGTGACGGCGGCCGCGGCGCTCTGGTACGGCGTGGTGACGGTGGTTCTGGTCGCGGGCGTGGCCGGGGTGGCGGCCTCGCTGGGCAAGCTGGCGCTGGACGCGCTGATCCAGCGGGACGTCCCGGAGGCGGTGCGGACGTCGGCGTTCGCCCGCTCCGAGACGCTGCTCCAGCTGTCCTGGGTGGCCGGCGGCGCGGTCGGCATCCTGCTGCCGCTGAACGGGGTG
Source organism: Kitasatospora sp. NPDC087314 (assembly GCF_044744365.1). Taxonomy (NCBI): domain Bacteria; kingdom Bacillati; phylum Actinomycetota; class Actinomycetes; order Kitasatosporales; family Streptomycetaceae; genus Kitasatospora; species Kitasatospora sp. NPDC087314. Next base: position 216,528 of record NZ_JBIUYE010000015.1, read on the forward strand.
CTGGGGCTGTCGGTGGCCGCCGCGGTGGTGGGCCTGATGCTGCTGTGGACGGTCCGCACGCTGTTCCGGGTGGGTTGGCGGCGGCGCACGGCGGCGCCCCGGGTGGCGTGAGCGGGCGACGGGCAACACGCGGTGGCCGACCCCCGCGTAGCGTGATCGGCGAAGCCCGGTAGATTCTGACGCATGAGCCTCAATACCCGTGCCATCGCCGCCCTCGGCGCCGTCGTCGTGGTCGGTGTCGCCACGGTCGGCACGTCCGTCGCCATCGCGAGCGGCCAGACCGAGCACAGCTCCCACCGGGCGACCCTCACGGTCGGCAACTCCTCGATCGTCGCGGACCCGCTGTGCTTCAACGGCGGCAGCCCGATCACCGAGGACCTGCAGCAGGAGTGCCAGGACAAGGCCACCCAGGCCCTCAAGGACGGCACCCTGCCGACCTCGGACGTCGTGGTGAGCGACCAGGTCGGCGTCGGCGTCAGCCCGAACGTGGCCGACAAGGGCTGGTGGGCCTTCACCAACGGCGGCTCGCAGGGGCAGGGCGGGCGCTACAGCCTGTTCTCCTACGCCAAGGGCCCGAGCTACTCCGGCTCCCAGTCGGCGAGCAAGCTGCTGAACGCCTCCGGCAAGACCCTGCTCACCGTGGTCGAGGGCGACAAGAACTCGGACAACCCGGTCGCCGTCTGGTACTTCCAGCTGAACACCCAGGACAACTGACGGTCCTGCGATGACCGCGCACGCCGTCTCCGCCGGGCGGAACGAGCAGTCGGGCCCCGACCGGGCCCGGCTGCTCGTCGTCGTCGCGGTGCCCGCCGAGGCCGAGGCGGTCCTGCGCGGCCTGCCGGGCCCGGCCGCCGTGCTGCCGCTGCCCGGCGGTGGGCTGCACCGCGCCGAGCACGTCCCGGTGGACGTCCTGGCGGGCGGGGTCGGCCCGGCCGCCGCGGCGGCCGCCACCTCCGCCGCGCTCGGCGCGTCGGGGGCCCGGGGGGAGCGCTACGGCCTGGTCGTCTCGGCCGGGATCGCCGGCGGGTTCGCCCCGCACGCCCCGGTCGGCGCCACCGTGCTGGCCGACGCGATCGTCACCGCCGACCTCGGCGCCGAGACCCCGGAGGGCTTCGCCGACGTCACCGAGCTGGGCTTCGGCACCGTCCGGCACACCCCTCCCCCGGCCGCCGTCGCCCTGGCCGCCGAGGCCGTGGGGGCCGTCACCGGCCCGGTGCTGACCGTCTCCACCGTCACCGGCAGCGCCGAGCGGGCCGCCGCGCTGGCCGCCCGCCACCCGGGCGCGCTGGCCGAGGCGATGGAGGGCTTCGGCGTGGCCGAGGCCGCCGCCCGGTACGGCGTGCCGGTGCTGGAACTGCGGACCGTCTCCAACCCGGTGGGCCCGCGCGACCGGGCCGCCTGGCGGATCGGCGAGGCACTGACCGCCCTGGCGCGGGCCTTCGCCGCGCTGCCCGTCCCCGAACTGATCGAGGAGGCCGGCCGTGGCTGAACGGCTGAGCATCGCGTACTCGCCCTGCCCGAACGACACCTTCGTCTTCCACGCCTGGGCGCACGGCCTGGTGCCCGGGGCGGGCGCCCCCGAGGTGACCTTCGCGGACATCGACGTCACCAACGGCCTGGCCGAGCGCGGCGAGCTGGACGTCCTGAAGGTCAGCTACGGCGCGCTGCCCTGGGTCCTGGACGAGTACACCCTGCTGCCCTGCGGCGGCGCGCTCGGGCGCGGCTGCGGCCCGCTGGTGCTCACCCGGCCCGGCACGGAGGCCCCCGCGGACCTCACCGGCAAGACGGTCGCGGTGCCGTCCGAGCGCTCCACCGCCTACCTGCTGTTCCGGCTCTGGGCGGCGAAGGCGGTGCCGGGCGGCTTCGGCGAGATCGTCGTGCTGCCGTTCCACGAGATCATGCCCGCCGTGCGGGACGGCCGGGTGGACGCCGGCCTGGTGATCCACGAGGCCCGGTTCACCTACCGGCAGTACGGCCTGCACAGCCTGGCCGACATGGGCGAGGCCTGGGAGCGCGAGACCGGCCTGCCGATCCCGCTCGGCGCGATCGTCGCCCGGCGTTCGCTCGGCGCCGAGCGGCTGCGCGCGCTGACCGACGCCGTCCGCGCCTCCGTCCGGCAGGCCTGGGCGGACCCCGCGGCCAGCCGGGAGTACGTGCTGGCGCACGCCCAGGAGATGGACCCCGCCGTCGCGGACCAGCACATCGGCCTGTACGTGAACGAGTTCACCGCGGACCTCGGCGAGGAGGGCTACGCGGCCGTCCGCGCGCTGCTCACCCGGGCCGCCGCGGAGGGGCTGGTGCCCCCGCTCGACCCGGGTGCGCTCGACTTCTAGACCCTTCCGGACCCTTCCGGACCTCAGATGTCGAACTGGTCGGCCACCGCGCGCAGCAGGCCGGCCAGCTTCTGACCGGTCGCCTTGGCCGGGTAGCGGCCGTGCTGGAGGCCCGGCAGCACCGCGTCCAGCGTGGTGATCAGGTCCTGGACGATCGGCGCCATGTCGTCGGCGCTCTTGCGCTGGGCGGCGGCCACCGACGGCAGTGCGTCCAGCAGCTGCACGGCCATCGCCTGGTCGCCGCGGTGGCCGGCGACCACGCCGAACTCGACCCGCTGGCCCGGCTTCAGCACGGTGACACCGGCGGGCAGCGCCTTGGTGTGGACGAAGACGTCGCCGCCGTCGTCGCGCGACAGGAAGCCGAAGCCCTTCGTCTCGTTGAACCACTTGACCTGGCCGGTGGGCATCTCGAACAGTCCTCGAATGGGTGTGAGGGATCCCGGCCCTGGCCGGGGATCACTGGGTGGTGGGAAAGGCGGCCGACCTCGGCTCGGCGCCCGCGGGCGCTCATGGTCAGCACGCTGTCAGGAGCAGACTAACGGTCCGTCACTGCCTCATCCGCGTTCCGCGAAAGATCCGCGTTCCAGGGCCCGTTGGGGGCGGTACGGGCGCGGCGTTCTCGCGGTCCGGAGCGACCCGGTACTGGCACGACCGGGACGCGACTCGGCGCGGTCCATCGGCTCACACCCCCGGATCTGAGGACACGGGGCGCACCTGTCGCACCCCTCGGCACCCCCTGCATACCCCCGCCCAGCAGGGATCAAAACGTTCAGCTTCCGAGAAACTGCGCAACGTGACCGAACCGCTCCGGTGACGGGGCCCGGCGGCCGCTCTGCCAGACTGGGGGGACCGCCGGACAGCCCCGAGGAGCGAGCAGTCGTGAGCAGCCAGAGCGCCGATCCCGGCGACGTGTACGTCAAGGCCGGAACGGTCGTCTTCGGTCTGGGCGCGCTCGCCACCCTGGTGACCTTCGTCCCGCTGTTCCTGCACCTGACGCCGCTGCCGACGGCCGCGTACTGGCTGAGCATGCTGATGCCGGCGGGCTTCCTGGCCGCGCTGGTCGGGCTGCTGCGCAACGCCCGGGCCCAGCGCCGCCGGGTGGAGTCCCAGCCCTAGCTAGGGCCTGTCCGGTCGATCTTGCCGGATCAGCCCGCGGCGTTGGGCGCCCGTCTGGCAGTGCGCCCGGATCGGCCCCGGGCTCAGCCCGCCAGGTGGGCGGCGAGCCAGGCCGGGAACTCGGTGAGGTCCGCGAGCACCACGTCGGCCCCGGCCGCGCGCAGCTCGTCCGCGCCGTACGGGCCGGTGGCCACGCCCACGGCGACGGCGTCCGCGTGCCGGGCGCCCCGGACGTCGCCGAGGTGGTCGCCGACGTAGACGCTCGCGCCGTGCTCGCGCAGCGCGTCGCCCTTGGTCTCCGCCCACAGGTCGCCGACCAGCGCGTCCGCGTGCAGCCCGGCGTGCTCCAGGTGGAGGCGGGCGTTCGGCTCGTACTTGCCGGTGATCACCGCGACCCGGCCGCCGTGGCTGCGGACGGCCTCGATGGCGTCGTGCGCGCCGGGGAGGGGGACGGTCGGGGCGAAGGCGTGGTCGCGGTAGAGCTCGCGGTAGCGGGTGGCGACCCGCTCCACCTCGTCCTCCGGGAACCAGTTGCGGATCTCGTCCAGCAGCGGCGGGCCGAGCCGGGTCACGACCAGGTCGACGTCGATGTGGGCGCCGGTCTCGGCCGAGAGCGCCAGGTAGGTGGCGCGGATACCCGGCCGGGTGTCCAGCAGCGTCATGTCGAGGTCGAAGCCGACGGTGAGCGGGGCGGGGGAGGTCGCGGGCATACCGCCAGGTTATCCAACGAGCGGTACGGGCACCGGGGCAATTTGCCCCGGCTTCCGGCGGGAACTTAGGTTGACCTGAGTTGTCTGCGGAGAGGGCTCATGACCGACACCACCGCGCCGCCCGGCGCGAGACGGACACCGCGCCACCGAATAGCGTGGCTCGCCGCCGCACTGGCCGTGCTGGCCGTCGCGGTGCTGCTGAGCCTGGCGGTCGGCAGCCGCACCATCCCCTTCGGCGACACCCTGAACGCCCTGCTGCACGGCGGCGACGGCGCCAACGCCGTCGTCGTCCGCGAGCTGCGGGTGCCGCGCACCGTCGTCGGCCTGGCCGTCGGCGCGGCCCTCGGCCTGGCCGGCGCCGTCATGCAGGGCCTCACCCGCAACCCGATCGCCGACCCCGGCATCCTCGGCGTCTCGCAGGGCGCGGCGGCCGGCGTGGTCGTCGCGATCTCCGGCTTCGGCGTCTCCACCCTGACCGGCTACGTCTGGTTCGGCTTCGTGGGCGCCGTGATCGCCACCGTGCTCGTGTACGGCCTCGCCGGGCGCGGCCGGGGCGGGGCCACGCCGATCAAGCTGGCGCTGGCCGGCTCGGCGATGTCCGCGTTCATCGCCTCGCTCAACACCCTGGTGCTGACGACCGACGCGGCCACCATGGACCAGTTCCGCTTCTGGCACGTCGGCTCGCTCTCCGGCCGGACCTCGGACGTGGCCTGGCAGCTGCTGCCGTTCCTCGCGGTCGGCACGGTGTCGGTGGTCGCGGTGGCGCGCGGCCTGGACGCGCTCGCGCTCGGCGAGGACACCGCCAAGGGCCTCGGCGCCAGGACCGGCCTGGTCCGGGCCGTCGGCGCGCTCGGCGCGACGGTGCTGACCGGCTCGGCCGTCGCGGCCGCCGGGCCGATCGCCTTCGTCGGCCTCGCCGTCCCGCACGCGGCGCGGGCCGTCGCGGGGGCGGACCACCGCTGGATCCTCGCCTTCTCCGCCGTCCTCGGCCCGGCCCTGCTGCTGCTCGCCGACACCCTGGGGCGGGTCCTCTTCCCGCCCTCGGAGGTCCCGGCGGGCGTGATGACCGCGCTGGTCGGCGTCCCGGTGCTGGTCGCCCTGGTCCGCCGCCGGAAGGTGGTCGCGGCATGAGTGAGCTCGTCGTCGAGCGGGGCGCCGTCTCCCTGCGCGGGTACACCGTGCTGCGGGCCGGGCGGGCGTCCGTACTGCTGCACCGCCGGTCGGCCGCGGTGGCGCTGGGCCTGCTGGTCGTGCTGGCCGGAACGGTCGTCGCCTCGCTGTGCCTGGGCGAGTCGGCCGTGTCGCCGGTCGAGGTGGTGAAGGTGGTGCTGGGGCAGCCCAGTCCGCACGAGCTGGTGGTCGGCGAGTTCCGGCTGCCCCGGGTGGTCGTGGGCCTGCTGGTCGGCACGGCGCTGGGGCTGGCCGGCGCGCTGATCCAGACCGTCGCCCGCAATCCGCTGGCCAGCCCCGACGTGGTGGGCGTGACCTGGGGCGCGACCGCCACCGTCGTCGGCCTGACGGCGTACGGCGTGGTCGGCTCGACCGGTCAGGCGCCGTCCGCGGCGGTGGCGGGCGGGCTGGTGGCCGGGCTGCTGGTGTACGCGCTGGCGTGGCGGCGCGGCCTGCACGCGCAGCGCTTCGTGCTGATCGGGATCGGGATCAGCGTGGCCCTGTCCTCGCTCACCTCGGTGTTCCTGACCAAGGGCGACGGCTTCCAGGCGCAGGCCGCGAAGGTCTGGATGACGGGCAGCCTGAACGGCGCCGGCTACGACCAGGCCGGCTGGCTGGCCTGGGTGCTGCTGGCCGCCGTGCCCGTCGTCCTGTGGGCGGCGCGGGCGCAGCGCTCGATCTCCTTCGACGACGCGACGGCCGTCGGCCTGGGCCTGCGGCTGGACCGGATCCGGCTGGGCATGGCGCTGCTGGGCATCGTGCTGGCCTCGTGCGCGGCGGGCGCCGCCGGGCCGGTGGACTTCGTGGCGCTGATGGCCCCGCAGATCGCGCTGCGGCTGGCCCGCTCGGCGCAGGTCCCGTTGTTCTGCTCGGCGTTGACGGGCGCGCTGGTGGTCGTGCTGGCCGATCTGATCGCCCGGCGGCTGCTGGCGCCGACCGAGCTGCCGGTGGGCGTGGTGACCGGCCTGGTCGGCGCGCCGTACTTGATGTGGCTGCTGATTCGTTCCCGTCGTGGAGGTTCCTGATGTCCGCACACCGGCTGGAGGCCCGGGGCCTCACCCTGGCGTACGAGGCGCGCACGGTCGTCGAGGGCCTGGACGTCGGCATCCCGGACGGGCGGGTGACGGTGATCGTCGGCCCGAACGCCTGCGGCAAGTCGACGCTGCAGCGGGCGCTGGGCCGCCTGCTGAAGCCGGTCCGGGGCGCGGTGCTGCTGGACGGCGAGGAGCTGGCGCGGATCCCGACGAAGCGGATCGCCCAGCGGCTGGGCCTGCTGCCGCAGTCGCCGACGGCCCCGGAGGGCATCTCGGTGGCGGACCTGGTCTCGCGGGGCCGCCAGCCGCACCAGAGCTGGTGGCAGCAGTGGTCACCGGAGGACGAGAAGGCCGTCGCGGAGGCGCTGGAGCGGACGTCCACGGCGGAGCTGGCCGAGCGCAGCATGGACGAGCTGTCGGGCGGCCAGCGCCAGCGCGCGTGGATCGCGATGGCGCTGGCGCAGGGCACCGACATCCTGCTGCTGGACGAGCCGACCACGTACCTGGACATCGCGCACCAGGTGGAGGTGCTGGACCTGGTCCGGCGGCTGAACGTCGAGCGCGGCCGGACGGTGGTGGCGGTGCTGCACGACCTCAACCAGGCGGCGCGGTACGCGGACCACCTGGTGGCCATGCGGGACGGCCGGGTGGTGGCGCAGGGCCCGCCGGAGGAGGTCGTGACGGCGGAGCTGGTGCGGGAGGTGTTCGGGCTGGAGTCGGTGGTGGTGCCGGATCCGGTGACGGGCACGCCGTTGGTCGTTCCGGGCGCTCCGTGGGCGGCGGTCGTGGACGCCTGACGGCGATTCCGTCACCAAACCGGACATAATCGACGAACCCCTGAAGCCTCATCGCCTGAGGACCGCCGATGCACCGGATCGCCCGCCGTTCGTTCCTCGCCGGTCTCGGCGGGGCCGCGCTCACGGCCTGTACGACGCGCGGGCCGGAGCCGTCGACCGCGGACGGCCTGGGCGCCTCCGCCTCGCCCACCCCGGCGCCGCCGGTCACGGTGAACACGGCCGTCGGGCCGGTGCTGGTGCCGGGCGCGCCGCTGCGGGTGATCGTCCTGGACACGGACGTGCTGGACTCGGCACTGACCCTCGGCATCACCCCGATCGGCGCCGCGCTCCCGGCCCTCGACACCCGGTTCCCGGAGTACTGGCCGGCCTCCCGGGTGGTCGGGATCAGCAGGGTCGGCCAGGCCGGCGCGCCGGACCTGGCCTCGGTCCGGGCGCTGCGGCCGGATCTGATCCTCTCCAACCAGACGCGCGACGGCGACCGCTACGACCAGCTGCGGGCGATCGCGCCGACCGTGCTCGCCCAGACCAGCGGGGCGCCGTGGAAGGCGAACTTCCAGCTGCACGCCCAGGCCCTGAGCCGGGTGGACGCGGGGGTGGCCTTCCTCGGCGCGTACCAGAAGCACGCCAACCAGGTGGCGCAGGCGCTGTCGGCGGCGAAGCTGTCGGGCCGGAAGGTCAGCCTGGTGCGGTTCGTGGAGGGCGGCGGGATCCGGATGTTCGGCAAGCAGAGCTTCCCCGGGATCGTGCTGTCGGACGCCCAGGTGGGGCGGCCGGACGCGCAGAACGTCGACCAGTCCGACGTCGAGATCCCGCTGGACCAGATCGCGAAGGCGGACGGCGACCTGCTGCTGTACGCCACCTACGGCGACCCCGGCCGGGCCGGCACCGACGCGGCGCTGGCGAGCCCGGGCTGGCAGGCACTGGGGGCGGTCAGGGCGCACCGGGCGTTCCCGGTGGACGACCAGCTGTGGTTCCAGGGGATCGGGTACACGGGTGCCAACTTCATGCTGGACGAACTGCAGCGCTTCCTGGGGGCGTGACCGCGGGCCTGACCCGGCGCGCGGCGCCGGCGTAGCGGGCCGGGGAGGTGCCGACGGCGGCCGTGAAGTCGCGGGTGAGGTGGGCCTGGTCCGCGTAGCCGAGTTCGGCGGCGAGCGCGGCCAGGTCCAACCCGCCTCCGGTGTCGGCGCGTTCGGCGGCCTCGTGGAGCCGGGCGCGGCGCAGCACCCACTTCGGGGAGGCGCCGACGTACTCGGCGAACAGTCGCTGGAGCCGGCGGACGGTCAGGCCCAGCTCCCGGGCCAGGTCGTCGACCCGGCACAGGTCGGGGGTGCCGGTGATGCGCTCCACCATGGCGGCGACCTCCTCCGCGAGCGGATCGGGCGCGGGCAGCCGGGGCAGCAGGAAGGCGTCCACGCGGGCGGCGGGGCCCTCGGGTGAGCGGTGCAGCTGCTCGTTGAGCCGGTCCGCCCCGGGGCCGAAGTACTCGGCGGCGGGCACCGCCCGGTCGGCGATCGCGGCCACCGGGTGCCCGGCGAAGGGGCGGAACGCGCCCGGCCGGAACTTCACGCCCAGCGCGAACCCCGCACCCTCCAGGCGGCGGACGAAGAGCGAGCGGTCGACCCCGTGGACGCGGGCCTGCGGGGCCTCGAAGACCAGGTGGACGTTCGGGTGGGCGAGCACCTTCTGCTCGTGCGGGGGGAGGCCGCGCCGGTCCCAGCGGACCAGCCAGTAGAACTCGACGAAGCGCGCCACGGCGGGCGCGGGTTCGAGCCGGTCGACGGTGATGACCTCCGCCGCGCGGGCGGGGTGGAGCACGCCGCGGCCGAGGTCGGGAGAGTCCATACGGCCAGGTTAGGGCGCGGGCCGTCGCGTTTGTTCAAGACCGGGTGACGGCGCCCGGCGCAGGATCGGGGCATGAACGATCACCCGATGCTGCCCTTCCTGCTCCGCGCCACGACGGCCGCCGCCCGCGTCGCCGACGCTGTTCCGGCGGAAAGGCCGCTGGACGGTCCGACGCCCTGCCCGGAGTTCGACACCCGCGCGCTGGTCAACCACTGGGTGCTCTACACCTCGCACGGCCTGGAGCGCCGGGCCCGCCGCACCGAACTGCCCGAGGAGCTGGTCGACCACGACTTCGCCGCCGACCCCGGCTGGGCCGCCGACTACGCGGCGCAGCTGGACCGGGCGGTCGCGGCCTGGGCCGACCCGGCCGCCTGGGAGGGGGACGTCGACCTCGGCGGCTCCCCGGTCCCGGCGGTGGGCATCGCCCGGATGCTGATCGCGGAGCTCGTGCTGCACGGCTGGGACGTCGCCCGGGCGGTCGGCGGGCGGATCGACGTCGACGAGGAGCTCGCCCTGCTGGTGCTGGCGATCGTCGAGGAGAACGCCGAGCTGTACCGCCGGTACGGGGGCTTCGCCGAGGCGGTGGCGGTACCGGAGGGCGCACCCGCGTTGGACCGTGCGCTGGCCGCCTCGGGGCGCGATCCGCGCTGGGGCGGCTGAGCGGTCAGCGGGCGCCGAGCAGGGACGTCCGCAGGCGTGAGCGGAGCAGGCGTACGGCGGGCGAGTGCTGGTCGGGGCGGGCGACCAGGCCGAGGCGGGCGCGGGCGGGCGCGTCGCTGATCGGGACGGCCCGCAGGCCCTCCCCGGCGGCGGAGGACGGGCTGAGGACGGCGACGCCCGCGCCGCGTTCGGCGAGGCGGAGGAGGGTGGCCGGGGAGCTGGCGTCGATGTCCACGCGCGGGTCGAGGCCGAGTTGGAGGCAGGAGCGGTCGTAGGCGGCGCGGATGCCGGTGCCCGGGGAGAGACAGAGGATCTTCGACGAGCGGAGGTCGGCGAGCTGGAGCGACGGCCGGTCGAGGGGGTGTCCGGCGGGGACGACGGCGGCGATCGGCTCGTCGACGACGAGCGTGACGTCCAGGCCGGGGCCGGGCTCGCCGGTGAAGCCGATCAGGGCCAGGTCGAGGGAACCCGAGACGATCTGCGACTGGAGGAGGTCGGAATCGCCCTCGTGCAGGCTCAGCTCGATGCCGGGGTGCGTGCGGCCGAGGTCGGCGACGACGTCGAGGAAGGGCGGGATCGAGCAGCCCATGATCATGCCGAGCCGGACGCGGCCACGGACGGCGTCGGCGAACTCGGCGGCGGTGTGCTGGATGGCTTCGAGGGTGGCGAGGGCGTCCTTGGCGAGCGGCAGGATGGCCTCGCCGGCGGGGGTGAGCTGGACGCGGCGGCCGGAGCGGTCGAGGAGCTGCTGGCCCAACTCCCGTTCGAGCTTGGCGACCTGGGTGCTGATGCCGGACTGGCTGACGTGCAGCCGGGCTGCGGCGGCGGTGAAGGAGCCCTCGTCGACGACGGCGGCGAAGTAGCGCAGCTGGTGCATCTCCATAGCTCAGGATGATAGCTGGCATCCGATCTATGTGTTAGACGGATGGGAGAGGTCGCCGGGAGGATGGAGGCATGACGACGAACACCGCGCGTGAGATTGCCGAGACGTACTTCAAGGCCTGGGAGGCGGGCGACTTCGAGACCATGCGGGGGCTGCTGGCCGAGGACGTCGACTTCGTCGGGGCCATGGGTACGGCCTCGGGGGTGGAGGAGGCGCTGGCCGGGCTGAAGGGGCTCGGGCAGGTGCTGGAGAGGATCGAGGTGAAGGTCCGGGTCGCCGAGGGCGACGAGGTGATCACCTGGTTCGACCTGTGCACCAGCATCGCGCCGCCGGCGCCGACGGCGAACTGGATGCACGTGGAGAACGGGAAGATCGCTCGGATCCGGGTGACCTTCGACCCGCGCGGGCTGCTGGCGGGGTTCGGCCGCTGAGCAGGCTTGGACCGACCGGCACATGGTGGGCGGCGTCGCGACGCCCACCATGTGCCGGTCGGTCTTATGCGTTCGCAGGGAGCAGGAGGGCCGTGATCGCCAGGGGCGGTGACGGCCCTCCTCGGCTTGTGCGGTCAGGCGTCCTCGTCGGGCGGGCCTCCGCACGGAGGGGCTGCGGCCGGAGCGCCGGTACGGGCCGAGGGCCTAGACGAAGTTCTTGTCGATGAGCATCTGCAGCACGTTCACGTGGAAGTCCGGGAAGTCCATCGGGACGATGCCGAACCTGGCGCGCTGCTGGGTGCGGGCGTTCAGGTACGGGTAGATGGAGTTGTCCATGAGGGACTGCGAGCTGGTCTTGGGCCAGTACCCGCCGGCGTAGCTGAGGAAGTTCACGAACATCTTCGCGTAGTTCGGGTTGAGGAAGGCCTTGTCGAACTGGGCGACGATGAGCTTCCCCTTCGCACCCAGGGGGTCACTTCCTCCGATCTCCCAGGCGTCCTGCGTGTCGAAGTAGTCGTTCTGGCCGCTGGACCAGTTGATCAGGCCCCACGGGTTGGCGAAGTCGGCGAGCAGGACGATCTTCCCCCGGGCCGCGCCCACCGTGGGCCAGCCGTAGAAGTGGAACAGGCTCCGGTAGCCGAGGTCGTTCAGGTAGTAGTTGATCCGCCGCTGGAACTCCACGTCGTCGAGCGCCTGACCGCCGGCGCGCTCGTTCCTGAGGCGCATGACGACGGTCTCGGCGGGATGCGCCTGGAGGAAGGACCGGCACTGGTCGAGCACGTCCTGGAGCCGGATGTACTGGTAGTTGTCGGCGTGGTAGATCCCGAGCTCGTTGGGCGCTCCCTGCAGGCCGTTGCACCGGATGTCGAGGAAGCGGGCGCCCTGCTGCAACTGCTGCGGGATGCCCCAGTTCTGTGTGTGCGACCACTCGGTGCCGTACGCGGGGTTCTCGCAGCACGAGTCGTGGGTGCCCGGGATGGTGAGGTTGAGCAGGGACTGGTTCGCGTCCAGGTAGCTCATCCAACTGTCCGTCGGCAGCCCGCGCGGGGTGGTCGCGGAGCCTGCGGCCGCCCAGCCGGTGGACGGCAGGCCGAGCAGGCCCCCGACGGCAGCCGCGCCGCCGACTCCGAACTTGAGAAGATCACGACGTGCGATGCCCATGGCGTGGCCCCTTAGGTCTTCCGATCGGCTGCAACTTGCGCTGTAACTCCTCGAACGCGCCTGCGGCGTCGGTGGGTTCACCATGTTAGGAGTGGGAGGTCGGCGAATCCGACTTCCCGCTCCCGATGTCTCAGGAGAGACGGTTGGGCTGGCCGAAAGCCGCCCTCAGCGCGCCGACCCACGTCCGCCGGGAGCGCCGCCGCCCCAAGGGCCTTGACCTCAAGTTCGCTCGAGGAATCACAGTGAGCAGATGACCTCTTCGACGAGCACCTACCCCGAGCTCACCCGACCCGACGCCGGCACGATCCTGGTCAGCGAGTGGCTGGTCGGTACGCCCGAGCGCCAGCGGGCCGTCATCAGGGCCACCCTCGACGCCTGGCGGAACCTGCCGGTGCCGGAGGCCTTCCTGTCGCTCAACGCGTACGCCGGCACCGACGGCGACAGCGTGCTCTTCTACGCGCAGTGGACCTCCGACGAAGCCCACCTGGAGTTCGCCCGCGCCCACCGTCCGGGCCTGGTCCGGGCGATCGACGACGAACTGCCCGGCATCGAGCGTCCCGGGCTGGTCCGCTACCGGCTGTACCGCAGCGGCGGCATCGGCGGCGGCGAGCACCGGGCGCCCGGGTGCATCGTCGCCGTCAGCATCGGGGCGGACGGACCCGACCGGGCCCGCGCCTGGGTCGACACCGTCTTCGACGCGCTGGAGGAGAGCGGCGAGCGGCTTCACCCCGGCGGGATCTCCGGCCACTTCCACATCAGCACGGACGGCACCCGGATCCTCAACTACGCGGAGTGGGTGGACGAGGAGTCCCACCGCGAGTCCGTGGCGGCCGGGGGCGGCAGCATCGGCCGCGGTCCGGCCTGGGACCGCGTCCGGAACACGCCTGGCATCGAGCCCCTGGGCCTCAGGCGCTACACCTTCGAGGGCAGCGTCACGCGCGGGAGCCGGCCGGCCGACCGGCCCTGACCGCCGGATCCTCGCGGCGCCGCGCCGCCTGGAGCCCTGAGGCCTCGCGCCGCGCTCTCACTCGTCGTCCGGGTCGTCCTCCGGGTCGTCCTCCTGGAGCTCCTCGGGCGGCGGCGCGAGGACGATCGGCCAGTCCTCCGACGAGGCGAGGACGTCGTCGAGCGTGGCACCGGGCCGTGCGCAGGTGAAGACGGCCGTGCCCTCGGAGAGTTGGACGTCCGACTCCGGGTCGACGGTCGTCTCGGCGTGCAGGACCAGGACGGCCCGTGGGTCGACGGTCGAGCGGAGTGGGAAGTCGGCCGGGTCGACGTCCACCGCCTTCAGCGCGGCCGGGTAGACGGCGATGTCGACCGCCAGCCGGCCGCCCTGGCGTGCGTGCTCGGCCCAACCGTCGGTCTGCACCAGGTAGAACACCCCGTCGCCCTCGTAGCAGTACGCGCCGAGCCGCTCCATGGCGCGCTCCCCGGGGGTGCCGTCCGGGTCGACCAGCAGGACGGCCACGGGCGCGTCCGGCTCGTCGGGGTCGAGGCCGGGACGGACGTACAGGCGGGCCATCGGCACCTCCGGGTCGCGGGCGGGTCGGGAACCAGTACACACCGCGCCAACGACACTGCGGCGCCGAGGGTTTGTCCCGCACGGGCGCCGGGCGCCGGGCGCCGGGCGATGCCGTCGTCTCATGCGAAACGGCCCCGGGCGCCGCCACCGCCTGGTCGTCCAGGTCGTGGCGGCGCCCGGGGCCGGGGCACCTACGGTGAGCGGTGTCAGGCCGTCGAGCCGTCAGGCCGTCTGCTCGGCCGCCGGACGGGTCAGCCGGCGGCGGGCCGCCCAGGCCACCGCACCGAGGGCGAAGCCGTACACCGCCACCAGGCCGTGGCCGTTGTCCTGGGTGAGCCACATGGCCAGGCCCAGCACCGGGACGCCGATCGCCAGGGCGAGCTCCTTGGGGAGGCGGGTGCGGGTGAGGAAGGCGATGGCCAGGGTGGCGCCGAGGAAGTAGGTGGCGCCGGAGCTGCCGGCGAAGTTGCGGGGGTCGGTGCTGGGGCCGTCGCCGAAGCCCAGCAGGCTGTCGATCCGGCCCGGCAGCAGGATGCCGGCGAGGAAGAAGCCGAGGGTGAGCGGGCCGCCCCAGTACCACTGGGCGAGCGCGGCGACGGCCGCGAGGGTGGCGAGGTTCCACAGGCCGCCGCCGAGGCCGCCGTTCTGCATGAACACCGAGGTGAACTCGCGCCACCAGCCGGACTTGGCGGGGTCGGCGTCGAGCGCGTCCATCGCGCCGGACCAGAGCAGCTGGAGCAGGACGCCGCCGACGGCGATCGCGGTCAGCGCGACGGCCGCCCACGGGATCGGCCGCCCGCGCAGGGTGTCCCGGCCGACCACGCCGAGCCCGCAGTTGACCATCATGACCATCAGCGCGGCCGTGGTCACGTTGAACAGGATCGCCCCCATGACTGCCCCTCCCCCATCCGAGTATTCCAACGCCGTTCGAAAACCCGGCGAAGCAAAGCTAGCACAGTTTTCGAACGGTGTTGGAAAACGTTGTACGGTGGTGGCCATGAAGCTCACCAAGGAGCGCATCGTGGACGCGGGCATGGCCGTGTTCGCCCAGGTCGGGTACCACAACCTGTCCATGCGCCAGGTCGCTGACCGCCTCGACGCCCACGCCGGCAGCCTGTACTACCACGTGCGCGGCAAGGACGAGCTGCTCACGCTGATGGCCGACCGGGTCTGCCGCCAGGCCTACGACGCCGGCACCGAAGCCCTCGCCGCCCTCCCACCCACCGCCACCTGGCAGGACCGGATCGACGTCCAGGCCGCCACCCTGCGCCACAGCATCCGCCAGCACCCCGGCGGAGCCCTGCTGCTCGCCGAGAGCCCCGGAGTCCTCAGCCCCGGCGGCCTCTCCCTGATGGAACGCCTCCTGCGCACCCTCCTCGACGCCGGTCTGCCCGCCGCCCACTGCGGCACCGCCGCCGACACCCTGCTCAGCCACGCCACCGGCTTCGTGCTCCAGGAACAGAACCAGCCGCCGACGCCGGCGGTCTCCGCCGAGCTCTACGCCGAGCTGTGCACCCAGTTCCCGCTGATCATGGGCGGGTTGATCCCCAGACTCGACCAGGACGAGAAGTACGCGCAGAGCATCCGCCTGCTCTGCACCGGCTTCGCCGCCCTCATCCCGGGCGGTGAGCCGAGCGCGGAGCGGTAGGCCGGCCTTCGGCCGCTGCCTGCCGCCGCCCGGGCCTCAGCCCTTCGGCGGCGGCTGGCGGCGCAGGCTCAGCAGCAGCAGGACCACGGCCGACAGCACCGCCGACAGGCGCAGCACGCCCGGGGCCGCCGACCAGCTGATCTGGGTCAGCTGCGCGCCGGCCTGCACGCCGGCGCCGCCCTGGGCGCCCGGCTTGGCCTGCATGGCGTGCAGGGTGGCCGCGCTCATCGTGATCAGCGGGACCCCGAGGATGGCGAACTTGCGCATCAGGTCGGAGAGTTGGCGGGAAAGATAGCCGAGGCCCCAGCCGATCAGCATGGCCGGGAAGAAGCTCATCGCGGCGCCGCCGACCAGCAGGGCACAGGAGAGCAGGACCAGCAGGGACGGCCTGCGGGCACCGGCTCCGGCGCCCGCACCCGTACCGGCGCCCGCACCCGCCTGGGCGGCCGGGGCGGACGGCTGCGCCTTGGCCTTCCCGGCGGCGGCCGCCTGCGCCTTGGCCTTCCGCTGCTTTCTGCCCTTCCCCGGGGGCGCCGCCCCCGCCGGCCCGGCGGCCTTCGCGCCCTCCGCCCCGGCCGCCGCCCCATCCCCGGCGCGCTGCTCGGGGATCTGCTTCGGCGGGGCCTGCGGCGAGTCGGAGAAGTTGAGCAGCACCAGGTCCCAGCCGTTCGCACCCGAGCTGTACACCTGCGGCGGCGGAAGCGGGCGATCGTCCTCGACCCCGCCGATCGGCCCGCCGACGGGCGGCTTGTCCAGCGCTACGGGCGGAGCGCCGGCCGTAGGGGCGCGCGTCGGCCGGGGCGGGTCCAGCGGTACGGAGGGAGTCCCACCGGCCGGCGGGGCCGAGTCGTACACGCTGTCCGCGTCGGAGGCACCAGAAGGAGCGGAAGCACCGGAGCCGCCGCCGTCACCGGACGCGCCAGGCCGCCCGGCGGACCCGCCCGACGAACCCGACCCACCCCCCGAACGGTCGCTCCACGGCCCGCTCTTGCGCCACCACTCGCCGTCCGTCATCACCGACACCCCGCCTCGCGCCCGAACCCCGGCCCACCGAACCACCCTCGGCCGTGACGCTACCCACCCCGCCCCCGCCCACGCGAGTCCAGGACCCGTCTTCGAACCCCCGTCGTCCGCCCGGAGGACGGGCGGGCCGGCGTCGGGGCGCGCGAATCGCGCGGAGGAGGACGGGGGCACCTCCCGGCCGAAGGCTGGGGGAGCGTCGGCGCGCAGGCGGGGGTTTAGACGACGGACCCCACGCGCACACCACCGCACGCCGCCGGACGGACACCCCACCGTCCGCACACCCGACTAACCTAGGTCGAATGACCACACAGCAGGGCCCTCAACGCCAGGGCAGGTCCGCCGCCGGCCCCCGCACCCTCGCCGAGGAGCTGCGCGCGCGCCCCGACGACGCGCTCGCCGCCCTGCTCCGCTCCCGCCCCGACCTGCTCAACCCCGTCCCCGGCGACCTCACCCAGCTGTCCGCCCGGCTCTCCTCCCGCGCCTCGGCGCTGCGCGCCCTGGAGCGCCTGGACCGCTTCACCCTCCAGGTCGCCGAGGCCCTGGCCACCACCCCGGACGGCACCGGCATCGCCACCGTCCGCACCCTGCTGACCGGTCCGGCCAAGGTCAAGCCGCACCCCGGCGCGACCCCGCTGACGCCCGCCGACCGCGCCGCCGTCACCGCCGCCCTCCCCCGGGCGATCGCCACCCTGCGGGACCGGGCGCTGGTCTGGGGCCCGGACAACGGCCTGCGGCTGGTCCTCGCCGTCCGCGAGGCACTCGCCCCGACGGCCGCGAACCCCGGCCGCACCGGCCTCGGCCCGACCCTCGCCGACGCGACCATCGGCATGTCCCCGGCCCGGCTGCAGCAGCTGCTCACCTCCGCCGGGCAGCCCGCCACACCGGACCCGGTCACCGCCGTCGCCGCGCTCACCGCCCTGCTGAACGACCGCGCCCGCTGCACGGCGCTGCTCGACACCGCCCCCGAGGCCGCGCTGCGGCTGCTGGAGCGGCTGGTCTGGGGCCCGCCCACCGGCACCGTCCCGGACGCCACCCGCCCGGTCACCGCCGAGGACGCGCAGAGCCCGGTCGAGTGGCTGCTCGCCCGCGGCCTGCTGCTGCCCAGCGGGCCGGGCAGCGTCGTCCTGCCCCGCGAACTCGCCCTGCACCTGCGCGGCGGCCGTACCCACCGCACCGTCGAACCCGTCCAGCCCGAGCCCGCCCCGGCCGCCGCCCCGCGCGATCCACAGGCTGTGGACGGCGCGGCGGCCGGCCAGGCCCACACCGCCGTCAAGACCGTCGAGGAACTCCTCGACCTCTGGGGCCTCACCCCGCCGCTCACCCTGCGCGCCGGCGGCCTCGGCGTCCGCGACCTCAAGCGCACCGCCCAGGCCCTGGAGACCACCGAGCAGCAGGCCGCCTTCTGGCTCGAACTCGCCTACGCCGCCGGGCTACTGGCCCCCGACGGCGAGGCCGACGAACGCTGGGCCCCGACCCCGGCCTACGACACCTGGCTCCAGCAGGACACCGCCGAGCGCTGGTCCGCCCTCGCCCGCGCCTGGCTCGCCGCCACCCGCGTCCCCGCCCTCACCGGCACCCCGGACGGCAAGGGCAAGCCGCGCGCCGCCCTCGGCCCCGAACTCGACCGCACCCTGGCCCCGTCCGTCCGCCGCGCCACCCTCGCGCTGCTCGCCGAGCTCCCGCCCGGCACCCCGGCCACCGCCGCCGAACTCCTGCCCACCCTGCGCTGGCAGCGCCCGCTGCGCGGCGGGCCGACCGGCCCGGACGGCCACGAGCTGCGCGACGACCTCACCACCTGGACCCTCGCCGAGGCCGAACTCCTCGGCGTCACCGGCCGCGGCGCCCTCGCCGCCCCCGCCCGCGCCCTGCTCACCGCCGAGTCCGACCCGGCCGAGGTGCTCGCCCCGCTGCTGCCGCAGCCGCTCGACCACGTGATCCTCCAGCCGGACCTCACCGCGATCGCCCCCGGCCCGCTGCTCACCCCGCTCGCCCAGGCCCTCGCCCTGTGCGCCGACATCGAGTCCAAGGGCGGCGCCACCGTCTACCGCTTCACCCCGGTGTCCGTCCGCCGCGCCCTGGACGCCGGACGCACCGCCGCCGACCTGCGGACCTTCCTGGAGCAGCACTCCCGTACGCCCGTCCCGCAGCCGCTCGCCTACCTGATCGACGACGTCGCCCGCCGGCACGGCATCCTGCGGGTCGGCGCCGCCTCCTCCTACCTGCGCTGCGACGACCCGGCCCTGCTGAACGAGGTCCTCGCCGACCGCCGCTCCGCCGACCTGCGACTGCGGCTGCTCGCCCCCACCGTCCTCGCCGCCCAGGCCGCCCCGGACGTCCTGCTCGCCGCCCTGCGCACCATGGGCTACGCCCCGGCCGCCGAGTCCGCCGAGGGCGACGTCCTGATCACCCGCCCGGACAGCCACCGCACCCCGCCCCGCACGGCTCCCACGCCCGTCCCGGACGGCCCGCCCACCCCCGACGACACCCTGCTCGCCGCCGCCATCAAGGCCATCCGGGCCGGCGACCGCGCCGCCACCGCCAGCCGCCGCGACCCCGCCCCCGACCCGCGCCAACTCCCCCGCACCGCCGCCGCCGAGACCCTGGCGGCCCTGCAGACCGCCGTCCTGCTCGGCGAACGCATGTGGATCGGCTACCTCAACGCCGAGGGCATCGCCAGCCAGCGCATCATCGACCCGGTCAAGGTCGAAGGCGGCTTCGTCACCGCCTTCGACCACCACGCCGACGAGCTCCGCACCTTCGCCCTCCACCGCATCACCGGCGTCGCGGAGCTCGACGAGTAACCCCGGCGGCAGGACCGGGCTCAGTGCCCCTGCGACTCCTTCATCTTCTCCTTGACCGCCTTGTCCGCCAGGCTGCCGATCTCCCCCTGCCCGACCGGCAGCGAGCCGCCACCGACCTGGTCGGCGATCAGGAATCCGGGCGCCGCGAGCAGCCCGCCGGGCCCCTCCCCGATCCCCGCGAGGGCGTGCGCGGAACCGGCGGACGAGGCGGTGGCCGCGAAGGCCGTGCCCATCAGGGCGAGAGCGGTGAGAACGCGCTTCGACTTCTTCATGCCCGGCTCAACGAGCGACCCGCACCACGGTCACTCACAGCAGCTGCCGGACCGCACGCCGGATCACCCCGCACAGCGCCGTGGGCTTCCTTCTGCGGGCCCTCGGCATTCCCGATGAGCACGTGCCCTCCGACGTGCAGGGTCGGACCCGTCTCTACCGTTCGGTACTGGCGTCGTATGCGGACCAGGGCCGCCGCGTCCTGCTGGTGCTGGACAACGCCGACACTGCGGAACAGGTCGAACCGCTGCTGCCCGCCGACAGCCGCATCCCTGCTCTCGTCACGTCCCGGCACATTCTGGCTGGTCTCGACGCCCGGCTGTACGACCTTTCCGTGCTCACCGAGGGTGACGCCGTGCAGCTCCTCGGCAGAGCCCTTCAAACGTCTCGCGGAACGGACGACAAACGGGTCGACCGCGCACCCGACGATGCCACCGAGCTGGTGCGGCTCTGCGGCTTCCTCCCCCTGGCCCTGCGCATCGTTTCCGCGCTGCTCGCCGATCTCCCGCAACGCACGGGCAGCAGCTGTGGACCGACTGTTGAACCACTACGTGGAGACATCCAGGGCGGCGGGCAGGTGGCTGGCCTCGCTGCCCCCGCTCACTCCTCGTTTCACCACCGTCGGCGAAGCGCACGGCTGGCTCGACGACGAACGCAACAACCTCGTTGCCGCGGCCAGGAACGCATGGGACCTGGGGCACCGGTCAGCCCCCTGGGACCTGCTCCTGTCGCTGAGCGGATACCTCCATCACCATCGGTATTTCGAAGACTGGATCACCATCGGCCTCGCCGCCCTGGATGCCGCCCGTGCGGCCGGATCATCAACCGCCGAGACGGATGCTCTGAGGTATCTGGGTGTTCCGTACACCGGGTTGCGACGATTCGGGGAGGCTCGCGACGCCCTTGAACAGGCTGTCGCCCGTTACCGGCTGCTCGGAGATGTCGGCAGCGAAGGCGGAACGCTGGTCGATCTCGGGCTGGTGCTCATGGAACTCCGGCTCCACGACGACGCAGCGGTCGTGCTCACCCGGGCGGTGGCCATTCTGCGAGCGGTCGGCGATCACCACGGCGAGGGTATGGCACTCACCAACCTCGGCCTCGTTCTGCGCCGGATGGACCGCTTGGACGCCTCGATCGATGCGCACGAGGGCGCCATCGAAACCCTCCGCCGGACGCGTGCCCCCCACAGCGAGGCGCTGGCCCGGAACAACCTCGGCCTCGCGCTCATCCACGCCGACCGGTTCGCTGACGCCGCTACCTCGCTTGAGCTCGCCGTTCAAGGATTCCGCGCTCTCGGCAGCCGACCGGAGGAGGGCATGGCACTCGCCAATCTGGCCACTGCTCTGCGGGGAATGCAGCGGCCGCACGAAGCGATCGCCGCCGGCGAGAACGCGGTCGAGTGCTACCGGGCCAGCGGCGACCGGCACGGCGAAGCCGTCGCACGTTGCGCCCTTGCCCAGGCACTCGGGGATGCCGGTCAGGTCGAGAGGGCCCTGGAAGCCGTCACCGTCGCCGAAGCCGTCCTCCAGGAAACCAACGACGAGGAGAACCTGCTCGTCGCAGAGGAGACCAGAAGAATCCTGATCAGGACCAAGGGAGAATGACGTCCACCCGGGTCGCCCGGGGTCGGGAAGACCAGTCTTCCAAGAGGTCGGCGACGAGGATTCCCTCACTCGTGTCACGCGTCTTCGACACAAGACCGGGCGAACGCACCACCGGGGCAGGAGCCGATGGCCTTGGCGCTCAAGGCCGGCACGGCATCGGTTCCGATGCGGCAGACTGGAGGTTTGGGCGACCGCATCCGGGCCCAAGCAAACCCGCCGAAAAGGGACGCGTGTGAACGACGGACCGCTCATCGTCCAGAGCGACAAAACTCTTCTTCTGGAGATCGATCACCCCAAGGCCGCCGACTGCCGTCGCGCCATCGCGCCGTTCGCCGAGTTGGAGCGCGCGCCCGAGCACGTGCACACGTACCGGGTGACGCCGCTCGGGCTGTGGAACGCGCGGGCGGCGGGGCACGACGCCGAGCAGGTGGTGGACGCCCTGGTGACGTACTCGCGCTACCCGGTGCCGCACGCGCTGCTGGTGGACGTGGCCGACACCATGGGCCGGTACGGGCGGCTCCAGCTGCTCAAGCACCCGACGCACGGGCTGGTGCTCACCACCACCGACCGGCCGGTGCTGGAGGAGGTGCTGCGCTCCAAGAAGATCGTCCCGCTGGTCGGCGCCCGGGTGGATCCGGACACGGTGGTGGTGCACCCCTCCGAGCGCGGCCAGATCAAGCAGGTGCTGCTCAAGCTCGGCTGGCCGGCCGAGGACTTCGCCGGGTACGTGGACGGCGAGGCGCACCCGATCGAGCTGGACGAGGACGGCTGGCGGCTGCGCCCGTACCAGGCACAGGCCGTCGAGGGCTTCTGGCACGGCGGCTCGGGCGTCGTGGTGCTGCCCTGCGGCGCCGGCAAGACGCTGGTCGGCGCGGCCGCGATGGCGCACGCCAAGTCGACGACGCTGATCCTGGTCACCAACACCGTCTCGGCCCGCCAGTGGAAGCACGAGCTGGTCAAACGCACCTCGCTCACCGAGGACGAGATCGGCGAGTACAGCGGGACGCGCAAGGAGATCCGCCCGGTCACCATCGCCACCTACCAGGTGATGACCACCAAGCGGAAGGGCGTCTACGCGCACCTGGAGCTGTTCGACGCCCGCAACTGGGGCCTGGTGGTCTACGACGAGGTACACCTGCTGCCGGCGCCGGTGTTCAAGTTCACCGCCGACCTGCAGGCCCGCCGCCGCCTGGGCCTGACCGCGACGCTGGTGCGCGAGGACGGCCGCGAGGGCGACGTGTTCAGCCTGATCGGGCCCAAGCGCTTCGACGCGCCGTGGAAGGAGATCGAGGCGCAGGGCTACATCGCGCCCGCCGACTGCTGCGAGGTGCGGGTCACCCTGACCGACTCGGAGCGCCTGTCCTACGCCACCGCCGAGCCCGAGGAGCGCTACCGCTTCTGCGCCACGACGGCGACCAAGCGGCGGGTGGTGGAGGCGCTGGTGAAGAAGCACGAGAAGGACCAGACGCTGATCATCGGCCAGTACATCGACCAGCTGGACGAGCTCGGCGAGGTACTGGACGCGCCCGTGATCAAGGGCGAGACCAGCAACGCCCAGCGCGAGAAGCTGTTCGACGCGTTCCGCAACAAGGAGATCGGCGTCCTGGTGGTCTCCAAGGTCGCGAACTTCTCGATCGACCTGCCCGAGGCCACCGTGGCCATCCAGGTCTCCGGGACGTTCGGCTCCCGCCAGGAGGAGGCCCAGCGCCTGGGCCGCGTCCTGCGCCCCAAGGCGGACGGCCACTCGGCGCACTTCTACTCGGTGGTCGCCCGGGACACCGTAGACCAGGACTTCGCCGCCCACCGGCAGCGCTTCCTGGCGGAGCAGGGCTACGCGTACCGCATCATCGACGCGGACGACGTGCTGTAGTCGGGCTCACCATCCGCCGGCAGGCCGGTGAGCAGGCTCAGTACCGGACACCGTCGCGCCCGAGGAAGACCACGCGCGCGGCGGTGTCCAGGGCGATGCCGAGGTTGCGGACGGCGGTGACCAGGGGGCCCCGGCGGCGGCCACCGGGCGCGGTGACGGCGGTGGAGCCGGCGGGGGCGGTCGGGACGGTCGGGACGGACTTCTGGGTCGGCACTCGCGGCGCCGCGTGTACGGTGCTCATGTCTCCCACAGTAGGTACCGGACACGCCGGACACATCACCCCAAAGGCCGTACCCGCCGAGCCGGAGGTCGTCCTCCCGGTGTACGGAGAACCCCGAGACCTGCGGGGCTGGAACCCTGAGGCACGCGGGTCTAAGATCGTCCGTCTGCCCCCTCCCGAACCGTGGTACCTGCTGAAGTCGCGCAGGCAGCCGGGGGAGGCGCCGACCGCACGGCAACCGGTCGGCTGTACCCACTGTGAGCTCCATCGATCCGCTGCGCCCGGTTCCGGGGCAGCCGGGAAGGTTCGCTGTGCCCGCCACCCCCACCACCGACCCCCTCCAGCGCGAACGCGACCACCTGGCCGCCTCCCGGTCCGCGCTGCGGGCGATGCGCGAGGACGTCCAGTCGCTGGACCTGCGCGACGTGACCGGCACCTGGGTGTCCGCCGCCGTCCTCCAGAACCAGATCGAGGCCCGGATCGCCGCCCTCGCCGACCTCTCGCACACCCCGCTGTTCTTCGGCCGCCTGGACTACCTGCACGCGATCAGCGAGGAGCTGAGCGAAAGGGAAGGTGCCGCGCGAAGCGCGCCGGGCAAGGGCGGTGGCGGGCGACGGGCGGGCGGGGGCGAGAGCTTCTACATCGGCCGCCGGCACGTCCACGACGCCGACGGCGACCCGATGGTGATCGACTGGCGCGCGCCGGTCTCCCAGCCGTTCTACCGGGCCAGCCGCACCGAACCGCTGGACGTCGAGCGCCGCCGCCGCTTCGGCTACACCGGCGGTGAGCTCACCGCCTACGAGGACGAGCACCTCAGCGACCCGGCGGAGACGGACACCGCCTCCGCCCTGCTCGCCGCCGAGATCGAGAAGCCCCGCGTCGGCCCGATGCGCGACATCGTCGCCACCATCCAGCCCGAGCAGGACGAGATCGTCCGCTCCGACGTGACGGGCACCATCTGCGTCCAGGGCGCCCCCGGCACCGGGAAGACGGCCGTGGGCCTGCACCGCGTCGCGTACCTGCTGTACGCGCACCGCGAGCGGCTGGCCCGGACCGGCACGCTGGTGATCGGGCCGAACAACGCCTTCCTCTCCTACATCGAGCAGGTGCTCCCGGCCCTGGGCGAGTTGGACGTCGCCCAGGCCACCGTGCAGCAGCTGGTCGGGCACGTCGAGGTGCGCGGCGAGGACGACCCGCAGGCGGCCCGGCTGAAGGGCGACGCGCGGATGGCCGAGGTGCTGCGCCGGGCGGTGCGGGCGGGCATCGCGCTGCCCACCGAGCCCTGCGTGGTGGTCCGCGGCTCCCGCCGCTGGCGTGTTCCGGTGTACGAACTCGTGGAGATCATCGAGGAGTTGAAGGGCCGCGAGATCCGCTACGGCGCCGCCAGGGACGCCCTGCCGCAGCGGATCGCGCACGCCGTGCTGCTGAAGATGGAGCAGGGCGGCGAGGCCCCGGACGACCGGGTGCAGGACGCGGTGGCCCGCAACGCCGCGGTCAAGGCCATGGTCAAGGAGTGCTGGCCGGCGGTCGATCCGGCCAAGCTGGTGCTGCGGCTGCTCTCCGATCCGGAGTTCCTGGCCGCCTGCGCGGAGGGCGTGCTGACCGCGGACGAGCAGCAGGCGGTGCGCTGGCCCAAGCCGGGGCGCTCGGTGAAGACGGCCCGCTGGACGCAGGCCGACGCCGTCCTGGTCGACGAGGTGACGGACCTGGTGCAACGCACCCCCTCGCTCGGGCACGTGGTGCTGGACGAGGCGCAGGATCTCTCCCCGATGCAGTACCGCGCGGTCGGCCGCCGCTGCACCACCGGCTCGGCGACCGTCCTCGGCGACCTCGCCCAGGGCACCACCCCGTGGGCGACGGCGAGTTGGCCGGACGCGCTGCACCACCTGGGCAAGCCGGACGCCCACGTCGAGGAGCTGACCAAGGGCTTCCGGGTGCCGGAGGAGGTCATCGCGTACGCCTCCCGGCTGCTCCCGGCGATCGCCCCGGGCCTGGCCCCGGCGACCTCGGTCCGCGACGCCCCGGGCTCGCTGACGATCCGCCCCGTCGCGGACGGGGAGTCCGTGGCCGCCGTCCTCGCGGCCTGCCAGGAGGCGCTGGAGCACGAGGGCTCGACCGGGCTGATCGCCGCCGACGCCCGGATCCCGGTGCTCGCCGAGGCGCTGGCCGAGGCCGGCCTGCCGTACCTGTCCCCCGGCACCGAGACCAGCGCCGAGGCCCGGCTGACGCTCGTCCCGGCCTCGCTGGCCAAGGGTCTGGAGTACGACTACGTGGTGCTGGACGAGCCGGCCGCGGTGATCGCCGGCGAACCGGACGAGCGGACCGGCCTGCGGCGGCTGTACGTGGCGCTCACCCGGGCCGTCTCCGGCCTGACGGTGCTGCACGGCGAACCGCTGCCCGAGCAGCTGCGCCGGTAGACGGCGGGGGCCGGCCCCGCGAACGGGACCGGCCCCTCCCGGGACGCGCTCAGGCGTCGATCAGCGCCCGCCACTCGGCCACCTTGGCCGCGTCCACCGACGTCCGCCAGCCGTCGGCCCGCACCGCGCCGCCGACGTGGAAGGCGTCGAAGCCCTCGGCCCGCAGCCCCTTCAGGTGTTCGGCCCGCAGGCCGCCGCCGATCAGGATCCGCTGCCCGTACCCGGGCTCGCCCGCACGGGCCAGCTCCGCCAGCAGCACCTCGCGCCCGGCGTCGACCCCGGCGGCCGCGCCCGAGGTGAGGAAGGTGTCCAGCCCGGGCAGCGCGCCGACGGCGGCCCGCAGGGCGGCCCGGTCGGCGCTGTGGTCGATCGCCCGGTGGAAGGTCCAGCGGCAGCCGGCCACCGCCTCGGCGACGGCGGTGGTGGCGGCCAGGTCGACCGCGCCGTCGGCGCCGAGGAAGCCGAGGACGAACTCCTCGGCACCCTCGGCCCGCAGCACGGCGGCGCGGGCCGCCAGGTCGTCCAGGTCGCCGGGGGCGAAGCCGTCCCGGATCCGGAGCATGACGCGCAGCGGGATGCCGACGGCGGCCCTGATCCGGGCGAAGTCCTCGACGGACGGGGTGAGCCCGTCCGAGGCCATGTCGGTGACCAGTTCGAGCCGGTCGGCGCCGCCCGACTCGGCGGCCCGGGCATCCTGGGGCGTCAACGCGATGACTTCGAAAATTGGTCTAGACATATCAGACAGCCTGCCACATCCGACCGGCCCCGGCGAGCCCTGCGTCGTCTTCCGGTCACGCCAGGCTGCGCCCGTTCCCAGAGCCCCCGTCAGCGTCTCCGCCGACTCCGCCGACACCTCCGCCGGTCCCCCCGCCGACCCCGCCGCCGGTCCCGATCCGGCGCACGGCCTTCGCGGCCGCCACCAGGAGCAGCACCACCGGCACCGACATCAGCAGCGTCATCGAGATCCCGCCGGACGTGCGCCAGACGTTGAACAGGCCGGCGAAGGTCGTCAGCGACAGCATCGCGACCCCCACGGCCGCCGGCGCCACCCGCCCGCGCCGCGCGCTGAAGGTCAGCAGCACCGGCACGATCAGCAGCACCGCGAACCACTGGACGTCCAGCGGGAAGCTGGAGTCGTCCCAGCGCAGGAGCGCCACCAGCGCCCCGCCGCCGACCACCGAGGCCAGCACCAGCCCCGCGGCACGCCAACCGGCCCTGGGCAGCAACTCCGTCGGCGCCGCGAACAGCAACAGCGCGGCGGCTACGGCGGGCAGGGTGGTCATGCCGGTGAACCCCACCCACCAGACGTCGACGAAGCCCGGCGCCACGGCGGCCTTCGCCAGGGTGGCCAGCGCGAAGAGGGCCTGGATCCCCGCGATGACCCGCACCGCCGTCCAGCGCCCCAGCAGGGCGGCGACCCCGAGCAGCAGCGCGATCACCGGCGGCGCGATGGTCATGGCGTACGTGTTGTACGAGTGGTCCCAGGTCAGCCGCCAGGCGGCCTGGTCCGGATCGGCGACCCACGGCAGCAGCCCCGCGCCGGCCAGCGCCCCGGCGGCCATCGGCGCGGCCAGCGCGAGCACCCGCCCGCTCATCGAGGAGCCGGTCAGCCCGAGCCGCACCCGCAGCCCGTACAGGGCCAGGTCGAACACCTCGCGGGCGACGGTCGACCGGTTCGCCTCCGCCGTGGTGTCGGCGAACACCGCGGCCATCTCCTCGCCCCGCTCCCGCCGGTAGTACTCCGGGTAGAGCTGCAGCACGGCCCGCAGCGCGGCGGCCGGTGTCCCCATCGTCGGCGTGGTCATGCGAAGAACCCCCTCCTCGTGAACAGGCCCTTCGGCCCCGCCTGCATCGCCAACCGGACGTTGGCGAGCCGGCGTTCGGCCTCGGTGGCGACGGCCCGCAGCCGCTCCGCCTCGGTGGCCAGCGCGGTCCGGCCGGCGTCGGTCAGCGCGTAGCTGCGCCGCGCCCGCCCGTCCACGACCTCCTCGGCGGCGACCTCGATCAGCCCCTGCTGGAGCAGTCGGTCGAGGGCGCCGTACAGGGTGCCGGTGCGCATCTTGACGCGACCGTCGGAAATCGCGGCGATCTCCTGGATGAGGGCGTAGCCGTGTCTGGGGGCGTCCGCCAGCGCGGTGAGCAGCAGTAGCGTCGGCTCCTGCATCGAGCGTTCTGTCATACGACTACATATATCGTCAACCTACCTATAGGTCCAGTGCCCGGCCCGCCCGCCACAATGTCCCCCATGCCCACCACCGAGGACCTCACCGCCGGACCGCTCCCCGGACTGCTCGCCGAGTGGACGGCGCTGCTGCACCGCCGCGCCGCCACGACCGACCCCGAGCCGTACGGCCGCGAGCTGCTGCGCCGCTGGTCGGAGCCCCAGCGGCGCTACCACACCCCCGAGCACCTGCACGCGGTCCTGCGACACGTCGACGACCTCGCCGGGCACGCCGACGACCCGGACACCGTCCGGCTCGCCGCCTGGTTCCACGACGCCGTCTACCGGCCCGACCGCTCCGAGAACGAGGAGCGCAGCGCCGCCCTGGCCGTCCGCGCGCTGACCGCCGCCGGCCTGCCCGCCGCCCGGGTGGCCGAGGTCGAGCGGCTGGTCCTGCTCACCGTCGACCACCACCCCGAGCCGGGCGACCGCGACGGCGAGGTGCTCTGCGACGCGGACCTCGCCGTCCTCGGCGGCACCCCCGAGGCGTACGCGGCGTACGCGGCCGCCGTCCGCGCGGAGTACGCGTTCGTCCCGGAACCGGACTTCCGCGCCGGGCGCTCGGCGATCCTGCGACAGCTGCTCGCGCTCCCCGCGCTCTACCGCACCCCGGCCGCCCACGCGCGCTTCGACGCCCCCGCCCGCGCCAACCTGGCGACCGAACTCGACGGCCTCCAGGGAGCGTGTCTCGGTAACCTGCAACCCGCCTGGGTTTCGTGATGCAGCGCGCCCGGGCCGAGGCGGACCGAACTCTTCGGTCGACCACCGCATCCCGGCTGCTGGCCCAGCATGTCGGTCGGACGCCCGGCGACACCGACCGGGCAGGACCCTGACCTGCGTGTGAGAATTGGGTACTGGATCGCAGTTCGGTGTCCGAGGCCCGCCCGACGCTGCACGGGGGAGCGGGCGCGGCACCTGACGTCCCCTCCCGCTGATCCCATCGACACGCTGGGAGGCTCTCCGTGAGCGAACGTGTCAGTACGTGGCCGATGCTGGTCCATGAGGATCTGGCGCCCATGGTCGACTACGTGAACCGGGTGGTGCAGGTCGCAGGCAAGTACACCCTCGACGAGCCCTTCGAAGTCGGCTGGGGAAACATCGTCCTCGATGTCACCCCCCGGGGGCTCAGTACGCCAACCCTTCGGCAGCGAGGCGTGACCTTCTCGGTGCACTACAGCCTGCTCGACGGTGGCGTGGTCATCGAGTCCGACAATGGCTCGCGGACGGTCCCGTTGTCCAAGGGATCAGTCGCCATGTTCTATGCGTCCTTCTGCGATGCGGCGGACGAGCTCGGCATACACCGACCGCGCAGCTCGTTGATCTGCGAGATTCCGGATGCCCCGCCGCACTTCGAGGACGATCACGTCGAACGCACCTGGGACGGCGACGCGGCCCGGCTGATCTGGACAGCGTTGAACCTCGCCGCTGACGGGCTCGAGGCGTGGCAGGCCCCCTTCCTGGGATACCGCCCCCGGGTCGGTGTGATGTGGGGCGGCTTCGACCTGTCCGCCACGCGTTACCGGGCGCAGCCCACCGTGCCGACGCCCCACCAGCCGCCGTTCATGCAGAACGCCCAGCTCGACGCGTACGTGTCGGTGGGATTCTCCTTCGGGGATGCCCAGGCGCCGGACGTCGGCATGTACGCGTACATCTGGCCCCAGCCGGACGGTCTCGGGGGCCGGTCCTGGGGTGTTGAGGGCGCCGCCTGGCATCCCGACGCCGGTCTGGTTCGTCTGCCGTGGGCCAAGCTCAGGGAGACAGCGGACCCGCACCAGGGCATTGTGGCGTTCGGTGACGCCGTCTACGATGCCGCCGTCGAGACGGCGGGCTGGCCGTCCGACCTCGTAGGCCCCCGCGTCGAGGGTTGGTACATGAGCAAAACCCGCCCGCGCTCGTCCGGTACCAGCACGGCCGACTCAGGTCGGGATTCCTGACTCGGAGGACTACTAGGCCAGCTTCCCCACCGGCGCCACCACCGCGCCCTGCTTGCCGCACACCCAGTGCGGCTCCGGCCCCAGCTCCGGCTCCACGCTCAGCGCGTGCGGGTCACCGTCGGCCGCGCACTCGGCGCACAGCGGCCAGCGCCCGTACGCCTCCAGCAGCGCGTCCTGGACGTCCTGGGCGACGAGCCCGAGCACGTAGTCGGTGCCGTCCGGCCACTGCTCCAGCCACCAGCGCCGGTGCGTCACGGCCTGCTCCACCAGCGACACCACGGTGGCCTCCGCCACGTCCCGGGCGGTCAGGTCGGCCAGGATCAGTGCCCGGGCGTTGTGCAGAGCGGTCTCGATGTCGTCAGCAGCCATCCGTCCATTCTCCCAAACACACGAAGGCTCCCGAACGCGCGAAGGCTCCCGAACGCCGCGAGGGCGGCCTCCCCGTCGGGGAGACCGCCCTCGCGAACGATCCGAACCGTCCGATCCCAGCGGGATCAGAAGTCCATGTCACCGCCCGGCATGCCGCCGCCGGCGGCCGCGGCGGCCTTCTCCGGCTTGTCGGCGATGACGGCCTCGGTGGTGAGGAACAGCGCCGCGATGGAGGCGGCGTTCTGCAGCGCGGAGCGGGTGACCTTGGCCGGGTCGATGATGCCCGCGGCGACCAGGTCGACGTACTCGTTGGTGGCGGCGTTCAGGCCGTGACCGGCGGGGAGGTTGCGCACCTTCTCCACCACGACGCCACCCTCCAGGCCGGCGTTGGTCGCGATCTGCTTGATCGGGGCCTCCAGCGCGACCTTGACGATGTTGGCACCGGTGGCCTCGTCGCCGTCCAGCTCCAGCTTGTCGAAGGCGACACCGGCCTGCAGCAGCGCGACGCCACCACCGGCGACGATGCCCTCCTCGACGGCGGCCTTGGCGTTGCGGACGGCGTCCTCGATGCGGTGCTTGCGCTCCTTGAGCTCCACCTCGGTGGCCGCGCCGGCCTTGATGACGGCCACGCCGCCGGCCAGCTTGGCGAGGCGCTCCTGGAGCTTCTCGCGGTCGTAGTCCGAGTCGCTGTTCTCGATCTCGGCGCGGATCTGGTTCACGCGACCGGCGACCTGGTCGGCGTCACCGGCACCATCGATGATGGTGGTCTCGTCCTTGGTGATGACCACCTTGCGGGCGCGGCCCAGCAGGTCGATGCCGGCGTTCTCCAGCTTGAGGCCGACCTCCTCGGAGATCACGGTGCCACCGGTGAGGATGGCGATGTCGCCGAGCATGGCCTTGCGGCGGTCGCCGAAGCCCGGGGCCTTGACGGCGACGGACTTGAACGTGCCGCGGATCTTGTTCACGACCAGGGTCGACAGGGCCTCGCCCTCGACGTCCTCGGCGATGATGACCAGCGACTTGCCGCTCTGCATGACCTTCTCCAGCAGCGGCAGCAGGTCCTTGACCGAGCCGATCTTGGAGTTGGCGATGAGGATGTACGGGTCCTCGAAGGACGCCTCCATCCGCTCCAGGTCGGTGGCGAAGTAGGCGGAGATGTAGCCCTTGTCGAAGCGCATGCCCTCGGTGAGCTCAAGCTCCAGGCCGAAGGTGTTGCTCTCCTCGACGGTGATGACGCCTTCCTTGCCGACCTTGTCCATGGCCTCGGCGATGAGCTCGCCGATCTGGGTGTCGGCGGCCGAGATGGAGGCGGTGGAGGCGATCTGCTCCTTGGTCTCCACGTCCTTGGCCTGGGCCAGCAGCTGGTCGGAGACGGCGGCGACGGCCTTCTCGATGCCGCGCTTCAGGGCCATCGGGTTGGCGCCGGCGGCGACGTTGCGCAGACCCTCGCGAACCAGGGCCTGGGCCAGCACGGTGGCGGTGGTGGTGCCGTCACCCGCGACGTCGTCGGTCTTCTTGGCGACCTCCTTGACGAGCTCCGCGCCGATCTTCTCGTAGGGGTCCTCGAGCTCGATCTCCTTGGCGATGGAGACACCGTCGTTGGTGATCGTGGGGGCGCCCCACTTCTTCTCCAGCACGACGTTGCGACCCTTGGGGCCGAGCGTGACCTTCACTGCGTCGGCGAGCTGGTTCATGCCACGCTCAAGGCCGCGGCGAGCTTCCTCATCAAAGGCGATGATCTTGGCCATCAGAAGTGGTCCTCCGGGACACGGTCGACTGCTCGGACCAAGGGGTGCCCGCGACGGACGGCCCTGGTGTGCGGGGGTCCTTTCCCCTACCGCTCCCGGGGGCCTCACCGACCCGGTCCGCTGTCACTCTCACGCTGTGAGTGCTAACGCCAATGATTAGCACTCCGGGTGGTCGAGTGCAAGCCCAATCGCGATCCCGCGAGCCGCCGGGCACGCCCCCGCCGGGCCCCGCAACTCCCCGCCGGGGAACGCCGACGGGCCCGTACGACGCGTGTCGTACGGGCCCGCCGAGAAGCGAGTGGTCACCAGCCGTGGGCCGTGCCGAGCTCCTGGAGGAGAAGGAAGGTCAGACCGCCGCGCGGACCATGTCCGCCTGCGGGCCCTTCTGTCCCTGGGAGATCTCGAACTCGACCCGCTGGCCCTCCTCGAGGGTGCGGTAGCCGTCCATCTGGATCGCGCTGTAGTGGACGAAGACGTCCGCACCACCGTCGACCGCGATGAAGCCGTAGCCCTTCTCCGCGTTGAACCACTTGACGGTGCCCTGAGCCATTCCGAACTCCCCTAGTGCTGTGCTGGCCCTTCACGCGCCCGCAGGTCGCGGGCCCGGGTCTGGTTTGAAGGCCGGCCCGGGGAACCCCCCCTGGGCGCAGCCGTGCACGCCGCAATCCTCCGCGAGGGCGCCTGACGGCGCCCCGTGAGCGGGTGATTACGTCGACCGCGGCTGAATGTATCCGGATCGACGCCCTCTGCAACAGGGTCAGCTGCGGGGAATTCCGGCACCACACCAAAGGACAGGACGGGCCAAACCGGGAGGAATTCGGCATTTCACGCCGGACATAGCGGACGGATTACAACAAATCCCCGCGGGAATTCTGACATCTGCCTGACATGTTTCACGGTCCCGCACCCGGTCGGTCTCAACGGCCGGTCCCAGCAGCCGGTCCCAGCAGCCGGACGAACTCCGGCGATTCACGGGCGGGGATGAGGGGAAGCCCTGTTCCCAACCGAGCCACACTCTACTCCGACTCGACCCCGAAATATTCCCGCCGAAATGCGACCGGCCGCCCGCGCGCACGGAGAACGCAATTCCGTACGCGGGACGGCCGGTCGAAACCAGGGCCTGTCCGGTCGGCGCGGGCGGGCGCCGCCGGGGCGGGGGTCGCGGCTCAGCAGCCGCCGGCCACCGCCGGGATGATCGAGACGCTGGCGCCGTCCGTGATGCCGGTCGCGAGGCCCTCGGCGAAGCGCACGTCGTCGTCGTTCACGTAGACGTTGACGAAGCGGCGCAGCTTGCCGGCGTCGTCCAGGATGCGGGCCGAGATGCCCGCGTGGTTCTTCTCCAGGTCGGCGATGACCTCGCCCAGGGTGGCGCCCTCGGCGGCCACCTCGGCGGCGCCGCCGGTGTAGGTGCGCAGGATGGTGGGGATACGGACGTTGGCGCTCATGGCTCTCCTAGCGGGTGCGACCCAGCGGGGTGGGGGGTTCAGGCGGACGCGAGACCGGCGTCGCGGAAGGACGCCAGCGTCGGGCGGATCACGGCGGTCATCCCGGAGTCGGCCACGGCGTCCAGGGTCTTCAGGCCGTCGCCGGTGTTGATCGCGACGGTCTCCTTGGCCGGATCCAGCTGGCCGGTCTCGACCAGCTTCTTCAGCACACCGACGGTCACCCCGCCCGCGGTCTCGGCGAAGATGCCCTCGGTCCGGGCCAGCAGCCGGATCGCGTCCACCACCTCGGCGTCGGTGACGTCCTCGACCGCGCCGCCGGTGCGCCGGGCGATGTCCAGCACGTACGGGCCGTCCGCCGGGTTGCCGATCGCCAGCGACTTGGCGATGGTGTCCGGCTTGACCGGGCGGATCACGTCCTGGCCGGCCTTGAAGGCGGCCGACACCGGCGAGCACCCCGCCGCCTGGGCGCCGAAGACCTTGTACGGCCGGTCCTCGACCAGGCCGAGCTTGATCAGCTCCTGCAGCCCCTTGTCGATCTTGGTCAGCTGGGAGCCGGAGGCGATCGGGATGACGATCTGCTCCGGCAGCCGCCAGCCGAGCTGCTCGCAGATCTCGTAGGCCAGCGTCTTGGAGCCCTCGCCGTAGTACGGGCGCAGGTTGACGTTGACGAAGCCCCAGCCCTCGCCGGCCGGGTCGCCGATCAGCTCCGAGCAGAAGCGGTTCACGTCGTCGTAGTTGCCCTCGATGCCGACCAGCTCGCCGCCGTACACCCCGGCCATGACGACCTTGCCCTGCTCCAGGTCGTGCGGGATGAACACGCAGGACTTGAAACCGGCCCGGGCGGCCGCCGCGCCGACCGCGCCGGCCAGGTTGCCGGTGGAGGAGCAGGAGAGCGTCGTGAAGTCGAACGCCCGCGCGGCCTCGATGGCGCAGGCCACCACGCGGTCCTTGAACGAGTGGGTCGGGTTGCCCGAGTCGTCCTTGATGTGCAGCTGGGCGGTGAAGCCGAGCTCGCGGCCCAGGTTGTCCGCCTTGACCAGCGGGGTCCAACCCGGGTTCAGGTTCGGCTTGGTGGCGACGTCGGCCGGGACGGGCAGCAGCGGCGCGTAGCGCCAGATCGAGGACGGACCGGCCTCGATCCGCCGGCGCAGCGCCTCGGCGTCCTCGCCACCGAACTCGTACGCGATCTCCAGCGGGCCGAAGCACTCCAGGCAGGCGAAGCTCGGACCGAGCGGGAAGCGGGTGCCGCACTCGCGACAGGACAGCGCGGCGGCGGGGCCGAGGTCAACGGAAGCGGGTGCGACGGTGTCGATAGCCATGATGGCGGAGGCCTCTCTCCTCATCTTCCCCGTGGCACGGTCGCGCCACAGGCCGGAATTGGCACCTGTCCCGCGGGGGGCCTGTCGACGGACAGCCGCGCGAGAAGGTTGCCGGGACGTCAACGGGCCGTTCCCTCAGTCCCTCTGGATGAGCTTGTGAAGTTGTGGTGGCGCTGAACGGCGACCCCGATGTGCAAAGGTCCGACCGCTGTACGAAGACTGTATCCGAAGGCGTCAACCCCGAAAGGGATCGTCCGCCACGCGAGATGGCGCGTCCCACCCGACCCCGCCGAGGAGAGTCCCGTGCCCGCCGAACCGACCCCCGCGCTGCTCCCCCAGGCGGCGTCCTGGCTGCGCCGCCGCTCGTGGAGCGCGGCCGACCGGCCGGTGCACGCCCTCCTGGAGGCCAAGCGCCGGACCGGCCAGACGGTCAGCGTGGTGCTGCCCGCGCTGGACGAGGAGGCCACCGTCGGCGACATCGTCCGCACCATCCGCCGCGAGCTGATGGAGCGCCTCCCGCTGGTCGACGAACTCGTCGTGGTCGACTCCGGCTCGGCCGACGCCACCGCCGCCGTCGCCGCCGGGGCCGGCGCCCGGGTGGAGCACCGCGACGCGATCCTGCCCCGGCTGCCCGCCGCCCCGGGCAAGGGCGAGGTGCTCTGGCGCTCGCTGCTGGTCACCCGCGGCGACATCGTCTGCTTCGTCGACGCCGACCTGCGCGAGTTCGACCCGACCTTCGTCTCCGGCATCCTCGGCCCGCTGCTCACCGAACCGGACATCCAGCTGGTCAAGGCCATGTACGACCGGCCGCTCGAAGTGTCGGTCGGCGGCTCCGGCGCGGGCGACGGCGCGGTCGTCCCGTCCGGCGGCGGCCGGGTCACCGAACTGGTGGCCCGCCCGCTGCTCAACCTGCACTGGCCGGAACTCGCCGGTTTCGTCCAGCCGCTCGGCGGCGAGTACGCGGCCCGCCGCGCGCTGCTCGAACGACTCCCCTTCCCCACCGGCTACGGCGTCGAACTCGGCCTGCTGGTCGACGCGTTGGAGACGGTCGGGCTGGACGCCCTGGCCCAGGTGGACGTCGGCGTCCGGCACCACCGGCACCAGGACGGCCAGGCCCTCGGCCGGATGGCGGCGACCATCTACCGCACCGCCCTGGAGCGCCTCGACCGCACCCACCGGCTGAAGGCCTCCGCCGACCTGGTCCACCCGTTGCTCACCCAGTTCACCCGCGACCCGCAGACCCGGGAGTTCACCGCCCACACCCACCCGGTGACCGCCCTCGAACGCCCCCCGATGCACACCGTGCCCGAGTACGCGACCCGGCACTGAACGCCCGCCGAAAGGGTTTGCCACACCGGAGCCACGGCAACGTACCAACCATGGGCGATCTCACGACCGAACGTTCGAGTGCGACCGGCACCGCCCCCGTCCTGGTGGCATCCAATCGGGGACCGGTGTCGTTCAGCACCTCGGACGACGGCACGCTGACCCTCCGACGCGGCGGCGGAGGCCTGGTCTCGGGCCTCTCCGCCATCGACGACCCCGACGCCGTCTGGGTCTGCGCCGCCCTCGGCGCCGCCGACCGGCAGGCCGCCGGACAGGCCCCGCACGGCCGGCTCGACCTCGCCGGGCACGACGTCGGCGGCCAGGCCGTCCGCATGCTGGACATCGACCCCGAAACCTTCGCCCGCGCCTACAACGGCGTCGCCAACTCCACGCTCTGGTTCGTCCACCACCTGCTCTACGCCACCCCCACCGCCCCCGTCTTCGACGCCGGGTTCCGCACCGAGTGGGCCGCCTACCGCGCCTACAACACCGCCTTCGCCGAGGCGCTGGCCGCCGAGGCCGCACCCGGGGCCGCCGTGCTGGTCCAGGACTACCACCTCTCGCTGACCCCGGCCCTGCTCCGCGCCCTCCGCCCCGACCTGCGGATCGGCCACTTCTCGCACACCCCGTGGGCCCCGCCCGCGTACTTCCGGCTGCTGCCCGACGACGTCGCCGAGGCCGTCCTCACCGGCATCCTCGGCGCCGACCGGGCCGGCTTCCTCACCCGCCGCTGGGCCCTGGCCTTCGCCGACTGCTGCGCCGACCTGCTCGGCGCCGAGGTCGACCACGAGGCGATGACCGTCACCCACGCCGGCCGCACCACCCACCTCGGCGTCCACGCGCTCGGCGCCGACGCCGACTTCCTGCGCGAACGCTCCCACCGCCCGGACGTCGACGAGCGTCTCGCCACCCTCCGCGAGGCCGTCGGCGGACGCCGCACCATCGTCCGGGTCGACCGCACCGAGCTGAGCAAGAACATCGTCCGCGGCCTCCAGGCCTACCGGCACCTGCTGCGCACCCGCCCCGAGTGGCACGACCGGGTGGTGCACATCGCCTTCGCCTACCCCTCCCGCACCGACCTCGCCGAGTACCGCGCCTACACCGACGAGGTGCGCCGGCTCGCCCGGGAGATCGACGAGGAGTTCGCCACCCCCGGCTGGCAGCCGCTGATCCTGCACGTCGACGACGACTTCCCGCGCTCCCTGGCCGCCTACCGGCTCGCCGACGTGGCCCTGGTCAACCCGATCCGGGACGGCATGAACCTGGTCGCCAAGGAGGTCCCGGTGGTCTCCGACCACGGCTGCGCCCTGGTGCTCTCCCGGGAGGCCGGCGCGTACGCCGAACTCGCCGAGGACGCGCTCACCGTCAACCCGTACGACGTCATCGCCACCGCCGACGCCCTGCACGCGGGCCTCACCATGCCGGCGGAGGAGCGCGCCGACCGCACCAAGCGGCTCGCCGCGGCGGCCACCGCGCTGCCCCCGCAGCAGTGGTTCCTCGACCAGCTCAACGCACTGTGAACCAGCTCGACGCGCGGTGACCCGGCTCGACGTGCGGTGAC
The DNA here is from genome assembly GCF_044744365.1 of Kitasatospora sp. NPDC087314. NCBI lineage: Bacteria > Bacillati > Actinomycetota > Actinomycetes > Kitasatosporales > Streptomycetaceae > Kitasatospora > Kitasatospora sp. NPDC087314. The sequence goes on from NZ_JBIUYE010000015.1 coordinate 253,966, forward strand.
CCGGCTCGACGTGCGGTGACCCGGCCCGACGCGCCGTGACCCGATTCGACGTGCGGTGACCCGGCTCAACCCGAGCTGAGGGCCTCCCCCAGCGCCGCCAGCAGCCCCACCACGCCGGCCGGGCCCGGGACCACCAGGTCCGCCCGGTCGGCGAGTTCGCGCACCGGCGCGTCCCCCACCGCTCCACTGCACACCAGCAGCCCCGCCACCCCCTCACCGCGCAGCTTCTCCACCGCCGCGAAGGCCGCCACGTCCCCGAGGTCGTCCCCCGCGTACAGCACCGAACGGGCCCCGCGCTCGCGCAGGAAGCCGGTCAGCGCCGCGCCCTTGTCCACCCCCGGCGGCCGCAGCTCCAGCACCAGCCGCCCGGGCTCCACCACCAGCCCGTGCCCGGCCGCCAGCTCGCCGACCGGCGCCCGCAGCAGCTCCAGCGCCTCCTCCGGTGCCGCCGTACGCCGGGTGTGCACCGCCAGCGAGCGCCCCTTGTCCTCCACCCACGTCCCCTCGGGCGCCCCCGCCGCCGCCAGGAGGCCCGGCAGCGCCGCCCGTGCCCCGGCCACCCCGGGGTGCACCGGCGGCGCGGTCACCTCGCCGCCCTCCCAGCGCTCGGCGCCGTAGTGCCCGAGCACCACGACCCCGGGCAGCCCGGCCAAGGCGCCGTACTCCGCCGCCAGCGCGGCCGGCCGCCCGGTCACCACCACCACGGCCCGCACCAGCGGCACCAGCGCCCGCAGCGCGGCCGCCGCCCCCGGATGCGCCCTGGCCCGGTCCGGATCGGGGACGATCGGCGCCAGCGTCCCGTCGAAGTCCAGCGCGATCACCGCGTCATCCGGCCCGGCCAGGATCGCCCGGAGGCCGTCCCGGCCGGCGTCGGTGGTCGGCGTCACCATCTCCTCGAAGCCCATGCCCGAGCCCATACCCCGTGGCCCCGGCCCGCTACCGCGCGGCCCGCCGGGCCTCCCGGATCCGCCGGAGCCGGTTCACCAGCACCGGGGCGTGCGCCAGCGCCTCCGGCCGGTCCAGCAGCGCGTTCAGCAGCTGGTAGTACCGGGTGGAGGAGAGCCCCAGCTCCTCCCGGATCGCCCGCTCCTTGGCCCCGGCCGTCCGCCACTGCCGCCCCTCCAGGGCCAGCACCGCCAGGTCCCGCTCACTCAGCTCGCCCACCAGGCCACCTCCGCCGTCACTACGGAGTGTCATTCTCGCGCGTGAGCCCGACACACTCTGCGCCCCCCGGCGCCCGGCCGCCCCGGCTAGCGTCGGCGGTATGACCACGCCCAGCTTCGCCGTGCACATCCCCACCGCCGACCTCGAACCCGACCCGCTCGACCCGGCCCAGATCGTCTCCGGCACCCCGGAGGTCTCCGGCCGGGTCCTGTCCGAGTCCCCCGACGGCCGCCAGCTGCGCGGCATCTGGCAGATCACCCCGGGCGTGGTCACCGACACCGAGGCGGACGAGATGTTCGTGGTGCTCAGCGGCCGGGCCACCATCGAGATCGAGGGCGGCCCGACCCTGGAGGTCGGCCCGGGCGACTGCGCCGTGCTGCGCGAGGGCGACCGGACCACCTGGACCGTCCACGAGACGCTCCGCAAGGCCTACGCCATCACCCTCCCCTGAGAGCCCCGAAACCCCTCGGACGCCTCAGCCGCCTCAGCCCCCCGGCCCGGGTTCACTTGCGGACCCGGGCCGCCTCCTTGACCGCCGCGTCCTGCAGCCCGGTGAGCACCTGCTTCGGGTCCCCGGTGACGGACTCGCCGATCCCGGCCTTGATCCGGTTGCTGACCTCGCCCCAGGCCGGGTCCCCGAACGGGTAGAAGCTGGCGTTGGTGAGCCCGACCGCGAACTGCTTGAGGTCCTCGTGCTTCGGGTCCGAGGTCATCTGGGTGAACGCGTCCTGGGTGACCGGCAGCAGGTTGTACTGCTCGTCGAACTTCAGCTGGTAGTCGCGGGTGTAGACGAAGGACAGGAACTTCTTGATCTCGTTCTTGTGCCCGTTGGCCTTGAACGCCATCATCCAGTCCGCGACGCCGAGGCTGCCGGTCTTGCCCACGCCGTCCTTCTTCGGGATCGCCGCCGTCCCGAAGTCGATCTTCCCGGCGGTGGCCATCCGCAGCAGCGTCGGGTGCCCGTTCAGCATCGCGACCTTCCCGGCCGCGAAGTCCTGGAACACCGGGGTGCGGTTCATCTTGCCCGGGTCCGGATAGGTCAGCCCGGTGCTCACCAGGTTGTTCTTCAGCCAGCCGAAGGTGGCCTGGTTCTGGGCGCTGTCGATGGTGTAGTTGCCGACGTCGTCGGAGAGGCTGCCGCCGCCGCTCAGCGTCCACAGCATGGACTCGGCCGGGGCCTCCTCCGGCCCGAGCGGCAGCCCGTACGGGGTCACGCCCGGCACCTTGGCCTTGATCTTCTCGGCGTCCTGGCGCAGCTCGTTCCAGGTGGTCGGCGGCTGGGTGATGCCGGCCTGGCGGAAGATCGCCTTGTTGTAGAAGAGCACCCGGGAGGAGGACACGAACGGGATGCCGTACTGGGTGCCGATCACCTGGCCGGCGTGCGCGAAGGTGTCCAGGAACTTGGCCTGGGTGTCCATCGAGAGCACGTCGGCGGCCGGGTACAGCCGGTCCGCGGCGACCTGGTCGGCGAAGCCGCCGGTCTGCAGCAGGTCGGGGGACTTGCCGGCCGCGATCATGTCGTCGACCTTCTTGCCGATGTCGGTCCAGCTGTCCACCTCGACGTCGACCTTGATGCCGGGGTTGGCGGCCTCGAAGCCGCGCACGACCTCGTCCCAGTACAGCTTGGAGCTGGTCTCGGCGCTCTCCCCGTAGTCGGCGGCGACCAGCTTGAGGGTGACCGGCCCGCCGTCCTGCCCGCCGCACGCGCTGACGGCGGTGAGCACCAGTGCTCCGGCCAGCGCGGCACCGAGGACGCGGGTGGGAACGTGGGCGCGCCTGTTCAACGCGGGTACCGCCTTCAGGGAGAACTGCGTCCGGACGGGGAAATCCGGGAGGGGGACGCGCAACACTGCCAAATCCACCGGGCAGTGGTCCACACCACTCCGCCGCACCCGCCGAGTAGTTATCGAAGTGCGGAGGTCATTGCACGATGCGCAACAGAAAGTGAACGTCCGGCGTCCGGCACAAAGCCCCGCACACCGCACTCATCTGCGACAAAGCTCACCTCGTTTGGACCAGACCAATCCGACAACTGGACTAGACCTCTTCTACCCGACCAAGGGAAACTGTCCTCCGTGAAGCACGTCATCGCACTCGATGTAGGCGGCACCGGCATGAAGGCCGCGCTGCTCGCCCAGGACGGCTCCGTGCTGTTCGAAGCACGCCGACCGACCGGGCGGGAGCACGGCACGGACGCCGTGGTCGCCGCCATCCTCGACTTCGCCGCCGGCCTGGCGGACGAGGGCCGAAGCCGCTTCGGCGTCGCTCCGCTCGCGGCCGGCGTGGCCGTCCCGGGCACGATCGACGAGAGGAACGGCATCGCGGTCTACTCGGCCAACCTCGGCTGGCGGGACCTCCCGCTGCGCAAGCTGCTGGGCGAGCGCCTGGCCGGCCCCGACGACACCGCCATCCCCGTCGCGCTCGGCCACGACGTGCGCTCGGGCGGCCTGGCCGAGGGCCGGCTCGGCGCCGGCCGGGGCGTCGACCGCTTTCTGTTCGTCGCGCTGGGCACCGGCATCGCCGGCGCCATCGGCATCAGCGGCCGGATCGAGGCCGGCGCCCACGGCTACGGCGGCGAGATCGGCCACGTCGTGGTCCGCCCGGGCGGACCGCAGTGCGGCTGCGGCGCCCGCGGCTGCCTGGAGACGCTCGCCTCCGCCTCCGCCGTGTCCCGCGCCTGGGCCGCGGCCAGCGGCGACCCCGACGCCGACGCGGCATCCTGCGCCGCCGCGGTGGACGCCGGGGACGACCGCGCGCTCGCGGTCTGGCAAGGCGCCGTCGACGCCCTGGCCGACGGGATCGTGCTCGCCCAGAGCCTGCTCGACCCGTCCACGGTGATCGTCGGCGGCGGGCTGGCCGAGGCCGGCGACACGCTCTTCGCTCCGCTGCGCACGGCGGTCACCGAGCGCCTGACCTTCCAGATGCCCCCGAAGGTCGTACCCGCCATGCTCAAAGACACCGCCGCGTCCCTGGGCGCGGGCCTGCTCGCCTGGGATCTGCTCTCCATGGAGGTGACCGCGTGACCACCGCGGACCGTGACCGTACCGCGCTGACCGGGGCCCGGCTGGTCCTGCCCGGCGCCGTCGTCGAGGGCGACCGCCTGGCCGTCGAGGGCGACCGCATCGCTGGCCTCCGCGGCGAGAGCGAACCCGGCGACCTCGACCTGACCGGTTACACCGTCGTCCCCGGCTTCGTCGACCTGCACGTCCACGGCGGCGGCGGCGCCTCC
>NZ_JBIUYE010000016.1:0-255603 GCF_044744365.1 Kitasatospora sp. NPDC087314
CTAGCCGATCCCCGCTCCGAAAAGCGAATCCGACCGCAACCCAATAAAACGAGCACGCCGAATAAGAACCGAGACGCGACAAGACGCGACCCAGCTCGAACCGGGAAGTGGTGTTTCGAAGGATTGGCCGCTCCGGGACCGTCCGCGCAAACGCGTGTCCGGTGCTCCCTGCCGAGCGACTAGAGAACACTACCCCCGTCCGGCGTCTCGGGCAAACCGATTCCGGGGATGGTCCGGGTACAGAGCGAGCGGCCGGCCTTCACGTACTCGCCGTTGGGGTGGTCGTTGCCGGTGACCCAGCGGCGGGCCGTGTCCTCGTCGCGGCCGCCGTCGCGGTGGCGGCGGAGCAGGCGCTCCTCGCGGAGGGCGTCGTCGGTGTCCACGTACCAAAGCTCGCGCAGCAGGCGGCGGGCGTCCGGCCACGGGGTGTCGGTGGAGGCGAGGTAGTTGCCCTCGGTGATGACGAGGCGGGTCTGCGGGCGGACGACGTGCCGGGCGGCGACCGGTTCGTCGAGCGTCCGGTCGAAGTCGGGGACGTAGATGTCCTGGAAGCGGTCGGCGGCGATGCGGCGCAGCAGGGCGACGTAGCCGTGGGCGTCGAAGGTGGCGGGGGCGCCCTTGCGGTGGGTCAGGTCGAGGCGGTCCAGTTGGGCGGCGGAGAGGTGGAAGCCGTCGAGCGGCACGTACGCGGCGCTGCCGGGGCCCGCGGCACGTTCGATCTCGGCGACCAGGTACCGGGCCAGGGTGGACTTGCCGGCGGCGGGCGGGCCGGCAAGTCCGAGGATCGTACGGGCGTTACTGCCCGGGCCCCCGAGGAAGCCGAGGGCGAGGGCGGTGAGGCGGTCCGCGTTCATGGCCGCACCCTACTCACCGCCCGGGCACGGGCCTTACCGCCCGGCGAGGGCGGGCACCTCCAGGGTGAGGGTCCCGGCATCGGCGTCGAGCAGGGCGGGGACGCCGAGCGGGACGGTCAGTGTGGACGGGCAGTGGCCGAAGCCGAGTTCCCAGATGACGGGTATTCCGAGCGGGGCGAGGCGGTCGAGCATGACGTCCCGGACCCGGTCGAGCCGCCCGCAGCCGTCCCAGGAGCCGAGCGCGATGCCGGCGACCCCGTCGAACGCTCCGGAGCGCAGGAACTGGGTGAGGAGCCGGTCGAGCTGGTAGGGGTGCTCGTTGACGTCTTCCAGGATCAGGATGCTGCCGGCGTAGGACGGTCGGGCGGCGGGGGTGCCGCGCTCGGCCGCGAGGACGTGCACGCAGCCGCCCGCGGTGACGCCCCGGGCCCGGCCGGGGACGAGGGCGGTGGCGGTGGGTGAGGTGAGCACGGTGGTGGCCGCGGGCTCGAAGAGGGTGCGGTGCAGGTGCTCGGCGGTCGGTCCGTCGGTGATGAAGGAGCCGGCCGCGCTCATCGGCCCGTACAGGGTGGCGATGCCGAGGCGCTGGGCGAAGGCCTCCTGCAGGGAGGAGACGTCGCTGAAGCCGATGAACGGCTTGGGCGGGGCGGCGCGCATGGCGTCCCAGTCGAGCAGGTCGACCATGCGGTGGACGCCGTAGCCGCCGCGGGCGCAGATGACGGCGTCGACGGTGGGGTCGAGCCAGGCGGACTGGAGGTCGGCGGCGCGGTCGGCGTCGGTGCCGGCGAGGTAGCCGAGGGTGGGGTGGGTGTCGAGGACGTGCCGGGCGACGGTGACGCGCAGCCCCCAGGAGCGGAGGATCGCGCAGCCGTCGGTGAGCCGCTGGGGGTCGATCGGGCCGCTGGGGGCGACGACGGCGATGTGGTCGCCGGGGCGCAGGTGCGGCGGGCGGGTCAGCCCCTGGCCGGGCGTGGTCGGGTGCTGGTCCATGGGCCGGGTCACCTTTCGGGGGAGGCCGGGTACGGGCGGCCTCGATGTGGTCGAGGCCGCCCGGTGACGATATGCCCCCGTGTCGACGAACCGATGTCCGCGGGTCGACGTCCGCAGGCCGACGTCTACCGGTCGATGTCGGTGGGTCAGTGGGCCGAGGACGCGGGGTCGCTCGGGCTGCTGGGGCCGCTCTTCAGATCGACCCCATCACCGCCCTGACCTCGTCGAGGGTGGCGTCGGCGATGGCGTTGGCTCGTTCGGCCCCGTCGCGCAGGACCTGGCGCAGGTGTCCGCGGTCGGTGGCGAGTTCGGCGCGGCGGGTGCGCAGGGGGCGGAGGTGCTCGTTGACGGAGTCGGTGACGGTGCGCTTGAGCGCGGCGGCGCCGCGGTCGCCGATCTCCTCGGCGATCTCCTCGGGCGCGCGGTCCTGGCAGAGCGCGGCGAGCAGGAGGAGGCCGGAGACCTCGGGGCGGTTGACCGGGTCGTAGTCGATCCGGCGGTCGGCGTCCGTCCTGGCACCGCGGATGGCCCGGGCGGTCTCGTCCTCGGTGGCGCCGAGCGGGATGGCGTTGCCCCGGCTCTTGCTCATCTTGCCGCCGTCGGTGCCGAGCAGCATCGGAGCGTCGGAGAGCAGGGCCTGGGGAGCGGGGAAGACGGCGCCACCGTCGACGTGCGGGTAGCGCTCGTTGAAGCGGCGGGCGACGGTGCGGGCGACTTCGAGGTGGGGCAGCTGGTCCTGGCCGACCGGGACGAGGTTCGCCTTGCAGAAGAGGATGTCGGCGGCCTGGTGGACGGGATAGGTGAACATCAGCCCGTTGACGGCGGACTGGCGGGAGTGCGCGATCTCGTCCTTGACGGTGGGGTTTCGGTTCAGTTCGGCGACGCTGACCAGGCTGAGGAAGGGCAGGAGCAGCTGGTTGAGGGCGGGGACGGCGCTGTGCGCGAAGATCGTGGCGCGGTCGGGGTCGAGTCCGGCCGCGAGGTAGTCGAGGACGAGGTTCTCGGTGTGCTCGGCGAGCCGGTCGGCGATGTCCCGGTCGGTGATGACCTGGTAGTCGGCGATCACGACGAACATCTCGACGCCCTCGTTCTGCAGTCGGACGCGGTTGCGCAGGGTGCCGAAGTAGTGGCCGAGGTGGAGCAGTCCGGTGGGGCGGTCCCCGGTGAGGACGCGGTGGGTGGCCGGGTCGGCGGTGAAGGTGGCGGTGGAGGCCGCGGTCTCGGCGGTCGTGGTCTCGCTCGTTGCGGTGGTCGCGGCCTCGGTGGTCGTGGTCGTCGCGGTGGTCATCGGGTGTCTCCTCGGTACGGCGGTGGTGGCGGCCGTCCGGGGCGGGGCCCGGTTCCATGGGAAACGCAACAGGGCCGTCCATTCCGGACGGCCCTGTTCGAGCATGAGGGGTGGCCGTCCCTAGGACGGCCACCAGCACAGGCCCGTGTGAAGCTTCATGCGTTCGAGCATAGCGCCGGTTGCCGGCGCCGTGGTCGGTTCGGTCCTCGCCGTGGTCGGTTCAGTCCTCGACGACCAACGCGGGGGTGTCCTTGCGCAGCGTCTCGCCGCGGAAGAACTCCGGCCGCACCAGGCCGTAGCAGGTCATCAGCACGGCGCCGAGCAGCAGGATGCCGACGCCGATGACGAACACCGAGCCGATGCCGAAGACGGCGCCGCTGCCGTAGTCCGGACTCCAGGCGTCGGTGAGGGTCTGCAGGAAGACCGCGCTCAGCAGCACGCCGCCGAGCAGTGGAGCGGCGCCCTTGAGGAGCAGGTCGCGCAAGCTGGCGCGCAGCGAGCGGCGGAAGTACCAGACGCAGGCGAACGCGGTCAGCGCGTAGTAGAAGCAGATCATCAGGCCGAGCGCCAGGATGGTGTCCTGGACGACGTTCTCGCTGATCAGGCTCATGCCGACGTAGAAGACGGCGGTGGCGATCCCGGCTGCGACGGTGGCGTACCCCGGCGTGCGGAAGCGCGGGTGGACGGCACCGAAGCGCGGCGGCACGGCGCGGTAGGCGCTCATCGCGAGCAGGGTGCGAGCCACCGGGATGAAGGTGGTCTGCAGGCTGGCGGCGGCGCTGGCGACGACGGCCAGGAAGAGCAGGATGCTCCAGGGCGAGCCGAGCACCGGGCGGGCGAGCGCGGAGAAGACGTTGTCGGCGGTCTCGGGGTTGCCGAGGCCGGAGCCGGTGGAGCCGACGCCCGCGAACATCTGGGAGGCGATCGCGACCAGCAGGTACGAGCCGACCAGGGTGACCATGGAGATCATCGCAGCGCGGCCGGGTGTCTTGGCGCTGCCGAGGGTCTCCTCGTTCATGGTGAGGCAGGTGTCCCAGCCCCAGTACATGAAGATCGACAGCGACAGGCCGGCGGTGAACGCGCTGAAGGAGCTGACCTGGAGCGGGTTCAGCCAGGAGAGCGAGAAGCCGATCGAGTCGGGCAGGTCGCCGGCGGCGGCCTTGGCGATGGCGATGACCGAGAACAGCACCAGCACGGCGAGTTGGAGGCCGACCAGGCTGTACTGGAACCACTTGGTGGCCGTCATCCCCCGGTAGCTCATCGCGGTGGCACCGCCGATCAGCAGGACGACGGTGAGCAGATGGACGGCCTTGTTCTGGTCGAGCCCGGCGACCCAGCTGCTGCCGGTCATCTCACCGAGCATCAGGTAGAGGAAGTTGGTCGCGACCCCGGCCAGGTTGGAGAGCACGATGATGGTCGCCACGGTCAGGCCCCAGCCGGCCATCCAGCCGACCCGGGGGCCGAAGGCCTTGACCGTCCAGGTGAAGGACGTCCCGCAGTCCGGGAAGTCCTTGTTCAGCTCCTTGTAGGCGAACGCGACGAGCAGCATCGGCAGGAAGCCGGCCAGGAACACGGCCGGCATCTGCACGCCGACCGCGGTGACGGTCGGCCCGAGTGTCGCGGTCAGGCAGTAGACCGGGGCGACCGTGGAGACGCCCAGAACCACACTGCTCAACAGGCCCACCGAGTTGCCCCGTAGACCCTTGTCCCCCGCTCCCCCAGCCGTCCCCTGGTCGGGGACTCCACCACTGATGCCACTGACCGGGGCACCCTGCGGAGCGCCGGGCGCCATTGCCCGGCCGCTGCTTGTGTGCTCTGAGAGCTGCTGATCAAACACCAGCGCACCCTAGGCGCGAGCATGGAAGGTTGAGTAGACCAACTCTTGGTGATCTAAACCACTTGCTTCGATTCGTTCCCAGAGAGGCCATGCGGGGCGATGCATTAACGGCGCGTTAACCCGTGTACCTTTGTTTCAAAGGGTTGGGGTCAAGAGAATTTCTCCTTTATGTCAAGGTTTGAGACGGTTCGACCCGTGGCCCGAGTAGCCCGTGGCACCCCACTCCTCGCGCGTCGGATAGGTTTGCCTCACCTAACCTCGACCGCGAAGGAGCGTCGCGTGGCCCCCAACTCCGACGACCTGGCCCTCGTTCCCCGCACCCCCTCCCGCCGCAGGTTCCTCTCCGCCGGGATCGCCGGCGGGGCGGTACTCGGCCTCGGCGGGCTGCTCACCGCCTGCGGCAGCTCGGGCGGATCGGGCGGCAGCGGCGGCGCGACGCCGGGATCCGGCGGCGCCTCGGCCGACCAGAAGTCGGTCAAGCAGGGCGGCGACGACTACGCCACCGTGATCGAGAAGATGAAGGGCTTCGGCACCGACGCCGCCCCCGGCGTCTACCCGCGCACCGTCAAGCACGCCATGGGCGAGACCGTCATCCCCGCCAAGCCCACCCGGGTCGTCGTGCTGGACACCGGCGAGCTCGACAACGTCGTGTCGCTCGGCATCCAGCCGGTGGGCATCGTCTACACCGACGGATCCAAGTCCCTGCCGTCCTACCTCAAGGACAAGGCCGGCAACCCGGCCAACGTCGGCACCATCAACAGCCTCAACCTGGAGGCCATCGCCGCGCTCAAGCCCGACCTGATCCTCGGCAGCCAGCTGCGTGCCCAGGACCAGTACGCGCAGCTGTCCAAGATCGCGCCGACCGTCTTCTCACTGCGCCCCGGCTACCCCTGGAAGCAGAACTTCCAGCTCAACGCCAGCCCGTTCGGCCTGGAGGCGGAGGCCAAGGCCCAGCTCGACGCGTACCAGGCGGCCGCCACCGCGATCGGCGCCAAGCTCGGCGACAAGCGGCCCACCATCACGCCGCTGCGCTTCATGCCCGGCCGCACCCGGCTGTACGCCGAGCTGTCCTTCATCGGCACCATCCTCACCGACGTACCGCTGCCGCAGCCCGAGATCGAGCGGGTCAGGGAACTCGCGGTGGAGATCAGCCCGGAGCAGATCGACAAGGCCGACGCCGACTGGATCTTCTACGGCGTGTACGGCACCCCGAGCTCCACCAACCAGGACGCGGTGCTCGGCGGCGCGCTCTGGAAGACCCTCGGCGCGGTCAAGTCCGGTCAGGCCCGGCCGGTTTCGGACGAGACCTGGTTCCTCGGGCTCGGCGTCATGGCGGCCAACGCGGTGCTCGTCGACCTCAAGGGCTTCGTCGCGCCCGGCACTTGAGCCGACACACGGTGTAGGGACGGGCGGTGGTCTCGCGCACACCCCCGGAACTGATGCTTGGAGCTGGTCGCGCGGTGCGGGAGGATCATCGGGACCGTCCGCCGAAGGGCCCGTGCCGATGACCTCGCTCCACACCGCCGCAACCGACCCGTCCCTGCCCGGCCCGCCCGGGGACAGCGCCGGATCCGCGCCCCCGTCCGCCGCGCGCTGCTCCATCGCGACGGCCGCCGAGACCGGCCCGGGCTGCGCTCCGGGCTCCGCCCCGTCCGGTACGGCCGGCGGACCGCGCCAAGTCGGCGGCGCACGCCACGACTCGGTGCCGCAGCCGCGCGGACGGGAGGGCGCGGCGGGGGGCGACCCGACTGCTGCGGCGGACGACTTGGCGACGGCTGTCCCCGCTGCTGCGGGCGAGCCTGCCGCTGTCCCCGCTGCTACGACAGGCGAGTCGGCGGCGGTCGTGCCCGCTGCTGCTGCGGGCGAGCCGGCGGCGACGGACGATCCGACCACGTCGCGGCTGCGGTCGGCGCTGGCCGACCGGCTGCGGGCCGCGCGCGCCCAAGGCCGCTCGGTCGCCGAACTGGCGGCCGCGTGCCGGCGGCCGGTCTCGGAGGTGCGGGCGCTGCTCGGCGAGAGCGCCGAGAGCGACGAGGACGAGGCACGCGGTGCGCACGGCGCGAACCGTGCCGACGTCCCGGGCGACGGCGAGGCTCCGGGCGTCGGGGGCGAGGCCGAGTACGTCCGGTTCCACCGGCCGCCAGCCCTCCCGGAGGGTGACCGGGCCGTCCCCGTGCTGCGCGCGGCACGCGAGGAACTGCGGACCACCGGCTCCCGGCGCCCCTCGCCTTCGCGCCGGCTGCGCCGGATGCACCCGCAGGCCGCCGCAACCGGGCAGGAGGCGACCGCACGGGAGACGGCCGCGGCCGAGCCCTCCATGACGGTGTCCACGGCGGCCGCGACGACATCCACGGCGCCCGCCACGCCTGCGGCCTCGACCGGCCTCCCGGGTGCGGCCCGGGCGGCGGCCGCGCCGGGCACGGGTGAACTCGCCGGTGCCGTCGGGCCGGTGGCAGCACCGTCGGCCGTCGACTCCGACATGGCGCGGGCCGAGACACCGCTCGGCATCCTGATCGGCGGCAGCCCGAACCAGCCCGAGGCCGTCGGGCGACCGGAGGAGCGGGCACCGGTCCGAGTGACGGCGGAGCCGGTCCGGATCGGCCGCGGCACCAGCCTGATCGTGCTGCCCGCGTGGCGCCCCGCCATCGCCGTCTCGGTGCCGACCGAGCATCTGCTCTCCGCGACCGGGCTCGCCTACGAGCGGCTGGCCGACGCGCAGCTGACCGTGCTCATGAACCCTTGCGCGCTGCACGACCGGGAGCTGGACCTGCACGGCTGGGAGTCCGGCCCGGCCGGGCGGGTCCGGCGCGGCGGGCGCCCGTAGGGGCGTGCGTTCGTCACGGCGCGCCTGCGGCGACGTGGCTGGCAGCGGCGTGCGTTCGGGGCCCGTCTGCGGCGGGCATCGGTCGGCTGTGCGGTCGGCCGGCCGTCGGCAGGTGACCGTCAGCGGGTGGCCGTCAGTAGGCGGCCGTCAGCGGGGGGCCGGGATGTTCGGGACGAAGCCGAGGTCGACGGGCACCGGGATGCGGCCGTCGACGGCCCAGCCCTCGCGGACGGTGTCCAGCAGCTCCGGCAGTCGGGGCGGCCAGAGGGCATCGGCGTTCTCATCGGCCAGGTCGGCCGGGGTCCACCAGCGCCAGTCGAGGATCCGGTCCTCGGCGTGCACCGCGCTGACGTCACCGACCGGGCCGCGGTGCGGTCCGGTGGTGAGGTAGATGTGCTCGTGCTGGCGCACCGGAGTGCCGTGCCAGGTGAAGTCGTGCTCCCAGGTGCAGAGCAGTGGGCCGGGTTCGAGGTCGCTCCAACCGGTCTCCTCCCAGAGCTCGCGCCGGGCACCGGTCCACGGGGTCTCGCCGGGCTCCAACCCGCCACCCGGCATGGTCCAGTGGACGCCGACCTCGTCGTTGTCCGAACGGAGCAGGAAGACCGAGCCGCTCTCGTCCAGGACGACCGTGCGTGCCGCCTGCCGGGGGACGCGGGTGCGGGGTCTCAGCAGATTTCGCATCGGATCACTCTCCCAGCACCCCGGCCGGGTCGTCGAGCGGGTTTGACGGCGCGAAAGCCGCCGACGCCGCCCCGCTCGGGGCCTTACCCTGACGGCCATGCCCGTACCCGCGATCCTCTTCCCCGCCGACCCGCTCAACCCGCGCCGACCCGACCCGCACTTCGCCTGGGAGGCCCGGCTGCTACGGGAGTTGGGCGGCGAGCACCACCTGGTCGACCACGACGCGCTACTCGCCGGGCATGCCGAGGAGGCGGTCGGGCAGGTGCCCCGGGACGGCGGTCCGCTCTGGTACCGGGGCTGGATGCTCCCGTCCGACCGCTACGCCGGCTTCGCCACCGCACTCGCCGTACGCGGCGGCGCCCTGCTGACCAGCGCGGCCGGATACCTGACGGCACACGAACTGCCAGGCTGGTACGGCGTGTTCGAGGGGGCGACCCCGCCCAGCGTGTGGATCCCCACCGCCGGCACGGTCGCGCCCCGGCCGGCGGAGCTGGCCGCCGCCGTGGCGCGGCTCGGCGGGAGCGGGCCGGCGATCGTCAAGGACTACGTGAAGTCGCGCAAGCACGAGTGGCACGAGGCCTGTTACATCCCCGAGTTGGCCGATCCGGCGGCCGTCCGGCGGGTGGTGGCGCGGTTCGTCGAGCTGCAGGGCGAGTTCCTGGCCGGCGGGGTGGTGCTGCGGCGGTACGAGGAGTTCGAGCGCCGGGCCGATGGCACGGGCGGTGGCTCGGCCGACGGAGTGGACGATGGCTCGGGCGGTGGCTCGGCCGACCGGTCGGGCGGCGGGGACGGGCGGGCCGTGGAGGCGCGGGTGTGGTGGCTGGACGGCGAACCCGTCCTGGTCGGGCCACACCCGGACGCGCCGCACCGCACCGTCGAGCCCGACCTCACCGGCGTCCAGCCCCTGGTCCGGACGCTCGGCTGCCGCTTCATCACCACCGACCTCGCCAGCCGGGCCGACGGCTCCGGCTGGCGGGTGGTCGAGGTCGGGGACGGGCAGGTCAGCGACCTCCCGCGCGGGATCGACGCCTCCGGCCTGCTGGCCTCGCTGATCGCCGCCTGACCGGCCGGACACGACGGACCGGAGGTGGCGGGCCGCACCCGACGGACGGGCGCGCCCGACCGCACACGACGGCCCGCCAGGCGGCTCCCAGAACAGTTCCCGGGCGGCGGACTACCCGGCGGCGACGGCCTCGACCGCCGGGTGGCCGTCCGCGATGAACGCCTGCCAGAGCCGGGCGTACGTGCCGCCCCGGGCGAGCAGTTCGGTGTGCGTGCCGTCCTCGACCACCCGGCCGTGGTCCAGCACGACGACCCGGTCGGCGCGCTCGGCGGTGGTCAGCCGGTGGGCGATGACCAGCGTGGTGCGGCCACCGCTGAGCCGGTCCGCGGCCTGGTTGACCGCCGCCTCGGTGGCCAGGTCGAGTGCCGCGGTCGCCTCGTCGAGCAGCAGGATGTCCGGATCGACCAGTTCGGCCCGGGCCAGGGCGATCAACTGGCGCTGGCCCGCGGAGAGGTTGCGGCCGCGGCCCGCGACCTCGTGGTCGTAGCCTCCGGACAGCCGGACGATCATGTCGTGCGCGCCCACCGCCCGTGCCGCCGCCTCCACCTCGGCCGCCGAGGCGTCGGGCCGGCCGTAGGCGATCGCCTCGCGCACCGTGCCCGCGAACAGGTACGCCTCCTGCGGCACCACGCCCAACCGGTGGCGGTACTGCGCCAGGTCGAAGCGGGTGAGGTCGACGCCGTCCACCCGCACGGTGCCCGCCGTCGCGTCGTAGAACCGGGCGACCAGCTTCACCAGCGTCGACTTGCCGGCACCGGTCTCGCCCACCAGGGCCACCGTCTGCCCGGCCGGTATGTGCAGATCCACGCCGGTCAGCACGCTCGGGGCGCCGTCCGCACCGCCGTTGTAGGCGAAGCCGACGCCCTCGAAGGAAATCTCACCGCGCAGCCCCTTGGGCACCGGGACGGGGTCGGCCACCTCGGCCGTGGTGGTCGGGGTGCGCAGCAGCTCCCGGATCCGGCCGAGTCCCACCGAGGCCTGCTGGTAGCCGTCGAACACCTGGGACAGCTGGTTGACCGGCGCGAAGAACAGATCGATGTACAGCAGGTACGCGACCAGCGCGCCGACCGTCAGCGTCCCGGCGTCGACCCGGGCCGCGCCCACGATCAGCACCAGTGCGGCGGCCACGCTGGAGAGGAACTGGACGAACGGGAAGTACAGCGAGATGTACAGCTGCGCGCGCACCCGGGCCTCGCGGTAGGCGACGCCCCGGGCGACGAAGCGGTCGGTGTTGGTGTCCAGGCGGCGGAAGGCCTGGACGATCCGCATGCCGGCCACGTTCTCCTGCAGATCGGCGTTGACGGTGCTGATGAGGTCCCGGGACAGCTCGTACTGGTCCCTGGACTTCCTGCGGAACACCAGCGTGGCGATCACCAGCAGGGGCAGCACCGCGAAGACCACCAGGGCCAGGCCGGCGTCGATGATCAGCAGCGCGGCGAAGATCCCGGCGAAGGTCAGCACGCTGACCGCGGCGGTGACCACGCCCGTCTGCAGGAAGGACGTCAGCGAGTCCAGGTCGGTGGTCATCCGGGTCATGATCCGGCCGGACAGCTCGCGCTCGTAGTAGTCCAGGCCGAGCCGGTTGAGGTGGGCGAAGATCTTGAGCCGGAGCGTGTAGAGCACCCGCTCACCGGTACGGCCGCTGACCCGGTTCTCGGCGCTCTGCACCACCCAGTCCAGCAGCACCACGACGAGCGCGGTGAGTGCGGCCACGGCGACCCCGGACATCAGGGCCTTGCTCACGCCCTGGTCGATGCCGTGCCGGATCAGCACGGGCAGCACCAGGCCGGCGCCCGCGTCGAGGGCGACGAGCAGGAGGGCGAGGGCGAGCGGGGCGCGGAAGGGGCGCAGCAGGCGGCGGAGGGTGAAGTCCGGGTCACCGGCCTCGGCCTGGGCGCGGGGGACCGCCGGGGAGTCGGCGGCCGGCGGGAGGGCGGCGACCTTGGTGAGCAGGTCGGGGTCGGCGGTGCGGGCCGCCTTGACCAGGGCGGGGGTGGGGAGGGCGGGGGGCGTCGCCGGGGCCTGCTCTGGTGCCTCCTCTTGTGCCTGTTCTTGCACCTGCCCACGTGCCTGCCCGCGTGCCTGCCCGCGTGCCGGCTCGCGTGCCGGCTCGGAGGCGTGCTCGGCGATGTGCGCGGAGGTCGGCGCGTCAATCGGCTCGGAGGCCGGCTCGACCTCGGACGGCCGGGGGGTGCGGCCGGCCTCGGGATCGGTGATCAGGGCCCGGTACTGGGGACATCGGGCGTCGAGTTCCTCGTGCGTCCCGATGTCCAGCAGCCGACCGTGGTCCAGGACGGCGATCCGGTCGGCGAGTTGGAGGGTCGAGCGGCGGTGGGCGATCAGCAGCGTGGTGCGGCCGGTCATCACCGAGCGCAGCGCGTCGTGGATCTCCGCCTCGATCTGCGGGTCCACCGCGGAGGTGGCGTCGTCCAGCAGCAGGATCCGGGGGTCGGTGAGGATCGCCCGGGCCAGCGCGATCCGCTGGCGCTGGCCGCCGGAGAGGGTCAGGCCCTGCTCGCCGACCTTGGTCTCGTAGCCGTCCGGCAGGGCGCGGATGAACTCGTCGGCCTGGGCGGCGCGTGCGGCCGCCAGGATCTGCTCGTCCGTGGCGTCCGGGCGGCCGTAGGCGATGTTGGTGCGGACCGACTCGGAGAACAGGAAGCTCTCTTCGGGGACGATGCCGACCGCCGCGCGGACCGAGTCCAGGGTGAGGTCGCGAAGGTCGTGACCGTAGAGCCGGACGACACCGGCCGCCGGGTCGTAGAAGCGCGGCACCAGTTGCGCCACCGTCGACTTGCCGGAGCCGGAGGCCCCGACCAGGGCGAGGGTCTCGCCGGGCGCGAGCTTCAGGCTGAGGCCGTGCAGCACGGGGGCGGGGTGCTCGGGGTCGTAGCGGAACTCGACCTGGTCGAACTCCAACGCGACGTCGGAGGTGCGGGGGCCCGCAGTGGTGCTCTCGCGGGTGCCGGCGGTGGCTCCGTCGCAGGTGCCGTCTCCGGTGAGGTCCAGGGTGAGCGCGTCCGGGCGCTCCTGGACCAGCGGGCGCTCGTCGATCAGCTGGAGGACGCGCTCCACCCCCGCCCGCGCCTGTTGGCCGACCGTGATGACCATGGTGAGCATCCGCACCGGGCCGGTCATCTGCGCGACGTAGGTGGAGAAGGCGACGAAGGTTCCGAGCGAGACCTGGCCGTCGACGGCCAGCCAGCCGCCGAAGGCCAGCACCGCGACCTGCGCGAGCGCGGGGATGGCCTGCATCGCCGGGTTGTAGCGGGCGTTGAGCCGGATCGCCCGGAGCCGGGCGGCGAACAGGTCGCGGGAGGCCCGCTCCAGCTTGCCCAGCTCCTGCGTCTCCTGGCCGAACCCCTTGACCACCCGGACCCCGCCGATCGCACCGTCCACCACGCCCGCGACGGCGGCCGCCTCCTGTTGGGCGGCCCAGGTGGCGGGGAACAGCCGCTTGCGGCTGAGGACGGTGATCCACCACAGCACGGGGCCCATCACCACGGCTATCAGGGTCAGCGGCGGGGAGAGCCAGATCATCACGGCCAGCGACATGACGAACATCAGCAGGTAGCCGGTCATCATCGGCAGCATCGAGAGCAGGCCGTTGATCAGCTGGAGGTCGGAGGTCGCGCGCCCGACCACCTGGCCGGTGTCCAGGCGGTCCTGGCGGTGGCCGTCGAGTCGGCCGAGCGAGCGGAACAGGTCGCTGCGCATGTCGTGCTGGACGTCCAGGGCGAGCTGGCCACCGTAGTAGCGGCGGACCTGGGTGCAGCCGAAGACGACGGCGGCGGCGAGCAGCAGCACCACCGCCCAGGGGGCCAGCGAGCGGGTGTGGGCGGTGATGACGTCGTCGATGATCAGCTTGGTGACCAGCGGCACCAGCGAGGTGACAGCCATGCCGACGAGCGAGGCGCCGAACGCGAGCAGCACGCTGCGGCGGGACCGCCAGCAGTAGCCGACCAGGCGGTACAGCCAGCCGGCGGCCTGCGGGTGGTCGCCGTCCGGCTGCGGGCTCGCGCCGGGGGTCGGTGAGCCGCTCGGGGATTGCTCCACCGTAGATCCGTGAGTCTCAGGCATATTTAGGGATGCTAACCATTTCGTCGGGTGGCCGCCACGGCGTTTTCCGGCCCGGGCAGGGTCGGAGCGGACCGAGGCAGCCCTGATCGTCCGGTCCGGCGGACTGACCAACAGCCTGCGGCCTGCGGTGATTCCCGATCGAATCCCCACACCACCCAGCAGCCCCGCCTACTTCCAGGGTCGCGGACGGCCCGCCGGACGCCCAGCGGCCAAGGACGGGCGGGCGCCGTCCTTTGGACCTAGGACGCCGGGGCCCATCCAGTCTTGAAGCCCGTCCGGTTGAAGCCCGCCCGGCCTTGGGGCTCGCCCAGCCTTGGGACTCGTCCGGCCTCGGGGCTCGTCCGGCTTTGAGGCCCCTGGTGCGCGCCCCGGGGCAGGCCCGGCTCAGGCGGGCGCGGACACCGAGTCGGCCGCCGCCGCGAAGGCCCCGTGGGCGAGAGCGTGCAGCAGGGCGGCCATGCCGTCGCGCTGGAGGCCGGAGCGCTCGTCCTGGGCGAGGTTCGGGCCGAGGCTGTGCGGGGTCGAGTTGATCAGGCCGAAGACGGCGTGCACGGTGGCACGGGCCACCGGCTCGGCGGCGGGGCCGGTCAGCTGCGGGTAGACCTGCCGGACCACGTCCACCCACAGCTCGACGTAGCCGCGCTGGAGGCGGCGGACGGTGCGGCGGTCCTCCTCCTTGAGGTTCAGCAGCTCGCGGTCGTGCAGGGTGATCAGGTCGCGGTCGTCGAGGGCGAAGTCGACGTGGCCGCCGATCAGCGCGTCCAACGCGGCGGCCGGACCGTCACCGCCGCCCGCCCGACGCCGCCCCTCCTCCAGCAGACGCTCACTGATGCCGATCAGCAGATCGGCGAGCATCGCGTCCTTTCCGGCGAAGTGGCGGTAGAGCCCGGGGCCGCTGATGCCGACGGCCTTGCCGATCTCGTCCACGCCCACCCCGAGGAAGCCACGGGCCGCGAAGAGGCGCGCGGCCTCCCGGCGGATCTGGTCGCGGCGTGGGAGCGCGGAGGCTGCGGGGACGTTCGACATGCTGCCCATCGTAGACAGTCGGGTTATCGACCGTTAACCTGGGAGGGTAAGTTAACGTTAATTAACGTGGGGATCATGGGCGCACCGCTTCCGGCCGCCCACCTGCTGCCGAGGGCAAGGGAGCTCTTGGGAATGGTCATCTCAACCGCCGGCGTACCCACCGGCGTCCATGGCAGCGCAGCGACCGGCGCCACGGCGACGCCAGGTGCCGTCCCGCCGGGAGCCGCCGCTCCCGCGCCCCGGCTCGGCACCTCGGTCGATCCGGGCTCCGCCGCCTACCTCGCCAACACCGAGGCGCACCGGGCCCTCGTCGCCGAACTGCGCGCGAAGCTCGACGCGGCGGCCCTCGGCGGCGGCGCCAAGGCCCGCGCCCGGCACACGGCGCGCGGCAAGCTCCTCCCGCGCGACCGGGTGGACACCCTGCTCGACCCGGCCTCGCCCTTCCTGGAACTGGCCCCGCTGGCCGCCGACGGAATGTACGACGGGGCGGCGCCCGCGGCCGGGGTGATCGCGGGCATCGGCCGGGTCGCCGGACGCGAGGTGGTGGTCGTCGCCAACGACGCCACCGTCAAGGGCGGCACCTACTACCCGATGACCGTCAAGAAGCACCTGCGCGCCCAGGAGGTCGCGCTGGAGAACCGACTGCCCTGTGTCTACCTGGTGGACTCCGGCGGCGCCTTCCTCCCCATGCAGGACGAGGTCTTCCCGGACCGCGACCACTTCGGCCGGATCTTCTACAACCAGGCCAGGCTCTCCGCCGCGGGCATCCCGCAGATCGCCGCCGTGCTCGGCTCCTGCACCGCCGGCGGTGCGTACGTCCCGGCGATGAGCGACCAGGCCGTGATCGTGCGCAACCAGGGCACGATCTTCCTGGGCGGGCCACCGCTGGTGAAGGCCGCCACCGGCGAGGTGGTCACCGCCGAGGAACTGGGCGGCGGCGACCTCCACTCCCGCACCTCGGGCGTGACGGACCACCTGGCCGAGGACGACGCCCACGCCCTCTCCATCGTGCGAACGATCGTGGCCGGGCTCGGCCCGCGCTCGACCAGGCCGTGGCCGCTCACCCCGGTCGAGCCGCCGACCGTGGACCCGGCCGGCCTGTACGGGGCCGTCCCGGTCGACCCGCGCACGCCCTACGACGTGCGCGAGGTGATCGCCCGGCTGGTCGACGGCAGCCGGTTCGCCGAGTTCAAGGCCGAGTACGGCGCAACCCTCGTCACCGGCTTCGCCCGGATCCACGGCCACCCCGTCGGCATCGTCGCCAACAACGGCGTGCTGTTCTCCGAGTCGGCCCTCAAGGGCGCCCACTTCATCGAGTTGTGCGACCAGCGCGGCATCCCCCTCCTCTTCCTGCAGAACATCACCGGGTTCATGGTCGGCCGGCAGTACGAGGCGGGCGGCATCGCCAAGCACGGCGCCAAGATGGTCAACGCCGTCGCCTGCACCCGCGTTCCGAAGCTGACCGTGGTGATCGGCGGCTCGTACGGAGCCGGCAACTACTCGATGTGCGGCCGGGCCTACTCACCTCGCTTCCTGTGGATGTGGCCGGGCTCCAAGATCTCCGTGATGGGCGGTGAACAGGCGGCCTCCGTCCTCGCCACCGTCCGCCGCGACCAGTTGGAGGCCCACGGCGAGCAGTGGCCGGCCGAGGCGGAGGAGGAGTTCAAGCGCCCCGTCCGCGAGCAGTACGAGCACCAGGGCAACGCCTACTACGCCACCGCCCGGCTCTGGGACGACGGCGTGATCGACCCGATGGACACCCGCACCGTCGTCGGCCTCGCCCTCACCGCCTGCGCCAACGCCCCGCTCCCGCCGCCCGGCCCGTACGGGGTCTTCCGAATGTGACCCCGCTCCGGTGGGTGTGACCTCCTCCCATGGATGTGACCCCACTCGGGTGTGACTCCGCTCGGATGTGACTCCGCTCGGGTGGGTGTGACTCCCGCGGCGCCGGCGCACCGCCCGTGCCGGCGCCGCCTCCCCCTCCATCGCCACCTCCTTCGTACGGCTCCCCTCGACCCGGAGGAACGCCTCCCATGTTCGACACAGTTCTGGTCGCCAACCGCGGCGAGATCGCCCTCCGGGTGATCCGCACCCTGCGGCGGCTCGGTGTGCGCTCGGTCGCCGTGTTCAGCGACGCCGACGCCGACGCGCCGCACGTCCGCGAGGCGGACGTCGCGGTCCGGCTCGGCCCGGCCGACCGCAGCGACAGCTCCGCAGCCGAGACCTACCTGCGCACCGACCAGATCCTCGCCGCCGCCCGCCGCACCGGCGCCCAGGCCGTCCACCCCGGCTACGGCTTCCTCGCCGAGAACGCCGGCTTCGCCCGTGCCTGCGCCGACGCCGGCCTCGTCTTCATCGGACCTCCTCCCGGTGCGGTCGAACTGATGGGTGACAAGATCAACGCCAAGGAGGCCGTCCGGACCGCCGGCGTCCCGGTGGTCCCCGGCAGCCAGGCCACCGCGCCCACCGACGAGGACCTCCTCGCCGCCGCCGAGGAGATCGGCTACCCCGTGCTGCTCAAGCCGTCCGCCGGCGGCGGCGGCAAGGGCATGCGCCTCGTGCGGGACCCCGTCGACCTGCCCACCGAGATCGCCGCCGCCCGCCGCGTCGCCCGGACCGCCTTCGGCGACGACACCCTGCTGCTGGAACGCTGGATCGACCGGCCGCGCCACATCGAGGTGCAGGTGCTCGCCGACGCCCACGGCACCACCGTCCACCTCGGCGAGCGCGAGTGCAGCCTCCAGCGCCGCCATCAGAAACTGATCGAAGAGGCTCCCTCCGTTCTCCTCAACGCCGAGACCCGCGCCGCGATGGGCGCCGCGGCCGTCCGAGCCGCGGAGTCCTGCGGCTACACCGGGGCCGGCACCGTGGAGTTCATCGTTCCCGGCATCGACCCGGACTCTCCCGCCACCGCCTCCGCCGAGGAGGGGGTTCGGGACTTCTTCTTCATGGAGATGAACACCCGCCTCCAGGTGGAACACCCCGTCACCGAACTCGCCATCGCCGTCGGCGACGATTCAGCCCGACTCGACCTGGTCGAGTGGCAGCTGCGGATCGCCTCGGGTGAACGGCTCTCCTTCGATCAGTCCGACATCTCCTTCCTGGGCCACGCCATCGAGGCCCGGATCTGCGCCGAGGACCCGGAACGGGACTTCCTGCCCACCGGCGGGCGCATCCTCGTCCTGGACGAGCCCCGGGGCGAGGGCGTACGCGTCGACTCCGGGGTCGCCCCCGGATCCGTCGTCACCAGCGCCTACGACCCCATGCTCGCCAAGGTCATCGCGTACGGGCCCGACCGCCCGGCCGCGCTGCGCCGGCTCCGCGCCGCACTGGCCGACACCCGCATCCTGGGCGTCACCACCAATACGGGCTTCCTGCGACGGCTGCTCGCACACCCCGAGGTCGTCGCCGGCCGGCTGGACACCGGCCTGGTGGAACAGACGGCCCAACAGCAACCCGCCCTGCTCGCCTCGCCGTACTCCCCGACGAACGCGGCGGGTGCGACGAACGCGGCACATGCGGCGAACGAAGCGAGCGCGGCAACCGCGGTGAGCGAAGCCGACCCCGAAGCAACCGGCCCGCTGACGGTCGAAACACCGCCACCTGCCCACCTCCTCTACTACGCGGCCGCGCTGGCGCGGCACCTGGACCTGACCCCGGCCGCCGACCCCGGCGGCTGGACCGACCCGTTCTCCCTTCCTTCCGGCTGGCGCCTGGGCGGCACCCCCGCCTGGACCACCCACCGACTCCGTACCCCCGGCCAGGACCCGGTCTCGGTGCGCATCCGTTCGATCACTGCGGGCAACGTAGCCGATGCCACTGACAATCCCGCCGAGCTCACCCGCGAGGTGGAGCTCCGGCTCGACTCCGGCCACGTCCACCGCGCCCGCGCGACCCTGACCGCCGACCGGCTGCACCTGACCGTCGACGGACTGCAGACCACGTTCGCGCTGGCCACCGACGCCACCCCCGGCCTCGCCGCCGGCCCGGTGACCTGGCTCGGCGTCGAGGGCGACGCCTGGTCGCTGCACGCCTACGACCCGGTCGGCGAGAGCACCGCCGGAACCGCCGCCCACCACGGCGCCCTGACCGCCCCGATGCCCGGGACCGTCACCGTCGTCAAGACCACGGCGGGCGAGACGGTCCGCAAGGGCCAGCCCCTGCTCGTGCTGGAGGCCATGAAGATGGAACACGTGATCACCGCCCCGCACGACGGCGTGGTCGCCGAACTGCGGGCCACCGCAGGCGCCACCGTCGCGATGGAGGAACTGCTGGTCGTGGTCGCCCCGGCCGAGGACGACGCCGCCGAGCAGTCCGCCCCCGTGCCCGCCGAGGTGCGGTCATGACCGCCCCCGCCCGCGAACCCGACGCGCTGGACCTGGGACTGCCCGACCCCGTCCGTGCCGCCGGCCTGCCCGAGGAGGTCCGGATCCACGAGGTCGGGCCGCGCGACGGACTGCAGAACGAGGGCTCCCTGGTGCCCGTCGAGGTCAAGGCGGAGTTCATCGCCCGGCTCGCGGCCGCCGGGCTGCGCACCGTCGAGGCGACCAGCTTCGTTCACCCGAAATGGGTACCGCAGCTGGCCGACGCCGAGGAGCTGGTGCCCCGGCTCGCCGGTCTGCCGGAGCGTCACCCCGGCCTGCGGCTGCCGGTGCTGGTGCCCAACGAGCGCGGCCTCGACCGCGCGCTCGCCCACCACGTCACCGACATCGCGGTGTTCGCCAGCGCCACCGAGACCTTCGCCCGCCGCAACCTCAACCGCTCGGCGGACGAGGCGATGGCGATGTTCCGCCCGGTCGTGGCGCGGGCCGCCGAGGCCGGGGTGGCGGTCCGCGGCTACCTCTCGATGTGCTTCGGCGACCCCTGGGAGGGACCGGTCCCGGTCTCCCAGGTGGTCGGGTACGGCGTGCGGCTGCTGGAGATGGGCTGCGCGGAGCTGAGCCTCGGCGACACCATCGGCGTGGCCACCCCGGGCCAGGTCGGCGCCCTGCTGGCCGGCTTCGCGCGGGCCGGCGTGCCGGCCGACCGGCTCGCCGTGCACTTCCACGACACCTACGGCCAGGCGCTCAGCAACACCCTGGCGGCCCTGCGCGAGGGGGTCACCACGGTGGACGCCTCGGCGGGCGGCCTCGGCGGCTGCCCGTACGCGAAGAGCGCCACCGGCAACCTGGCCACCGAGGACCTGGTGTGGATGCTGCACGGACTCGGCATCCGGACCGGGGTCGACCTGCGCGCGCTGGTCGCCACCAGCGGCTGGATGGCCGATCAGCTCGGCCGCCCGAGCCCGTCCCGCACCGTCCAGGCGCTGCTCGGCGCCGCCCGGGGCTGACCCCGCCCCACCGCTCCCCCGGTGCCGGCCACCCGGGACCCCGGCCACACCGGCACCGGGCCTCAGGCACCAGGCACCAGGCACCGCTCATCGTCCAACCACACCGTGCGACCGTCACACCGTCAGACGGGCGCCGGTCATCCCGCTCACGCCCGCGGCCACCCCGGCCGGGCCCCAGGAGGATCACCATGTTCGACCACCGGCTCAGCAGCGAGTACGAGGACCTGCGGCGCACCGTCGCCGAGTTCGCCCAGGACGTGGTGGCGCCCAAGATCGGCGGGTTCTACGAGCGGGAGGAGTTCCCCTACGAGATCGTCGGCGAGATGGGGCGCATGGGCCTGTTCGGCCTGCCCTTCCCGGAGGAGTACGGCGGCATGGGCGGTGACTACTTCGCGCTCGGCATCGCCCTGGAGGAGCTCGCCCGGGTCGACTCCTCGGTGGCGATCACCCTGGAGGCGGCCGTCTCGCTCGGTGCGATGCCGATCCGCCGGTTCGGGACCGAGGAGCAGAAGCGCGAGTGGCTGCCCCGGCTGACCTCCGGCGAACTCCTCGGCGCCTTCGGTCTGACCGAGCCTGAGGGCGGCTCGGACGCCGGCGCGACCCGCACGACGGCGCGGTACGACGAGACCACCGACGAGTGGGTCATCAACGGCACCAAGTGTTTCATCACGAATTCCGGCACGGACATCACCGGTCTGGTCACCGTCACCGCCCTCACGGAACCGATCGCTCGTTCGAGTGAAGAAGGCGAATTCCGCTCGCCAACGCGCGAAATCTCTTCCATCATCGTGCCCACCGGGACCCCGGGGTTCCAGGTATCGAAGAAGTACTCGAAGGTCGGGTGGAACGCATCCGACACCCGCGAACTGTCCTTTACCGACTGCCGCGTTCCTGCGGCCAACCTGCTGGGCGAGCGTGGCCGAGGCTACGCCCAGTTCCTGCGGATCCTCGACGAGGGCCGCATCGCGATCGCGGCCCTGGCCACCGGCCTGGCCCAGGGGTGCGTCGACGAGTCCGTCAAGTACGCCGGCACGCGCCGGGCCTTCGGCCGGCCGATCGGCGCCAACCAGGCCATCCAGTTCAAGCTTGCCGACATGGAGCTGCGCGCCCACACCTCCCGCCTGGCCTGGCGGGACGCCGCCTCCCGGCTGCTGCACGGCGAACCGTTCAAGAAGGAGGCCGCGATCGCGAAGCTGTACTCGTCCGAGGCCGCCGTCGACAACGCCCGCGAGGCGACCCAGATCCACGGTGGGTACGGCTTCATGAACGAGTTCCCGGTCGCCCGTTTCTGGCGCGACTGCAAGATCCTGGAAATCGGGGAGGGCACATCGGAGGTTCAGCGCATGCTCATCGCCCGGGAGATCGGCGCCGCGTTCTGAGCCGAGCCGACCGGAGCAACACCCCGCTCCTCAGGCGGCGTTGAGGAGCGGGCGACAGCGGGGAGATGTCCCGGGGGCGCGCGGAAGCAGCGCCCCGAGGGGGCGTCAGGGGATCACGATCACCGGGCGGTTGGCCCGCCGCGCCAGCCGTCCGGAGACCGAGCCGAAGATCTTGCCGAGCAGGCCGTGTGTCGTGCCGACGACGATCGCGTCGGCGGCGTACTCACGGCCGACCTCCTCGATCTCGTGGCAGATGTCGCCGCCGCGCTCGATCAGGATCCACGGCACCCCGGTGAGGAAGTCCGCGCAGGCGAGCTCCAGGCCCAGGACCTCGGTCCGGTGGTCGGGGAGGTCGACGAAGACGGGAGGTTCACAGCCTGCCCAGACAGTGGCGGGCAGGCGGTTGGCGACGTGCACGATCACCAGGCCGCATTGCGAACGACGCGCCATGCCCACCGCGTAGGCGAGGGCGCGCTCGCTCGACAAGGAGCCGTCGAAACCGACCACGACGCCGTGCTGGAACACCGGGTCGGGGGAGCGCGCGGACGCGTCCTGGGCCGTCGACTCGGTGTGCGCACCAGGCAGGCCGGACGCCTCCGGGCGCTCGGCGCCCGGGCCCAGGCGGCCCGTCACCGGAGCCCCCGCCGCGTCGGCCGCGGACTCACCACGCCGCTGGCGAGGCCCTGAACGGCCGCGTCGGGCGAGGCCGCCGCGCCGGACGAGGCCACGCAGAGCACGCGCGAAGCCCTGGGGATCGCCCCGCCCGGGGCCGGCTTCCTCGGCGCTCGGGTCACCGGCGCCACCTGGGGTGTCGGCGCGGTCACCGGCACGGTCGACTGCGCGGTCACCGGCCTGCTCGATTGCGCGGTCGCCGACCTGCTCGTCGGCGCGGTCACCGCCCCTCCCGCCGGACCGGTCGACGGGGCGCTCGTCAGCGTGCGCGGAGGCCGGTGTGCGGCCCGGTTCGTCGATCTGCCCGTCGGGCTTCCTGCCGGCAGGCAGCAGGCCCGATACCTCGGCGTGCCCGTCGGATGGAGCGCGGTCCGCGCGGCCGTCGTCGTCCCCGGTCGCTGCGCCCGCGCTGCGGGGGGTGTCCGGTTCCACCGGTCGGGAGGACTCAAAACCAGCCATGGCTCACGGCTCTTCAAGGGAGAGGGGCCGACAGGAGAGGACAACGCTGCCCGGGCAGCAGGCCCGCCCACGGGATGACGTCGGTCTGCGCCGCGCAGCACCGTATGTGACCTGTTCCTTTCAGAGTACGACGGGTAGGAGGCCCAGCCCAGCGGTGAAGCCTCGGAGCGACATTGTTCCCGCGAAAGGAGGATGCGCCCGCCGACGGCAGTGCGCCCTGCCCGCAGGCGACGCGCCCCCTCCGGAAAGGAGGTTCCCTGGAGCTTGACTGAGCGGACCAGTCGACGCAACAGGCCCACCGGACACCGTGACCGGACTGTCATGGATCGGCGACGATCCGTTGCGACACGTCGCGAACCGTCACGCCCCGCGAGCCTCAGCCGGCCCGTCCGGACCCATCCGTACGCCTGGTCCTGGAACCGTTTCAGCCACTGTGTACGGCTTCGCGACGCTGTCTGGCATTTGCCAGGTGCATAGGCTCGGCCGCTGGCACCATGCTCGGCATGCCCCTGCTCCTGTTCGACCTCGACAACACGCTGCTCCCCAGGGACGCCGCTTTCCGGGCCTGGGCTCAGGATTTTCTGTCCGAACGCGAGCTACCGCCCGGAGACCTCGACTGGTTCGTCACCCTCGACGGCGGCGGCTACGTACCGCGCAGCACCGTACTGTCCGCCGTCCGGCGCCGCTACGGCCTCGACGCCTCCGCCGAGTTCCTGCTCGCCCACTACCGACGCGGCATCAACTCCCACATCCACTGCCCCACCGGACACGTCGACGCGTTGCGGGCGGCGCGGGCGGCCGGGTGGACGCTCGGCATCGTCAGCAACGGCGGCACCCGGCCGCAGTTGGAGAAGATCCGGCGGACCGGGCTGGGGCCGCTGGTCGACGGCTGGGTCATCTCCGAGGAGGCGGACTGCGTCAAACCGGATCCGCTGATCTTCGAGATCGCCGCCCAGCGGTGCGGCGTCGCGCCCACCGGGAACTGGGCCGCGCACACCTGGATGGTCGGGGACCACGCGCCCGCCGACATCGCCGGCGCCGAACTGGCAGGCCTGCGCAGCGTCTGGCTGCACCACGGCCGTCCCTGGGCCGAGCCCGGCTACCGGCCGACGCTGAAGGCGGCCGGTCTGCCGGAGGCCGTCGGGCAGGTGCTCGCCGCGCGCAACGCGCCGTCGCCCCGGCCGGGCATCCGCGCGGGCGGACCGGTCGGGCGGCGCTCCATCGGAGCGTCGGTGCGCGCGACGGCGCTCCTCAGCGCGCGGTCCGGCGCACGGCCGACGGCAGCCGCCCCTGATGGCTCGTTTGCGCCCGCGGTCGTGACCGCCGGGGCGGCCGGTGCTGCGGCGGCGGGGTCGGATGTCCGAAACCGCACCGGCGAGCTTGCCGTGGTCGCCGACGGCCGCTCGGGAGGGCCCGCGGGCACGGATCCCGGTGCGAATGCGCGCCGCGTCGCCGCATTGGCGCGCCCAACGCCGGTCCGCGCAACGGCTGATGGGACCGGTCCGGCGCGGACCACGTTCGCCGCGGCGCCGGCGGCCGCCCCGTAGCACCCTCCCGCGCCACCGGCCCGCCTGCCACCCCACCCGCCTCTCGGCCAACCGTCCGCCACGCGGCGGCCCGGCCGTCAGCTGTCAGCTGTCAGCTGTCAGCCGCCAAACGCCAGCCGTCAGCCGTCAGCCGTCAGCCGTCAACGGAGGTTCGGGTCCACCAGCAGGTGCGGGCCTGCTCGGTGAACCCGAGCTTGCGGTAGAGCGGTTCACCGAGCGAGGTGGCGACCAGGGTGGCCGGGCGGTCGGGATGCGCGTGGGCCAGGGCGGCCTGGAGGACGGCGCGGGCCACGCCCCGGCCGCGCTGGGCCGGCAGCGTGGCGACCCAGTACACCCCGGTGGCCTGGCCGTCGTCGTAGGTGAGGCAGGTGCCCGCGGTGACACCGTCGACGCGCCCCAGCCAGGCTCGCCACCCGGGTTCGCCCCACAGGCGCTCCGGCAGCGCGTCGCCACGGGTCCAGGGCTGCCGGGCGGGCAGCGGAAACCCGTCCACGATCGCCCGCTCGACCTGCGCGAAGGTGTCACCGTCCAGCGCCTCATCGACCGTCAGGGAGCCGCCGCCGTGCACCGCCACAAGGGCGGGGAGGGTCGCCGATACTCCTTCGACCGGCCCGGGTTCACGGGTCATCACCGGCATGATCGGCATTCGGGTGGCGCCGAAGCGGGTCAGGTCGAGCCCGCCGTACGGGTCTTCCAGGGTGAAGCGGATGGTCTCCCACTCGCTCAGGAGGTCTTCCAACTCACGTTCCAGCAGGCCTGGTTCGGTGTACGGGCGAGTGACCACGACCCGGTGCGCGTCCTCCGGGGTGCGGGCGCAGCGAACCGCCGTCCAGCCCGGTCGGGTACGGAACCGCCAGCCGTGCACGCGGGCTTGGGCGAGCCAGAAGGCGGCGGCGTTGTCGTTGGCCTGTTCGAGCCGGCTGTTGGTATTCACGGCAGGACGGTAACCCGGGCGTCGCGCCCCGGTTCCGCCGCCCCGGCCTTGGCCGGATGAAGCCTGGGAGGCGCACGGACTCTTTCTGTGCGCCCTCCCGTGCACCGCCGATTTTCGGTCAATTTCGCGCCGATCCCTCCCGCTTGGGCAAATCCGCAGTCCAGACCCGCCGACCGGGCGCGCGGGAGCCGGACGCCCCAGGACCGGTCCTGCGACAACCAGCCACCGTTGCACCGGCCCTCTTCCCAGAAAGGTCGACGGGTGCCACGCTTCGTGATCGAATGCATCACGCCAAATTGCCATGTCGACATAGCGTCGGATGGTGAACTTGTCACAACGGCAATGGTCCACCCGATAGATTTCGATCTTGGCGAGCAGTGCCGCACCACCCACACCACACCACCGAGGGGGCTTGAGCGCCTTGAGCAGGGTGAGCAGGAGCGACGCGGGTCCTGACAGCGGCCAGGCGGTGGCCGGTATCGCGGGTCGGTCCGCGAGAAGCACTGGCACCTCCGCGATCGCCGCCACCACCCGCAACTCCGGCACCTCGGGCGCCGCCTCGCACTCCCCGTACCCCGCAGTGCCCTCCCCCGGCGGCGCCGCCAACGGCACCACGGCGGCGGCCCCGGAGCACGGCGGGACGACACACGGCGGAGCGACGTACGGCGGAACGGCACACGGCGGAGCGGCACACGCCGGACAAGCCGTCAGCCGAGGCACCGTCAGCCACCCGCAGGCCTACGGCGGCGACTTCACCGCCTACTCCGGCCACCCCGGACCGAGCGGGACGAACGGGATGAACGGGACGAACGGCGCCCCTGGCCTGAACGGCACCCCCGCCGGCGCACTGGGCGGCCCCCTCGCCGGTCTCCCCCTGGGCTCCCCCGGCCACGGCCCGCTGGGCCACGGCGGGCCCGGTGCGAACGGCTCCCCGACCCCGGTGACGGTCTCCGCCCCGCGCAAGCTCTCCGGCCGGCGCCGCCGCGAGACCGTCGCGGTGCTGATCTTCGGCGGCGCCCCGATCTTCGAGAGCTCGATCCCGCTCTCCGTCTTCGGCGTCGACCGCCAGGACGCCGGGGTGCCGCGCTACCGACTGCTGGTCTGCGCCGGGGAGGAGGGCCCGCTCGCCACCACCGGCGGCCTCACCCTCTCCGCCCCGTACGGCCTGGAGGCCCTCGCCCGGGCCGGCACGATCGTGGTACCGGCCTGGCGCTCGATCTCGCAGCCCCCGCCGGTCGAGGCGATCACCGCCCTGCGCAAGGCCCACCACGAGGGCGCGCGGATCATCGGGCTCTGCACCGGCGCCTTCGTCCTCGCCGCCGCCGGCCTGCTCGACGGCCGCCCGGCGACCACCCACTGGATGTACGCGCCGACGCTGGCCAAGCGCTACCCCCGGGTCCACGTCGACCCGCGCGAGCTCTTCGTCGACGACGGCGACGTGCTCACCTCGGCCGGCACCGCCGCCGGCATCGACCTGTGCCTGCACGTGGTGCGCAGCGACCACGGCGCCGAGGCGGCCAACGCACTGGCCCGCCGGCTGGTGGTGCCGAGCCGTCGCAGCGGCGGCGGACAGGCCCAGTACATCGATCAGTCTTTACCTGAGGAGATCGGCAACGACCCGCTGGCCGAGGTGGTCACCTGGGCGTTGGAGAACCTCAACCAGCAGTTCGACGTCGAGGTGCTGGCGGCGCGCGCCTACATGAGTCGGCGCACCTTCGACCGGCGGTTCCGCACGCTCACCGGCAGCGCGCCGTTGCAGTGGCTGATCACCCAGCGGGTGCTCCAGGCGCAGCGGCTGCTGGAGACCTCGGAGCTGTCGGTGGACGACGTCGCCCGCCGCTGCGGGTTCCGCTCGCCGGTGGCGCTGCGCGGGCACTTCCGCCGCCAGCTCGGGGTGTCCCCGGCCGCGTACCGGACCGGCTACCGGGCTCGCCGGCCCGGGCCGCAGTCGGCCGGCCCGCACGGCGGCGACCTGCGGCTGCCCGGCGCCCTGCCGCACGCGGCGGCCGCCGCGGCCGGGTCGGGCGGCGCACTGTTCGGCGGTGCGCAGCCCGCGCACCAGTTCCCGGCCGGGAACGGCGTACCGATGCCGGGCGGCGCGCACGGGCAGCCGGTGCCGCACGGCGCACCGCCGGTCGCGCCCGGGCAGCCGGGCCCGCACGGCCAGCCCGGCCCGTTCGGTCCGGGGCAGGCCGGGACGCCGGCCTCGCAGTCCTTCCACGCCCGTGCCGGACAGCCGTATCCGCACCAGCAGGCCGCACAGCAGCCGCACCCCGGACAGCAGGGTGCGGGGCGCGGTCCGGCGCGGTCGCCGCTGGTCCCGCCGCAGGCCGGGCCGGGGGCGGGGCGTCCGCCACGCACCGCGGAGCACGCGGCGGCGGAGGACGGCCACCCTCAGCCGGGGGCGCGCGGCCAGGGGCAGGGGCACCGCAGCGCGGTCGAACGGCCCGCGGACGAGCCGGGTACCGCGGCGGGCTCCGCCGGGCGCGGTCACGGCGCGGCGACCGGCCGGGTGCCGGCCCCCGCCCCCGGCGGGCAGCCGACGGCCGGGGCGGGCGAGCTCCGCGGTCGACCGGCGAGGGCGCCGCAGGGTCGTCCGCAGGGCAGCCGGGTGGCGGCGGCCGACGGTGCCCGGACCACCCGCGAGGGCCGTCCCGGGCGAGACGGCCACGCGGTCCGGACCGGCCGGGAGGGCGAGCGCCCGGACGGCCACGGCCAGCTCGGCGGCACGGAGGAGCACCAGGCCGAGGGCTGCGCCCCGGAGCCCCGCTCGGCTCCCGCGGTCCCCGCGGCGCGTGATCGCGCCGTAGGGTGACCTGTGTGAATGACCGTTTGGTATGGATCGACTGTGAAATGACCGGCCTCGACCTCGACCGGGACGCCCTGGTCGAGGTCGCGGCGCTGGTGACGGACTCCGAGCTGAACATCCTCGGCGAGGGTGTGGACGTCATCATCCGCCCGCCGGCGGAGGCGCTGGCGAGCATGCCCGAGGTGGTGCGCGCGATGCACACCTCCTCCGGCCTGCTGGACGAGCTGGAGCAGGGCGTGACGCTGGCCGAGGCCGAGGAGCGGGTGCTCGCGTACATCCGCCAGCACGTGCCGGAGGCCGGGCGGACGCCGCTGTGCGGCAACTCGGTGGCCACCGACCGCGGCTTCCTCGCCCGGGACATGCCGGCCCTGGAGAAGCACCTGCACTACCGGATCGTGGACGTCTCCTCGATCAAGGAGCTGGCCCGCCGCTGGTACCCGAAGGCGTACTACAACAGCCCGCAGAAGGGCGGCAACCACCGGGCGCTCGCCGACATCCGCGAGAGCATCGACGAACTGCGGTACTACCGCGAGGCGGTGTTCGTCCCGCAGCCCGGCCCGGACACCGACACCGCGCGCGCCATCGCCGAGAAGTACCAGGCCCCGACGGACCGACCGACGGACTGACCGGCGTCCAGGAGGTCCACCGGGGTGCCCGCGTTCGCCGGAACGAAACCCTGGCGCGAGCACCCTCTCGGATCCTGTAGAGTTCTTCCTGTCGGAACGGGAACGCGAGAGCGGGAACGGTCCGGACAGATGGTGGGTGTAGCTCAGTTGGTAGAGCACCTGGTTGTGGTCCAGGTGGCCGCGGGTTCGAGTCCCGTCACTCACCCCAGAGCCCGAGGGGCCGATCTCTTCAAGAGGTCGGCCCCTCGGGCGTTTTCGCGTTCCCTCAGTTGTCCACGGCGGTTCGGGTTTTCCCGGCGCAGGCCTGCCGCCGGAAGCTACCGACTAGTAACATTGCCGCCATGACCACACCTTCGATCGGCCAGCTGCTCGACTCCACCGTGCCGATGGCGCACACCCTCAAGCTCGAGTACCTGGAGACCACCCCGGAACGCGCCGTGCTCCGGCTGCCCGACCAGCCCGCGTACCACAACCACGTGGGCGGACCGCACGCCGGAGCGATGTTCACCCTCGCCGAGTCCGCCAGCGGCTGCGTCGTGCTCGCCGCGTTCGGCGACCAGCTCTCCCGGGCCGTGCCGCTCGCGGTGAACGCCGAGATCGCGTACAAGAAGCTGGCCATGGGAGACGTCACCGCCACCGCCGTGCTCGGCCGCCCCGCCGCCGAGGTCGTCGCCGAGCTGGACGCCGGCGGCCGCCCCGAGTTCCCGGTCACCGTCGAGATCACCCGCGCCGACGGCGCCGTCACCGGCGTGATGACCGTCACCTGGACCCTGCGCCCCAACTCCTGACCGTCCCGCGGCCGGTGGCCCCGGAAAGCAGGCCCCGGGGCCACCCGTGCGATGACTGTCCGTGACGGCGGGCGTGACCTCACGACCCGTCCGCTCGTTCTCAACTCACATGCGAGCCAATCACGCGACCAGGCCCCAGGAACCCGCCCCCCGTGGCGGCGTCGGCATGCGGAGCGCGATCGGCCGGTGGCTGCCCCACCCCCGCACCGTCGCGGCCGGCGGCGCCCTCCTCGTCCAGCTCTGGGGCTTCGGTGCTCCCGGCGCGTACGCCGCGTCCGTCGACCCGCTGCCGGCCCAGGCGCAGCCCGCCGTCCGCCGCGCCCTGCACAGCGGGGCCGTGCACGGCCGGCCCGTGCACAACGGGCAGGCCGTACCGGACGGGCGGACCGCGCGCGACGGCCAGTCAGCCAAGCGGCCCGGCGGCCCCGGGGGCGCGGCGGCCGAGGAGGCGGCCGACTCCCCCGGACTCGCCGGGGACCCGACCGGCACCGTCTCCGACACCGGCGTCGACGGCGCCACCGGGACGGTCGGCGACGTCCTCCAGGACCGGATCCGCTCCGGCGGACTCCCCCTGCCCGGCCAGCGGGCCGCCGTCCCCGACGCCTTCGCGCTCGCCTCCGGTCTGCTCGACACCGTCCCCGCCCAGGGCCGCCCCACCGGGACGCGCGCCTCCCGGGACGGCGAGCCCGCCGAGTTGCGCACCCCCGCACGCCCCGGCACCGGCACCGGCCGCTCCGCCGCCCCGGCCACCTCCGCGCGCCCGTCCGGCGCGGTGGCCTCCGGGGCATCCGCGGTCCAGGAGGCCACCGCGCCGGACGGGCAGGGCGCGGTCGGACCCGCCACGAGTTCCGACCAGGTGGGCGCCACCACCGCCGTACCGGCCCCGCCCGGCACGCCCGCCGAGCCGCCGGAGGCACTCACGCTCGCCGACACCGCCACGGTGACGGCCCTGGACGACGGCTCCGCCACCGCGACCGCCGTCCTCGCGCCGATCGCCGCCGGACTGCTGCTGACCGGCGCGGCCATGTGCAAACACCGCGGCCTGCCGCGCGGGCACTGAACGGGATGAGGCCCCGGGGATCAGGCCCCCGACGACAGCTCCGGTGCCGGCCGGGGGAGTTCACACCCGGGGATCGAACCGGACGGCGTGCGGCCGGTCCGGGTGGCGCCCAGCGCGCGGCAGTACGGCTCGGTGCGCGGACCGGGCGGCGACGGCCGCTGTCGGCCGCGACCCGGGGGGCCACCGGCGGATTCCGGCCGCCCGGCCCTGCGGGTGGTCAGCGGAAGACGCCCGGGGGCGGAGCCGGGGAGGGGGCCGCGGTGGCGTCCGTGGCGGGGGTGGCCCCGGCGGCGAAGGCGGTGAGGGCGGGGCCGTGTTCGACCCGGCCGAGGGCGGAGTCGGAGGCGACCCGGCGGGTGAGGTCGGCGATCGGGAGGGGGGTGTGGGCGCCGGCGAGGACGAGGTTCCCGAAGCGCTTGCCGCGCAGCACGGCGGGGTCGGCGACCAGGCACAGTTCGGGGAAGACGGCGCCGAGGGTGGCGATCTGGGAGCGGGCGAAGGGCAGGGACGAGCCGTCGGCGATGTTGGCCGCGTACCAGCCGCCGGGGGCGAGGGCGCGGGCGGCGAGGGCGGTGAACTCGACGGTGGTGCAGTGGGCCGGGGTGCGGGCGCCGGAGAAGACGTCGGTGATGACCAGGTCGACGCTGCCCTCGGGGGTGCGTTCGAGCACGCTGCGGGCGTCGGCACCGCGCACCTTGATCTGCCAGCCGCGCTCCAACGGGAGTTCGGTGCGGACGAGTTCGGTGAGCGCGGTGTCGAT
Organism: Kitasatospora sp. NPDC087314; assembly: GCF_044744365.1. Classification (NCBI taxonomy): domain Bacteria; kingdom Bacillati; phylum Actinomycetota; class Actinomycetes; order Kitasatosporales; family Streptomycetaceae; genus Kitasatospora; species Kitasatospora sp. NPDC087314. Next base: position 31,007 of record NZ_JBIUYE010000016.1, read on the forward strand.
CTCGGCGACCTGCTGGCGGGAACGGGGCCGGGTGGCCGCGACGTAGCGGGCCAGGGTGAGGGCGCCGCCGCCGAGGTGCAGCACGGTGAGCGGGCGGCCGGGCGGGGCGACCAGGTCGATCAGGTGGCCGAGCCGGCGCTGGTACTCGAAGCCCAGGTGGGTGGGATCGGCGAGGTCGACCAGTGACTGCGGGGCGCCGTCGATCAGCAGCGACCAGGCCGCGGGGCGGTCACGGTCGGGGCGCAGCTCGGCGAGGCCGGAGCCGACGGGGCTGGTGAGCGGACCCTGGGCGTGGGTACGGCCGCCGGGGCCGGTGACGGCCGGCCCGGTGTCGCGCTCGGTGCTGCGGCCCGCGCCCCGGGCGGCTCTGCTGCTTCGTCCCATGACCGCCATTATCGCCGCCGGGCGGAGCGACCTCGCAGGTCAGGGATGTCCGGGGGGCGTGCCGGGTGGATCCGGCCGGAGGGGCGGGCCAGGCTCGCGGCCCGGCGGGATCCGCACGGCACGCCCGCTAGAACGGGCCGAGGCCGCCTGCGGTGAGCGTGCAGGCGGCCTCGCAGAGGGCGGAGCGGAGTACCCAGGCGTCGGTGGGGCGGGCGGCGCAGACGGCGCCGGCGGGGGGCATCACCCAGCGTGGGTCGGTGCCGGCCGGCAGCAGGGCGCCGGCCGTACAGGAGCTGCCGGGCAGGTGCCAGGTCTCGAAGGTGCCGGCGGGGACGAGGAAGGTGACGGTGCTGCCGTTGCGGCTCTGCAGGACGGCCCCGCAGGCGCGGCGCAGCCGCAGGATGTCGACCGCCTCCAGGCCGTGCCGCAGGGCGACCGTCACGGTGTCGTAGGTGGTGACGAGGGTGTCCTGGTCCACGTTGGGGACGAGGCGGTGGCCGGGGTGCCGCCCGCCGCAGGAGGCGCGGCCGCCCTCGACCGGGCCCCGGCCGGGGATCCGGTCATCGGCCGGGTCGGGGAGCAGGGCGGGGGCGGCGCCGGCCAGCACACCCCCGGCGACCGGTCGGTGCTGCGGCAGTCCGGTGGCCATCATGGGCCCTCCTGTACCTGGTCGGGTCGGAAGCACTGCCGCCCGGGGAGGTGGGGGCCGCGGGGACGAGCGGCGGGCCGGGGCGACGGCCTGGGCTTCCACGTATCAGGACAACGTGGCGGACCCGCCCGAGGCCACGGGGCGCCTTACAGCAAGGCATGGCATTTCATGGCGGATAACCCACAACCACGCCCGATTTATACCGAATTGACAGCACATCTCCCACAAACCAGCTGTGTTCGGTCAGTCACGCCGGGTACTGTCGGTGGCGGATCACCACGACCCCACCGGCCCCATCGGGCCGTTCCCGCACCGCCGCACAGTCCGACCCCGGCCCCCGTCCATCGACCCCCGCACCGCACCCCGACCCTCGCCCCCCGCACACCCGCGCACCTCCGGCCCCCCGGCCCCGCGCCCGCACCACCGCCCCCGCACGACCACGGAGCGCACCATGGCAGCCACCCCACCGGCCGAGCCGAACCGCCCGTCACCCAACACCGCGATGCGCGCACTGCGCGGCGACCGCTCACCCGGTGAGTTCGCCATGGCCGTACGCCGGGCGGCCCGGGAGATCGGGGAGCATGTGTCCTGCGACGCCCGCTACGTCGGACGGGTCGAATCCGGTGAGATCCGCTGCCCCAACTACGCCTACGAGCGGGTCTTTCGGCACATGTGGCCGGATCGCACGCTCACCGATCTCGGCTTCTCCCCCCGGACCGCCGTCCGCCGCCGCTCAGCGGAGAGCGCCGGCGGGAGCGCCGAAATGCCCACGCTCCAACCGCCGTTCCCGCCCCTGCCCGCCCCGCGCTCACCACTCTCCACTCAACTCCCGTACGCTGCCTCGCCGTACGCGGATCCAGCCGCTTCGGACGGGCCCCCGTGGCCGAGCGCCGTCGCGGTGCCCCGGGGGCCCGATGGATCGCCCTATCTCGACGAGGAGAACGACGACGTGCGTCGCCGTACGTTCCTGGCCGGCGGCCCGACCGCGCTGGCCACCGTGGTCGGCATCGACCGGCCGACCGTGGCCGCGGCGGTGGCCGCCGCCCCCACCGCCGCAGCCGCGGCCCCCGCGGCACCCGCGCTGTTCGACCCGGGCCCCGGCGCCTTCGTGCCCGGCCGGCCCCGGCCCGTACCGCCGCCCCGCAAGGTCGGTGCCGCCGAGGTGCTCTGCGTCGAACAGGCCGTCCGGGACATCCGGTTGGCCGACGACGCGTACGGCGGCGACACCCTGTTCGAACGCGCCGGACAGTCGCTGCGCACCGCCTACCTCCTGCTCAACGAGGGCGAGTACAGCGCGGAGACCGAACGCCGGCTCCAGGCCGGAGCCGGCGAACTCGCCATCTCGGTCGGCTGGTTGGCGCACGACTCGAACCGGCTGGCGGACGCCCGCTCGCTCTACGCCGAGGCGCTCGCCACCGCCCGCATGGCCGGCGACGCCGCACTGGAGGCGCACGTGTTCTGCAACAGCGCCTTCCTCGCCCGGGACGCCGGCCGGCCGCGCGAGGCGCTGCGCGCCGCCCAGGCCGGGCAGGTCGCCGCCCGCCAGCTGGACTCCGACCGGCTGCTCGCGCTACTGGCCATGCGCGAGGCCGGCGGCTGGGCGCTGCTGCAGGACCGCGCCGCCTGCGAACGCGCGATCGCCCGGGCGTACATCCTGTTCGACCGCGGCCCCTCCGAGGACGATCCGGAGTGGATGTCCTTCTTCGGCGAGGCGGAGATCGCCGGCCTGCAGTCGCAGTGCTGGTCCGCGCTCGGCGACTGGGACCGCGCCAGCGAGCAGGCCGGGCTGGCCATAACGCTGCAGCAGCCGCACTTCGTCCGCAACCGGGTGCTGTACACCGCCGAACTGGCCCACGACCGGCTCGGCCGGGGCGACTTGGCGGGCGCGGCACACCACGGCTCGGCCGCCGTGGCCCTGTTCGGCGAGGTCCGCTCGGCCCGGATCCGGAGCATGCTGGCGGACACCGCCGAACGGCTGCGCCCGCACGCCGCCGCGCCCGAGGTCCGCCGCTTCCTGATCGGGTACGACCAGGCGGCGGCCGCCTGAGACACGGCTGCTGACGTGCCATCAGTGCCCGGCGGCCAGGCCCTCCAGGTGGGAGAGGTCGTTCCAGACCTCCACGGCCGGCGCGCCGTACTCCCAGGACAGCACGCAGAGCGCGGCCGTGCCGAGCTTGAACCGCTGGGCGTACTCCGGCGGCAGGCCCAGCCAGCGGGCGGTCAGGATGCGCAGCAGGTGGCCGTGCGCGAACAGGACGACGTCCCGGTCGGCGCAGTGCATGTCGGTGGTGTCGGCCGCGGGGACGCCGTGCTCCTCGTTCAGGTCGGCGAGGAAGGCGTCCACCCGGGCGGCCACCTCGGACAGCTTCTCGCCGCCGGGCACGCCGTCGCGCCAGATCAGCCAGCCGGGGTGGTCGGTGGCGCGGATGTCCGCGCCGGTGCGGCCCTCGTACTGGCCGTAGTCCCACTCCATGAGTTCCGGGCGCTCGACCGCGCGGTCGCCGAAGCCGGCCAGCGCGCAGGTCTCCTTGGCGCGGCCGAGCGGGCTGGTGTAGACGAGCGCGTCCGGCAGCCCGTTCCAGGGGGCCTTGGCCAGGCGGGCGCCGAGGGCCCTGGCCATGGCGCGGCCTTCCTCGGTCAGCGGGATGTCGGTGCGGCCGGTGTGGCGGCCGGTGGCCGACCATTCGGTCTCGCCGTGGCGGACCAGCACGATTCGGGCGGGCATGGCAGGCTCCTCGCAGCGGGGCGGTGGCAACGGTCGGTCTCACCCTTGAGCACCGGCTTCCATGATCTCCCACCCGGACGGCGGACACGATCGCGGGCCGGGCGGGAACGGCCCCGGGGCGGACGGCGCTCGGGGCGGCACGGGTGTCCGGCCGACCACGGCGCGGGGTGTCCCCTCCGGCGGGGACGCGCGGCTCAGGCCGGAACACGCCGGTCCGCACCGCATTGTCGGACCCTGGTGCGACACTGGGCCGCACCATGAACGTCTCGACGAACGTCCCGTCCAGCGGGCACGCTGAGCCGCTCGCCCAGCGGCTCGCCGAGCTGCGCGGACCGGCACCGCAGCGCAGTCTGAACGCCCGCTCCCTCGCCGCGCTCGCCGCCAATCCCGGCTGCCACCGCCGCGCCGTGCTCGACGCGGCAGGGGTGGACAAGTCGGCGCTGGCCGCCCGGCTCGGCCGCCCCGCGCCCTTCGGGCAGTCCCCGTTCGCGATCGCCCGCGGCGTGATCTTCGAGTCCCGGCTGAAGGCGGACGACTACGCCGCGCTGCTGGAGCCGCTGCGCGCCCACCTCGGCGTCCCGGCGGACGGCGGAGCCCCCGTGCAGGTGCCGGATCTGCTGCCCCGCTCCGGCCCCGCCGTCCGGGCCGACCGGACGGTCGAGGCGCTGGCCCGGGCCGCCGCCGACCCGGACGCCTGGACGCTGCTGGACCACCCGATGCTGCGGCTGGACGTGGCCGGCGGCACCGCCTACCTGGAGCCGGACGCGGTCGTGGTGCACGGCGGCCGGTGCACGGTGGTCGAGATCAAGTCCTTCCCGGTGCTGGACGGCGGCGCGGACCCGGCCAAGGTCGGCGCCGCCGCCCGTCAGGCCGCCGTGTACGTGCTGGCGCTCCAGCAGGCCGCCGCCGCGCTGGCCGGCCGGCCGCTCGCCGCGGACCCGTACACCGAGCAGCGGCTGCCGGGCAGTCCCCGGTCGAGCGTGCTGCTGGTCTGCCCGAAGGACTTCGGCAACCGGCCGACCGCCGTCGCCGTCGACGTCCGCCGCGAGCTGGCCACCACCCGCCGCCAGCTGGGCCGGATGACCGGCATCGGCCGGCTGCTGGAGGAGCTGCCGGCCGGGGCCGACTTCGACCTGGCGGCCGACCAGAACGGCGTGCCGGCCCGCTCCACCGAGGAGCTGGCCGCCTCGGTCGAGGCGGTGCCCGCCGCGTACGGCCCGGACTGCCTCTCCACCTGCGAGCTGGGCTTCCACTGCCGCGCCCAGGCCCGTTGCGGCGACCGGGTCGAGCAGCTGGGCCGGGGCGTGCGCGGCGAGTTGGGCAGCATCCGGACGGTGACGCAGGCGCTCGCCGCCGCCACCACCGAAGCCGTCACCGCCGCCGTCACCACCGATGCCGAGGCCGGACCGGACGAGGCGGCCGAGCGGCTGGCCTACGCGGCCGCCCTGCGCGCCGAGGCGCTGGGCCGGATCCCGGTGGCGGGTCGCGCATGAGCGGGCGGAACGGGCTCGCCGGCGAAGGCCGCGGGCGGGCGCACACCCACGCCGGGCACGCGGAGGTGGCGGGCCGATGAGTCTGCTGACCACCCTGGCCCGGCTGGAGGCCGTCCGCAGCGGGCGGGCCGAGCCGCTGGCCACCGTCCGGCACCGGCACCTGTCCGACCGCCCGATGGTGGTCGTCCCGCTGACCGCGGCCGGCGAGGCCGGTGCGCCGCTGGCGGTGATGCTGGGCACCGACCGGGACGCGCCCCGGCTGCACCTGGTGCCGCAGCCGCTCAACCGCACCCTGCGGTTCGACTTCCTGGCCGAGCTGGCCGCCGACCTGCTGCCGTACCTGGAGTCCTTCGCCGAGGACGTGGAGCAGATCGAGGGCTCCGAGAAGGACCCGGAGACCGGCGAGAAGACGCAGGTGTTCCGCGAGCTGTGCGCCGACGCACCGCAGCTGATCGTGCCGAACGGCGCGGGCGTGCGGCACCTGGCCCTGCTCGGCCGCTCCACCCGGTTCCGCCGCACGGTCGAGGACGACGAGCCGGGCCCGTACCCGGCCCCGGTGCGGGTGCCGCTGCTCGGCCGCTGGCTGACCCACCTCACCGACCGGGCCCAGGTGCCCGGCACCAGCCTGCTGCTGTCGATGACCGGCCTGCTGGCCCGGCACTGGGCCACCGGCCAGAGCCACCTGGAGGACCAGCACCTGGCCGCCCGACTGGCCTGGCACGCCCCGCCGGAGGGCCTGACCGGCGCCGCGGCGGCCGAGCGCGCCGAGTCCGCCCGGGACGACCGGGGGCAGCTGCTGCACCCACCGGCCGGCCCGGCCACCGATCCGCGCTTCGACGAGTTCGTGCTCGCCCCCGCGATCGCCCGCTACGACGCCGCCGCGGCCGCCCTGCAGCACGGCGTCGAGCAGCAGGACGAGACCGCCGCCGAGCGCGCCCGGGCGGCAGTCCGCACAGCCGTCGAGGAGCTGCGCGAGGTGCTGACGGCCGTGCTGCTGCCCACCTGGCGGGACGTCTGGCACGGCCTGGACCTGCTGCGGACGCTGCCGCCCGCCGGGCACCTGGCGGAGCGCTGGACCGGCGACCGCTGGTCGTACACCGGCCACCGGGACCGGCTGGCGGCCGGCGAGCCGCCACAGCCCCGGCAGGACGACGCCGTGACGGCCGCCCGCAAGCTCGCCCAGCGCGAGCGCGAGCAGGCCCGGCTGGACGTCCAGGAGGCGCTGGACGACCCGCTGGCGATGGCCGAACACCGGCTGGCCGGCGAGGCGTTCAGCGGCGTGGTGACGGAGGTGGTGCCGGACTACGACACCACCGGCCGCTCCCCCAAGCCGCGCCCGCTGGTCACCCTGCGCACCGCCGACCGCCCGCACGCGGACCTAGGACGGGAGGCCCACCGGGTCCGCAAGGAGGCCGAGGGGGGCCCGGCCGCGCAGAAGGCGGAGATCGCGGCGGTCGACCCGGCCGAGGGCACCATCACCCTGCGGGTGCTGTCCGGCATGGGCCGGAAGAAGGAGCCCGAGCCGGGCAGCCTGCCCGAACCCGGCGACCTGGTCACCTTCACGCTCTTCGAGCTGACGGTCCGCCAGTCCGCGCCGCTGCCCGAGCCGGACGACACCCCGTGGACGCACGGCGGCCCGCCCGGCGCCGCGCCCGTACCCGCCCCGCCCGGCTCCGAGGAGTGGGAGTGATGGCCGAGATGAGCACCGAGCAGGCACCCGGTGCGGCCGCCGACGCGGCCGTGGCCCGGATCCTGGCGGCGACCGTCCACCCGTCGGCCGGCGCCCCGCGCGGCGTGGTGGTGGACTCCCCGCCCGGCGCCGGGAAGTCGACGCTGGTGGTGCGGGCGGCCCGGGAGCTGATCGGGGCCGGCGAGCGGCTGATGATCGTCGCCCAGACCAACGGGCAGGTGGACGACCTGGTCGGCCGACTGGCCGAGAAGGCGCCGGAGTTGACGATCGGCCGACTGCACGCCGCGGACTCCCGGCCCGGCCCGGAGGTGCTGAAGCACGCCAACGTCACGCCCTCCGACAAGGTCGCCGACCTGGTCGAGCACGACGTGGTGGTCTCCACCTCCGCCAAGTGGCAGTGGGTCCGGGCCGAGGCGCCGTGGCGGCACGCGATCGTCGACGAGGCGTACCAGATGCGCTCGGACGCCCTGCTCGCGGTGGCCCGGCTGTTCGAGCGGGCGCTGTTCGTCGGCGACCCGGGCCAGCTGGACCCGTTCACCGTGGTCGGCACCGAGCAGTGGGCGGGCCTGTCGTACGACCCGTCGAGCAGCGCCGTGGTCACCATGCTGGCGCACAACCCGCAGATCGAGCCGCACCGCCTGCCGGTCTCCTGGCGCCTGCCGGCCAGCGCGGCGCCGCTGATCTCGCGGGCCTTCTACCCGTACACGCCGTTCCGCTCCGGCACCGGCCCGGACGACCGCCGGCTGACCGCCGCCGTCCGGCCGGACGGCTCGGCGCTGGACGCCGCGATCGACCGGGCCGCCGAGCACGGCTGGGCGCTGCTGGAGCTGCCCGCCCGGCACACCGTACGGACCGACCCGCAGGCGGTGGCGGCCGTCGCGGCCACCGTCCGGCGGCTGCTGGAGCGCGGGCTGACCGCCCGCTCCGAACAGGGCGAGGCCCCGCTCACCGCGGACCGGATCGCGGTCGGCACCGCCCACCGGGACCAGGCCGCGGCCGTCCGCGCGGCCCTGCTCACGGCGGGCGTCCCGGTGGACCAGGCGGCCGGCCCGGCCGTCACGGTGGACACCGCCAACCGGTTGCAGGGCCGCGAGTACGACGTCACGGTGGTGCTGCACCCGCTCTCCGGGCGGCCCGACGCGACGGCCTTCCACCTGGAGACCGGCCGGCTGTGCGTGCTCGCCTCCCGGCACCGGCACGCCTGCATCGTGGTGGCCCGGGCCGGGATCGGCGAGCTGCTGGACGAGCATCCGTCCACCGAGCCGGTCCAGCTGGGCGTCCCGGTGACCTTCCCGGACGGCTGGGAGGCCAACCACCAGGTGCTGGACCACCTGTCCGGGCACCGGGTACGACTGGGCTGAGGATCAGGACCCGGACTCGGTCTCGCAGACGGCGTAGGCCCGGACGGTCCCGTACTTGGCCCGCACCATCCAGGTGCCCGGGTCGTTGGGGTTCGGCGCGTTGACCAGGACGACGTCGTCGGGACTGGCCTGCTGGAGGAAGTAACCACCGCCGGTCAGGTGGCTGGGCTCGGGGCAGGTCGCCGTCGACCAGCCGCCCGGGTAGCTCGCCGGCCCGGTCACCACGGTGGTCGTCTCGGCGGCCTCGGCCACGGGTGCGGCCACCAGTCCGAGGGCCGGGGTGATCAGTAGGAGGCCGGCCGCGAGGCCATTTCGTACGAGCATGGGTTCTCCCCGGGGTTGAGGATCACTGGGACATCCGGGACAACGACGACCCCGCCGTCAGGACAACGCCGTACACCCCCAACCACCCGAAGGAGTAGTACGACCCCGGCGCGTACGGGGGAATAGCGCCCGCACGCGCACCGTTCCGTTACCGGCCGGTGCCGCGCGACAATGGACGGCGGCCGCGGCCGGGCGGCGCGGCCCGGAGCGGCCGCCGCCCACCCCCCACCGAGACCCGGAGGTGTCCGTCCATGCCCGACTCCCACACGAAGGCGTCCGACCACGGCGGTCCGGCCGACCCCGGGCGGCGTCTGCGTCCGGTGCAGCTGCTGTTCGAGCCGCAGTCCGCCGAGCCGGAGCCGGAACGCTTCTTCGACCTGGAGTCGATCGACGACCCCGCGGAGCTGCTGCGCCGCTCCACCGAGCTGGCCCTGGCCTTCCGGGCGGCGGCCGAGCGGGCCACCGACTTCCAGGCGGTCGCCGCCGCCCAGCTGGCGGACCCGCGCCGTTTCGACGCGCTGTCGGGCACCGAGATCGCCCGGCGCGCGGACTGGACCCCGGACTACGCCGCCAAGATGATCGAGTACGGCCGCGGCCTGCTCCAGCCCCGTCGCCACGAGGACTGAGCGCACCCGAACATTCGCCGCTGGCATATGCGCGAGCGGGAAGGGTACGCGGTTCCCCGTTGCCGTGTCCGGCAAACGGTGCTTTCCCTCCCGCCGTGCCGGCGGACCGCGCAGGCTGCTGTCCGTGGACATCTGGACGTATCAGTCGGTGGAGTACGTCACCGTCGCCGGGGAGGCCTGGCTCGCCTCCGCCAGCGAGTACCCGCGCAGCATGCGCGCCCTCTGGGAGGCCCGCCCGTGGGCGCCCTCGGTGCTGCCCTGCGGTCGCGCCTTCGACGTGATCAGCATGCCGGCCCTGTTCGGCCGCCGGGTGCTGGACGAGCTGTGGGCCTCCGGGCCCGGCTGCGGGCCGGTCGCCTCCTACCGGGGGCGGACGCTGCTGTTCGTCCGGCCCGGCGCGGCACCCCGGCTGCGCCGGCTGCTGGCCTGGGAGGAGTGGGCCCGGGACGTGCCGCCGCTGCTGTGCCACGGCAGGGGCGACGCGGTGACGGTGCCGCCGGTGCAGCGCATGGTGAACAGCCCGGACTCCCCCGGGCTGGGCTCCGGCCGGTGGATCGTCGCGCCGGAGGACCGGGAGCCGTGGCTGCCGGGCGCCTCGGTGGTGCTGTGGGCGTGCGTGCGGGCGGCCCGGGAGCCGGTCCCGGCGGTGCCGTCCGGTGCGGCGGTCGTGACCGGGGGGTGAACGCCGGACGACCGGTATTCGATTTTGGCGCGGACCGGAGCCGCTGCTAAAGTCTTCTCTGTCAGCAGGCGCCGCTAGCTCAGTTGGTTAGAGCAGCTGACTCTTAATCAGCGGGTCCGGGGTTCGAGTCCCTGGCGGCGCACAGACAGCCGAGAGGCCCCTCGCGGAAGCGAGGGGCCTCTCGGCGTTCTCCGCCGCGTCCGACGGGACGAGAACGCCGGGCCGCCCGCCGGAGCGGACGGCCCGGCCGGGGCTCAGCGGCCGCGCAGCGCGCGGTAGCGGGCGACCAGCTCGGCGGTGGAGCTGTCCAGTTGCCCGGCGCCCTCGCCGGTGAGCAGCACCGGCTCGATCCGCTTGGCGAGCACCTTGCCCAGCTCGACGCCCCACTGGTCGAAGGAGTCGATGTTCCAGATCGCGCCCTGGACGAACACCTTGTGCTCGTACAGCGCGACCAGCTGGCCGAGCACCGAGGGGGTCAGCTCGGCGGCCAGGATGGTGGTGGTCGGGTGGTTGCCCTGGAAGGTCTTGTGCGGGACGAGTTCGGCGGGCACGCCCTCGGCCGCGACCTCCTCCGGGGTCTTGCCGAAGGCCAGCGCCTGGGTCTGGGCGAAGAAGTTGGCCAGCAGCAGGTCGTGCTGGGCGACCAGGCCCGGGAGCAGGTCGGCGACCGGCTCGGCGAAGCCGATGAAGTCGGCCGGGATGACCTTGGTGCCCTGGTGCAGCAGCTGGTAGTAGGCGTGCTGGCCGTTGGTGCCGGGGGTGCCCCAGACCACCGGGCCGGTCTGCCAGTTCACCGGCGAGCCGTCGCGGGTCACCGACTTGCCGTTGGACTCCATGTCCAGCTGCTGCAGGTAGGCGGTGAACTTCGACAGGTAGTGCGAGTAGGGCAGCACGGCGTGCGCCTGGGCGTCGAAGAACGCGCCGTACCAGACCCCGAGCAGGCCGAGCAGCAGCGGGACGTTCTGCTCCGGCGGCGCGGTGCGGAAGTGCTCGTCGACCAGGTGGAAGCCGTCCAGCATCTCGCGGAAGGCGTCCGGGCCGATGGCGATCATCAGCGAGAGGCCGATCGCCGAGTCGTAGGAGTAGCGGCCGCCGACCCAGTCCCAGAACTCGAACATGTTGGCGGTGTCGATGCCGAAGTCCTGCACGCCCTCGGCATTGGTGGACAGCGCGACGAAGTGCTTGGCCACCGCCTCGGTGCCGGCGCCCAGCCCGGTGAGCAGCCAGTCGCGGGCGGAGACCGCGTTGGTGATGGTCTCGATGGTGGTGAAGGTCTTCGAGGCGACGATGAACAGCGTCTCGGCCGGGTCGAGGTCGCGGACCGCCTCGTGCAGGTCGGCGCCGTCCACGTTGGAGACGAAGCGGACGTCGAGGTCGCGCTTGGAGTACGAGCGGAGCACCTCGTAGGCCATCGCGGGGCCGAGGTCGGAGCCGCCGATGCCGATGTTGACGACGGTGCGGATCGGCTTGCCGGTGTGGCCGCGCCACTCGCCGCTGCGGACCCGCTCGGCGAAACCGGCCATCTTGTCGAGGACGGCGTGCACGGCGGGCACCACGTTCTCGCCGTCGACCTCGATCACGGCGCCGCGCGGGGCGCGCAGCGCGGTGTGCAGGACGGCGCGGTGCTCGGTGTTGTTGATCTTCTCGCCGCGGAACATCGCGTCCCGCAGCCGGGCGACGCCGGTGGCCGCGGCGAGTTCGCGCAGCAGCTCCAGCGTCTCGTCGGTGACCAGGTGCTTGGCGTAGTCCACGTGCAGGTCGCCGACCTGGAGGGTGTAGCGGCGGCCGCGCTCCGGGTCGGCGGCGAACAGCTCGCGCAGGTGCGTGTCACCCAGCGCGGCCCGGTGCTTTCCGAGGGCGGCCCACTGCGGGGTGCGGTCGAGCGGGGTGCGGGCGTCGGCGCGGGTCTCCGACATCGGGGGTTCCTCGATTCATCTGGGTGCGGATACCGGCAGGGCCAGGCGGTGCGGGCCAGGCCGCAAGGGTCTCCGTGCGAGGTCGTGCGGGTACTGGTGGTGCGCCGACGTCGTTGACGGCCTGCCCGGGCTCAGCCTATGCAACGGGCGGCGGGGTCGCGCACATTCCGGCCCGCGGCGGCCGGACGCCTCGTCACTTCCGTTCCGATCGCAGGTCCAGCCCGCGCAGCACCTGGTCGACCAGCTCCGGATCGGCGCCGAGCTCGCTGCGGGCGGCGAGCATCTCACGGCGGGAGGCGGCGATCATCTCCTGCTCGACGTCCCGGGCGGCCCGCCACTGGGCGAGGCGCAGCTTCGCCTCGGCGGCCTCCTCCTCGGCGTAGTTCTCCGGGCAGAGCCGGGCCAGCCGGTCGTGCTGACGGTCCCGCAGGCGGTCGGCGACCTCGACGGGCAGCCGGTCCTGCTCCTCCAGTTCGCCGAGCCGCTGGAGCCCCGCCTTGGCGGCCCGCCACCAGAGCTGGCGCACGGCCTGCTCGTGCTTGTCCTGGTCGATGTCCAGTTCGAACCGCTTGGCCAGCCAGGGCAGGGTGAGTCCCTGCACCAGCAGGGTGAACAGCACCACGCTGAAGGCGATGAAGACCAGTCGGCCGCGCTCGGGGAAGTCCGCGCCGGAGTGCAGGGTGAGCGGGATGGCGAGGGCCAGGGCGACGGTGGCCACGCCGCGCATGCCGGACCACCAGAGGATCACGCTCTCCTTCCAGCTGAACGGGGTGTCCTCGTCGTCGCCGCTGCGCAGCCTCTTCGACAGCCAGCCGGCCGGCAGCAGCCAGAGCAGCCGGACCACCACGACCACCCCGATGACCACGGCGGCGTCGCCGAGGAAACCGGTCCAGCCACGGCCGGCCTCCTTGAGCACGGTGGCCAGCTCCAGGCCGATCAGGCCGAAGGCGACGCCGGTGATCAGGATCTCGACGACCTCCCAGAAGGCGTTGCCGACCAGCCGGTAGGAGACGGCGTCGGCGTCGGAGGCCCGCTCGGCGAGGTAGAGCGCGCAGACCACGACGGCGAGCACGCCGGAGCCGTGGATCTCCTCGGCGATGGTGTAGGCGGCGAAGGGCACCAGCAGGTTGAGCGCGACCTGCTGGGTCGGATCGTCCAGGCGCTCGGCGAGCTTGGCGTTCACCCAGCCGAGGGCGACACCGACGACCACGGCGAGCACCGCGGAGAGGACGAAGCGCAGCGCCGCGTGGCCGATCGAGAAGTCGCCGCTGACCACGGCCTCGATGGCCAGTGAGTAGACGACGATCGCGGTGACGTCGTTGAACAGGCCCTCACTCTCCAGGATCGCCACCAGGCGCCGGGGCAGGCCGACGCTGCCGGCCACCGCGACGGCGGCCACCGGGTCGGGCGGGGAGACCAGCGCGCCGACCGCGATCGCGGCGGCGACCGGCAGGGCGGGCAGCAGCCAGTGCACCGCCCCGGCCACCGCGGCCGTGGTGACCACCACCAGGGCGACGGCCAGCAGCAGGATCGAGCGGACGTTGGCCTTGAAGTAGCGCACCGAGGAGCGCCGGGCGACCGCGAAGATCAGCGGCGGCAGGACCAGCGGGAGGATCAGTTCGGGCTCGATCGTGACGTCCGGGATCTGCGGGACGAGCGCCATGACGATGCCGAGCAGGGTCATCAGGACCGGTTGCGGCACTCCGGTCCTGCGCGCGAGCGGCATGGTCACCACGGAGGCGAGCAGCACCAGGAAGAGCAGGGGCAGCTGGCCCACGGAAACGTTCCTCTCGCTGACGGACGGCTGAGCGCCGCCCAGGATAAATCTGACAATGCACCCATCGGTGAAGACGCGCCGAACGGCGACTTGACCTCAAGCGGGCTTCAGGTTCGAGGATCGGGGCAGTCGAACGGTCGAGAGGGCGGGAGCGGACATGAAGGCGGTCACCGTGACGAGGTCCGGCGGTCCGGAGGTCCTGCGGGTCACCGAGGTGCCCGATCCGGAGCCCGGCCCGGGCGAGGTGCGGGTGCGGGTCTTCGCGGCCGGGGTGCAGCCGGTGGACCTCGCGATCCGGGAGGGCTTCCGTCCGCCGGGGCTGGCGGTCGAGCCGCCGTTCGTCCTCGGCAACGAGTTCGCCGGGGTGGTGGACCGGATCGGGCCGGGCGCCGGGGGCCGGCGGATCGGCGACGAGGTGCTGGGCTTCGGGTTCCTGAACGGCCAGGCCGAGTTCGTCACGGTGGACCCCGCCAGGCTGGTGGCCAGGCCCGCCGGGATGCCCTGGGAACAGGCCGGCTCGCTCTCCGCCTCCGGTCAGACCGCGCACCTGGCGCTCACCCTGCTGGGGGTCGGCCCCGGCGACACCGTCCTGGTGCACGGCGCCTCCGGCGGGGTCGGCACGGTCGCGGTCCAGCTCGCCCGGGCCTGGGGCGCCACGGTGATCGGCACCGCGAGCGAGCCCAACCACGACTACCTGCGCGAGCTGGGCGCGATCCCGGTCGCGTACGGCGAGGGGCTGGTCGAGCGGGTCCGTGAGGCGGCCCCGCAAGGCGTGGACGCCGCCTTCGACGCCGCCGGGCGGGGCGCCCTGGAGGCCTCGGTCGAGCTGGTCGCCGACCGGAGCCGGATCGGCACCGTGGTCGACTACGCGGGCGCCGAACGGCTCGGGGTGCGCCCGCTGCGCGGGGAGCGGACGGCCGAACGGCTGGCCGAGCTCGTGAAGCTGTGGGAGGCGGGCGAGCTGCGGCTGGAGGTCGCCGAGGCGCTGCCCCTGGAGCGCGCCGCCGACGCCCACCGGCTGGTCGCGACCGGGCACGTCCGGGGCAAGGTGGTGCTGACCGCCTGAGGCCGCGGCGGGTGCGGCCGCCGTCCGGGCCGATTGTGTGTTTCGGCTGCCGACCAGGTAATGTCTTCCACGTCAGCAGGCGCCGCTAGCTCAGTTGGTTAGAGCAGCTGACTCTTAATCAGCGGGTCCGGGGTTCGAGTCCCTGGCGGCGCACAGACAGCCGGAAGGCCCTTCGCGAGAGCGGAGGGCCTTCCGGCGTTTTGCCGCCCACTCGCCCGCCGGTGGCAGAAAAGGTGGGAAACAGGTCATTGCTGCCACCGCCGGCCGCTGACAGGCTGATCACATGAGCGCACGCAGCGTGGTCGTCGTCCTCTACGAGGGCGTGCAGAGCCTCGACGTGACCGGCCCCCTGGAGGTGTTCGCGGGAGCGGGCACAGCCGCCGGGCGGCCGGGCGCGTACCGGGTGACCACCGCCTCCCCCGGCGGCGGTCCGGTGCGCAGCCACAGCGGACTGCGGCTGGCGCCGGACACGGACCTCGCCGAGGTCGGGCCGGTGCACACCCTGCTGGTCCCCGGCGGGGAGGGCACCCGCGCCCCGGACCGGGCGCTGGTGGCGCGGATCCGGGAGCTGGCCGAGGGGGCCGAACGGGTGGTGTCGGTCTGTACCGGGGCCTTCCTGCTCGCCGAGGCCGGGCTGCTGGCCGGGCGCCGGGCCACCACGCACTGGGCGTACTGCGACGCGCTGGCCCGGCGGTTCCCGGACGTCGAGGTCGACCCCGACCCGATCCACGTCCGGGACGGGCACCTCGCCACCTCCGCCGGGGTCACCGCCGGGATCGACCTGGCGCTGGCCCTGGTCGAGGAGGACCTCGGGCGCGACGCCGCCCTGCTGATCGCCCGTCACCTGGTGGTGTTCCTGCGCCGGCCGGGCAACCAGGCCCAGTTCAGCACCCAGCTGGCCGCCCAGGTGGCGGCCCGGCAGCCGCTGCGCGAGATCCAGCAGTGGATCGCCGAGCACCCGGAGGCCGACCTGTCGGTCGAGGCGCTGGCCCACCGGTCGGCGCTGTCGCCGCGGCACTTCGCCCGCGCCTTCACCGCCGAGGTCGGGGTGACCCCGGGCCGGTACGTGGACGGGGTCCGGCTGGAGGCCGCCCGCCGCCGGCTGGAGGACACCGACGACGGGATCGAGGAGGTCGCCCGCGCCTGCGGCTACGGCACCCCGGAGGCGATGCGGCGCGCCTTCGTCCGAGCCCTGGCCGCCCCACCCGCCGAGTACCGACGCCGCTTCCACCCCCACCCCCTTGGAGGACACTGATGCGTATCGCCGTTCTGCTGTACGACGACTTCACCGCCCTGGACGCGGTCGGCCCCTGCGAGGTGCTGTCCCGCATCCCCGGTGCCGAGGTGGTGTTCACCGCCGCGAAGCCCGGCCCGGTCCGCACCGACATGAAGACCCTGGCACTGACCGCGGACGCCGCTCTGGACGAGGTGGACTCGGCCGACGTGCTGCTCGTCCCCGGCGGGCCGGGGATGGAGGCCCAGCTGACCGACCCGGCCGTGCTGGAGTGGGTGCGCGCGGTGGACGCGACCACCACCTGGACCACCTCGGTCTGCACCGGCTCGCTGGTGCTCGGCGCCGCCGGACTGCTCACCGGCCGGCGGGCCACCTCTCACTGGATCTGCCTGGACGAGCTGGCCCGGTTCGGGGCCGAGCCGACCGGCACCGAGCGGGTCGTGGTCGACGGCAAGTACGCGACCGCGGCCGGGGCCTCGGCCGGGATCGACCTCGCACTGACGCTGACCGGCCTGCTGGCCGGGGACGCGACCGCGGAGGCGATCCAGCTGATCATCGAGTACGACCCGCAGCCGCCGTACTCGGCCGGCTCGATCGCGACGGCCCCGCCCGATCTGGTCGCCGAACTGCGCTCGAAGCGGCTGCTGCTGGGCTAACGGCGTTCGGCCGGGAAGCCGTGGGCGCGGGCGCCGACGGCCACGGCGAGGACGGGGAGCAGCAGGGCGAGGACCGTCCAGGGCAGTGCGCCGGTGCCGAGGTGGCCGAGCACCAGGCCGCCGACCACGCCGCCGCCCGCCATCGCGGCGTTCCAGAGGGTGACCAGCATCGCCTGGGCGGCGTCCGCCCGGGCGCCGCCGGCGTCGCCGACGGCGGTCTGCAGCAGGGTCGGCGCGCCGCCCCAGCCCAGGCCCCAGAGCAGCGCCGCGAGGTAGACCAGCGGCGCGCTGGCGGACCACAGGCCGAGGACGCCCGCCGCCACCGCGACCAGCAGCGCGCCGCCGACGGTCAGCCGGCGCAGCCGACGGTGGATGTGCGCGCCGGTGAACCAGACGCTCACCAGCGAGGCCAGCCCGAACACCAGCAGCACCGCGTCGGTGGCGTCGCCGAGGCCGGCCCGGTCGAGGAAGGGCGCGACGTAGGTGAACAGGAGGGTGTGGGCGAGCACGAAGAGCACCGTCACGGTGAGCACCGGCACCACCCCGGGCACGGTGAGCGCGCGCCGCACCGGCGTCCGTTCGCCGCCCGGCCGGCCGGGCTGCTCGGGCAGCGTCGCCACGATCCAGCCGACCACGCCGACGGCCAGCGCCGTCATCGCCAGGAACGGCACCCACCACACCAGCACCCGGCCGAGGAGGGTGCCGACCGGCACCCCGAGCGACAGCGCCAGCGGCACCCCCGCCATCGCGACCGCCATCGCCCGGCCCTGCTGCTCGGGCGGCACCAGGCGGCGGGCGTACCCGGCCAGCAGCGCCCAGGCCAGGCCGGCCGCGACGCCGGCGAGGAAGCGGGCGGCCAGGGTGAGCAGGTAGTCGGTGGAGACCGCCGTCACCGTGTTGGCGACGGCGAAGCCGGCCATCGCGGTGAGCAGCAGGCGCTTGCGGCCCCAGCCGGCGGTGGCCGCGGTGAGCGGGATCGCGGTGACGGCGGAGCCGATCGCGTAGACGGTGACGGTCTGGCCGGCGGCCGACTCGCTGACGCCGAGGGTCTCGCCCATCCCGGGCAGGACGCCGGCGGGCAGGTTCTCGGTGAGCGCGGTGACGAAGACGGCGGTGGCCAGCGCCAGCAGGGCGGGCAGCGGGAATCGGGGGGCTGTGGTGACGGGAGGCGTCGGGGTTGTGGTCGGCATGGGCTCATGCTCGGACCTCACACCGGTGTCAGGTTCAAGCTCCGACCGGTCCCGGGCCGACGGGCCGTCGGCGCCCCGGGGGCGCGGTCAGCGGTGGAAGTAGCCGTCGAAGTTCCGGGAGAACTCCCGGCCGCCGAACTGGTCCCGATTGACGGACCCGGCCATCAGCCCGCGCAGGTTCGGCTGGGCGCCCGAACGCGGCACGTACGTCCCGCAGTTGGCCAGCTTGGTGAGGCAGTCCAGGGCCTTGTTCACCTCGGCCGGGGCGATGTAGCCGTTGCCGGCGTTGGTGGTGGCCGGCATGCCGATGGCGATCTTGGAGGCGGGCAGCGGCGGGAACATGCCGGCGATGTTGCCCGCCACCGGGAAGCCGTTGAGCAGCAGGTCGGTCATCGCCACGTGGAAGTCGGCGGAGATCGCCGCCTTGTCAGTGCCGTGCCGCATGTTGACCGCGTCGACCGGAAGGAGGTGGGCCGGGTGATCCGTGCATACAGCACGGTGTCAATGATCCAGACCGGTTCGGACGACCGGGGCGGCCCGCCCCAGCCGACGACCCCGGCGGACCGCCCCGGTTGCCGGGTGTGACACCCCGTCGAAGGATGGAGGGGTGACCCCGCCCGGCTACCTCCGCTACCCCCACCTGCACGGCGACCTGCTCGCCTTCACCGCCGAGGACGACGTCTGGATCGCCCCGCTGAACGCCGACGACACCACCGGCCGGGCCTGGCGGGTCGGCTGCGACCGCACCCGGGTCAGCCACCCCCGCTTCTCCCCCGACGGCCGCACCCTCGCCTGGACCAGCTGGCTGAGCCTGACCCCCGAGGTGTGGACCGCCCCCGTCGAGGGCGGCGAGGCCCGACGGCTCAGCCACTGGGGCAGCCAGGACACCCGGGTGCGCGGCTGGCTGCCGGACGGCGAGGTACTGGCCGTCACCTCCTACCACGAGCCGTTCGGCCACTACACCTGGGCGCACGCGCTGCCGCCCGACGGCTCCCCCGGCCGCCGGATGCCCTGGGGCCCGGTCGGCGACGCCCAGATGAGCCGCGAGCGCACCGTGCTGCTCACCGGCGCCGCCCCGCACGAGCCCGCCGCCTGGAAGCGCTACCGCGGCGGCGCCGTCGGCCGGCTCTGGGTGGGCGGCGAGCAGATCCTGGCCGACCACCCCGGCCACCTCTCCTCACCCATGCCGGTCGGCGGGCGGATCGCCTTCCTCTCCGACCACGAGGGCATCGGCAACGTCTACTCCTGCCGCCCCGACGGCACCGACCTGCGCCGGCACACCGACCACGCCTCCTACTACGCCCGCGAGGCCGCCACCGACGGCACCCGGATCGTCTACCAGCACGCCGGCGACCTCTGGCTGCTCGACGGCCTGGAAGCCCCCGCCCCACGCCGGCTGACCGTCCCGCTCGGCGGCGCCCGGGCCGGCCGCCGCCCGTACCAGGTCAGTGCCGCCACCCAGGTCAAGGACCTGGCCTGCGACCAGACCGGCCGGGCCGGGGTCGTCACCGTGCGCGGCAGCCAGTACTGGCTCACCCACAAGGACGGCCCGGCCCGCGCCCTCGCGGACACCCCGGGGGTGCGGACCCGGCTGCCGGTGGTGCTCGGGCACACCGGCGAGGCCGCCTGGATCACCGACGCCGAGGGCGCCGACGCGATCGAGGTGATGCCGCTGCCCGGGCACGAGGGCGATCCCGGGCACGGGGAGGGCGGCAAGCACGGGCACCGGGTGCTCGCCGCCGGCCGGCTCGGCCGCGTCCTGGAACTCACCGCCTCCCCCGACGGCGCCCGCCTGGCCGCCGTCGCCTCGGACGGACGACTGCTGCTCGTCGACGCCGCGGACGGCACCGTCCGCGAACTCGCCGCCTCCGGCTACGGGCCGGTCTCCAGCGCCCGCTTCTCCCCCGACTCGCACTGGATCGCCTGGTCCCAGCCGGCCGCCGGGCGCTCGCTGCGCCGGATCCGGCTCACCCGCACCGAGGCGCCCGGACCGATCACCGACGTCACCGACGGCCGGTTCGAGGACGAGCAGCCGGTGTTCACCCGGGACGGCCGCTACCTGGCCTTCCTGTCCTGGCGCGGCTTCGACCCGGTCCACGACGTGCACACCGGCGACCTCTCCTTCCCGGTCGGCTGCCGCCCGTACCTCGTCCCGCTCACCGCCGACACGCCGTCCCCGTTCGCCGCACCCGCCGAGGACGGCGGCCCGCGCGGCGACGGCGGCGGGGACGGCACCGTCCGGGTCGACCCGCAGGGCATCGGCGAGCGGCTGCTGCAGTTCCCGGTGATCGCCTCCAAGTACTCGGCCACCGACGCGGTGCGCGGCGGCCTGCTCTGGCTGCGCTGGCCGATCTCCGGCACCCTCGGGCAGACCTTCGCCAGCCCGGACGACACCTCGGGCCGCCCCTCGCTGGAGTACTTCGACCTCGCCCGGGGCGCCCGGACCACCCTGGTCGACAGGCTGGACGGCTACGCGGTCTCCGGGGACGGCGGCTCGGTCGCGATCTACTCGGCCGGGACCCTGCGGATCATCCCGGTCGCCGCCCCCGGCGCCGGCACCACGGTGGACCTGCGCCGGATCACCCACACCGTGCACCCGGCCACCGAGTGGCGACAGGCCTACCACGAGGCGGCCCGGATCGTCCGGGACCAGTTCTGGGACGAGCGGATGTCCGGCCTGGACTGGCCCGCCCTGGTCGCCCAGTACGAGCCGTTGCTGGAGCGGATCTGCTCGCCCGACGACTTCGCCGACCTGTTGCGCGAACTGCTCGGCGAGCTCGGCACCTCACACGCCTACGTCACCCCCTCCCGGCGCGCCGAGGGGCCCTCGCTCGCCCAGCAGCCGCTCGGCCTGCTCGGCGCCAACGCGCACCGCTCCCCCGACGGGCGCTGGCTGCTCGACCGGGTGCTGCCCGGCGAGTCCTCGGACCCGCGCGCCCGCGCCCCGCTCGCCGCCCAGGGCGTGCGCGACGGCGACGAACTGCTCGCCGTCGGCGGGCGCCCGGTGGACCCGGTGCGCGGCCCGCTGCCGCTGCTGGCGGGCACCGGCGGCACCACCGTCGAGCTCGCCCTGCGCACCGGCCCGGACGGCCCGGTGCGGCGTATCACCGTCACCCCGCTGACCGACGAGCGGGCCATCCGCTACCAGAACTGGGTCGCCAAACGCCGCGCCCTGGTCCGGGAGTTCAGCGACGGCCGGTGCGGCTACCTGCACATCCCGGACCTCGGCGGCTCCGGCTGGGCGCAGTTCAACCGCGACCTGCGGCGCGAGCTGGACAAGCCCGCGCTGGTCCTGGACGTGCGCGGCAACGCCGGCGGCAACGTCTCCGAGCTGGTGCTGGAGAAGCTCACCCGGCACGTCCTCGCCTGGGACTTCAGCCGGGACCGCCAGCCGGTCCGCTGGCCCCGGCACTCACCGCGCGGCCCGCTGGTGGCGCTCGCCGACGAGGCGACCAGTTCGGACGGCGACGTGGTCATCGCGGCGATCAAGCTGCTGGGCCTCGGCCCGGTGGTCGGCACCCGGACCTGGGGCGGGGTGGTCGGGATGACCGGGCGGCACACCCTCGGCGACGGCACCCAGATCTCGGTGCCCAAGAACGCATCCTGGTTCACCGGCGGGCTCGGCTGGTCGGTGGAGAACCGCGGCGTCGAACCGGACGTGCACGTGCTGCGCTCCCCGCGGGACTGGGCCCGGGGGCGCCACCCCGAGCTGGTCGCCGCCGTCCAGCTGGCCCTGGACCTGCTGGAGGACGTGCCCGCCTCGGTGCCCCCGCCGGAGGACACCCCCCGGCCGGACCTGCGGCGCCCGCCGCTGCCGCCCCGGACGCACTGAGGCCGGGACGGCGACTGCGCGGGACGGTATCGGCGGGCGGGGCGGTAGAGCGGGCAGGGCGGTAGGGCGGGCAGGGTGGACCGGGACGGTCAGCCCCAGGGGTCGCCCTCGGCCGTCATGTTCTCGGCCGCACGCCGGTCGTCCTCCTCCTGAGCGGCGCGCTGCTCCGCCTCGCGGGTCTCCCGGGTCCGCTCGACCTCGGGGCTGTACGCGTCGACGGCCTCGTCGTGGGCGAGGGCGGCACGCTCGGCGGCGTCCTGCCCGGTCGCCTCGTGCGTCTTGTGGCGGAACCTGTCGAAGATGCCCATGACTCCTCCTCGGACGGATACCGGGCTTCCCCCACTCTCACACCGGGTCCGGACGCACGCACCTTGAGCCTTTGGTCCCTGGTGAACGCGCCCAAGGACCGTAGTCGGTCGGCATCGGACGGGCGCAGGGTGGAGCCGTCGGCCGAACTGACGCCACCGTCTGGAGCCCGCTGTGACCGTCGTACATTCCGGAAGCCACGCCCGACGCACCGCCGCCGAGGAGCCCCACGACGGACCGCGCCGGCGGGTCGGCCCGCTGGCCGCGCTGGACGGGCGGCTGCCCGGCGCCCACGACCTGCTGCTGATGCAGTGCCCCAGCTCGCTGCGCCCACTGGCGGGCGGCGAGCTGCCGGACTGGGCGCGAGCGGTGCTGCGGGCGCACCCGTGGGTGACGGTCGGCCGGGCGCCGTCGGTGGTCGGCTCCCCGGTGGACCTGCCGCACCCGCAACGCTGCACCCGGGATCCGGAGGCGGCGCCCGAACTCTGGTTCCCGGTGACCGTGCGCGGCCCGCGCCCCGGGCAGCGGCTGGACGCGCTGGCGCCCTGGTCCGCGGTGGCCCGGACGCTGCGGCCCGAGCAGCTGGCCGAGCGGCGGGAGCGGCTGGACGCCGAGCGGGTCGCCGGGATCCCGGCGCTGGCCCTGCTCCCGGAGGTCGGCCGGGTGGTGGCGGACCACCGGCTCTCCTGGGGCCCGATCGGCGCGGTCGGCTACGAGCTGGGCACCGGGGTGCCGGTGGCCGGGCCGCTGAGCCCGCTGCGGCTGGTGCTGCGCGCCCCGCACCCGATCAGCCGCCGGGACGCGCTGCAACTGCGGCGGGCGCTGAGCAAGCTGCCGGTACCGGTGCAGGCCGAGTTGGAGACCCGCTACGGCGCGGTGCAGCTGGCCGAGTACGCGGCCTCGCCGCACACCCTGACGCTGCTGACGCCCTACGGGCCCCGGGAGGTCCGCGATCCGTGGTTCCCGCGCGGCCCGTTCGTCTGAGCCGTCGCCCCGGCGGTTCCGGTAGCAGCTGCCCGGCGAGTCAGCCGTCGGCAGCGGATCGCCGAGCGCGCCGATCCGGTGGCAGCTGCCCGGCCTCAGCGGAACGCGGCGACGTTGCGGGCGGCCCAGTCGGCGAAGCGGCGCGGAGCGCGGCCGAGGACCCGCTGGACGTCCGGGCTGACGCGCAGCTCGGCCGGGCTCGGGGAGCCGAGGATGTCCAGGGTGTCCTCGGCGAGCTCCGCCGGCATGCTCCGGGCCATGGCGGCCTTGGCCTCCTCACGGGTGAGGTCCTGGAACCGCACCGGCGAGCCCAGCGCGGCCGCGATGGCCTCCGCCTGCCCGCGCGGCGTGATCACCTCCGGGCCGGTCAGCTCGTATACGCCGCCAGTGTGCCGGTCGTCCAGCAGGCAGGCCGCCGCGACCTCGGCGATGTCCGCCGGGTCGACGATCGGCACCCCGACGTCGCCGAAGGGCGCGGCGACGACCCGCTGCGTGCGGATGGACTCGGCCCACCACAGGGCGTTGGAGGCGAAGCCGCCCGGCCGCAGGACGGCCCACTCCAGGCCGGACTCCCGCAGCGCGTCCTCCACCGCGCGCACCGCGATCCGCGTCGGGCCGAAGGGCCTGGTCGCCACGCCCTGCGAAGAGAGCAGGACGACCCGGCGGACCCCACCGGCCGCGGCTCGGCCGATGAGCTCGGCCGGGCCGGCTCCGGCCGCGTGCAGGTCGCCGGACAGCAGCAGGAACAGCGCCTTCGCCCCGGCCAGCGCGGGTTCGAGGCCGCCCGGCTCGGCCAGGTCCGCCACCACGTGGCGGACGCCGTCCGGCACCGCCGCCGCATGCCGTGACACCGCCGTCACCTGGTGGCCCGCCTCGGCCAGCGCCCGCGTCAACGGCCGGCCCACGTTTCCGGTAGCCCCGGTCACCACGATCATGATCAGCTCCTTGTCCAATGGCCTTGCGACCCTTCGGCCTTGAGGCCCTGTGGCCTTGTGGCTCGTGTCCTTGACGCTAGGAGTCCGGCTAACATTCCGTAAGGACATACCTCGGGGTAAGCTCCTCACATGGTGGGAGGCTCGCAGCTCATGCAGACCGAGACGACGAAGCGGTATGACGTGTTTCACACCGACTGCCCCGCGCGCGACATGGTCGACCACGTGACCAGCAGGTGGGGCATCTGGGTGCTGATCTCCCTGCGGAGCAACGACCTCCGGTTCCACGAACTGCGCGACAGCATCCGCGGCATCAGCGAGAAGATGCTCTCCCAGACCCTGCGCTCGCTGGTCCAGGACAACCTGGTCTGGCGGAAGGTCGAGCCGACGACGCCGCCTCAGGTCACCTACGGGCTGACCGAGTTCGGTCGCGACGTCGGTGAACCGCTGGCGGAGCTGTTCGACCGGATCACCCGACGGCTGCCACCGCGCGACGCGGGATAGCGTCGAAGCAGTCGGCCGCCGGAGGCTCTCAATTGGGCCGGTTGGGCGGCCGGGACGCCGCGCGAGGCCGGCGGCGGGGCGCCGGAGCGGGCTGTCGGGCGAGGGCGTACGAGCCGCCCGCCGCCTGCTGGAGTCTGGCCATGGCCTCGGACAGCTCGGCGTGCAGGGCGTCCCGGGCAGCCTCGTCGCAGGCCTGCCGGAGGTGCCATTCCTCGGCGAGCACCCGTTCCACCGCCGCGACCGCTTTGCGCCGCCGGGGGCTGAACCACAGGAGCGGCGGCGAGAATTGGAGGTGTGCGCCCCAGAGCCACAGGCAGGTGACCCGAGCCTGACGCAGCAGGCCGAGGATCGCGCGGCCGATGGTCGACCTCACGGTTCGCCCGTCGGCCGGCAGTAGGGTCTGCGACCGAGGACGACCAGGGGTTCCTCGAACGGCTGGTTCGCCAGGTAGGCCCGTGACCAGGCGACGCCCCACCGGGCGCAGTTCGGGCAGTTCCACGTCCGCCCGACCGCGTTGGCGTCGTCGAGCAGATCGACCGGCGCACCGCAGTCCGGGGCGGGGCAGGCGGGGCGGGTGGTCATCGGCGGCGGTCCCGTCCGATGCGCCGCCGGGTGGCCCGCCGCATGATCGGTTCGGCCACGACGACGCCGAACATGAGGGCGGCGGCGAACGTCACCAGGCACACCAGCGCGGTGGCAGCCCTCGGCGGACCGGGAAGCGCCCAGGTGGCGACCGCCGCCGCACCGCCGCTCAGCGCACCGATGACGCCGACGGCGATCAACACGTCGGCACCGAAGGCCGGTTGGCGGTTCACGCGGCGCCCTCATCGTCGACGCCGAGCCGGCCACGGGACCTGGCGGGGACGATGTGGACGACCAGCATCGGCCCGCCCGGGAGAGGTTGGATGCGGAGGGGGTCGACCGTCCACTCCACACCCCCGCCCACCGGCCGCACATAGGCGAGCCCGCCCCGCGTATCCATGTAGACGACGTTCTTGTCGGTCGTCACGTCCTTGACCAGCTCGCCGACCTGCGGGCGATAGGGCGGCCCAGCGGGGGACTTCTTGCGCGTCACGGCGGCAACTCCGTTCCGTAGTGCGATGACTACCCAGAGCGCCAACTGTCGTCTACGATGCAGATGTCTTCAACCTGTCGGATCTGCTTGGGGAGAGGGAATCGACACCCATGAACAAGGTTGAACTGGACCCCGATTCGTCCCCTGCCGCCAAGTTCGGCTCAGATCTCCGCAGCGCACGAGAGGCAAGGGGGTGGACCCAGGAGGAGCTGGCACATGCCATCGGCTACTCACCGACGCATGTGTCGGCCGTCGAAACTGGCCGCCGCCCCCCAACAGCCCGCCTGGCACGCGAACTTGACAAGGCGTTTGGGTTCGAGAACTTCTTCGTCCGCAAGTCGCGCGATCTCAAGTCGTCGACCATCCTCGAAGGCTTCCCGGAGTACGTCGCGCACGAGTCCAGGGCGGTGGAGCTGAGGCTGTTCGACCTGGGCATCGTGCCAGGGCTGCTCCAGACCATGGACTACGCGCGGGCCATCACAGCGGGCGCGGTCCGGCGAGGGAGCATCACCGAGGGCCAAGCCGAGGAGCGGGTCACCTACCTCGCACGCCGACAGGCGAACCTGCGCCGGGAATCCCCGCCACTGATCCACGCCGTTCTGGACGAGAGCTGCATCCGGCGGCCGGTCGGCGGAGAGACCACCATGGCTGCCCAACTCGATGAGCTTGCAGCCTTCGCCCGGATGCCCAACACCGTTCTCCAGGTGGCTCCGTTCGCCATGGGAGAGGAACGAGCGTTTGATCTTCCGGTGAACATCCTCACCCTCCCGGACCGATCGCTGATGTCCTACGCCGAATCAGCGCATCAAGGGCACCTGGAACGGGACAGCGGCGCAGTACCGCCGATGCTCACGGCCTACTATCAACTGCAGGCCCTGGCACTCTCACAAGCCGAGTCCGTGGCCCTGATCAGCCAGCTAAGAGAGGAACTGCCGTGACCGTCGAGCCTCAGTGGTTCAAGTCTTCGTACAGCAGCAACGGAGGCAACTGCATCGAGGTGGACGACGCTCACCCCGGCACCGTCCGGGACAGCAAGGACCCCGACGGCCCGGCCCTCATCTTCCCGGCCGAGGCCTGGCAGTCCTTCGTCTCCGCCGTCCGAGCCGGCGAGTTCGGCACGATCTGACGCCCGGTCTGAGTACCGGGGTCAGGCGCAGCCGGCGCTGCTCGGAGGGGTAGCCGAGCAGCGCCGACATGACCGCGAGCGTGACGAGTGACGCCCCCGCTTCATGTCCGCAGGCGATCCCTTGGACTCGTTCGGGGCTCCTGGACGGTCTCCACTGCGGTGACTATGCGCCGCGGTCGTTTCGCAGGGCCTGGATGAGCCAGGGGTACACCGGGATCAGGTTCGGCACCACCTGCCAGCCGTTGACGATCCACACCAGCCGCCAGTACCGATCCACCCGGGGATCGTGCGCCTCTTCGAACTGCCGGGCCATCCAGTCCCGGAACTCCGTGTCAGGGGTGCGCGCGAACGCCCCGGCGAAGCGGTGCACGAGGTCGTCGATGACGGGTGCCGCCCGGTCACCGAGCGGGTCGATGCCCGACTCCAGGGCCTCGGCCACCTTCTGACGGGTGAACGCCATCAGTTCCTCGCCGGCCTCGCTCTCGATGTCGAGCGTGCGCCCGGCGGCCTGGTACACGGCCGTCCGGCGGATCCGGGCCCGGAAGTCCTCGTCGCCGATCAGCCCGGCGAGCTCCACCCACGCGGCGACCTGCTCGCTGGACGGATCATCGGGGAGATCGGGAGTGGCAGCGCGAACCATGGCCACCACGGCCGGTTCGGCATCCACTGTGCCGAAGGTGCCCTCCAGGAAATCGTCGATCAACCGTCGGCGTTCCTCGCCGGACAACTGCGTGAGCCTGTGCATGAGCTTGGTCTCCTCGGGACCGGCCCCGCGTCCGGCCACGACTCGCAGGACGCTCCGACGCAGGTGCAGCATCCGGATCTGGACGTCCAGGGCGTCGGCGTGCGCCGCGGCGACTTCCGCCACCGAGAGCTCCCGGTCCAGGACCCGTTGAATCGTGGCCAGGTCCACGCCCAGCTCGCGCAGGGTGCGGAGGAGTTCCAGACGAAGCAGTGCGTCGAGGTCGTAGAGCCGATAACCGGCGGGGCTTCGGGTGGTCGGCGCTACCACCCCCGAATCGGAGTAGAACCGGATGGTCCTCACGGACAAGCCGGTCCGCCGGGAAAGCTCCCCGATCGAATAGAGGGTCGTAACGTCCATGCCCCCCACTCTGCTGTCTCCAGTCGCTGGAGACTCCAGGCTGTTCCCCAGTTGGGCCGTCATCGGGGTCCGCACCGACGGCTCCACGGAACCGGTCGCGCTCAAGGACGGCTGCCCGCGAGTCCGCCGAGCCACGGGCCGACACGCCTTGAAAATAGGTTGTCGGCCGATGTCGATCCGGCCGTGTCCGCTCCGACGTCATGGTGTGCGGCGCCCCGCCGCACGACGACACGACAAGACCTGCCGAGGAAACACGTGGATCAACTGCTCAGAGTCATGAACTTCAACGTCTCGCGTGACGGAATCGGTGCCGGTGAGCACCAGAGTCTCGAAGAGCCGTTCGGCCTCCACCGTCCCGAGCGGCTGTTCGCCTGGGCCGGAGCCACGGCGAGCTGGCCCATGCGCACGGATCCCGGGGGGAGCCGGGGGCTCGACGACTACTTCACCCGGGACTTCGCACGCAACATCGGTGCCGAGATCATGGGCCGCAACAAGTTCGGACCCCAGCGCGGGCCCTGGCAGGACCACGAGTGGCGCGGCTGGTGGGGCGACGAGCCCCCGTTCCGCACTCCGGTGTTCGTCATGACCCACCACGCACGTCCGTCGTTCACGCTCTCCGACACCACGTTCCACTTCGTCGACGGCGACCCGGCCACGGTCCTCGAACGGGCCCGGGAAGCGGCGGAGGGCAAGGACGTCCGGCTCGGCGGCGGGGTCACCACCATCCGGCAGTTCCTCGATGCCGACCTCGTCGACACCATGCACGTGGCGGTCGCACCGGTGGACCTCGGGTCCGGACTGCGGCTCTGGGAGTCCCCCGACGAGCTGCTCGACCGGTTCCACCTGGAGGTCGTGCCCAGCCCGAGCGGCGTCACGCACCACCTGTTCTGGCGAAGGTGACACGAGGCCCCACTGCCCGGCGAGGCGGGCAGTGGGGCCTCCGTATCCACGCGGCGAGCGCGGCCGTCAGCCGGTGACGCTGGGCGCACCCGTCTCCAGGTGGCCGGTGAAGCGCTGGGACCAGCTGCTGTCGACGTCCACCGTCACGGTGAAGTCGTACCAGCCGTTGGTGTACGCCACCGCGTTGAAGAAGTCGCTGACGCTGCCGCCGGCCGGGACCTGGTACGTCCAGGGGCCGTCCGTGCGGTAGTTGTTCGACGCGATGGTGAAGGTCATCGGCGTGCTGCCGGAGTTGGCCAGCTTGAAGTAGACCGTCGGCTTGCCGGTGCCCGGCTCGACCGCGTACGAGGCCGTGACGGCGGCGTTCTTGCCCGCCTTGGTCGCGTCCCCCTTGAAGCGGCGCAGGAAGCGGTTGGGGCCGACCACCGTGAGGTCGTACGGGCCACCGCCGAAGTTGGTGCCGCAGTTGAAGAAGTCGCTGGTGTTGCCGCCCGGGTCGACGGTGTACTGCCAGGGGCCGCCGCTGCGGTAGGCGTTGGCGTAGGCGGCGAAGTGCGCGGACTTCGCCGCCGCAGCGCCCCCGTTGTCCATCGTGATCCAGACCTTCATCACCCCGCCCGAACCGAACTCCAGGTGGTCCAGGTTGGCGTTCGGCTGGTACGGCAGCGCGCGGGCCGGGCGGGTGCCGGACTCCTGCAGCGGCAGCTGGTTGTTGACCGGCGCCGGGTTGGGCAGCGGACCGCACGCCGACAGGCCGATGGTCTGCGAGGTGTCGGGCAGCGCGGGCAGCCCGTACACCGGGTTGGCGAAGTCGAACACGCTGGTCAGGTCGCCGCAGACGCGCCGACGCCAGTCACTGATGTTCACGCACTGCGCGGGCGTGCCGAGGGCGGCCGTCCAGCTCTCCAGGAAGCGCAGCACGGAGGTGTGGTCGAAGGTCTCGGAGTTGACCCAGCCGCCTCGGGTCCAGGGCGAGACGGCTATGAGCGGGACGCGGAAGCCGAGGCCGATGTTGGTGCCGTTGTAGAACTCGCCCGGGGTGCCGGCCGGGGCGGCCGGCGGCGGGACGTGGTCGAAGAAGCCGTCGTTCTCGTCGTAGTTGATGAACAGGACGGACGAGTTGAAGACGTTCGGGTCCGCGTTGAGCGCGTCGATCACCATGTGGACGAAGTGCGCGCCGTCGGCCGGGGTGGCGTAGGGGTGCTCGGAGGAGGCCTGGTCGGGGACGATCCAGGAGACCTGCGGGAGGGTGCCGGCCAGCACGTCGGCCTTGATCGCGGCGGCGATGTCGTCCGGGGTCTTCCCGGTGACCTTGGGCACCGAGCCCATGCCCTTGACGGCCAGCGGGCTGCCGGCCGGTGCGCCGGAGAACTGGTTGAAGTAGGCCAAGGCGTTGTCGCCGTAGTTGTCGGCGGCGTTCTGGTAGACCTTCCAGCTCACGCCGGCGTTCTCCAGCGCCTCGGCGTAGGTCTGCCAGCGCAGGCCCTTCTCGTCGCCGCCGTCGTAGGCCGGTCCGCCCGCGCTGCCGGCCGGGTCGATCTGGCCGGACCAGTGATAGGTGCGGTTGGGGCCGGTCGCGCTGAGCACCGAGCAGTGGTAGGCGTCGCAGATGGTCCAGTTCTCGGCCAGCGCGTAGTGGAACGGGATGTCCTGGCGGGTGAGGAAGCCGAGCGTGCGGACGTTGCCCTTGGCAGCGACCCAGGAGTCCATCTTGCCGCCGTTCCAGGCCTTGTGCTGATCGCTCCAACCGTGGGAGAGATCACCGTTGCACTGGGCGAGGCGCTCGGGGTCGGCGCCGCCGGCCGGCTTGGTCTGGCTGAACTGCCACGGGTACTGGCGGGAGAACAGGCCGTTGGGCTGGTTGAAGACGCTGTAGCCGCCGGCGATCTGGATCGCGCTGCGGTCGGCGAAGCCGCGTACGCCGCTCAGCGTGCCGAAGTAGTGGTCGAAGCTGCGGTTCTCCTGCATCAGGATCACCACGTGCTGCGCGTCGGTGATGGTGCCGGTCTGCCGGAGCGTGGTGGTGGAGGCCACCGCGGGCGCGCCCGGAGCGGCCCCCGCGGCACCGGAGCCGGCCACGGCGAGACCCGCCGCGGCGGCACCCGACAGCGTGACGAACTTCCTACGACTCAGCTCGGCCATCAGCCCAACCCGTCCCTTCAGTCGCGATGTTGTGTACACAAGTGGGGGCTCATCGATCGCGGAGAAGTCTCCACCTCGGGTGAGTGGGCCACCAGATGCGTGCACCAGGATTGGCGGACTGTTCGTCGGAGGGTCACCGGCGTTCGTCCGGGCGTCACCGAGCGACGCCCGGACGAACGGGGGGCTGAACCGTTGCGGAGGGACCGAGGTGGTCAGCGATCCGACACGGTGATCCCCAGCGCGTGGGCGAACTGCGGTGCCAGCTCCAGCAGCTGGGTGGAGCTGATGACCGCCCCGCGCAGCCCCAGGTGGCCGTCCGCCAGGCCGAGCCGGGCGGCCCCGCGCAGATCGGTCTTGCTCAGGGTGGCGCCGCGCAGCCGGACCTCCTCCAGCGTCGAACCGGGGAAGGAGACCTCGGTCAGCTTCGCGTCGCCGAAGTCCACGTCGCGCAGCAGGCAGTCCTCGAAGACCACGTCCCGCAGGACCGCGGCCCGCAGGTTGACCGCCTCCAGCTTGCAGCCGCGGAACACCACCCGGCGCAGCGCCGAACCGTGCGCGGCCACCCCGGCCAGCACCCCGCCCAGGAAGGCGCTGTCCTGCCACTCGGAGTCGCTCAGGTCGCAGGCCACCCAGCGGCCGGCCTGCACCCAGACCTCGTTGAAGCGGGCCTGGCGCAGCTTGACCCCGCTGAGCGCGACCCCGGTGAAGGCGCACTCCAGGAAGGCCGCCCCGGCCGCCGACTCGTCGGTGTACTCGCCGCCGTCGAAGTGCGCGGTGTCGTACCGGTCGTCGCTGCGCAGCCGCCCGCTGTGCGGGCGCAGCAGCTCCGCGTACGGCAGGTCGGTGAGCTGGTCGGGGACGGAACGCGGCATGGCGGTGGCACCTCACGGTCGGAACGGGCCGGTCTCGCCCGCATGCTCGCACGCGGCACCGACAACCGGCCGCAGGGCGACCCGCCGGACGGCGACGCACGGGCGCCCCGGCCCGGCCGCTGCGGACGGCGGCCAGGCCGGGGGGACCCGCACGATCGGCCGCGCGGGATCAGCCTCGCAGGAGGATCCGCCACGCAGGATCGGCCCCGAGCAGGATCAGCCCCGCGCCCAGAGGGAGTTGACCCGGCTGCGCTCGGTGCTGTTCGGGTACGGGTTGGTGCAGGAGGTGCCGGGGCCGCCGCCGGACATCAGCTCGCTGCACGGGCCGGAGTAGTGGTCCGGCAGGCCGAGCACATGCCCGGTCTCGTGCGCGGTCACCCGCACCGAGTTGTACTGCCGGTTCTGCTGGTAGTCGAGGAAGACGTAGCCGCGCCCGTGGCCGTCGGTGCTGGCGTACGAACCGCGGCTGTCGTTGCCCTCGTAGTACGCGAAGTCGCCGCCCGAGCCGGACCGCAGCTGGACGTTGCTGACCGAGCTGTTCCAGATCTGCGCGGCCTGGGATATCTGGCTGCGGAAGGTCGGCGCCGAACTGGCGTCGTAGGTGACGACGACGGTGGCCAGGTTCGGGTTGGCCGCCTGCTTGGCCTTC
Organism: Kitasatospora sp. NPDC087314; assembly: GCF_044744365.1. Taxonomy (NCBI): domain Bacteria; kingdom Bacillati; phylum Actinomycetota; class Actinomycetes; order Kitasatosporales; family Streptomycetaceae; genus Kitasatospora; species Kitasatospora sp. NPDC087314. Next base: position 63,204 of record NZ_JBIUYE010000016.1, read on the forward strand.
GCCGAGGCCATCACGGCCTGGAAGAACGCCTGGTTGTTCGCGGCCTCGGCAGCCGAACCGGCGTACGTCGAGGCGGTGTAGCCCTGAACGGCCGGCGCGGGGGTGGCGGCGGCCGCGGCGGTGGTGGGCAGCACGGCGAGGCCGGCCGCGAGGGCGAGACCGAGGGCGGCGGACAGCACGGATCGCTTCATGTGGGGGCTCCGATTCCTGTGGTGCCGTGGCCGGTTGGGGGCCGGCCCGGGGGGACACCTGGTCAACGGGTGATGTCCCCAGAGCTTCGGGCAGCCCGGCGGGCGCGCGGATGATGTCAACCCGCGATAGCCTCGATCAATACCCCTTCCGATAAAGGGGTTTGAGATCTCTTTAGCCGGCCTTGACTCGTGCGTGCCCCTGGTATTCCGTTCCACCGGCGGCTAGGCTCCGGTCGGGGAAGTTACCGAAGCGGCGGGCCGCCCGATTCCGGCCGGGCGGCCCGCCGCACCCCGTGGGAGCCGGCGACTCCACTGGAGCTGCGGTCAGTTCGCGGGCGCCAGGCCGTTCGCCCAGAGGCTGTCGACCTGGCTGCGCTCGGAGCTGTCGGGGTAGGGGTTGGTGCAGGACGGGCCGGGGCCGCCGCCGGACATCAGCTCGCTGCACGGGCCGGCGTAGTCGTCGGGCAGGCCGAGCACGTGGCCGGTCTCGTGCGCGGTGACGCGGAGCGAGCTGTACTGCTGGTTCTGCTGGTAGTCGAGGAAGACGTAGCCGTGGCCGTGGCCGTCGGTGCTGGCATACGAACCGCGGCTGTCGTTGCCCTCGTAGTACGAGAAGTCGCCGGTGCCGCCGCTCTCCTGGAGCTGGACGCTGCTCACCGAGCCGTTCCAGATCTGCGCGGCCTGGGATATCTGGCTGGTGAAGGAGGGCGCGTTGGCGGTGTCGTAGGTGACGGTGACGGTCTGCAGCCACGGGTTGGCGGCCTGCTTGGCCCTGGCCGAGGCCATCACGGCCCGGAAGAAGGCCTGGTTGTTCGCGGCCTCGGCGGCCGAGCCGGCGTAGGTCGAGGCCGTGTAGCCCTGGACCGCGGGCGCGGCGGGCGCGGCGACGGCCGTGGCGGGCAGGGTCGCGAGGCCGGCCGCGAGGGCCAGGCCGAGGGCGGCGGACAGCACGGATCGCTTCATGTGGGGGCTCCGAATTCGCGGTACGCCGAACCGCCGGGGCCGGTGGGGGCCGGACACGGCGACGGCGACGGTGGGGGCCGCCCCGGTCGGGACCGGGGCGGATTCGCTGCCCCGAGCTTCGACCCGCCCGGGCCCGCGGCGGATGATGTCAACCGGCGATAGCCCCGCCGCATACCAGCGGGGCCCGCCGCGCGTCCTCCTGTCGCCTTTTGATCTGTCATGTCCTTGGCGGAACGGGCGGGTGGCGTCTATGCTCCCGGCGTGGAGCTCGACGTGAGACACCTCCGGGTGCTGTGCGCGGTTGCCGACACCGGCAGCCTCCGCAAGGCCGCGCTCCAGCTCGGCATGACCCAGCCCTCGCTCACCACCCAGCTGCACCGCATCGAACGGGCCATCGGCGGCGCCCTGTTCACCCGCGAGCAGACCGGCAGCCGGCCCACCGCGCTCGGCCACTCGGTGCTGTCCCGGGCCCGGCCGGTGATCGCCGAGATGGCCGCCCTGGTGGCCGCCGCCCGCCAGGAGGCCCGCGACGCGGCCGGCCCCGGGCGGCAGCGGCGACTGCGGATCGGCAGCGTCGGCAACCGGGCGGTCGCCGCCTGGCTGCGCCGGGTGCACGAGCGGCTGCCGGACACCGACACCACCATCCACGTCGACATCTCGGCCAGCGCGCTGCTGCGGATGGTCGCCGCCGACCAGCTGGACGTGGCCTTCGTCCACGAGAGCGAGGGCTTCCCGCTGCGGGTCCCGCCGGACGCCGAGCACCGGGTGCTGATGGCCCGCGAACCGCAGTTCGTCGCGCTCGCCGCCGGGCACCCGGCCGCCGCCCGGCCGGTCGTCCACCTGGCCGAGCTCGCCGAGGACACCTGGATGGTCGACCCGACCGCCGACCACGAGTACGCGGCGATGCGCCGGGTGTTCAGCGAGGCCGGGCTCAACCCCCGGGTGGTGCAGGTGCGGGACAACGCCACCGCCGCCGAACTGGTCGCCTCCGGCGAGGCCGTCCGCCCCTGCCAGCCGACCTCCGCGCCCGGGCCCGGCACGGTGGTGCGCCCGGTGCACGGGGACCCGCTGGCCGTCCGGCTGCTGTTCACCTGGCGGCCGCGCGCGCTCAGCGCGCCCGCCCTGGACGCGCTGTACGGCGAACTGCGCGCCGCCTACCTGGATCTGGCCAAGGTCAACCCGGCCTACCTGGCCTGGCTGGCCCGGCACGAACCGGTCCTGCTGGAGTGCGCCTGAACCCGGCCGGACGCCCGGGCTCGGGCGCCCGCCCCAGCCCCCTCCCGAACGCGCCCGCCTCAGCCCTGCCGGGCGGGCAGCAGCAGGCCCACCACGACGGTCAGCGCGCCGACCAGGCCCGCCGCCAGCACGCCGGAGTCGCCGAGCTCGGCGCAGGCCAGCACCAGCACGGCCCCGGTCGGGGCCAGGGCCTGCGCCACGCCGGTCTTGGTGTGCCGGGAGTGCAGCAGCCAGACCGTGAACAGGTGGGCACGGTGACGGTCGCGGTGGCGCGCATCCTGGCAGCGGCCCGGGCCCGGCGCACGCACCGGCGCGGCAGGCTCGGCGGTCCACAACCCGGTGAAAATCGCGACTTTTGCCCGTTTTCTCCTTGCTGTCAGCCGTAGTTGACGCCCTGGTGCGCGAAGTGGGTGACAGCGCGGCGGGTTTCCGGGCGCGCCCCGCGCGCTGCGCCGCGACCGGCCGGACCACCCCGCTAGATTCGTCCCCGGTTGGAAGCGAGCGCGGGTCCTGCGGGGCCCCACGACACGGGCGGCCTGCGGGCAACGCGGAAGGTCAAGGCCGGTGGCAGGAGAGCGGGGGCGGCGGAGCCGACCTTCCCGTGTCCGTACCACCGGCCTCGTGATCACCGCGCTGCTCGCCAGCGCCTGCCCTGCGGTCGGTCTCGCCGCCTCCGCGGCGGGGGCTACTTCTCCCAGCCGACCTTGGTGTAGTCCTCCCCGGCGAGGCCGAAGGCGCCGTAGTTGGCGAGGCCCTTGCGAGTCGCCACCACGGTCGGCCGCTGGTAGAGCTCGACGGTGTGGCCGAGCTCCCAGATCTTCGCGTCGGCCTGGTTGTAGAGCTTCGCGGCCTCCACCGGGTCGATCGTCCCGGCCGCCTTCTTCAGCAGGTCGTCGATCTCCTGACTGCCCAGGCCCGACGGGTTGTTGAAGGTGTTGTCGCCGATCGGCAGGCGGAAGTTGGTCAGGCTCTTGGAGAGCGGGAAGGAGTCGGTGTTGCGCCAGCTCGCGATCTCGAACTTGCCCGGGTTGACGTACTTGGTGAAGAAGTCGTTGGCGGCCACCTTGTCCAGGCTGACCTTGACCCCGGCCGCCTGCCACATCGCCGCGGCGGCGGTGGACAGGTCGATCTGGGTCTGCGGGGTGGACTCGTTGATCACCCAGTGCAGTTCCAGCGACTGACCGTCCTTGGTGCGCGGCTGACCGCTGCCCGTCTCCTTCCAACCCGCGTCGTCCAGCAGCTTCTTGGCGGCGGCCAGGTCGAACGTGGCCCACTCACCGGAGTTGTCCTGGTAGCCGGCCTGGTTGGGCATCAGGATGTGGTTGCCGAGCGGCTTGAACTGGACCGGCACGCCGTTGTTGGCGATCTTGATCAGCGAGGAGCGGTCGAGCGCCTTGCCGAGCGCCTGGCGGACCTTCTGGTCCGCCAGCGCGCCGCCCCGGCCGAAGGAGATGTGCACCTCGTCCCACGGACTGGCGCTGCGGATCACGGTGTCCTTGGCGTCCTTGAGCTGACCGTACGCGGCGGCGGTGCCGGCCGTGGCCAGGTCGATCTCGTTGTTGAGGTAGGCCTGGGTGGTGGCCGACTGGGACATCACCCGGAAGGTGATCTTGTCCGCCTTCGCCCTGGTGCCCCACCAGGCCGGGTCCGGGACGAGGGTGAGGGTCTGCGCGGTCTTGTCCGCCACGCCGACCTTGAACGCGCCCGAGGTGATCGGGATCTTCTCCACCCAGCCCTTGTTGAAGTCGTCCGGGGTGGCGATGCCGGCCGCCGGGATCAGCGGGCGGAACAGGTTCTGCCAGTCCGCGTACGGCTCCGAGAAGGTGACCTTGACCTCGGTCGGGTCCGCGCCCTGCTCGACCGCGGAGATCTGCTCGTATCCGGAGGGGTCGGAGATGTTGTACGCCGGGTCCTTGCCGTTGCTGGCCTGCCAGTCGGCCTTGAAGTCCAGGTAGCCGAGCTGCTTGCCGTCCGACCACTTGGCCTTGGGGTTGAGCTTGTACGTGACCACCTGCGGCGAGGTCGAGGTGACCTTGGCCTCCAGCAGGAAGTCGGTGTTCGGCTGGAAGGTGCCGGAGGCGTCGGTGTTGAAGAGCGACGGCTCCAGCGCGCGCATGATCGAGACCGCGTCGCCGTAGGTGCCGTCCACCTGGAACGGGTTCCACTGGGTGATCCACTGGTAGAGCGGCAGGCGCACCTCGCCACCGTCCTTGACCTGGTCCAGCGGCTTGGCGTTGATGTCCTGGGAATCCTGCCTGGGCGGCTCGCTCTTGGCCACGTTGTCGGCCGATCCACCCCCGCCCGAGGTGCACGCGGTGACCGCCAGCGCGGCGGCCACGGCGAGGGCGGTCGCCCGGCCGAGACGGCGGGCCGTGGTGGAAGCGTCCATTGGGGGTCCCCCTGGTGAGATCTTCTGAACGGGAGTTGTGCCGCGCTAGGTGTGGCGGGGCTTGATCATGGGCAGCCAATTCGGCACCGGCCAGCCGAACGTAACAGCGGATCAGACCGACCACCAGGGGGAGGAACGCACGCCTGATCCAAAAGTCACACACGGCAACACTGCCGCAACACCCCGGCCGCGCGCCGGTGCAAGACTCTGACCTGCGCTTTCCCGAACCGCTTCGTCCCCCTGCCGCCGAACCGCCGCCACGAAGCCCTGACCGGGCCCCGACCGAAGGCCACCACCCGATGCCCACCAGACGCGTCGGCCCCACCCCCACCCCGGGCGGCCGTTGATGCTCCGTTACCTGGCGAAGCGCCTGAGCTACTACGCGGTGCTGCTGATCGCCGCCGTGTTCCTGGCGTACGCGATATCCGCGACCGCCCTGCAGCCGCGCACCTACTTCGACGCCAAGGTCCCCCGCCCGGCCGCCGAGTCGGTCGAGCGCCAGCTCACCGCGCTCAACCTGAACGACCGCACGCCGGTCGTCGAGCGCTTCGGCCACTGGGCCGGCGGGCTGGTCCACGGCGACCTCGGCCGGACCATCCACGACACCCCGGTCACCGACGACTTCGGCCGCCGGGTCTGGGTCTCGCTGCGGCTGCTGCTGATCGGCAGCCTGCTCGGCATCGTCCTCGGCGTCGCCGCCGGGGCCTGGAGCGCCGTCCGCCAGTACCGGATCTCCGACCGGCTGCTCACCGTGCTCTCCTTCGTCCTGCTCTCCACCCCGGTCTTCCTGGTCGCGCTGTTCCTCAAGAACGGCGCCATCGCCGCCAAGAACGCGGCCGGCCACGACGTCATCCCGTTCACCGGCTACGAGACCCCCGGGCTGACCGGCGGCCTCGGCGCCCACCTCGCCGACTGGGCGCTGCACCTGCTGCTGCCCACCATCTCGCTCGCGCTCGGCGGCCTCGCCACCTACAGCCGCTACCAGCGCGGCACCATGCTCGACGTGCTCGGCTCGGACTACCTGCGCACCGCCGAGGCCAAGGGGCTCACCCGCCGCCGGGCGCTGGTCAAACACGGGCTGCGGACCGCCGTGATCCCGATGTCGACCATGTTCGCCTACAGCTTCCTGGGCATCTTCACCGGCGCGATCTTCACCGAGACGATCTTCGGCTGGCACGGCATGGGCGAGTGGCTGATCCAGTCGATCAACGAACAGGACGTCAACTCGGTCGTCGCGGTCAACCTGTTCACCGCCGTCGTCGTCCTCGCCTCCGGCTTCCTCGCCGACACCCTGCACGCCGCCCTCGACCCGCGCGTGCGGTCCTGACCGGAGGTGAGCTGACGTGACCACCGTCGCCGCGGAGCCGACCGCCCCGCCCACCGCACCCCGCGCCACCGGCCGGGGCCGGCTCGTCCTCACCCGGCTGCTCGCCGCCCGCGGGGCCGTCGCCGGGGCCGTGCTCGTCCTGTTGCTGTTCGCGCTCGCCTTCGGCGGGCCGTACCTGACGCCCTGGGACTACGCCACCCCCGACTTCGGCGCGCTGCACCAACCGCCTTCCGCCGAGCACTGGTTCGGCACCAACGGGATCGGCCAGGACGTCTTCGCGCAGACCGTCCGCGGCCTGCAGAAGTCGCTGGTCATCGGCCTGCTGGTGGCGCTGTTCTCCACCGTGCTGGCCTCCCTGGTCGGCGCCTGCGCCGGCTACTTCGGCGGCTGGACCGACCGGGCGCTGATGTTCCTGGTGGACCTGCTGCTGGTCTTCCCCAGCTTCCTGATCATCACCATCGTCTCGCCCCGGCTGAAGAGCACCGGCTGGATCGCCTTCGTGCTGCTGCTCGCCCTGTTCAACTGGATGATCACCGCCCGGGTGGTCCGCTCGATGACCATCTCCCTGCGCGAGCGCGAATTCGTCCGCGCCGCACGGTTCATGGGGGTGCGGCCGCTGCGGATCATCACCCGGCACATCCTGCCGAACGTCGCCTCCTTCCTGATCATCGACGCCACCATCGCGGTCGGCGGCGCCGTGATGAGCGAGACCGCGCTCTCCTACTTCGGCTTCGGCGTCAAGGCCCCGGACGTCTCGCTCGGCACCCTGCTCGCCGCCGGGACCAGCGAGGCCCCGGTGTTCCCCTGGCTGTTCTACTTCGCCGCCGGCCTGCTGGTGCTGTTCGTCCTCGCCGTCAACCTGATCGGCGACGGGCTGCGCGACGCCCTCGACCCCACCGCCGGGGGCCCGCGCCGCCGCCGCTCCGCCCGGAGGAAGAAGCCGTGACCACCACCGTCGAGACCCCCCTGCTCGCCGTCCGCGACCTGCGGGTGGACTTCGCCGGGCCGCACGGCCCCGTCCCCGCCGTGCGCGGGGTGGACCTGACCGTGCGGCGGGGCGAGACCCTCGGCATCGTCGGCGAGTCCGGCTCCGGCAAGTCCGTCACCGCGCTGTCCGTGCTCGGGCTGCTGCCGCACACGGCGAGCCTGCACGGCTCGGTGCGGCTGGACGGACGGGAACTGGTCGGGCTGCCCGGGAAGGAACTCGCCGCGATCCGCGGCCGCCGGGTCGCCATGGTCTTCCAGGACCCGCTGTCCGCCTTCACCCCGGTCTACCGGATCGGCGACCAGATCGCCGAGGCGGTCCGCATCCACCAGCCGGTCGACAAGGCCGCCGCCCGCCGACGGGCCGCCGAACTCCTCGACCTGGTGGGCATCCCGGCACCCGAGCGGGCGCTGGACAGCTTCCCGCACGAGTTCTCCGGCGGCATGCGCCAGCGCGCGATGATCGCCATGGCGATCGCCAACGACCCCGACATCCTGCTCGCCGACGAACCCACCACCGCGCTGGACGTCACCATCCAGGCCCAGGTGCTGGACGTGCTGCGCACCGCGCAGCGGGAGACCGGCGCGGCCCTCGTCCTGGTCAGCCACGACCTCGGGGTGATCGCCGGGATGGCCGACCGGGTCGCGGTGATGTACGCGGGGCGGGTGGTCGAGACGGCCGGGGTGGACGAGCTGTTCGCGGCCCCGCACCACCCGTACACGCTCGGCCTGATCGGCGCGGTGCCCCGGCTGGACGGACGCGGCGGCCCGCTCGTCCCGATCCCCGGCACCCCCGCACCGATGGCCGACCTGCCGACCGGCTGCCCGTTCGCCGCCCGCTGCCCGCTGGCGGAGGACCGCTGCTCGGCGGCGGAGCCCGAACTGGCCGGGGACGAGGGGCACCTGGCGGCCTGCGTGCGGTCGGCGGAGCTGGCCGAGCGGCGGCCCGCACCGGCCGAGGTCTTCCCGGTGCCGGAGCTGCCGGCTGCGGCGGGCTCGGCAGGCTCGGCGGGCTCGGCGGCCGGGTCGGGGGACCGGGGCTCGCGGGCGCCGGTGCTGGCGGTGAGCGGCCTCGGAAAGACGTTTCCGCTCCTCAAGGGCACGGTGTTCAAGCGCAAGGTCGGCGAGGTCTACGCGGTGGACGGCGTCGACCTGGACCTCAGGGAGGGCGAAACCCTCGGCCTGGTCGGGGAGTCCGGCTCCGGCAAGTCCACCACGCTGTTCGAGCTGCTGAACCTCGCCGCCCCCGAGACCGGCCGGATCGAACTGCTCGGCCACGACACCGCCGCGCTCTCCCGCGCCGAGGCGCACCGGCTGCGCGCCGAGCTGCAGATCGTCTTCCAGGATCCGATGGCCAGCCTCGACCCGCGGATGCCGATCGGCGACATCGTCGCCGAACCGCTGCGCGCCCAGCACGCCGCCCGCGAGGAGATCGCCCGTCGGGTGCCCGAACTGCTGCGCCAGGTCGGCCTCGACCCGGACCACGCCGCCCGCTACCCGCACCAGTTCTCCGGCGGGCAGCGCCAGCGCGTCTCCATCGCCCGGGCCCTGGCCGTCCGGCCGAAACTGCTGGTACTGGACGAACCCGTCTCCGCCCTGGACGTCTCCATCCAGGCCGGGGTGCTCAACCTGCTACAGGCACTCAAGGCCGAACTCGGCCTCTCCTACCTGTTCGTCTCGCACGACCTCTCGGTGATCCGGCACCTCGCCGACCGGGTCAGCGTCATGTACCTCGGGCGGACGGTCGAACAGGGCGAGGTCTCCGCCGTCTTCGACCGGCCCCGGCACCCGTACACCCGCGCGCTGCTCTCCGCCGTCCCGTTGCCCGACCCCGCCGCCGAGCGCGCCCGCGACCGCATCCTGCTCGCCGGCGACCCGCCCTCCCCCACCGAGCGCCGCACCGGCTGCCCCTTCCGCACCCGCTGCCCGGTGTACGCCGGCCTCACCGATCCGGCCGCCCGGACGCGGTGCGAGCAGGAGCGGCCGGCCCTCGTCGGCGACACTCCGGCGCAGGACCACCAGGCGGCCTGCCACCACCCGGAGTCGTAGCCGACCCGCCCCACCGTCACGTTCAGTGAGCGCCCGGAAGCGATTCGGCGGATCGGCCCGGCGCCGTGTAAAGTCTTCCGGGTCAGCAGGCGCCGCTAGCTCAGTTGGTTAGAGCAGCTGACTCTTAATCAGCGGGTCCGGGGTTCGAGTCCCTGGCGGCGCACATGGCAAGGTCTCAGGCCGTCCACTCCGGTGGGCGGCCTGCGGCGTTTCCGGGCCGGGCACACGTACCCCGGAGCCGCGCACGACGCCCGGCCCCGATCCACCCCGCCCCGGACCGTCAGCGGGTGTCGAGGACGGCGGAGGCCACCGCGTCCGGGCGGTCGAACATCACCAGGTGCCCGGCCGGGGCGGTGGTGCGGTAGTCGGCCCCGAGCAGGGCCGCGAGCTCCCGCTGCCCGGCCAGCCAGTCCTCGGTGCGACGGGTCCGGCAGCCGTCGTCGGCGGCCAGCACGGTGATCGGCAGGCCGTCGGACAGCGGCGAGGTACGCCGCAGCCCGTCCAGTTCGGCGGCCATGTCGAGGTAGCGCACGTTCTCCCGGAGCAGGGCGCGCAGGGCCCGCCCGGTGCGGTAGCAGTGCCGGACCAGCGGCGCCGGGGCGAGGTCCTCCCGACGGACGGTGGACAGCCGGGCCGCCAGCCGGCGGGCGGCCGGGCCGAACAGGTAGGGCACGGCGACGGCGGTGGCGGCACCCGCGAGCGCCCGGGCCGCCAGATCGCGCGCGCCGGGGGCCGGGTACGGCCGGGCCGCCGGTTCGACGCTGCTGTCGACCAGGACCAGCCCGGCGGCCCGGTCGGGGTGCAGCCGGGCGAAGGCCTCGGCGTGGAAGCCGCCGAGCGAGTGGCCGACGACGGTGCAGCGCCCGCGCAGCCCGAGGCCGTCCAGCACCGCGCGGATCCGCGCGGCCTCGCCGGCCGCCGTCGGGGCCGGCTGCCCGGTGGCGGGCTCGGGGGCGCTCAGCCCGTAGCCAGGCCGGTCGAAGCGGACCACGGTGCGGTAGGGCGTGAGGAAGGGGACGACCAGGTCCCAGTCGAACCAGCTGCTGCCGAGACCACCGGTGAGCAGGCAGACCGGGCCGCTTCCCTCGGTCCGGACGTGCAGCGGGACGCCGTCGACGCGCAGGAAACGCGCCCGGGTACGGGGGTCGCCGGGCTCGGTCATGCCGGCTCCCGGCCCGACTCCCGGCCCGGGGCCCGGTCGGCCGGCCGGGGCTCCCGCTGCGGCGGCGCGCCGGGCGGCGCCCCCTGCGGTGCACCGTCCGCCCGGGCCAGGCCGAGCGCCAGGACGGCCAGCCAGAGCGCCACCAGCAGCACCTGGAGCCGCTGACCGGCCCCGAGCGCCCAGGTGTCGCGCCCGGCCTCGAAGGCGGCGATCGCCGCCAGGCTCCAGCCGGTGGCGAGCAGTTCGGCGCCGAGCAGCCAGGGCCCGATCCGGCCCACCGGCGGCCACCAGCCGTACCGGCGGGCGGCGACGGTGAGCACGGCCAGTCCGGTGAGCGCACCGAGCATGGCGAGGCTGCTGGTGACGGCGTGCGCGGTGTGGGTCGCGGGGACGAGCCCGGCGGTCTCGCGGGCGGCGCACATCTCGTCGCTGGTGGGGGCGCAGCTGAGCGGCAGCCGGGAGTCGGCGGCGGTCGCGGCGCCGAACAGGCCGAGGGCGGACCAGCCGGCCACCGCCCACCGGCGCCCGGCGGCGCGCGGCCCGCTCCGCCCGGCCTGTCGGGTCTGCCCGGCCTGCCCGGTGGCGAGGGCGGTGACGGCGGCGGCGAGCACGCAGATCCCGGCGACCAGGTCGGTGGCGCGGAACAGGCCGCCCAGCGGCTGGTCCTCGGCGGCGAGTTCGCTGATGTACGCCTGCACCGGGTCGAGTCCGGTGCTCAGCAGGACCTCCAGCACCCAGGCGGTGTACGCCACGGCGCTGAGCATCAGCAGCGCGGCGGCCGCCTTCCGCGCGTTCGGGTGTCCGGGCTTGGGGCTGGGCACGGTCCCACCCTAACCGGCGGCGAACTGCGACCCAACCGGGAGAAAACGGACGCCACTGCGGCGGGCGCCTCCAGGCGGTTCGAGGCACCCGCCGGAACCGTGTATTGTTTTCCAGGTCAGCAGGCGCCGCTAGCTCAGTTGGTTAGAGCAGCTGACTCTTAATCAGCGGGTCCGGGGTTCGAGTCCCTGGCGGCGCACAGACATTTGGGGAGCCTCTCGCAACAGCGAGGGGCTCCCCAATTTTTTGGCCCTCGACGTCCGTTTTGTGTGTGATGTCGGTCTCGATTGCCGTTCCGGTGGAGTCATTCGGCCCGCCCGGCTCGTCCAGGGCAGTAAACCGGAATCGGGACAAAGGTCCCTAACCGCCGATGTCCCCGTCCGTGCAGGCTGGCCCGTCCGCCCGCAGGAAAGGCCGCGCTTTGTCCCGAAACGCCCAGAGCGGCCGTCGTACGCCCTCGATAGGCCTCCGACCGGTCAAACGCCTCAAGCGCGCCACCCCCGCGACGGGGGGCGGGAAGCCCCGCCGGCCGAAGCGCACCGGCTGGCGCCGGCTGATCCCCACCTGGCGGATGAGCCTGCTCGGCCTCGCCTCGGCGCTGCTGCTCGGCGTCGGCCTGTTCGCGCTGGGGGTCGCGCTGGTGAAGGTCCCGGACGCGCACGCCGCCGCGACCGCGCAGAGCAACACCTGGCTCTACGCCGACGGCTCCGTGATCACCCGCACCGGCCAGACCAACCGGCAGAACGTCGGCCTGGACAAGGTCTCCCCCGCCGCCCAGCACGCCGCGCTGGCCGCCGAGGACCGCAACTTCTACCACGAGGGCGCCGTCAACGTGCAGGGCCTGCTCCGGGCCGCGGTCAACACCGCCAAGGGCGAGGGCACCCAGGGCGGCTCCACGATCACCCAGCAGTACGTGAAGAACACGTACCTGAACCAGAAGCAGTCGGTCACCCGCAAGGTGAAGGAACTCTTCATAGCCATCAAGGTGGACGCCACCGAGAGCAAGGACGACGTCCTCTCCGGCTACCTGAACACCTCCTACTACGGCCGCGGCGCCTACGGCATCCAGGCCGCCGCCCAGGCGTACTTCGGCGTCGACGCCTCCGCGCTCAACGCCGCCCAGGGCGCCTACCTGGCCACCCTGCTGAACGCCCCGAGCGCCTACGACGTGGCCACCGCGACCCCGGCCGGCAAGCAGAACGCCGTCAACCGCTGGAACTACGTGCTGGACGGCATGGTCAAGGAGGGCTGGCTCTCCGCCGAGGAGCGCACCGCCACCACCTTCCCGGACGTCAAGGACCCGCAGCCCAACCCGGGCCTGTCCGGCCAGACCGGCTACCTGGTGAACGAGGCCACCCAGTACCTCACCTCGAACCAGATCATCAGCGAGACCGAGCTGGCCAAGGGCGGCTACACGATCAAGCTCAGCATCGACCCGGGCCGCCAGCAGGCCCTGCAGGACTCCGTCCAGGCGCAGCTGCACGACACCCTCAACCCGGACAAGCGGAAGAAGGACGCGGCCGCCCAGGCCGGCGCCGCCTCGGTGGACCCGAAGACCGGCGCGATCGTCGCCCTCTACGGCGGCGTCGACTACGTCAAGCACTACGTCGACAACGCGACCCGGCGGGACTACCAGGCCGGCTCGACCTTCAAGGCGATCGCCCTGGCGGCCGCGTTCGAGAACAACGCCAAGACCCAGGACGGCCGGACCGTCACTCCGCGCACCGTCTACGACGGCACCAGCGGCCGCAAGGTCCGCGGCGGCAAGGGCACCCCGTACGCGCCGCCGAACGAGGGCGACAAGAGCTACGGCCAGATCACCCTCCAACAGGCCACCGACTGGTCGGTCAACTCCGCGTTCGCGCAGCTGGCCCAGGACACCGGGCTGCAGAAGGTCAAGGACACCGGGATCGCGCTGGGCCTGCCCGGCAGCACCCCGGGGCTCGACCCGGTGCCGTCCATCCCGCTCGGCGCGGCCACCCCGAGCGTGCTCGACATGGCCGGCGTGTACGCCTCGCTGGACAACGGCGGCAAGCAGATCACCCCGTGGCTGGTGCAGTCGGTGGACCGCGAGGGCGAGGCCGTCCCGCTGCCCGCGCACAAGACCACCCAGGCGGTCAGCGCGGACACCGCGAACCGGGTCACCTCGATGCTCCAGGGCGTGGTGAGCGACCCGGGCGGCACCGGCTGGCGGGCGAAGTCGCTCGGCCGACCGGTGGCCGGCAAGACCGGCACCACCGACGACCAGAAGTCGGTCTGGTTCGTGGGCTACACCCCCGAGCTGGTCACCTCGGTGGCCCTGTTCGGCCAGGACCCGGGCAACGGCGCCCAGGTCAGCCTGAGCGGCATCGGCGGGATCGACGGCGCGGCGGGCGGCCAGTACCCGGCGCAGATCTGGACCAGCTACATGAAGGCCGCACTCAAGGGCCAGCCGGTGAGCGACTTCCAGACCCCGGCCGACGGCGGCGACTCCTCGGGCGCCACCGACCTGCCGACGGCCCCGTCCACGCCGAGCTCCAGCCCGTCGGCCGGGACCGGCTCCGGCACGGGCGCCAGCACGGCGCCGACCACCCCGCCGAGCGGTTCCGGTACCGGTTCCGGCGCTGGTTCCGGCGCGTCCACGCCGTCGGGCGGCTCGGACTCCGGCGGCGGCGCGACCACGGAGCCGACCGCGCCCCCGACCACCCAGCCGACCACACAGCCCACGACGAAGCCGACCGGTCGGCCCACCGGTCGACCGACGCCCACCACCGGCCCGACCACGGCCCCGACCACACAGCCGACCACACAGCCCACCACCCAGCCCACCGGCGGGGCGGGGGCGCTCACCGGGGCGGGGGCGGGGGCGCAGTAGCGGCCGGACGGCGGCCGGATCGCCGCGGCGGAGGGTGGCCGGGTGGCGGCGGCGGACGGCGGCCGGGTGACGGCGGCGGAGGGTGACCGCGGGGTTGGGGTGAGTGCGCCATTGCGCACAGTTCCGTGCAGGACCAAATGACGGAATGGCGCCTTACCGAACGCCCGGTGTGACTGCCACAATGCGTCGGTGCACAGATCAACGGCCTCGCCCACCCTCCCCGCGGGCAGAACCCTCGGCCTCGGCCTCGCGCTGGTCTCCGCGTTCGCCTTCGGCGGCTCCGGCACCGCCGCGAAGCCGCTGATCGAGGCGGGCCTCTCACCGCTGCACGTGGTGTGGCTCAGGGTCACCGGCGCCGCCGTGGCCCTGCTCCCGATCGCCTACCGCCACCGGGACGCCGTCCTGCGCCGGCCCGGCCTGCTGATCGGCTTCGGCCTGCTCGCCGTGGCCGGCGTCCAGGCCTGCTACTTCGCGGCGATCTCCCGCATCCCGGTCGGTGTCGCCCTGCTCATCGAGTACCTCGGACCGCCGCTGCTCATCGGCTACGTCAAGTTCGTCCAGCGCAAGCCGATCAGCCGGGGCGCCGCGATCGGCACCGGCGTCGCGGTGGCCGGGCTGGCCTGCGTGGTGGAGGTCTGGAACGGCCTGAGCTTCGACGCACTGGGCGTGTTCTTCGCCCTCGGTGCGGCCTGCTGCCAGGTCGGCTACTTCGTGCTCGCCGATGCCGGCCGCCGGGGCGAGCGCCCGGTCGACCCGCTGGCGGTCAGCGCGTACGGGCTGCTGATCGGCGCCGTCCTGCTCACCGCCTTCACCCGGCCCTGGCAGGCCGACTGGAGCACGCTCGGCGGGTCCGTGGTGATGAACGGGCACACGCTGCCCGCGCTGCTCCCGGCCGCCTGGATGATCCTGATCGCGACCGTGCTCGCCTACCTGACCGGCGTGATCGCCGTCGGGCACCTCTCGCCACCGGTCGCCGGGGTGGTGGCCAACCTGGAGGCGGTCGTCGCCACCGTGCTGGCCTGGGTCCTGCTCGGCGAGCACCTCGGCCTGCCGCAGATCGCGGGCGGCCTGCTGGTGCTGACCGGCGCCTTCGCGGCGCAGGCCGGCAAGCCGGCGGCCGTGGAGTCCGCCGAGGTCGCGGGGGCGGTGGACGGCATGGGGGCCGTGGCCGGTACGAAGGCTGCGGACGGCGCGGGAGCCCGGGAGCGGGTGGCCGCCGAGCGGCAGGTCAGCGGCCGACCCAGCCGAACCAGTCGAGGTGATTGAGCGGCCACACCACGGCCGACACCGGCCCGACCACGTTGTCCACCGGCACGGCCCCGCCGCCCGGGCCCCGCTGGTGGTAGCGGGAGTCCGCCGAGTCGCTGCGGTGGTCGCCCTCGACCCACACGTAGCCCGAGGGCACCGTCACCGGTCCGAAGTTCAGGCCCGCGCAGGAGTCGTCGCCGGGGTGCAGGTACGGCTCCACGACCTGCCTCCCGTCGACGGTCAGCGTGGTGCCGGTGCACTGCACGGTCTGGCCGCCGGTCGCGATGACCCGCTTGACCAGGTAGTTGTCGTCCTTCGGCGGCACCAGGCCGACGAAGCTCAGCGCCGAGCTCACCGCGTTGGTGAACGGGTTCGAGTCGACGGGCTGGGGCGGCAGCCAGCCGCCCGGGTCCTTGAACACCACCGGCTGCCCGGGCTCCGGCTGCCAGCCGGTCAGCGGCGCGAGCTTGTTCACGCCGACCCGGTCGCCGATCCGCAGCGTGTTCTCCATCGAGCCGGACGGGATGGTGAACACCTGGAACAGGCAGGTCTTGATCAGCAGCGCGACCACCAGGCCGACCGCCGCCATCGCCGGGATCTCTATCCACCAGGGCCGGGGCCGGCCCCCTGCCCGACGGGCCTTGCGGCCGCGCGCACCGCGGGCGCGGCGACGGGCCTCGGCACGGCCGCCGGGTGCGTCGGAGACCCCGGGGCCACGTCCGGCGGCGGGAGCCGGACCGGACCCGGCATCGCTCGGCGTTTCGGGCAGGTTCACCGCCATCGTCGCTGCTCCACCTCTCCGGCTGGGGGAACCTGCACGCTACGCCAACCGCGGGGCCTCACGAAATCCGGCGTTTAGCCGCCTCCGACAACTCCGGGCCGGGCTCGGCGACGCACGCTCCCCGGCGCGCTCCACGGCGCGCTCAGGGGTGCCTTCAAGCGCGGGCGATGGCCTCGTGGTGGCGGATGACCTCGGCGATGATGAAGTTCAGGAACTTCTCGGCGAAGACCGGGTCCAGCTTGGCGCCGGCGGCCAGCTCCCGCAGCCGCTTGATCTGGTCCCGCTCCCGCGCCGGGTCAGCCGGCGGCAGCTTGTGCTCGGCCTTGAGCCGGCCGACCCGCTGGGTCGCCTTGAAACGCTCGGCCAGCATGTGGACCACCGCGGCGTCGATGTTGTCGATGCTCTCGCGCAGGCTGGTCAGCTCCGCCCGCACGGCGTCGTCGACCCCCTCGGGCAGGCCGGCGTCGGGGGTCGTGGGGTGGTCCGTCATCGGGGCGGCTCCCGGTGTCTGAAGTGGGCACCCGGCCGTACGGCGGCCGGGCTCGGGCCCGGGCAAATCTAACAGGGACCCCGTCGTGGAGCCGCACCACGAGGCGGATCCGTCCACAGTCCGGACACCCCCTGGATCTCCCGACCGCCTTCCCGACGCCCCGGCGCCGAGCCGCCTCCGGCCGGGGCGGGGCTGCCCGTAGGCTGGTGCGCGCATGACCGGAAGTGACGACTCAGCAGTCCTCAGTAATGGAGGTACCGATCGTGGCAACCACGCGCACCGCCCACACCGAATGGGAAGGCAACCTGCTCGACGGCAAGGGGCAGGTCACCTTCGACTCGTCCGGAATCGGCGAGTACCCCGTCTCCTGGCCGGCCCGGGCCGAGCAGCCCAACGGCAAGACCAGCCCGGAGGAGCTGATCGCGGCCGCTCACTCCGCGTGCTTCTCGATGGCCCTCTCGCACGGCCTGACCGGCGCCGGCACCGCGCCCACCAAGCTGGACACCCGGGCCGACGTCACCTTCCAGCCCGGCACCGGCATCACCGGCATCCACCTGACCGTCACCGGCGAGGTGCCCGGCCTGGACGAGGCCGGCTTCGCCAAGGCCGCCGAGGACGCCAAGGCCAACTGCCCGGTCAGCCAGGCGCTCGCCGGCACCACCATCACCCTGACCGCCAAGCTGGCCTGACGCCCCGGCGGATTCCGGCGCGCTCCCGCCGCTCTCGGCGCGCTCCCGCCGCTCTCGGCGCGCGGTCGGCGCCCGGGAGCGCGGTAGCGGCGCACGCGCCCCTGGCGCACATCATGTGATGTGCACCGGGGGCGTCTGCACGTACCGCTACACATGATCACAAAGGGGGCAAATCACCCTGGCGGCGGTCACCGCGCGTTGCCGTCGCGGCCTATGATCGGCCGCAGCGCCCTGTTCTTCACGCGGGTCTCCGCGCGACAGCGCCCCACGGCGGGCGCCCGCACCGGACCGACTCCGAGGACCGCGACAGAGTGCGGAGTCGGCCGCCGGAGTCCCGAGCGGCCGGACGGACCAGCATCGAGCGTCAGCAGCGGACGGGAGCTTGCCGTGCCGGGCCAGAACGAGGGGGCCGACGCACACCACCCAGGCGTGCCGCACGAGGAAACACCGCACCACCGTCACCTCACAACACCCCTCCTGGGCCCGGCCATCGGCTCCGTCGGTTCGGCTGGTCCCGGCGGTTCCGCCGGTCCCGCCCGTTCTGTCGGTCCCGCCGGGTCTGTCGGCGTGGCTGGTTCTGCCACGGCTGTTGTCGGGGCCGTCGACACGGCGAGCATGGCGGGGGCTGCGGGGGCTGCGGGAGCGGCGGGCGCGGCGGGCGCCGTCCTGGAGGACTCCGGGGCGCTCCTCTGCCCCACCTGCTCGACGCCGCTGACCGGCGGCACGCACCGGAGCGCCGCCAACGGCCCCGGCCAGGAGGACGGCGGGAGCGACCGGATGCTGGCCGCGCTGCGGGCCAGTGAATCCCGCTTCCGGGCCGCCTTCTGCGACGCGGTCATCGGGATGGCCCTGATCGACCCCGAGGACCGGATCATCGAGGTCAACCCCGCCTTCGCGAGCCTGATCGGACGGGGCGTCGGCGAACTGGTCCGCACCCACCTGCACGAGATCATCGACCCGGAGGGCATGCCGCACCGGCTCTTCCCCGAACTCGTCCACGGCGAGCGGGAACGGTTCCGCGTGGAGAAGCAGCTCAAGCACCGCGAGGGCCACACGGTCTGGAGCAAGGTCACCGTCTCGCTCATCCGGGACGGCGCCGGGCAGCCGCTCTACACCCTCGCGCTGGTGGAGGACATGACCGAGCAGCGCCGACTCGGCGACCGCCTGGAGTACCAGGCCCTGCACGACCCGCTGACCCGACTGCCCAACCGCACCCTCTTCTTCGAACGACTCGACGCCGCCTGCCTCACGGCCGCCGAGACCCCCGACGCCGCCGAGGGCTCCGGCGCTTCCGAGGTCTCCGAGGTTTCCGGCGTCGGCGTCGGCGTCGGCGCCGGCGCCGGCGCCGCCCCCGCGCTCGCGGACGGGCCCCGGGTGGGCGTCTGCTACCTGGACCTCGACGGCTTCGCGGCGATCAACGAGACCCTCGGCCACCACATCGGCGACCAGTTGCTGATCGCCGTCGCGACCCGGCTGCGACACGGGTTCTCCGGGCACGACGCCCACCTGGTGGCCCGGATGGGCGGCGACGAGTTCGCCGTCCTGGTCACCGACAGCCGGGGCAGCGAGCAGTTGACCGACCTGGCCGCCCGGATCCTCCAGGAGCTGGAACGCCCCTTCGACGTCTCCGGGCACCGGCTGGTCATCACCGCCAGCGTGGGCGTCGTCGAACGGTCCGTGCACGAGACCACCCCGGCCGACCTGGTCAAGGACGCCGACGCCACGCTCTACTGGTCCAAGGCCGACGGCCGCGCCCGCTGGACCCTCTACGACCCGGACCGCGGCGCCCACCAGCTGACCCGTCAGCTCCTCGCCACCGCACTGCGGCCCGCCCTGGAGCGCGGCGAGTTCACCATCGAGTACCAGCCGCTGGTCGGCCTGGCCGACGGCGCCGTCCACGGTGCGGAGGCCCTCGTCCGCTGGCGCCACCCCCGCTACGGGACGCTCTCGCCGGACCGCTTCATCCCGCTCGCCGAGGAGTCCGGCGCGATCGTGCCGCTCGGCACCTGGGTGCTGGAGGAGTCCTGCCGTCAGGCCCGGCAGTGGCTCACCGAGTTCCCCGAGACCGAGACCTTCGTGAGCGTCAATCTGGCCGCCCGCCAGATCTGGGACTCCGACGTGGTCGCCGACGTCGCCCGTGCCCTCGAACGCACCGGACTTCCGGCCCGGCTGCTCCAGTTGGAGATCACCGAGAGCGCGCTGCTCGGCCCCGGCGGCCGGCCGCTGCAGGCGCTGCAGGCGCTCGCGGACATGGGTGTGCGGATCGCGATCGACGACTTCGGCACCGGCTACTCCAACCTGGCCTACCTCTCCCGGCTGCCGGTGCACGTCCTGAAGCTCGACGGCACCTTCATCGAGGGGTTCCGCGACCCGGCCCCGGCGGCGGGCCATCCGGAGCTCTCCGAGCTCGACTCCCGCCGCAGCGACGCCGACGAGCAGATCGTCGGGGCGATGGTGCAGTTGGCCCACACCCTCGGCCTGACCGTCACCGCCGAGGGCATCGAGAGCGCCGCCCAGGCCGAACGGCTGCGGCTGACCGGCTGCGACACCGCCCAGGGCTGGTACTTCGCCCGGCCGGGCGAGGCCGAACTGGTCGCGGCCATACTCCGCGAGGGCCGCCCCGGCCCGGACACCGGCCGGTAGTCGGTCGGTAGCCGGGCGGGGTGCCGTGCAGGGGTGCCGTGCAGGGGCGCCGCGCGGACCCTCAGCGGCCAGGCGTTCCGGCGGCGTTCAGGCCTCGGCCGTCAGGCCGTACGCCTCCGCGATCAGGCCGTAGGAGCGGAGCCGGGCCTCGTGTCCGTGGATGTGCGAGGTGACCATCAGCTCGTCCACACCGGTCCGCTTGCGCAGGGCCTCCAGTCCGTCCGCGACCTCGCCCGGGGCGCCCAGCACCACGTTGTCGAGCCAGCTGTCGATGAAGTCCGCCTCGGCCGGGCTGTACGGGTAGGCCTCGGCCTCCTCCGGGGTGGGGATCGGGCCGGGGTTGCCACGCCGCAGCCGGAGCATGCCGAGGGCGGCGGAACGCGCCAGGCGACGGGCCGAGTCCTCGTCGTCGGCGGCGACCGCGCTCACACCGATCAGCGCGTACGGCTCGGCGAGGACGGCGGAGGGGCGGAAGGAGGCCCGGTACAGGTCGAGGGCCGGGACGGTGTTGGCGCTGCTGAAGTGGTGGGCGAAGGCGAACGGCAGGCCGAGGCGGCCGGCCAGCTGGGCGCTGAATCCGGAGGACCCGAGCAGCCAGATCGGCGGGCGCCCGTCGCCCCGGGGGACGGCGGTCAGCTGGGCGTAGGGGTGGCCGGAGGGGAAGTCGCCGTCGAGGAAGTGGGTCAACTCGGAGAGTTGCTGCGGGAAGTCGTCGGCGCCCTCGGCGAGGCCGCGGCGCAGCGCCCGGGCGGTGGCCGGGTCGGTGCCGGGGGCGCGGCCGAGCCCCAGGTCGATCCGGCCGGGGTGCAGGGCCTCCAGCAGGCCGAACTGCTCGGCGATCGCCAGCGGGGCGTGGTTGGGGAGCATCACCCCACCCGAACCGAGCCGCAGGGTCGTGGTGTTGGCCCCGAGGTGGGCGAGCAGGACGGCCGGGGTGGAGCTGGCCACTCCGGGCATGCCGTGGTGCTCGGCCACCCAGAAGCGGTGGTAGCCCCACTGCTCGGCGTTGCGGGCCAGCGCGGTGGTCGCGGCCAGGGCCTCGGCGGGCGTGTAGCCGACGCCCACGGTGGCCAGGTCGAGGATGGAGAGCGGGGCGGGCGCGGTACCGCGGGCGGCGCCCCGGATCGCCGCGCCGGTCGGCGGTTCGCTCCCGTGCTCCTGCTGGTCCTCGGTGGTCATGCCGTCCGCCCTTCTGGCTGTCGTTGAGCCGGCCGTCGTGGGCGACCACGGGTCTCGGGTGGCCCGGCGGTCGCTGCTGCCGACCGGGGTCAACCACCCCGCCGGGCTCGCTGTTCCCGCGTTCCGACGTGTTCCGGCCCTCACGCCGCCCCGCGCCGTTCCCGGGTCCTCCGCTGTCCGGTTTCCGCCGCGCCCCTCTCTCCGGTCCCGCTCCGTGCGGGTCGGCGCCGGACGGCCGACCGACCGTTCGGCATACGGAGAGCCAGCAGCCGGACACGTGTGGCGACTTCGCGCCAGCGCCGGAAGTCGCCAGGCACAGGGCTCGCGAACGGCGGTCGGCGTCCGGCAGGCTGGTGATCAGGAGCGGGTCACCCAACGGGATCCGCGTTCCGCCAGCAAGATCGTCGGGCTGGACCAGCGCCGATCGATCCCCGCGAGCCCCTGGAGCGGCACCCCGCTCCGGGGGCTCGCGCCTTTGCGCAGGTCGGGCCGGGCGTCTGTGATCCGCGGCATACCGGGGTGCTTCATGGCATGAAAAGTCGAGGCGCTAGCGTTGACCCCAGCAGCCACCTGCTCCCCCGGGCGGCGTGGAGGGAGTACGGGCTTTGAACTTCGTGGCGGCGATCGGATCCTCGTGGATCTGCGCCCTGGCGCTCTTCGCCGTACTCGGAGACGCCCTCCTCCCCTTCATACCCAGCGGGACGCTGGTCATCCTGGCCGTGCTCAAGACGGCGCGGATCGACGGCGCCCCGGTGCTCCTCGGCCTGGGTGTGGCGGTGGCCTCGTTCCTCGGCGACCTCCTGTTGCTGCACCTCTCCCGGCGCGGCGCCCCGCTGCTCCAGCGCCGGCTCGCCCGACGCCCGAAACTGGCGGCCAGCGTGACCCGGGTCCAACAGGCCCTGGTCGAACGCCCGCACGGGGCGGCCGCGGCCATGGTGGTGATCGCCCGGTTCGTCCCGGCCGGACGGACCGTCCTGGACGTGGCCATCGGCCACTCCCCCGCCCACCCGCACCGCTTCCTGCACTGGTCGGCACTGGCGGCACTGGTCTGGGCCGCCTACATCGTGACGCTGGGCTGGCTGAACAGCCACTGGTTCGACACCGCCTGGCTGAGTCTGGCCGTCTCCTGCACCGCGGCCACCATCGTCAGCACCGCGATCGCACGAATAGTGCGCCGCACCCGGCGGCTGGCCGCGCTCTGACCGTTGCGCCTCGACCGGCGCCCCCGTCACCCGCGCTCCTGCCGGTGGCAGTTCGCCTGCCGCAGCGTCCCCGCGACGGGCGCGATGTGCCCGGACGAGCGACGAGTCGCACCGAGCGCTGACGAACTCTGACCGGCCCGGCGGAGCCGGCGGTACCGTACTCCCCTGGCGATGCGCGGCGCGAAGCGTCACAGGACGGCAACAGACGACGAATCCCTGCAGCCCAGCCCGGCGCCGCTGACGTGTTCACTGTCGTAGCAGGTCGGCAGTCTTGGTGGCCGCTGCGACCACATGGCATGCTGACGGCGGAAAATTCATCAATTTGCCCGATTTGCCCGGTGCGGCCCAGAGCCGCCCTCACCACCGGCATCGGCACCCAGGGGAGACCATGACCAGCATCTCGCGCAGGACGGTGCTCAGTGCAACCGCCGCGACCGCGGCCCTCGGCGCGGTCGCCGCCTGTTCCAGCAGCGGATCCGGTTCGAGTGAGAACGCCGTCTCCCCCACCTCCGGCGGCAGCCCCGGCACCACCCAGCCGGGCACCACCGATCCGACCAAGACGGGGATACCCAAGGGCACCCCGATCGGTGACGGCTCCAACGCGGACACCGGCCCGCAGCCGAACCAGCCGAAGCCCGAGAAGCTCAAGCCCGGCGAGCGGCCGCCCCAGTTCGTGGTGTTCTCCTGGGACGGCGCGGGCGGCACCGACGACGGCCAGTTCCCCCGCTTCCTCAAGCTGGCGGAGCAGTACAAGGCCACGATGACCTTCTTCCTCTCCGGGATCTACGCCCTGCCCAAGGGCAAGTCCGACCTGTACCACCCGCCGAAGCACTCGGTCGGCGCCTCCGACATCCCGTACCTGTCGGACGGCGCGGTCAAGAGCACGCTCAAGCTCGTCAGCCAGGCCTGGCTGGCCGGGCACGAGATCGGGACCCACTTCAACGGGCACTTCTGCTCCAGCCGCCCGGACAAGAACGGGGTCAACATGTGGACCCCCGAGGACTGGCAGAGCGAGATCGACCAGGCGATCGGCTTCGTGACCCAGTGGCGCACCAACACCGGCTTCACCGACGTCGACCCGCTCCCCTTCGACTACAAGAAGGAGCTCATCGGCGGCCGCACCCCCTGCCTGGAGGGGCAGAAGGCGCTGCTGCCGACCGCCGCGAAGCTGGGCTGGAAGTACGACGCCAGCTCCTCCGGCGGCCTGCAGATATGGCCGCAGAAGGTGCAGGACGGCAAGGTCTGGGACTTCCCGCTGCAGTCCATCCCGTTCCCCGGGCACACCTTCCAGGTGCTGTCGATGGACTACAACATCCTGGCCAACCAGTCCGCCGGCAGCACCAAGGGCGACCCGGCCAAGTACGACGACTGGCGCACCCAGGCCAAGGACTCCTACCTGGCCGGCTTCGACCGCGCCTACAACAGCAACCGCGCGCCGTTCTTCATCGGCAACCACTTCGAGCAGTGGAACGGCGGCATCTACATGGACGCCGTCGAGGAGACCCTCAAGGCCATCGCGGGCAAGCCGGAGGTCCGGCTGGTCTCCTTCAAGCAGCTGGTCGAGTGGCTGGAGGTGCAGGACCAGTCCACCCTGCGCAAGCTGCGCACGCTCAACGTGGGCCAGGCGCCGACCGGCGGCTGGGAGACCTTCCTCGGCGCTGCCGGCTGAGGCGGGCACCAGCCGGAGGCCTGAGGCGAACACGACGGACGGCCTGAGGCGAAGAGGGCCGACGGGTTGAGGCGGGTGCGGCCGGCGGGGTGGACGGACCCCGCCGGCCGTCGTCGGCGGCGCCGGGCCGCTACCCGCCGACGGTGATGTCCGCGAGCAGGCCACGGACGATGCGTTCGGCCCCCGCCTCGCCCCAGAGGATCGAGTAGTGGTTGGTGTCCGGCACGAGCGAGGCCGGCACCCGGGCCCGGTCGAGCCCGGCCAGCCCGATCCGCTGGCGGTCGTAGAGGCCTTGCGGCTCGTCGAGCAGGCCGCGCTCGGCCCAGAGCAGTTCGGCCGGGCAGGACAGTCGGTGTACGGCGGTGGCCGCGTCCCGGTCCAGCAGCACCTGGGTGCCGTCGGTCTGCACGGCCTCCAGCACGCAGGATGAGCGCAGTTCGGGCTCGACACCGACCAGGTCGCGCTGGGTGTAGGCGTCGATCTCCGCCGACCACGCCGTCCCGAAGGCGGGGTGCCGCTGCCAGAACTCCCGGTAGGCGTCCCGGTCCGGGAAGGTCATCGACAGCCGGGCCAGCGCGGGGCCGAGCACCGCGGCCAGGGCGTCCTCCTCCCGGACGCCCGCCGGCAGCGGGAAGGTCAGCGCACCGTCCACCAGCAGCACCCGGCGGACGAGTTCCGGATGCCGGACGGCGGCCAGGGCGGTGACCCAGGCACCCATCGAGTGGCCGACCACGGTGGCCGGGCCCGTCCCGAGAGCCGTGATCAGCGCGGCCACGTCGTCGGCGTGCCGGGCGAGCCCGTACGGTCCGGCGACCGCGCGGCTGGCGCCGCGCCCCCGCAGGTCGGGCGCGAGCAGGGTGACCCGCCCGGCGAGCCGGCGGGCGACCTCGTACCAGGCAAGGCCGTTGGCGGTGATGCCGTGCACCGCCACGACCGTCGGGGCGCCCGGGTCGGCGGCGGGCCAGCGTAGGACCGCCAGCTCCCCACCGGGCACGGGGACGGTCAACTCTTCGGACTGTAGGGGCGACTGGCTCACGCGGGGGTACCTCCGGTGGGGCGGGCGGTCCGGACGGCGGCCGGCGTCCGGACCGCCCGGGCGGATCGGGCGGCACGGATGCGGGCAGGCAGTCTAGCCAGGCCGCCGGGCAGCAGGTAGACCACCGCGACGAACAGGGTGCCCAGCAGGAACAGGGGTTGGGAGAGCGGTACCCGCAGGACGGCGGGCAGGTCTGCGATCGTCGCCGAGTTGGCGAGGTCGCCCAGCCGGTGGCCGGCCCAGGTGTAGAGGACGCCGCCGAGCAGCGGGCCCCAGCGCGTGCCGGAGCCGCCGAGGACCACCATGACCAGCAGGGCGAGCGTGGCGTCGGAGCCGGCGGCCTGCGGGGTGGCGCCGCCGGTCAGCAGCAGGTAGACCACCCCGCCCAGCCCGGCGAGGCCGCCGGACAGCACGAAGGCGACCAACTTGTAGCCGTAGGGCCGCAGTCCGAGCACCTCGACCCGGCGCTCGTTCTCCTTGACGCCCTCCCAGACCCGGCCGGCCGGCGAGTTGACGGCCCAGTGGACCACGGCGACCGTCAGCACCAGGTAGCAGACGGCGATCCAGTAGAGGTTGGCGGTGTTCTCGATCCCGAGCAGGCCGGAGGGCAGCAGGTCGGCCGGGGCGGAACGCCCCTCCTCGCCGCCGGTGACGCCACCGGGGTTGCGCTGGACGAGGATCGAGCCGGCCTGGGCGAAGGCGAGGGTGACCATGGAGAAGCCGATGCCGGTGACGCGGAGGCTGACCGAGCCGAGCAGCAGGGCCAGCGCGACGGTGCAGGCGACGCCGAACACCGCCGCGGCGGCGAAGGGCAGTCGGAGTTCCAGCATGCCGAGGTCGGTGGCGTAGAGACCGGTCGCGAAGTAGAGCGCGTGGCTGAAGGAGAGCAGTCCGGTCCGACCGAGCAGGAGGTCGTAGCCGGTGGCGAGGGCCCCGTAGAGCAGGCACAGGGCGAGCAGTTGCAGACTCCCTGGGCTGCCGAGCGGGCCGTCGAGCAGTCCCGGGACGGGAAGCGCACTGTATGGGGCGACAAGGAACGCGATCAGCAGGGCGATCGGCCACCAGCGTAGCGCTCTGTGCATCGATGTCCAGCGATTAGTGACTGAATCACCTGTTCGAGGGATAGCACCCAGGTCGACTGTGTGTTCACAATGGGTCTCGGCAAGGCCGGTGTCAGTCCCCCTTGCCACAGTGACGGTCTCGGCGGAGCTGGTGTCAGTCCCCTCTGCTTGCATGGCGGTCATGGCAGGGCTGGTGTCAGTCCCCCCTGCCGAGGTGGCGGCGCTGCGGTCGACCGCGGGGCCACCGGTGCTCGTGATCGGAGTTTCGGCGCTCACGCGAGCCTCCCGGTGAGTCCACGGGGTCGGACCAGAAGCAGCACGGCGAGCAGGACGACGACCGAGAGGTCGCCGAGCCCGGCGCCGGTGTAGTAGTTGGCGAACTGCTGGACGAGGCCCACGCCCACCGAGGCGACGGCGGCTCCGGTCACGGAGCCCATGCCGCCCATCACCACGACGACGAAGGCGAAGATGAGCAGGCCGGTCCCCTGGCCGGGATTGACCGAACCGAAGTAGAGGCCGCCGAGGGCACCGCCGAGCGCGGCGGCCGCCCCGCCGATGGCGAAGACGAGGGTGAACGCCTTCCGGACGTCGATGCCGAGCGCCGTGACCATCGCCCGGTCCTCGACGCCGGCCCGGACGATCAGCCCGTAGCGGGTACGGGCGAGGAACAACCGAAGAGCGAGCAACAGCAGCGCGGCCGCGGCCACGAGCACGAAGCGGTTGACCGGGACGGTCGCACCGAGCACGTGCCAGGTGCCGGAGAGCAGGGCCGGCTGGGGGAAGGGGCGGGCGTCCGCGCCCCAGACCCCCATCAGGAGGGCGGGTACGGCGAGCCCGACCCCGACGGTGGCGAGGATCTGATCACGCGGCCGACTGTAGAGCGGGCGGATCAGGAAGAGCTCCAGCAGGACGGCGGCGGCCGTCCCGACCAGGGTGCCGAACGGCACCGCGAGCCAGAACGAGAGGCCGGCCTCGGTGCCGGCCCACCAGGTGGCATAGGCGCCGATGGAGAGCAGGGCGCCGTGCGCGAAGTTGAGCACGTCCATCAGACCGAAGATCAGCGACAGACCGGAGGCGACCAGGAAGTACAGCGCACCAAGACCGAGTCCGGTACAGGAAAGGAGGACGACGGTGTCCATCAGGGCTTCACCTCCGCGGTGACGACAGGGGCGGCCGGAGCCGCGGCGGGCCGGGGGCCGCCGGCGAGTGGGTGACGGGAGCCGACGCCGAGCAGGCGGCGGGCGGCTTCCTCGTCGGCCAACAGCTCGGCGGTGTCGCCCCGGTGGGCGGTGCGGCCGTCGGCCAGGACCGCACAGGTGCCGGCCAGCCGTCGGACGAGGGCGAGGTTCTGCTCGACCAGGAGAACGGGCACGGCCTCGGCCGCTCGCGCCAACACCTCGGCCACCTCGGCGACGATCTTCGGTGCCAGGCCCTTGGTGGGCTCGTCGGCGATGATCAACCGGTTGCGGTTGATCAGCGTCCGTCCGATCGCCACCATCTGCTGCTGGCCGCCGGAGAGCGTCCCGGCCAACTGCCCGGCCCGCCGCTTGAGTTCGGGGAAGAGCTCGTGGACGAGCGGATAGTTCGGCTCGTCCGCCCCGGCCTCGCCCCGGGCGCCGCGCTCGGCGAGGCGGAGGTTCTCGGCGACCGTCAGACCGGCGAAGATCCCCCGGTCCTCGGGCGCATAGCCGATGCCGTGACGGACCACCAGATGCGTGGGAAGGGAGGAGAGTTCGACACCGGAGAATCGGACGCTTCCGGTGCGCGGCACCAGGCCCATCACGGCCTTGACGGCAGTGGTCTTGCCGGCGCCGTTGCGGCCGAGGAGCGCGGTCACCCCGGCAGGGGCCACATCGAGGTCAACACCGTGCAGGATGTGCAGCCCGTCGATGACCACCCGCAGATCGCGGACGGAGAGGAGGGGGTCGGCAGGAGACGTGGGCGTGACAGAGGAGGAAGACGAGGAGAACGGAGAGGAGATCACAGCGCCTCACCCAGGTAGGCCTGTTGCACGGTCGGGTTGGCCATCACGGCCTCGGGGGTGTCCAGCGCGAGCAGCGTGCCGTGGTGCATCACCGCGAGTCGGTCGGCCAGGCCGAGCAGAACGTCCATGTGGTGCTCGACCATCAGGACGGTCCGGCCGAGGTCACGGTGCACAGAGCGGATCAGCGCGGTGAGGGCGGGGACCTCCTCCGCGCTCACCCCGGCCATCGGCTCGTCCAGCAGGATCAGCCGCGGATCGGAGACGAGGAGGACGGCCAGTTCCAGTTTGCGCTTCTCGCCGTGCGAGAGCGCGCCCGCCAAGGTGTCCGCGCGGTGGGTGAGTTCGGTGCGGTGGAGGGTCTCGGCCAGTTGCTCCTGGTAGCGGTCGGCGCGGCGCCAGAGCCGGTACGAGGCGCGCGGCCCGGCCGCCGCCTGGGCGGCCAGGCGGACGTGGTCGGCGACCGTCATCCCCGGCCAGAGAGAGGAGGTCTGGAAGGTACGCCCAAGCCCCCGGCGTGCCCTGGCGTGCACGGCCTCGGCGGTGATGTCCACGCCGTCGAGCTGGAGGCCGCCGTGGCTCGCCGGATAGATGCCGGATATCAGGTTGAAGAGGGAGGTTTTCCCGGCGCCGTTGGGCCCGATGAAGGCGACGAACTCGCCCTCGCCGACCGAGAAGGAGACGTCCTCGACGATCGGCACACCGCGGACGGACCAGCCGAGTCCGTCCAACCGCAACACCGGGGCGGCCCGTCCGCCGCCCACGGTGGGCGACACCGACGCGGACGGGCGGGGGCCGGACGAGGCAACAGACGAGGCAGCGGACGATTCGGTGGACGAGGAACCGGGCGAGGCGCCGGGCGGGGGAGGAGTGGAGGCAGTGGGAGCGGGCACCGGGATCAGCCCGCCATCGGGGTGACCGGGGGCGCCGCCTCGTCTGCCGTCAGGGCCTTCTCCACCGAGGGCTTGGCGGCGGCCCCGGTGCCGGTCAGCCGGGCCTGGAACATCGGCTGGAGGAGGGCGTGGTCCTCGGCGCGCACCGTGGTGCGTCCCTTCACCCCGTCGAAGCTCCAGCCCTCCAGCGCCTTGACCAGGGCCGAAGTGTCGTCGGCGGAGCCGTGGTTGACCTCGACGGCGTGCACGATCAGCTGGGCGGCGGTGAAGCCGTCGGGCGTGAAGATGTCGGTCTTCCCGCCGGCGGCGGTGACGGCCTCGTCCATGGCCTTCTCCACCGGGGTGCCGGCGGCGCCGCCGAAGTAGTGGTTCAGAAAGGAGATCTTCTCGGCCGCCGGGCCGAACAGCGGGTAGGAGGCGGCCAGGTCCAGCCCGGTGACGACCTTGGTGTCGGCGAACACGTCCTGCTGGTTGAGCGCCGTCCACAGGGCCGAGGCGGTGTCACCGGCCCAGGCGACGAACAGCAGGTCGGGCTTGGCGGTCTTGGCCTGGGTGGCGAACGGGGTGAGGTCGGTGGCGCTGGGCGGGGCGAGCACCTGGTCGACCGTCGCGCCCTGGGCGCCGAGCACGGCCTTGACGGCGGCCACGTTGGCCTGCCCGAAGGCGTTGTCCTGAGCGAGCACGGTGACCTTCTTGCCCTTGGCGTCACCGATGAACGAGGCCGCGGTACGGATGTCCTGGTAGGACTGGCGGCCAGAACGGAAGGTGTACTTGTTCAAGCCGGTGACCTTGTCGGCGGCGGCCGGGCCGCTGATGAAGAGCACCTTGTTCTGGGCGGCGATCGGGCCGACCTGGAGTGCGACACCCGAGGCGGTGGAGCCGGCCAGGACCTTGTAGCCCTTGCCGATCAGGTCCTTGGCGGCGGACACCGCCTTGGCCGGGTCGCCCGCGTCGTCCTGCTCCTCGAACTCGATCTTGTGGCCGTCGACCGCGCCGGCGCCCTTGGTCGCGTAGCTCAGACCCGCCTTGAACCCCTCCAGGTACTGCTTGCCGTAGGCCGCCAGCGGCCCGGTCTTGGAGTACACCAGGCCGACCTTGACCGGGCTCTTCGCACCACCGCCGCCCGCCGAGGCCGTCCCGGCGGTACCGGCCTTGGCACAGCCTGCGGCGAGCAGGACGCACGCCGCGACGGCGGCGAGCTTCCGGGCCGGGCCGCCGGTCAGGGCCTCGCCCGGGCGGGCGCCGGAGGCGGTCCGAGTGGGGGCTGTCGAGCTGCGCATGGTGACCGACTCCTGGGGGTGCGGCGGGTGGATGCCGGAACCGTAGGTGTGCGGTGGGACTGGCGACATGTGCCCGAGCGACGCATCAGCCCACCGTGATGTGGCTCTGGCCGACATACCGCCCGGTCGGCGCCGCTCCCGGGGCACCCGGGTGTGGCCTGCCGACACGGGCCGGCATCCGTGCATGGCGGCGGCCGCCATGGCTACGGCGGCCCGCGCCCGGTGACGGTGGAGGGGCGCGGCAGCCGTCCGGCGGCGGCTGCCGCGCCAGCCCGGATCGTGCGCCCTCTCCCGTATCCCACTCCTCACGAGGTGCTCCCTTGGACAAGGTCCTGGACTCCCCCGCCGACGCGGTCGCGGACATTCCCGACCACGCGGTGCTGGCCGTCGGAGGCTTCGGCCTCTGCGGCATCCCGAGCACGCTGATCGGCGCCCTGGCGGACACCGGCACCACCGGCCTGCGCGTGGTGTCGAACAACTGCGGGGTGGACGACTGGGGGCTCGGCCTGCTGCTGCGGGCGGGCCGGATCGCCCGGATGACGTCCTCGTACGTCGGCGAGAACAAGGAGTTCGCCCGGCAGTACCTCTCCGGCGAGTTGGAGGTGGAGCTGACCCCGCAGGGCACGCTGGCCGAGCGGCTGCGGGCCGGCGGCGCGGGCATCCCCGCGTTCTACACCCCGGCCGGGGTCGGCACCCAGGTCGAGGAGGGCGGGCTGCCCTGGCGCTACGCGGCGGACGGCTCGGTGGCACTGGCCTCGCCGGCCAAGGAGGTCCGGGAGTTCGGCGGCCGCCGGTACCTGCTGGAGGAGGCGATCACGGCGGACTTCGCGCTGGTCCGGGCCGAGGTGGCGGACCGGCACGGGAACTGCGTGTTCCACGCCGCCGCCCGTAACTTCAACCCGCTCTGCGCGACGGCGGGCCGGATCACCCTGGTCGAGGCGGACCGGATCGTCGAACCGGGCGAGCTCGCCCCGGACGCCGTGCACCTGCCCGGGGTGTACGTGGACCGGGTGGTGGCCGCCGATCCCGCGGACCGCCGCATCGAGCGCCGGACCGTCCGGCCCGCACTCCAGGAGGCCTGAGCCGATGTCCAGCCCGACCAGCACCACGCCCCGGACCCGCACCACGCCCCGGACCCGCATCGCGCCCCGGACCCGCATCGCGACCCCGAACAGCACCCCCGCCCCCGGGGGTGTCCGCCACCCGCAGCCCGGCCTCGACCCGCGCAACGCCCTGGCCGCCCGAGCGGCCCGTGAACTGCGCGACGGGCAGTACGTGAACCTGGGCATCGGCCTGCCCACGCTGATCCCCAATCACCTCCCGCCGGGGGTCGAGGTGGTCCTGCACTCGGAGAACGGCATCCTGGGCGTGGGCCCCTACCCGGTCGAGGGCGCGGAGCACGCCGATCTGATCAACGCCGGGAAGGAGACGGTGACGGTCGCCCCCGGCGCCTCGTACTTCGACTCCGCCTTCTCCTTCGGCATGATCCGGGCCGGCCGGATCGACGTCTCGGTGCTCGGCGCGATGCAGGTGTCGGTCGCCGGCGACCTCGCCAACTGGATGATCCCCGGCAAGATGGTCAAGGGCATGGGCGGCGCGATGGACCTCGTGCACGGGGCCCGCCGACTGATCGTGGTCATGGAGCACACCGCCCGGGACGGTTCCCCGAAGATCGTCGAGGAGCTCTCGCTTCCCGCTACCGGTCGGGGAGTCGTGAACCGGATCGTGACCGACCTGGCCGTGGTCGACGTGACGCCGGAGGGGTTGCGCGTGGTGGAGACGGCCCCGGGCGTGGCGTTCTCGGACGTCCAGGCCGCCACGGGCGCAGCCCTCCTCCCTCCGCGCTGACCGGGATCAGCCCAGACGGACCGAACTAGACAGGACCAGTCAGGACCGGACCGAACGCGCCGGGCCGGCTCCGCTTGAACGGCCGGACCACCAGCCGGGGTGGTCCGGCCGTTCCGGCGTTCCCTCGAATTCGCCGCATTAGCACCACCGCGACCCGGATTGGCTTGGAACCGTAGGATCTTCATGCTTGCGCGGTGATCATTTCCCAGATCGGTTGCGATCACGGTTGCCCTCCGGGAGAGTTGGGGACGCCGTGGTTCCCGCGTGCCCGGAGGGGAAGCCGGGAAGCACACCTGGATCCGCATTCGAAGTCCCATGTCAACACGCAATGGATTCCGCTCGCAGACGCATGACGCGAATGACGGACCGGAAGACCGCCTGGAAAGACGGCGGTCCACCGGGCGGTGTTCCACCGGAACGGCTTTCGAGGCACGGCGAAGCAAGGCTCCGGGGGGAACGGACCCGCCCCGCCGAACGCGGCCGGCCGGG
Source organism: Kitasatospora sp. NPDC087314 (assembly GCF_044744365.1). NCBI lineage: Bacteria > Bacillati > Actinomycetota > Actinomycetes > Kitasatosporales > Streptomycetaceae > Kitasatospora > Kitasatospora sp. NPDC087314. The sequence continues at coordinate 95,667 of NZ_JBIUYE010000016.1, forward strand.
CGCGCCACGGGACGGCGGGTCGCATACCCCCGGTCTGAACACGCACCAATGGGCCCACCGGCACGGTCGGCCCCGGCGGGGGGAGCAGACGATGACCATGCCGTTCGCGCGACGGAAGGACGCCGCGACGGCCCGCGGACGAGGCGCCGGACGGCGGCTCGACGACGACCTGGCCACCGTTCCCGTGCCCGAAGCCCCGTACGACTACGGCCACTTCAGTCGGCTCGCCGGTCCGGCCCGGGACCCGGACGAGGACGACGACCTCGGCGGCGGCGTCTACCGGCCCGAGCCCACCCACCCCGGCACCCCTCCGACGCAGTGGCCCGCACCGCAGGCCGAGCACTGGCCCGTACCGCAGCCCGCGCAACCTCCGACCGGCACCCCGGCCCCCGCCCCCTACCGCGTCCAGTACCGCAGCCTGTTACGCCGCGAGCCGCACCGGATCCGCGCCGCGCTGCTGCTGGTGGCCGCCCCGCTGGTGGAGGCGGTGCTGCTGGTCTGGCTGCTGCTGCCGGAGCACTGGCCGGAGCGCCCCGGCGAGACGCACACCCTGGTACTGCTGGGCGACAAGGTGATGATCGGGATCATCGCCGTGGTCGAGGTGTTCCGGCTGGTCAACGTCGTGTCCAACGCCCACGCCACGCTCGCCGCCCGCGATCCGATACCGGTGACACCGGAGTCCGGCACCCGGGTCGCGTTCCTCACCACCTGTGTGCCGGGCAAGGAGCCGCCGGAGATGGTGCGGTCCACGCTGGTCGCGGCACGCGGCGTCCGACACGAAGGCCCGTACGACGTCTGGCTGTTGGACGAGGGAAACGATCCTGCAATGCAGGCGCTCTGCACCGAACTGGGCGTCCGCCACTTCAGCCGGTTCGGCCGCCCGCTCTGGAACCAGCCCAAGGGCCGGTTCCGCGCCAGGACCAAGCACGGCAACTACAACGCCTGGCTGCAGGCGCACGGCGACGACTACGACTTCTGGGTCTCGGTCGACACCGACCACGCCCCGCTGCCGGACCTCTGCGAGCGGATGCTGGGCTACTTCCGCGACCCGGACGTGGCATTCGTGGTCGGTCCCCAGGTGTACGGGAACTACCGGAGCTCGGGTTCCGCCGTCACCAAATTCTCCGAGAGCCAGCAGTACCTCTTCCACGCGCTCATCCAGCGCGCCGGAAACCGTTACGGCGCGCCCATGTTCGTCGGCACCAACAACGCCGTCAGAATTCGTGCGCTCCAGTCGATCGGCGGGTTGTACGACTCCATCACGGAGGATATGGCGACCGGTCTGGAGTTCCACCGGAGCCGAAACCCCGAAACCGGTGAACGCTGGAAGTCCGTGTACACCCCGGACGTGCTCGCGGTCGGCGAGGGCCCGTCCTCCTGGACCGACTTCTTCTCCCAGCAACTGCGCTGGAGCCGCGGCACCTACGAGACCCTGCTCACCCAGTACTGGCGGGTACTCTGGCAGCTGTCGCCAGGTCGGCTGCTCAACTACTCGCTGATGGTGGGCTTCTACCCGATGGCGGCGATCACCTGGCTGCTCGGCGGCCTCTCCAGCGTGCTCTACCTGGGGTTCGGCGCCTCGGGCGTCCACGTGTCCTCCGAGATCTGGATGATGCTGTACAGCGACGCCGCCGCGCTCCAACTGCTGCTCTACACCTGGAACCGGAAGCACAACGTGAGCCCGCACGAGCCGGCCGGCTCCTCCGGGGTCGCGGGCATGCTGATGTCGGCGCTCTGCGGACCGGTCTACGCGGCCGCGCTGGTGCAGGCGCTGCTGCGGCGGCGCAGCCGCTTCGTGGTGACGCCGAAGGGCCGTTCGGCCAGCGCGGACCGGGTGAGCACCTTCCGGTTCCACCTGTTCTGGGCACTGGTGTTCGGCGGCGCGATCACGGCCTCCTTCTTCACCGGCTACGACCACGTCGCGATGCGCACCTGGGCCTGGATCGCCCTGGTCCTGACCGTGCTGCCACTCCTGGTGCTGGTCGGCGACGCCGTCCGCCGCCGGCGCACCCGGCCCACGGCCACCCTCACGGTCACCGGCGGTCCGGCGGCGACCCCGAGGGTCGTCCTGGAGAAGCGCCGCCCCCGACACGCCCGCGACCCACGCCGAGCCCCGGCCGCCGCTCGGGCCACCGCTCGGGCCACCGCCCAGGCCGCAGCGCCCACGCCTCCGGTCACCACACCGGTCACCACACCGGTCACCACACCGGTCACCGCGGCGACGCCCGGCCGGGCAGAGAGCACCACCACCCGCTGAGCCCACCCCGCCCACCTCGCCGCCCGACCCACCACCGACCGCCCGATCTCCCGACCACCTCAAGAGCCTCCGAACCTCACGAGGGGACCAACCACCGTGAAGATCCACAAGACCGGCCGGACCAAGCGCTTCGCCCTCGGCAGCACCGTCGCGCTGACCGTCGCCGGGATGAACGCACCCGCCGTCCTCGGCTTCGCCAGCGAGCAGTACCACCAGTACGTGATCAACCGCCCCGAGTACAAGGCGGAGTACGGCCACTGGCAGACCCTCGGCCTGCCCGCGGAGTTCCGGGTCAACGCCGTCCACGCCACGCTGCTGCGCACCGGAAAGGTCCTCATCGTGGCCGGCTCCGGCAACGACGAGAAGCACTTCGACGCGGGCAGCTTCCGCAGCCTGCTCTGGGACCCGGCCAGGAACACCTACAAGCTGATCCCCACCCCGGCCGACATGTTCTGCGGCGGCCACTCCTCGCTGCCGGACGGCCGCGTCCTGGTGGCCGGCGGCACCCAGCGGTACGAGAAGCTGGCGGGCGTGGTGAAGAAGGCGGCCGGCGTCATGCGGGTGCGCAACGAGAGCCCCGACCGCGCCAGGACGTTCCCCAAGGGCACCGTCTTCGTCGCCCCGAACGGGCGCGAGTACGCCTCGACCGTGCCGGTGACCGTCCCGGCCGCGGTGAAGACGGGCTCCGGCCCGCAGACCGTCGTCACCGCCGGCGAGCAGCACGTGTTCGTCGAGGCGGTCGGGGAGGGCGCCGGCTACGTCGCCGACTCCCCCGCCCAGTACCGGATCAAGGGCCTGACCGGTACCGACGCCCACAACCTGTACGGGCAGAGCGCGAAGCTGACCCTGGACAAGCAGGAGTACCAGGGCATCCGCTCCGCGTTCGAGTTCAACCCGGACACCGAGCTGTACGAGCAGGTCACCGACATGGCGTACGCCCGCTGGTACCCGACGCTCACCGGGCTCGGCGACGGGCGGGTGGTCACCGTCTCGGGCCTGGACGACACCGGGGAGATCCTCAACGGCAACGACAACGAGATCTACGACCCGAAGAACAAGACCTGGTCCAAGGGCCCGGACCGCTACTTCCCGACCTACCCGTCGATCTTCCTGACCGCCTCCGGCAAGCTCTTCTACTCCGGTTCCAACGCCGGCTACGGCCCCGCCGACAAGGGCCGCGATCCCGGGGTGTGGGACCTGTCGAACAACGCCTTCCAGCCCGTCCCCGGCCTGCGCGACCCGGCGCTCACCGAGACCTCGTCCTCCGTCCTGCTGCCGCCCGCGCAGGCACAGAAGGTGATGGTGCTCGGCGGCGGGGGCGTCGGCGAGTCGCCGCTGTCCACCGCCCGGACCGACATCGTCGACCTCTCCGCCCCCGAACCCGCCTTCACCCCGGGCCCGGACCTGCCGGCCGGCGGCACCCGCTACCTCAACAGCGTGATCCTCCCGAACGACACCGTGTTCACCACCGGCGGCTCCAGCGGCTACCGGGGCCGGGGCGCCAGCGACCTGCTCAAGGCGCAGGTGTACCACCCGGACACCAACACCTTCAGCACCGCCGCCGAGCCCACCGTCGGCCGCAACTACCACTCCGAGGCGCTGCTGCTGCCGGACGGCCGGGTGGCCGTGCTCGGCTCCAACCCGCTGTTCGCGGACAAGGCGGAGACCACGCCGGGAGGGTTCGAGCAGCGCATCGAGATCTACACCCCGCCGTACCTGTTCCACGGCGACCGCCCGCAGGTGGACGCCGCACCGGAGGCGGCGAAGCTCGGCGGCACCGTGCGGATCGGCACGGCCCGGCCGGACGCGGTCGCCACCGCCAAGCTGATCCGGCCCAGTTCCGTCACCCACGTGACCGACGTCGAACAGCGCTCGGTGGCCCTGGACATCAGCGGGCGCTCGGCGGACGGGGTCTCGCTCACCCTCCCCGGCAACCCGAACCTGCTGCCGCCCGGCTGGTACATGCTGTTCCTGACCGACGCCGCCGAAACCCCGTCGGTCGCGCGCTGGATCCAGGTGACCGGCTGAGCGGCACGGAACGGGCGGAGTCCGCAGCGGGCCCGAACCCCGGCCCGACCCGCGCCCTCAGCGGGCGGCCTGCGCCAGGCCGAGCGCGTACGGCAGCCAGAACTCGCCGGCCCGGGGCTCGCCGCGCCCGCACTCGCCGTCCGACTCCCCCGGGTTCTTGATCCACAGGTAGGCGTCGACCCCCGGCCGGCCGGTGTCGGCGGTCGGCCGCTCACCGAGCGCACGCCCGGGCGGGTTGCACCAGGCGTCGCCGCCCAGCGGGCCGTTGCCGTTGCGGCTGGTGTCGATGACGAAGTGCTTCCCGTCCAGGGCGGTCGACAGCCGGCCCCCGTAGGCCGCGTTCCGGTCGGTGTCGTAGAAGTTGGCGACGTTCACCGCGAAGCCGTCCGCCGCCGCGATCCCGGACTTGCGCAGCGCGGTGGACAGTTCGGCCGGGTCCTGGGCCCAGCCGGGGTTGCCCGCGTCCAGGTAGACCCGCACCTGCGGACGCTTCTTCAACTCCTGGACGGCGAAGGCCAGCAGGCCGTAGCGCTCGGCGGCCAGGTCGCCCTTGATCCCGCAGGTGTCCAGGGTGTGGGCGACGGCGTCCGGTTCCAGCACCACCCAGGCCTTGCGGTCGCCGAGGGCCTCCGCGACGCCGCTGATCCAGGCCCGGTAGGACGCGGCGTCGGCGGCGCCGCCGGCCGAGTAGAGGCCGCAGTCGCGGTGCGGGATGTTGTAGGCGACGAAGACCGCCGTCCGGTCCGCCTCGGCGGCCCGGCGGCTGACCTGCTCGGCGATCTCCTTGGCGCCCTGCTCGCCGAGCCACTGCGAGGACGGCTGGGCGGCGATCCGCAGCAGCGTGTCGGCCTCCGCCGGCCGGCCCTGGCCGCGCAGCGCGACCACCTGCCGGGCGGCGTTGGTCCGGTCGGAGACGTAGAAGGCCTGGCCGGGAAGCTGGGCGAGGCCTGCGGGGCCGGTGGCCTGGCCGGGGGTGGCGACGTTGGGCGCAGCGGCCGGTGCGGTGCCACCACGGCCGCCGGAAGATCCCCCGTTCGAGCCGCCGGTCGAGCCGCTACAGCCGGCGGCCCCCGCCAACAGCACGACCAGGGCCGCCCCCACGGCCCGTCGGATTGCCACTGTCCGTCCCACCCGGCGCACCTACCGCCCCTCCCCCAGAACCGGTCCGGCGACCGGTCGGCACCAGCTAAGCACACCGGGAACCGGCCGGCCGCGACGGGCGGTGAACGGAAGGCGGCCGTGAGCGGGCAGGCGAGCGACCCCGCCCGCCCGGACCGCCCGTCGCTCGACCACCCCCCAGGCGCTCAACCCACGTCACTAAGCCCCCGGCACTCAGCCCTGCTTCAGGTTCGGCACCTGCCAGTCGATCGACTCGCCGCCGAAGCCGTCCAGCGCCGTGTTGATCTGCGAGAACGGACGGCTGCCGAAGAACAGCTTGGCGGACAGCGGCGACGGGTGCGCCCCCTGCACGACCACGTGCTTGGACGTGTCGATCAGCGGCAGCTTCTTCTTCGCGTAGTTGCCCCACAGCACGAAGACCACCGGCTCCTCGCGCTCGCTCACCGCCTTGATCACCGCGTCGGTGAACTTCTCCCAGCCCTTCGCCTTGTGCGAGTTGGCCTCGTGCGCGCGCACCGTGAGCACCGCGTTGAGCAGCAGGACGCCCTGCTCGGCCCAGTGCATCAGGTAGCCGTTGTCCGGGGCGGGGATGCCGAGGTCGGCGTCCAGCTCCTTGAAGATGTTGCGCAGCGAGGGCGGCGTCTTGGTGCCGGGCAGCACCGAGAAGCTCATGCCGTGGGCCTGGCCGTCGTCGTGGTACGGGTCCTGGCCGAGGACGAGCACCCGGACCTTCTCGTACGGCGTGGCCTCCAGCGCGGCGAACTCCTGGCCGCTCGGCGGGAACACCTGGTGCTGCGCGCGCTCGGCCGCCACGAAGGCCGCCAGCTCGGCGAAGTACGGCTTCTCCGTCTCGGCGCCCAGCACGGCGCGCCAGGACTCGGGCAGCTCCAGCCCGCCGCCCTCGCCAGCCTCGACCGCGCCAGCCTCGACCGTGTCCGTCACGACATCTACCTCCCACACCGCGGCTGTTGTGCCGCACGCCCTCTTTCACCCCGAACGCTACACAGCCCCACCGACACCTCACTCCGCCGGAGCGCGGGCAGGCCCGGAAGAAGCGGCAGAAGGGGACGGAGCGGAAGGGGAGTTCGCGGCGGTCGCCCGCTCCACCCGGAGGTGCTCCACCACGTTGAGGGCCACCAGCAGCACCGCCAGCGTCACGAGCACCGCCAGCGCCGGCAGCCGTACCATCGCCGGCGCCAGCCCCAGCACGACCACCGCCGCGCCGACCCGGGTCGTCGCGACCTTGCGGAACATCATCCAGCGGGTGTACCCGAAGGTCAGCAGGTACAGCCCGCACCCGCCGTACAGCAGCGCCACCGACCCCGGGCCGAGCGCCTGCCAGGGGTCCGCGACCGTCTCCCCGAAGCCGACCGCCACCCCGATCACCCCGGCGGCCAGCGCCAGATGCCCGTACTGGAAGATCCGGCGGATGACGTCCCGCCGGGAGTCGGCGACCACCACGGCGTACCGCATCGCGTCCGCCGCGTACACGAAGTACTGCCACCACAGGCCCGCCGAAATGGTGAACGCGGCGGCCACGGCGGCGAGTTCGGCGGCGTCCAGCCGCGCACCGGCCGCCGTCCCGCCGATCCCGACGATCGACTCGCCGAGCGCCACCAGCAGGAACAGCGCGAACCGCTCCGGCATGTGCGAGGGGTGGTACGCCACCGCGGCCAGCCGCCGCCGGAACACCAGCGGCGCGGCCAGGTCGCAGAGCGCGGCCGCCGCCCACAGCGCCAGTCGCGGCCCGTCCGGCACCAGCCCGCCCGCGACCAGCAGCGGCCCGCTGACCAGCACGCCGGCACCGTACGGACCGCGCCAGACGCCCGGGACGCGGATCAGCAGGAGCAGCAGCACCAGCCGGGCCAGCCAGTACGCGGCGCCGAGCAGCACGCCCCGCCCGCCGTACGCGCCCGGGACGGCGAGCGCCATGAACAGGCCGGCCAGCCCGACCGCCAGGATGCCGAGGCGGTCCCGCAGGTTGTCCACGTCCCGGATGTTGGCCTGCACGGTGGTGCCCACCCAGCACCAGTACACCGGCACGAACACCACCAGCGCCCGGACGAGCCCGGTGGCGTCGTGGTGGTGGTGCAGCAGGCCCGAGACCTGGGTGATCGCGAAGACGAAGACCAGGTCGAAGTAGAGCTCGGCCCAGGTGACCCGCTTCTCCTCGGCGCCCTCGGTGCCCGCCCCCGCCGTGCCCTCGACGGCCCACCCCTCGTCGATGCCCGAGGTGCCCTCGGTGTCCCCCGTCGCACGCATTGCGCCGTTGCCCCCCACAGTCCCCACGGTCCCCACCGGTACGAAAGGGCCCCGCCCCGGCGACCGGCCGGAACGGGGCCCACGACAGCACCGCAGAGGCTAGACCAGCTCGACCAGGTCCGCGATCGACTTGACCACCCGGGTCGGCCGGTACGGGAAGCGCTCGACGTCGTCGGCGGCGGTCAGGCCGGTGAGGACCAGGATGGTCTCCATGCCGGCCTCCATGCCCGCGACGATGTCGGTGTCCATCCGGTCGCCGATCATCACGGCGGTCTCGGAGTGGGCCCCGGCGGTGTTCAGCGCCTCCCGCATCATCAGCGGGTTGGGCTTGCCGACGAAGTACGGCTCGACGCCGGTCGCCTTGGTGATCAGGGCCGCGACCGAGCCGGTGGCCGGCAGCACGCCCTCGGTGGACGGGCCGGTCTCGTCCGGGTTGGTGCAGATGAACCGGGCGCCCTGGTTGATCAGGCGGATCGCCTTGGTGAGCGCCTCGAAGCTGTAGGTACGGGTCTCGCCGAGGACGACGTAGTCCGGGTTGTTGTCGGTCAGCACGTAACCGGCCTGGTACAGCGCGGTGGTGAGCCCCGCCTCGCCGATCACGTACGCGGTGCCGCCCGGGCGCTGGCCCTTGAGGAACTTGGCGGTGGCCAGGGCGGAGGTCCAGATGCAGTCCTCGGGCACCTCCAGTCCCATGCCGGCCAGGCGGGCGCTGAGGTCGCGCGGGGTGTAGATGGAGTTGTTGGTGAGAACCAGGAACGGCTTGCCGGACTCCCGCAGCCTGCGCAGGAACTCCTTCGCGCCGGGGATCGGCGTGCCCTCGTGGATGAGGACGCCGTCCATGTCGGTCAGCCAGGACTCGATGGGCTTGCGGTCTGCCACGTGCGTGTCTCCCGAAGTGTTGCAACGTCTTGCGATGGCCCTGACGCGGCACAGCCTAATCCGCACACCTGCCCGACGGCAGCGCGTCCCGCCCACCGGAACACCACCACAGCACCAGCACGGCACCACCGCCCGCTGGCCCCGTCCCCCCCGGCCCCACCCCCCGATACCGGGAGCAACCGGGCGTCGCGTGATTGAGTAAGCGCATGAGCCCCGAGACCTCCCGCCCGTTCCGCGTCGGCCTGATCGGCTACGGCCTGGCCGGCTCCGCGTTCCACGCCCCGCTCATCGCCACCACGCCCGGGCTGCGCCTGGACGCCGTGGTCACCGCCAATCCCGAGCGCCGCGAGCAGCTGAGCCGCGAACACCCCGGCGCCCGCGCCGTCGACACCCCGGAGCAGCTGCTCGCCGACCCGGACGCGCTCGACCTGGTCGTCATCGCCTCGCCCAACCGCACCCACGCCCCGCTCGCCCACGCCGCCCTGCGCGCCGGGCTGGCCACCGTCGTCGACAAGCCGCTGGCCGGCACCGCCGCCGAGGCGCTGGAGCTGTGCCGGCTCGCCGAGGCCCGGGGCACCCTGCTCTCCGTCTTCCAGAACCGGCGCTGGGACGGGGACTTCCTGACCGCCGCCCGGCTGGTCCGGGGCGGCACGCTCGGCCGGGTGCACCGCTTCGAGTCCCGCTTCGAGCGGTTCCGCCCCAAGCCCAAGCCCGGCTGGCGCGAGCTCGCCGACCCCGCCGAGGTCGGCGGGACGCTGTACGACCTGGGCAGCCACCTGGTCGACCAGGCGCTGACCCTGTTCGGCCCGGTGGAGACGGTCTACGCGGAGATCGACGTGCGCCGGGACGGTGCGGTCGTCGACGACGACGCGTTCCTCGCCCTCACCCACGCCTCCGGCACCCGCTCGCACCTGTGGACCAGCGCCATCACCCCGCTGATCGGCCCCCGACTGCGGGTGCTCGGCGACACCGCCGGGTACGTCAAGCCCGGCATGGACCCGCAGGAGGCGGACCTGCGCGCCGGACGCCGCCCGGACGGCACCCACCCGTGGGGCGCCGACCAGCCCTCGCACTACGGCACCCTGGGCACCGACGAGTCCGCGATCGAACTCCCCACCGACCCGGGCGACTACCCCGCCTACTACGCCGGCATCGCCGCCGCCCTGGCCTCCCCCGGCACCCCGCCCCCGGTCGACCCGCGCGACGCGGTGGCCACCCTCACCGTGCTGGAGGCCGCCCGCGCCTCCGCCGCCATGGGCAGGACGGTCCGCCTGGACTGAGTGCCGGTCGCGAAGCGCCCGACGGGCCCGCCGTCCCCTCGATCTCGGCTTCTCGGACCGGGAGTTGAGGGGCGGCGGCCGTCAGACTCCGATGATCTCCACCGCCGAGCCCAGGCCCCGGAAGTCCGCGACGTTGCGGGTGTACAGCGGCAGGCCGTGGGCCGAGGCGACGGCGGCGATCATCAGGTCGATCCGGCGCGGGCGCGGCTGCCGGCCCGCGGCGATGGTGAGGGTGACCAGCGTCCCGTAGCGGGCGGCGGCGGCCGCGTCGAACGGCAGCGGGTCGAAGTCGGCCATCGCCGCGCCCAGCACCTCCAGCCGGGCCGCCCGGCTGACCGCGTCGCGGGCCATCGACACGCCCTGCTGCAGTTCCGCGAAGGTGATCGCGGTCAGCTCCGGGACGGCCGGCAGGTCCGCCGGGGAGAGCAGCGCCAGGTCGATGTAGACACAGGTGTCGAGCACCCCGGCCGGCCGCCGCCGGGGCGCCCGTCTGCGCTCAGCCACGCCGCCGCTCGAACGGGTCGTCGCCCTCGTCGCCCACCAGTTCCTCGGGGCCGAAGTACTCCTCGGCCTCCTTGCGCATCTCCTGGTAGTCCACCCGCGGCAGCTTCACGTGCCGCGCCACCAGTTCCTCCGCCGTGAGTCGCCGCCGCCCGGACACCGGGCGCAGCTCCGCGACCTCGACCCCGTTCCTGGTGATGTGGAAGGTCTCGCCGGCCTCCACCGCGTCCATCACCGCGGCGGAGTTGTTCCGGAACTCCCGCTGGGTAATCGTCTTCACGCTTCCACGGTAGCCCCGCGTAGCACCCCTGGCTACACCTCCCGCAACCGCCCGGGCATCGCCTCGCGCCCGCCCCCGCGTCCCCCTCGCGCCGGTCCCTGAGCACCCCTCGCACGGTCCCCGTGTACCCCTCGCGTGCCCGCGGTCGTAACCCTGTGAAAACGCCTCCGCGCCCCGGCGGGTCCGCTAGGTTCGGGAGCCATCGTTCGTACAGAGGGGGGCTCTGTCGTGACCGACACGAGCGAGCAGAAGCAGAACCCCTGGCTCTACGGCCAGGACGACCCGCCGACGGTCGGACCGCTCTCCCCGGCCCCGACCGCAGGTCCCTGGGCGGGCGGGGCCGGCACGGGCGGCCCCGTCCACGTGGAACCGGTCGCACTCCAGCGGGCTGCCGGGGCGTCCCGCCGCCTGCGCGGCGACCTGAAGCACTTGGTCGGCCGGGCCGGGCCGGACACGGACGCGGCGGTCTACGCCCTGGCCGACGGGTGGAGCAGTGGACCCGCCTTGGCACAGGCGCTCACCTGGTGGAAGGCCCGCTGGACGAGCTTCGACCACCGGCTGGGCCTGGCCGCCGACCGCCTGGACGCCACCGCTCGCGCGCACTCCACCCCCGAGGTCGCCGACGTCCCCGACGTCCCCGACGTCCCCGACGACTCCACCGCCTGCGCCGCCGATCCCGGCAAGGCACCGTGAGCCATGGTGGCCTTCGCCCAGCTCCGCCACTCCTCCTTCGAAGCCCTCGACCGGGCCGGCGACACCTGGAGCGGCGTGTCCGGCCACATGGAACAGGTCAGCGCCCGGATGCGGGCCGACGTCATCCGGACCCTGACCGGCGACCCCGACTCCGCCCCGCCGGGCGGCAACCGGCCGTGGAGCGGCGCGGCCGCCGACGAGGCGGTGCGGGAGATCGGTCTCCTCGCCGACGAACTGCGCGCCTTCCACTACGAGGCGCTGGCCGTCTCCGCGGCCCTGCACCGGGCCGGGTCGGCCTTCACCGAGGCCGGCCGACGGCTCCTGCGGGCGATCGGCGACGCCGAGGCCCTGGGCGCGACCGTGGCCGAGGACGGCACGGTCACCCTCCCCGGTCTGCCGCCCGCTGAGCGCCACGACCCGGCGGCCGTCGCCCGCCACCGGCGGACGTGGGACGAACTCCGGCGGCACGTCGCGATCATGGAGGACGCCGTGTCCGTCGCCACCGAAGCCGACACCGCCGCAGCCGCCGCCCTGCACGCGCTCAACCCCGCGAAGGTCGCGGGCGCGAAGGTCGCCCCCGATGACGGCGCACCCGGCGCCCCGGACCGGACGGAGAGCCCCGGAGCGCAGGCCCGGAGGAATTCCCGTCCGGGCGGGAACTCGAAGGGCCCGGCGATCGTCCTCAACGTCTGAAGTCCGTGGGTCCGTGGCACCGAAGGGGGGAGCAGCGCATGGCCGTCGTCACGATGCTGCTCGGCCTGCTCCGGGTGCTGACCGGCGAGTTGATGACCGAGGGCGGGACGTTCGCCTCGGTGGCGGCGGTCGCCGCCGTCGCGCTGGTGGCCGGTGCCGTCGCGGGCACGCTGACCGGGACGCGGCTGCCGGGGGCGCGGGCGCCCGCGGCGGTGCGCAGCGGGGTGTTGCGGCGGCGTGCGTTCCGTACGGCGTTCCTGCCGCAGCGTGATCCGGATGCCCGGGGCCGGCGACGCCCGAGGGCACCGGGTGCGGCCCTGGCGGCCGCGTAGTTTCGTCCTCTTCCGCCGTTTCCCGCGGCCGTCCTCCGCCGATCACTCATGTTCTGAGACCCCGGAGGGCTCGCTTCACCATGTCTGTTCTCGCTGTTCTCGACCCTGCCGTCGCCGTTGCCCATACCGCCGTCGCCGCGCTGGCCCAGGTGCTGCCGACGGCGCTGGCGATCGTCCTGTTCACCGTCGCCGTCCGACTGGCGCTGCATCCGCTGGCGCGGGCGGCGGCGCGCGGGGAGAAGGCGCGGGCCCGGCTGGCGCCGAGGGTCGCCGAGTTGAACAAGAAGTACAAGAACCGCCCGGAGAAGCTGCGGGAGGCGCTGGCCGAGTTGTACCGGGAGGAGCAGGCCTCGCCGTTCGCGGGGTGTCTGCCGATGGTGCTGCAGCTTCCGTTCTTCTCGGTGATGTACCGCCTGTTCACCACCCCGAACGACCTGCAGGACCACACCCTGTTCGGCGTGCCGCTCGGCCTGCACGTGGGGAGCGCGCACGGCGCGGGCCAGCTGGCGGTGTTCGGCCTGCTGTACGCCGCGCTGGCGGCGGTCGGGTACGTCAACTTCCGTCGGGCCAGGCGGGCGACGGCCGCGCAGGCGACCCCTCAGCCGGGGGCGGGGCTGCTGCCGTACCTGTCGTTCGGGTCGGTGCTGTTCGCGGCGCTGGTGCCGGTGGCCGCCGCGCTCTACGTGGTGACGACGAGCGTGTGGTCGACCACGGAGCGGGCGTGGCTGCACCGGGGTGGCGCACCGGCGCCGGCGGCGGCGCTCGTGCTGTGAGCGCCGCCGTCGACATCGCGGCCGACGCCGCCGCCGTCCGTCAGAAGTGCCGCAGCAGTTCAGGGAAGGTCGCCAGCTGCAGGGTCGCCTCGTCGGGGCCGAGGTCCGCGTGCTCCAGGACCCAGGTGTGCTCGTGCGGGATGAAGACCGTGCGCAGGCCGGCCTGGCGGGCGGGCGCGATGTCGGACTTGGGCGAGTTGCCGATCATCCAGGTGCGGTCGGGGTCGAGGCGGAGGTCGGCGGTGAGCCGCCGGTAGGTCTCCGCCGACTTCTCGGCCACGATGTGGACGCCCTGGAAGTGGTGGTCGATCGTGGAGGCCGTCACCTTCCGCTGCTGCTCGTCGAGGTCGCCCTTGGTGAGCAGCAGCAGGTGGTGGCGCCCGGCGAGCGTGGCGAGGGTGTCGGCGACGCCGGGGATCAGCTCGATCCCGCGGCCGGTGAGCGGGGCGAGGAGCTCCTCGATCCGGGCCTCCTCGGCCGGGGTGGGGGTGCGGTCGCCGTTCAGCCGCCGCAGGCAGTCGGCGAGGCTCTGCCGGAAGACGGCGGCGCCGTAGCCGAGGGCGGCGGAGTTGGCGGCTTCGATCCCGTCGAGGAGGGTCCTGGTGCGGTCCCGCTCGGCCGGGGTGGAGACCCAGTCCAGGAAGCCGTCGATGACGCGCTCGAAGAGGACGTTGTTCTCCCAGAGCGTGTCGTCGGCGTCGAAGATGAGGGTCTGGTCGGTGTGCATCCGGGTGTTCTCCAGGGGGTCCACTGGTCAGGCGGGAAGGGCGTCGAGCAGGCGGCCGGCCCGGTCGAGGGTCTCGCGGAGGTTGTCCTCGGTGGTCCGCTGCCGGGCCTCGGCGATGGTGAGCCACTCCAGCGGGGCGGCGGGGTTCTCCGGCCGTGCCTGCTCCGGGGTGTCGGTGGCGAGCAGGAAGCGCAGGTCGGCGTGTTCGTGGGCCGGTTCGACGGGCGAGGCCGGGACGGGGACGACGGCGAGGTGGACGAGGGCGGCGTCGGGCCACGGGGTGAGGTCGGTGAGCCCGGTCTCCTCCAGGCCTTCGCGCAGCGCGATGTCCAGCGGCAGGGTCTCCCCCGGGTCGCCGTGTCCGCCGACCTGGAGCCAGGCCTGTTGGCGGACGTGCCAGCGCAGCAGGACGCGCCGGGTCGGCGGGTGGACGATCAGCGCGGAGGCGGTGAAGTGCAGCGGGGTCGTCCGGCCCCAGACATCGGCGGCTCCGGCGGCGGCCTCGGCGAGGTGGCGGGCGCGCTCGTGGTCGGCGGTCTCCGTCGGGCCCTGCGGTCGGTGCCGGGCCAGCAGTTCGGTCAGGCCCGGACGCTGCACCGCGCCGCCTGTGGTCACCATGATCAGCACTCCTCGTTCCGCTCCGGACCACGTCAACCGGCTTGCGGGGGCGGGTGATCGGGGCCGGGGCCTCGGGTTCCGGCGAACCCGCGCAGCCTAGCCCGGGGGCGGTTCGGCGGCCCACCGGTTTTCGACCCGGTGGGCCGTGCTCCTCACCCCTGCGGGCGGTGGAAACCGGCCGGTCGGGGCGGGGTCCGGGAGGCCGTAGCCTGAGGTGATCGTTTCGGGACAGGTGGAGGGATGTCGTCATGGTGGCTGCTCCGGCACTCGCGGAGCTGCGCGAGGTGTGCCAGCCGCAGGCCAAGCTGCAGAGCCGCAACGGTGAGCACTGGGCGGGGCGGCTGTACATGCGCCGCATCTCGCTGCGCACGACCCGGCAGTTGGTGCGGACGTCGGTCTCGCCGAACACCCTCACCTGGGTCATGGTGGTGTGCGGGGTCGGCGGCGGGGCGGCCCTGCTGATCCCGGGCCTGACCGGCGCGGTGCTGGCGGCGGTGCTGTTCCAGCTGTTCCTGCTCTTCGACTGCGTCGACGGTGAAGTGGCTCGCTGGAAGCGGCAGTTCAGCATGGCCGGGGTGTACGTGGATCGGCTCGGCGCCTATCTGGCGGACGCGGCGCTGATGATCGGCGCGGGCGCGCGGGCGGCCCGGGGCGGGTCGGAGCTGTGGGTGTCGGTGGGCCTGGCGGCCGCGCTGGGCGTGGTGCTGCTCAAGGCCTCGACGGACCTGGTGGACGTGGCCCGGGCCCGCAGCGGGCAGCCGCCGGCGGACGAGGAGTCCACCCAGCCGCGCTCACAGGGCATCGCGACCGCGCGGCGGTTCGCCTCCGTGTTCAAGATCCACCGGGTGACGAACGGCATCGAGGCCTCCCTGGTGCTGCTGGCGGCGGCCGCGGTGGACGCGGCGCTCGGCAACCTGGACGCGACGCGGGCGGCGGTCGCGGGGATCGCGGTGATCACCTGGGGCATGGTGGTGGCGCACCTGGCGTCGATCCTGTCCTCCTCGCGCCTGCGCTGACGGCGTCCGCGCCGACTGCGCCCGCCCATCCGTCGCGCGGCCGCCCTCGCGCGGCCCGCTAGAGCCCCTGCCCGTCCTCGGCGACGGCAGGGGCTTGCGCGTGAGCGGCCAGGACGGTGTCGAGGAGGCCGGGGAAGCGCCGTTCCAGGTCGACGGTGCGCAGCGCGGTGAGCCGGCGGTTGGCCTCCTCGCGCTGGCGGATCAGGCCGGACTCGCGCAGCACCTTGAAGTGGTGGCTGAGGGTGGAGGGGGCGACGTCCACGGGAAAGGTGCCGCAGGCCCGTTCGGGTTCGGCGCGCAGGGTCCGCACGATGGTCATCCGGGTGGGGTCGGAGAGCGCGTGCAGGACGTCGAACAGGTCGATCTCCTCGGTCGCGGGGTGGGCGAGCGCCGGTCGGCGCCGGGTGCTGCGGGGCATGGTCCGACCTCTCCGATCTACAATGTTCGACAATCATCGAAACTGCGTGGTACCACTTGCCTCACGTCAATTTCGTCGTTCGTCGAACATCGTAGCCGAGGGGGCCCGACATGCGCGCACTGGTGATGACCGCACCCGGTGGAGCCGAGCACACGGAGATCCGGGAGGTCGAGGCGCCGCGCCCCGGCCCCGGCCAGGTGGCGGTCGACGTCGCCTACGCCGGACTGAACTTCGTCGACGTGATGGGCCGCCGGGGCGACGCCGGGTACGTCACCGCCTGGCCGTACCGGCCGGGCAAGGAGGTGGCCGGCACCGTCCGGGAGGTCGGCGAGGGCGTCACCGGGCTGGCGCCGGGCGACCGGGTGGTCGCCGCGCCCACCGGCGGCGGCCTGGCCGAGGTGGTGCTCGCCGAGGCCGTGCTCACCGTGCCCGTCCCGGACGGGCTGGCGCTGCGCGAGGCCGCCGCCGCCCCGCTCGGACTGGCCACCGCGATCCTGCTGCTCACCGACGCGGGCCGCTTCACCGCCGGGGACACCGTCCTGGTGCACTCGGCCGGCGGCGGGATCGGCAACGCGGTCGCCCAACTGGTCCCGCTGCTCGGCGGCGGCCGGCTGATCGGCACGGTGGGCCGCCCGGAGAAGGCCGCGGCCGCCGTCGCCACCGGCTACGACCACGCCTTCGCCCGCGACGAGGGCCTGCGCGACGCCGTCCGGGCCGCCACCGACGGCCGGGGCGTCGACCTCGTCCTCGACCCGCTCGGCACCGACGCGCTGGAACTCGACCTGGACCTGGCCGCGCCCGGCGGCCGGATCGTCCTGTTCGGCAACGCGGGCGGCGGCGCCGTCACCGACCTGCCCCCGCTCGTCCGGCTGATGGCGGGCAACCTCAGCGTCACCGGCTTCAGCCACCGGGCGCTGGCCGCCACCGCCCCGGCCCGGCTGGGGCGGGCGATCGGCCGCGTCCTCGACCTGATGGCCGGCGGCGGGCTCACCCTGCCGGTCACCGAACTGCCCGACCTGGCCGCCGCCCCCGCCGCCCACGACGCCATGGCGGAGGGCCGCGCCACCGGCAAGTACGTGGCACGCGTGGCGGGTTGATCCGGGTCGGGCCGCCGCCTGCCTCACCCCCGACGGCGTCACCAGCCTCGACTTCGCGACGGTCCCGACCATCGCCCCGCTCTGAGCGGCGGCCCCCCTGCGCCGGAAGTCGGCCAGGCCGACTTCCGGCGCAGCGCCCTGACGAATGGACCTCGCTCGCGCGTGCGGCGATCGGCCCGACGGACAGCGGCGCCGTGCTCCTGTCCGGCCGGGTGGGTGACTGGACGTTCGTCTACGACGATGGCGGCCTGACCTCCTTCGGGGAGGATGGCGAATCTCCGGCGAAGCTGCTGTCAACCACGGGCAAGCAGGCTGCCACCTGCACCTTCTCCATCAATGCCGACACGAACCTCGACTATGCGGTCGATGGCGAGCTGCTGTTCTCGATCTCCGAGGAACTCGACCCGGCTCGTGATGCCGAGGAGATCCCCGCTGGACTGCGTGACGCCGTCGCGGCCGCCGGGATCTTCGAGCAGGACCACCTCGACGATGACGAACCCGACGCTGCGATCAACATGCGCGTGCTCTGCGCACTGGCAGGACTGCAGTGCACACTGGACGATCTCCGCCGTATCCCGCTGTGGGCCGCTCCCTTCGCCTGATGCCCTCGACGTGATCTTCACGCGCGTCCGCCGGTCCGCGCGGTCCTGGGCAAGCCGTGGAAGTGCAGGTGCGGTTGCCCGATCACGGGGCTCTCCACGCACGCCGGCGCGCTCGGACATTCGGGTGATCCGCGGCACCGGGCCTGGGAGGCTTCCTGCCCGGCGTGCGGAGTGGTTGGCCGGGAAGGCAGGGTTGAGGGCCATCGGGCCGGTGCAGCACGACTGGTAGGCATAGTTCGGGGCTGACGGGTGTTGGGCGGGGCGTGACCAAGATTCTGGTGATCGGTGCGACCGGCAAGGTGGGTCGGCATGTGGTGTCCTCGCTGGCCGAAGGCGGCTTCGGGGTAAGGGCGTTGGTACGGGACCCGGACCGGGCCTCGCTGCCCGAGGCGGTGGAGGCAGTCCGGGGTGATCTGGCGTCGCCGGAGAGCCTGGAGGCGGCGCTGCCCGGGGTGGAGAGCGTCTATCTGATGTGGCCGGGGATCCCGGTGCAGCCGCGCGTGGTGGAGCTGATCGCCGCGCACGCCAAGCGCGTTGTGTACCTGTCGGCGGACGTGGCCGACCTCGCCGACGGCGAGCCGGCCACGGTCTTCCACCAGGAGATCGAGCGGCTGATCAGGGCGTCCGGCCTGGGCTGGACGTTCGTGCGGGCGATCGACTTCGCGACGAACATGCTCGGGTGGGCCGACCAGGTCCGGCAGGGTGTGGTCCGCTGGCCGTACGGGCAGGCCCGCCGGTCGCTGATCCACGAGCGCGACATCGCGGACGTGGTGGTGCGGGCGTTGACGACGGAGGGGCATGACGGGGCGAAGTACGTGATCACCGGGCCCGAGTCGATCGCCCACGCCGAGCTGGCCGGGATCATCGGCGAGGAGATCGGCTCCGAGGTGCGGTGGGAGGACCTGTCGCCGGAGACCGCCCGCGAGCAGTTGACGGCGGCCTGGGGGAACGCGGCGTTCGTCGAGTCCAGGCTGCGGGCCTGGGAGTCGTTCACGCACGAGCCGGAGCGGGTGACGGACACCGTGGAGCAGGTGCTCGGACGCCCGGCGCGAAGCTTCCGTTCGTGGGCCCGGGAGCACGCGGACGACTTCCGGTAGCGGTCCCAGAAGTCCCTTGGTCCGCGAGTCGCGCTCGGTCTGGGCCTGCGGAGAGGCTGACGAGCCGAGTCGAGCGGAGCCGCGCTCGTCGTCGACAGCGGCCTGACCTCGGTAGTCTGACGCTGGATCAGCAGGCGACGACCCGGGCCCGGGCAGCACGGCCTCGGACAACGCCGGGCAGACAGAACAGTCCGTACAGGAGGGCCTCCCGTGAACCAGAACGATGTGAGCGAAGCCGCCAAGGCCGTCGTCCGGCGCAACACCGAGGAGGTCCAGGGCGGCGGTGACTGGGCCCTGTTCGACGAGCTCTGGGCCGACGACTTCGTCGATCACACTCCCCAGCCGGGCCGCACCCCCGACAAGGCCGGCGCGCTGGAGCTCTACCGGGTACTGCGTGCGGCGTTCCCCGACTTCCACGCCGAGATCCACTGGCAGGCCGCCGACGACAACCTCATCACCACCTTCAAGACCTACCACGGCACCCACAGCGGCGAGTTCCTCGGGATCGCACCCACCGGCCGGAGGGTCCACTTCGAGACCGTGGACGCCATGCGGGTGGTCGACGGAAAGATCAGCGAGCACTGGGGGGTGGCGAACCTCTTCTCCCTCATGGAGCAGCTCGGCGCCGGACTCGGTACGGCCTGAACACCCGCCAGGTCGCGGCGTGTCCGGTGCTCACGGTTGGAGCACGGTCGCAGGCCGGTTCCGGAGCTCGCGCCGTGAGGAGATGCCGAGTTTGCGGAAGACGTTGCGCGGGTGGGTGCTGACGGCGCGGGGGCTGAGGAACAGCGCGGCGGCGACCTCCTTGGAGGTGTCGCCACGCGCGACCGGGCGTGCGATCCACAGCTCTTGCGGGGTCAGCCCGGTCTAGCATCGCCGGCGGTCCCGCTCGCGCTTGTACTCGCGCAGGAGCGCGAGGAGGTTGATGAGGGTGCTGGCCTGGATGTTGCCGAGCTCGACGAGGACGCGGCCGTTGAGGACGGTCTCACCGGGCCTGGCGGAGGGCCAGAGGAGACCGAACTCGCGCCCTTCGATGCGGAGTTCGACGATGAGTTGGGTGATCTCCCGGCCGGTGAGGTGACGCAGGGCCGGGTCCGCCGGGTGGATGGGCTGGTGCGCGCTCACGCGACACCGTCCAGCTCGAAGTCCAGCTCGAACCAGACGCTCTTGCCGAGCTTCTGGGGGTCGACGCCCCAGCGGTCGGTGAGGCCGTCGACGAGCTGGAGGCCTCGTCCGGTCTCGGCGAGGGCGGAGGGCGTTCGCCGTTCCGGGAAGGCGGAGGAGCGGTCGGCGACGGTGACGCGGAGGGTGTTGTCGAGGATGAGGATGAGGACGACGGGGGAGGTCGTCTCGCCGTGACGCCAGGCGTTGACGATGAGTTCGGCGAGGGCGAGTTCGGCGTCGACGACGGCGGAGGACGGCCAGCCGGCGCGGGCCATGACGTCGCGGAGGGTCTCGCGGGCGAGGGTGAGGGAGGGGGAGTTGAGGTTGGGGTTACACACGGGAATCTCCCTGAGGGGTAAGGGGATACGCCGAGCGGGCTGCGATGCGGGGCAGCGTCACTGACGCCCGTTCGGTGATCGGCGCATCACAGACTGTAGGGCATTGGTGGTACATGTTGGGGTACTTCTACCCCCATGCTTCACTCGATCGATGGATTGCTGGACCCTTCAAGGGGTCGCGATGGATGCTTGGGGGCATGCCACCACGAACCACCCCGTCAGCCAGGCAGGAACGAGTAGGCACCGAGCTGCGGAAGATGCGCGACTGCGCAAGCCGCACGACCGCCGAAGCTGCCGCGCTGTTCGGGTTTGCGCGAACGAAGATCACCCAGATCGAGAAGGGGAACTACCCGGTCACCGCTGAGCGGGTGCGGATGCTCGCCTCCGAGTTCGAGGAGAGCGACATCGCCTTCATCGAGGCGCTCGGGGCCATGGCCGAGGAACGCCACAAGGGTTGGTGGGAGGACTACCGGGGTTCCGTGCCGGTCGGCTTCCTCAACATTGCCGAGCTGGAGTACTTCTCCAGGGGGCTGCGGACGTATCAGATCTCGCACGTCCCTGGCGCCATGCAGACGGAGGAGTACGGGAGGGCGATCTTCAAGGATGTCTACCCGCCACTCTCGCCGCGCCACGTCGAAGCCCGCGTTGAGCACCGGGTTCAACGTTCGGCCTATCTGATGAGAGAGGGAGCCGAGCCCTACTCGGCGCTGGTTCACGAGGCTGCTCTGCGCATGCTGTTCGGTGGCCGCGATGCTGCAAAGCGACAGATGGACAAGCTGCTTGAGTACTCGGAACTGCCTCACGTGACACTTCGAGTGATCACCTTCAGCACCAATGGCTTCATGGGTGCAGGCCAAGGCATCATCTATGCGAACGGGCCGGTGCCCCGTCTGGACACTGTTCAACTCGACACTGCCAGCGGCCCAGTGTTCCTTCACGAGCTGAAGCTGATGGAGAACTATCGCCGGATCATCGACGTGATGACCGAGCGATCACTTACCGAGAGCCAGTCTCGTGACGCCATCAGGCTTATCAAGAAAGAGATCTAGCGCCATGGATGCAATAGACTGGAAGCGCCCCGAGGCGTGCGGTGAGGGCGCTAGCTGCCCCGAGGTGGCCATCACCTCCGACGCCGTGTACATCCGCAGCAGTCTCCTGCCCGACGCCGTCGCCCACCTCACCACCGACGAATGGCGCGACCTCCTCACCGCC
This sequence comes from Kitasatospora sp. NPDC087314, assembly GCF_044744365.1. NCBI lineage: Bacteria > Bacillati > Actinomycetota > Actinomycetes > Kitasatosporales > Streptomycetaceae > Kitasatospora > Kitasatospora sp. NPDC087314. The sequence goes on from NZ_JBIUYE010000016.1 coordinate 117,053, forward strand.
ATCCGCGCCGGGGAGTTCGACCTCTGACCCCCGCTGCTGGGCGGGCCGTTCAAGAAACGGCCCGCCCAGCCGACGGCCGCCTACGCCGCCTTGGCCGTCGCCCGAACGCCGAAGTGCACGTACCTGCTTCCGTCCTCCAGTGCGTAGAACACCACCGGCATCCACGCGCCCTTCTCGTTCCGCCGCCCCGCGAACACCGTCTTCTCCGGCGCGTGCGACACCGGCGTCAGTTCCCACGCCAACGGATCGAACGTGCCCTTGAGCCCGTCCGCCCCCTCGTACGTCAGACGCAGCGTCCCCTCACGGTCCGACGTCACCGATCACGACACTAGCGCTCCTCTACCCACTTTCAAACGTCGTTTGAAATCCGCCCCGAGCGCAGCGCCACCACCCGCGTGACCCAGATCACTCCCCACGGAAAACCCGCCGCTCCGACCGGGCGTCTAGCAGGTGTGAAACGGGTTGGGGCGGCATCGCCGCAGGAACTGGACGAGGAGCGCCTCCTACGGCGGGTGGCCCGGGGCGACCGGGCCGCCTTCGAGGAGCTGTACCGCCGCACGTCGCCGTGGCTCGCGGTACGGCTGCAGCGCCGCTGCGCCGACCAGCAGATCGTCGCCGAGGTCATGCAGGAGACGTACCTGGCGGTGTGGCGGGCGGCGGGCTCCTTCGCCGGGAGCCGGACCGGGGGAACGGCCGTCGGCTGGCTGTGGACGATCGCGGCCCGCCGCCTCGTCGACGCGTTCCGGCGCCGGGCCCACCACGCGGAGCCGCCGCCCGCCGCCGCTCCGCACCCCGTGGCTCCCGCCGCCGAGGAGGAGGCGCTGGTGGCCACCGTCGGCGGTGACGTCGGGGACGCGCTGCGGCGCCTCGCGCCGGAGCTCAGGGAGGTACTGCAGGCCATGGTCCTCGACGGACTGTCCGTCCGGGAGACCGCCGTCGTGCTCGGACTGCCCGAGGGAACGGTCAAGACCCGCGCCCGCCGGGCCCGGATCGCGATGCGGGAGGCGCTCGCATGAACGTGGAACACGCTTCGGCACGGCTCATCGACGGGTACGCGCGCGGCGACACGAACCTCGTCGCGGACGAGGTGTGGGCCCTGGAGGCCCATCTGGAGGGGTGCCGGGTCTGCCGTGACCGGCTGTCGGCCGCCGTCATGACCGAGGCACCCGCCGTGGCGGCGCTGACCGAAGCCGTCTGGTCCGAGCTCGAACACGAACTGGCCGCGGCCGTCCCCGGGGCGGCGCGCCGGCGCCGGTCGCCGCTGTCGCGGCTGTCCGCGTGGGCGACGCCCGCCATGGCGCCGTGGCTGGCCATGGTCCTGGCCGTGACGCTGCTCGCCCTGCTGCTGGACCTGACGGAACTCGGCTCCGGCCAGGTGTCCCTGATGCTGCTGCTCGCCCCCGTCCTGCCCGTGGGCGGCGTGGCGGCCTCGTGGTCGCGCGGCCTGGACCCGGCCTACGAACTGACGGCCTCCACGCCGAGGGCGGGGCTGCAGCTGGTGCTGCGGCGCACCGCCTCCGTGCTCGCCGTGGTGATCCCCACGCTGCTGGCGGGGGGCTGGGCGACGGGGGTGACGGCCGCGCAGTGGCTGCTGCCCTGCCTGGCCTTCACCTCGATGACCCTGGCGCTCGGCGGGGTGATCGGCGTGACCCGCGCCGCCGTCGCCCTGGTGGTCGCGTGGGCCGCGGTGGTGGTGGCGCCGACCCTGGCCACCAGCCGGACGGCCGTCGCCCTGCAGACCGACGGCCTGCCGGTGTGGGGACTCATCCTCGCCCTCGGCGTCACCGTCGTGATCGCCCGCCGCGGCGCCTACACCGTGCTGGGAGCCCACCGGTGAACCCCCCGGCCCCCGGCCCCCCGAACTCCCCGAACCCCCGAGAGAAGAGGACGCGCATGACGCCCGCAGTGAGCAGGGCCGACATCGCCCCCACGGCCTACGCCTGGGAGATCCAGGCGACCGGACTGAAGGTCAGGGTCGGCAGGAACCGGATGGCCGTCGACGGGCTCGACCTGTCGCTGGGCACCGGCGTCCACGGTCTGCTCGGTCCCAACGGGGCGGGCAAGACCAGCCTCATCCGGGCCCTGGCCACCGTGCTGCGCCCCGCCGGCGGCGAGCTGGAGCTGCTCGGGGAGTCCGCGGGCGGACTGGGCGAGCATCGCGCGCTGCGCCGCCGGATCGGCTACCTGCCGCAGGAGTTCGGCTACTACAAGCGCTTCACCGTGCGCGAGTTCGTCGAGTACATGGCCTGGCTGAAGGAGGTGCCCGCGCCGGACATCCCCGCGGCGGTGCAGCGCGCCGTGGACCGGGTCGGCCTGGCCGACCGCGCCGACGACCGGATGAAGACCCTGTCGGGCGGGATGGTGCGACGGGTCGGCATCGCCCAGGCGATCGTCAACGACCCGGCGATCCTGCTGCTGGACGAGCCGACGGTCGGCCTGGATCCGGCGCAGCGGCTGCGCTTCCGGGAACTGCTCCAGGAGTTGGGGACGGACACCTGCGTGGTCGTCTCGACCCACCTGGTGGAGGACGTGGCCGCCGCCTGCACCGACGTGGTGCTCTTCGCCGAGGGGCGGCTGGTCTTCCAGGGCACCCCGGACGAACTGGCCGCGGCCGGCGGCCCGGAGCACGTGGGCGACAGCCCGCTGGAACGCGGCTACTCGGCGCTGCTGATCGACCCCGCACGGACGGGGGGCGCCTGGTGAACCTCCGCATCCTGCGCATCGAGCTGAAGCGGACCGTCGCTCCGTGGGCCGGCGCCGTCGTCCTGGTGACCGCGCTCGCGTACCTGTACCTCGTGTCCGGACCGTGGTGGCGGGGCAACGCGCTGTGGACGGCCCAGTGGACCTCCATGGCGCTGTGGACCCGGTACCTGCTGGCCTTCGTCTGGCCGCTCGCCGTGGGGCTCGGGGCGCTCCAGGGGCTGCGCGACCCCCGCTCGAAGATGTCCGAGCTGCTCTCCAGCACCCCGCGGCCCGCACGGCACCGCGCAGCCGTCCTGGCGGGCGCGACGGCGTTGACCCTGGTCTCGGCCTTCGCGCTCATCGTCCTCCAGGGCGCGGTGCAGGTGCTCGCCGGCGACGCCCCGTACACCTCTCTCGGCTGGCTGCCCATCTCGCTGGTGGGGGCGCTCGCGCTGGCCGCGGGGGCCGTCCTGGGCATGGGGGTCGCGCGGGCCCTGCCCTCCGTCCTCACCCCGCCCGCACTGGCCGTGGGCGCCTTCGTGTTCAGCAACCTCCTGCGGCAGAGCGCGGACGACACGGTGCCGACCTCGTTCGCGGTGCCGAACCGTTACTCGCTGCTGGCGCCGGCGACGGCGGAGGTGCGCCAGACGCTCCTCACGCTCTCCGCCCCCGTGCACGTCGGGCAGGCGCTCTGGCTGCTCGGCATGGTCGCGACGGGCCTCGCGCTGCTGGCCGCCGCCACCCCGCGGGCCCGACTGCTCGCCCTCACCCCCCTGCTGGTCGGCGGGGCCGTCGCCGTGCTCGTGTTCCCGGTGAGCCCCCGCGGTGCGTACGTCGTCGACCGGGCCGCGGCGGCGCAGGTGTGCGACGGCGCGGTGTGCGTGACGGCGGCCCAGCGGGCGCGGCTCGCCGACCTGGCCGGTCCCGGCAGGGAGGCGCTGCGCCTGCTGCACGACACCCTGGGCGACCAGGCGCCCGCCGCCATCCACGGGACCACCGCCCCACGGGCACGGGACGCCGAGACGGAGCGGTCGCGCGACTTCGTGCTCATCGACCCCGACGACGTGGTGATCGGCGCCGCCGGGGGCGAGCAGCTGACCCGGGCCCTGGTCGGCCAGGGCATGGCCCCGGTGTGCCACCCCCGCAGCGACACCGACTTCGGCTCGGCGCAGGAGGAGGCCGCCCGGAGCATCGGGGCCGCCTGGGTCCTCGGCGGGGACCTCCGGCCGCTCGACGGGAGCAGGTTCGCCGCCAACGACCTGACCGTGGCCCGCCCGGTGTGGGAGAGGTTCATCGCGCTGCCGCAGCCGGAGCAGCGCCGGCGGATCGGTGCCATGCACGCCGCCGCACTCTCCTGCGCGGACCCGCTCGCCGCACTGGCCGGCGGTGCGTCCCGATGAGGTGGCTGACGCTGTACGCGCGTTCGCGGCAGGCGTCCGCCTCGCTCGCCGTGGTGGTGATCAGCGCGGTGGCGGTGTGGGCACTCGCCCGGATCAGCGGCGGGGACCCGGGAGGTCCGTGGCTGTCCACGCTCGTCCTCTTCGCGGGGGCGACGGCGGTCTCGGTCGGACTCGGCGGGCAGGACCTCGCGTTGGACCGGACGGCAGCGATCCGCTGGACGCTCCGCAGGGCGGCGCACGTGCTGCTCGGCGGCGTGCTCATCGGCGCGGTGCTGCTGGCGGTGCAGACGATGGGCGAGCAGTCGGCCCCCGCCTCCTTCGTCGTGCGCAACAGCGCGGGGCTGATGGGACTCGCCGCCATCGGGGCGGCCTGGTTCGGGGCGCAGTACGCGTGGATCCTGCCGTTCGCGTGGCTGTCGTTCTCCTACTTCGTCCCGGCCACGACGAACACGGCGACGCAGGTGCTGGCCTGGATGATGCTGCCGCCCGGCACGGCGGCCGGCACCTGGACGGCCCTCGTCCTGGCCGTCCTGGGCACCGTGGTCTACAGCGTCGGAGGCCCGAGGCGTTAGCGACGGCCGCACCGTCCTGGTCCCGTGATCGTGACGTGATCTCAGTCCTAGACGTATCCGACAATCACACTTCAGCCGTTCCGATAACGGCTTGATCCGATCGCTTTCAGGGATTCCGAACGCGATCCGGTTTCCCGCCGTCGACGGCGGGGGTAGTGGCGAGGTGTTCGCGCTCCGCCCGTCTCCCAGTCCCGGGCGGAGACGGATCGTTGAATTCCGAAAATCATTTCTTCTCCATCATTGTGAAGGGCAGGATTCGCATGAAGAGGATCGTCCGGAACGCACTCGTGACCGTCGCCGCCGCCGGAGCGCTCGGCGTCGCCGTCGCCCCGGCCGCGATGGCCGCCGAACAGGCCCAGCCGGTGGCCGGCGTGCAGGCACAGCTCCGCAACCCGAAGACGGTCAAGGCCGACGCGTACAACCAGGCCCGCAGCATCCTGGCCAAGGCCGGCAGCCAGTCGGCCGCCAAGTCCCACCCGGTCCACGGCAAGAACGACGTCCCGGTCTCCTACGGGACGAGCCTCCTCGCCGGCTCCCGGGACGAGTTCCGGGCCGCGGACAAGAACCTCCCCGAGAAGGAGAAGAAGTCCGGCATGTCCCACGACCACTACAACGCCATCCACAACGCGGCCAAGACCATGGGCATCGACACGTGGTGACGCACGGCACCCCGACCTGACCGTGGCAGGCCCCCGTCGCCGAATCCGCGCGCGGGGGCCTGCTCGGCTCCGGGGTACGGCCACGGCCACCGAGCCACTGCCGGATCGGCGTTGAACGTGTTCAAATCTCCTGCCATGATGTCCCCGTCAACGGGCCACGCCCTGAGGGGGGACCATGATCCGGCCGAACGTCGCCAGCACCGTCGAGCGCCGACTCCTCGTCAACTACCGCCTCGACCCGGGCGTCGCCGCCCACCACCTGCCCGCTCCGCTCCGCCCGCAGCTGATCCGCGGCCACGCCGTCGGCGGCATCTGCCTCATCCGGCTGGGCGACGTACGGCCGGCCTGGTCGCCCGTCCGCGCGGGCCTCCACAGCGAGAACGCCGCCCACCGCTTCGCCGTCGAGTGGGACGGCCCGCTCGGGGTCGAGACCGGCGTCTACATCCCGCGCCGCGACACCACCTCCCGGCTGAGCACCCTGGTCGGCGGACGGCTGTTCCCCGGGGTGCACCACCGCGCCGACTTCGACGTCCACGAGACCGCCGACCGCCTCGACATCGCCTACACCAGCCGGGACGGCACCACCCGCGTCCGCGCCGCCGTCACTTACCCCGATGGCCGCACCGACGGCCTCAGCGGCAGTCGGCTCTTCGCCGACCTCGCCGAGGCCTCCGCCTTCTTCCGCAACGGCAGCAAGGGCTACTCCGCCACCCGGCGCCGCCACCTGGACGGCATGACCCTGGACACCGACGCCTGGCACATGGACACCTGCCGCCCCCTCTCAATCACCTCGTCCTTCTTCGACGACCCCGACCGCTTCCCGCCCGGCAGCGCCGTCCTGGACTCCACCCTGCTCATGCGCGGCCTCCCGGCCCGCTGGCAGCCCCTGCCCGCCATGGACGCCGCCTAGGGTTCGTCCGGGCCCCGAGGCCGGAGAGGCCCCCGGGCCCGGACAGCCCAGTGGCCCGGGCGGACATCGCTGTCCGCCCGGGCCCTGCTACCGGCCGTACCCCCGTCACCGCCGGTAGAAGACGCTCCTCGACCAGAAGAAGCCGAGCAGCGTCAGCCCGGTGCACCACGCCAGCGCGCTCCACGCGCTGTTGCCGATCGGAGTGCCCATCAGCAGCCCGCGCAGGGTCTCGATGATCGGCGTGAACGGCTGGTACTCGGCGAACCAGCGCAGGGCGGTCGGCATCGAGTCGGTCGGGACGATGGCGCTGCCGATGAAGGGCAGGAACTGCAGCGGCATCGGCATGTTGCTGGCACTCTCGACGGTCTTGGCCACCAGACCGATGCCGGCCGAGATCCAGGTCAGCGCCAGGGCGACGAACACCAGCAGCCCGGCGGCGGCCAGCCACTCCACCGGCCCTGCGGTGGGCCGGAAGCCCATGGCGAGGGCCGCGCCGATCACCAGGACCAGCCCGACCACGGTCTGTATCAGGCTGCCGACCACGTGCCCCGCGAGGAACGCCGAGCGCGAGATCGCCATCGTGCGGAAGCGGTTGACGATCCCTTCCGTCATGTCGGTGCAGACCCCGATCGCCGTGACCAGCGATCCCGAGATGGCCGCCATCAGCACGATGCCGGGCGCCACGTAGTCGATGTAGCTGCCGCCTCCGATGCCCGCGCCGAGCGTGCTGCCGTAGGCGTAGTTGAACAGCAGCAGCATCATCACGGGCATCACCACGACCGCGAAGGTCAGGGACGGGTACCGCAGCGCGTGCTTGAGGTTCCGGCGCAGCATGGTCAGCGAATCGCCGACCACGTAGGTCGTCGCACTCATCGGGCTCCCTCTCCGGTCAGTGTGAGGAACACGTCGTCCAGATCGGCCGTCTCCACGACCAGTGACTCGGCCCGCACGGAGGCGTTGTCGAGCGCGTCCAGCACGGCCTTGACGGTGAGGACGGAGTTGTTCCCCGGGATGTCGAGCCGCAGCGCCTCCGGGTCGGCCGTCGCGTAGTCGAACAGCCCGGCGGCGACGCCCAGGTGCGCCGCGTCCGCGAACTGGAGCCGGATCCGCCCGCCGGGGACGATCCGCTTCAACTCCTCCGCCGTGCCCTCGGCGACGATCCGCCCGCCGTCCAGGACGGCGATCCGGTCGGCGAGTTCGTCGGCCTCCTCCAGGTACTGGGTGGTGAGGAAGATCGTCACCCCGTGGTCGGCGACCAGCCCCCGGATGATCTCCCACATCGTCCGCCGGCTGCGCGGGTCCAGCCCGGTGGTCGGCTCGTCGAGGAAGATCACCCGCGGATCGCCGACCAGCGTCATCGCCAGGTCGAGCTTGCGCCGCATGCCGCCCGAGAAGGTGACGACCGGCTTGCGCGCCGCCTCCGTGAGGTCGAAGCGCCGCAGCAGTTCCTCCGCCCGCCTCCGCCCCTCCCGACGGCGGAGGTGATTGAGGTCCGCCATGAGCATCAGGTTCTCCTCGGCGGTGAGCAGGTTGTCCACCGCCGAGAACTGCCCGGTGACACCGATCGCCGCCCGTACCTGGTCGGCCTGGCGGACCACGTCGTGCCCGGCCACCCGGGCCACCCCGCCGTCGGCCGGGATCAGGGTGGAGAGGATCTGCACGGTGGTGGTCTTGCCGGCGCCGTTCGGCCCGAGCAGGGCGAACACGCTACCCGACGGGATCTCCAGGTCGATGCCGTTCAGCACGGCCTTGTCGCCGTAGGACTTGGTCAGTCCGACCGCCGAGATCGCCGCCATCACGCCCTCCGGACGATGACGTCGCCGACCTGGGTCTGGCCGCGGACCTCGACCGTCTCCCGGGCGTCGCCCGGGCCCTCCGACGCGCCGAGGGAGTTGCGGACGACGCCGAACTTGCTGTGCACGTCGAGCCAGGCCGCCGTGCCCTCCGCGATGCCGACCTCCAGGTCCCCCACGGCGGTCTGCAGGGTGACCTTGCCGCGGACCACCCGGCCGAGCCGGATGTGGCCGTTCGCCGACTTGGCGTCCACGCCCGCCCCGGCGAGGCCGACGTGGATCCGTCCGTTGGAGGCGTTGGCCTTCAGCTCGCCCTGCACCTCGTCGATCTCGGTGTCGCCGTTGCTGTTCTTGACCGTCAGCTCGCCCGCGACGGCGCCGATCTCGATCCGGCCGCAGCCGGACACCTCGGCGTCCCCGGCGATCGTGCCGACCCGGATGTCCCCATGGTCGGTCTTGAGTCGCACGCTCTCGGCCCGGTCGAGCTGGATCCGGCCGAGGGAGGTCTTCAGCCGGCAGTCTCCCAGCGGACCCTCGGTGACGAAGTCCGCCATCGGGGAGTCGGCGTGCACCTCGGAGCCGGACGGCAGCTCGATCAGGATCTCGATCGAGCCCTTCTTGCTGGAGAACACCGTGCGCTGCTTGGGACCCTTGAGGGTGAGCCGACCTCCGGAGTAGTCGACCTCGGTCAGCTCGGCGGCCTTGACGTCCGCCTCCCTGGCCGTGTTGGCGGGCCGGACCTCGACCACGGCGTCGGTGCGCTTGCTCGCCTTGATCCACACCGAGCCGATTTCGAACTCCAGGGCGGCGGAGATCGGTCCGCCGGTCTCGTACGTAGGCATGGCTGTCCCGTCCTCTTGACTCTCGTGAGTGTTCCCGCCGGTCGGAGCGGGGGTGACGTTGAAGGTGCAGAAGGTTCAGATGGTGCGGAAGCGTTAGTGGACCCAGCCGGTGAAGCCCTGACCACCGACGCCGCGCGAGGTGCGGGTGCCGAGGTGGGCGGCCGAGCGGACGGCCGGCTGGCCGCCCTCCAGCGCGCCGGCGACGGCCCGGACCAGCCAGGTGTTGAGGGAGAGGCCCTCCTGTCCGGCGGCCTCCTCGGCCCGGGCCTTGAGGTTCGCGGGCAGGCGCAGGTTGATCCGGGCGGTGCCCGTCTCGTCCGACTCCGGCACCACGGGCGGTGCCACCGGCATCATCGGTGGCGCCATCGGCGGCACCACGGGCGACACCTCGCCGTGGAAGGCGTCGGAGCCGGGCGGTACGGTCACCACGAACTCCGGGTCGAGCCCGCGCAGGCGCACGTCCACCGAGCCCGGGGCGAGGTCACGGGTGACTTCGCCCATGGCGGCCGAGAGCGCGTTGAGCAGGGTGAGCCGCACGGCCGACTCCAGCGGGAGCGTGAGCCGCTCGGCCAGCGCGCGGGCTTCGTCCCCGCCCGTGCCCGCGGCCACCGCGAGCTCGTTCCGAAGGTTTTCGACGTACGGCGTGAGGTCCATGGCTTAAGCATGGCACAGCAGTGGTGCCATGTCGAGCCATTGGTGACACCACTTTGGCATCACGGCTCGGAGCGCCGCGGCACCAACGCGAAACCGCCCCGCCGGCCGAGGCCGACGGGGCGGTTCGCCGGGAGGGGTCAGGCCTGCCAGCCCGCCAGGTACGTGTCGATCTCGCCCACCAGCCGGGCCTTGCCGGCCATGTCCAGGAAGGACGCCTCGACCGCGTTGCGCGCCAGCGCCGCCACCCCGGCCTCGTCCAGGTCCAGCAGCCGCGCGGCGACCGCGTACTCGGTGTTGAGGTCGGTGCCGAACATCGGCGGGTCGTCGCTGTTGATCGTGACCAGCAGCCCGGCGTCCACCATCCGCTTGATCGGGTGCTCCTCGATCCGCTCCACCGCCCGGGTGGCGATGTTGGAGGTCGGGCAGACCTCCAGCGGGATCCGGTGCTCGCCCAGGTACTCCAGCAGCGCCGGGTCCTGCACCGACTGCGTGCCGTGCCCGATGCGCTCGGCGCCGAGCACCCGGATCGCGTCCCAGACCGTCTCCGGCCCGGTGGTCTCGCCCGCGTGCGGGACGCTGCGCAGGCCGGCCGCCCGCGCCCGGTCGAAGTACGGCTTGAACTGCGGGCGCGGCACGCCGATCTCCGGGCCGCCCAGGCCGAAGCTGACCAGACCCTCGGGGGCCAGGTCGACGGCGAGCCGGGCGGTCTCCTCGGCGGCCCCCAGACCGGACTCGCCGGGGATGTCGAAGCACCAGCGCAGGACGACTCCGAGCTCCTTCTCGGCCCGCAGCCGGGCGTCCTCGATCGCCTCCATGAAGGCGACGTCCGGGATGCCCCGCTTGACCGAGGAGTACGGGGTGAGGGTCAGCTCGGCGTACCGGATGTTCTGGCGCGCCATGTCCTCGGCCACGCCGTAGGTGAGCGCGCGGACGTCCTCGGCGTCGCGGATCAGGTCCACGACGCTCAGGTAGACCTCGATGAAGTGGGCGAAGTCGGTGAAGGTGAAGTACTCGGCGAGCGCCGCCGGGTCGGTCGGCACCTTCGACTGGCCGCGGTGGCGGGCGGCCAGCTCGGCGACGATGCGCGGCGAGGCCGAGCCCACGTGGTGGACGTGCAGCTCCGCCTTGGGCATCCCGGCGATGAACGCCTCGATGCCCCCGGCACCAGTGGGGTTTCCGATCCGACTTCCGTCCGGCTGGACCACGGTGGTTCCCTCTTCCTTCTACGCGCGTCTCGACGATGTCGGCCAAGAATAGGCCGAAGCGGGGATCACCCGCCGAGGGCGACCGCGACGGTGTGGATGAGCAGCCCGGCCAGGGCGCCGACCACGGTGCCGTTGATCCGGATGAACTGCAGGTCACGGCCCACGTTGGCCTCGATCTTCCGGGAGGCGTCGTCGGCGTCCCAGCCCGCCACCGTCTCGGAGATCAGCGAGGTGATCTCGGTGCGGTAGGTGTCCACCAGGTACTGCGCGGCGTCCTGGAGCCAGCCGTCCACCTTGGCCTGGAGCTTGGCGTCGGTCGCCAGGCGCGCGCCGAAGCCGCCCACGCCGTCGCGGATGCGCCGGCGCAGTTCGCTGTCCTCGTCCTCGGCCGCGTTGAGCACCAGGGTGCGGACGGCCGCCCAGGTGGAGGCGATCAGGTCCTGCACCTCGGGCCGGGCCAGCAGCTCCACCTTGGCCCGCTCGACCCGGGCGATGGTCTCCGGGTCGGTCTGCAGCTCGGTCGCGAAGTCGGCGAGGAAGTTGTCGATGGCGCCGCGGGCCGGGTGGTCCGGATCGTCCCGGATGTCGGTGACGAACCGCATCAGTTCCTTGTAGACCCGCTCGCCGACCTGGTGGTCGATGAACTTGGGCGTCCAGCCGGGGGTCTTCTGGCTGACCCGCCGGACCACCTCCTCGTGGTTGGTGGTCAGCCAGCCGTGCGCCCGGACGGCCACCAGGTCCACCATGCCGTGGTGCCCGCCGTCGGCGACCACCTTGCCCAGCATCCGGCCCATCGGCTCGGCCACCGAGGTCGCCGCCGCCCGCCTGGTCACCGCCTCGGCGACGACCGCCTGCACGTCGTCGTCCCGCAGCACCGCGAGCACCCCGCGCAGCGCCGCCGAGGCCTCCTTGGTGACCCGCTCGGCGCTGCCCGGCGCGGCCAGCCACTCCCCCAGCCGCCGACCGATGCCGAGCGAGGCGAGGCGGCCGCGCACCACGTGGCCGGCGAGGAAGTTCTCGCCGACGAACTCGCCGAGCGAGCGCCCGAAGGCGTCCTTCTTGGTCGGGATGATCGCGGTGTGCGGGATCGGCAGGCCGAACGGGCGGCGGAACAGCGCGGTCACCGCGAACCAGTCGGCCAGCGCGCCGACCATGCCCGCCTCGGCGGCCGCCGCCACGTACCCGGCCCAGGCGCCGGCGCCGGCCGCCTTGGCCCAGGTGGCGAGGGCGAAGACCAGGGACGCGAAGGCCAGCAGGCCGGTCGCGATGGTCTTCATCCGGCGGACGCCACGTCTCTTCTGCTCGTCGGCGGCGGTGAACCGGACCCCGGGGCCCGTACCGCTGAAGGCTTCGTCACTCACCCCGCCAGTCTGCCCGTTGCCCGGCGCGGGCGAGGGCGCGCCCCACGATCACGCGCCGGGGGCGCGCCCGGTCACGCCCCGTTCCCCCCGGCGTGCCGTCCTCTCAAGCCCCCTCGCGCTCCCCTCACGCCCCGCCCAGCACGATCCGCCGCACCCCCGCGACCGCCCACCGCTCCGGGTCCGTGCACCGCCGCCCGTCCAGCAGCACCCGCACCCCCGGCAGGTCCTCCGGCGCCAGCCCCCGGTACTCCGGGTGGTCCGCCTGGAGCACCGCAGCCGCCACCGGCTCCCCGCCGTACGGGGGCAGCCCGAGCGCCGCCAGTTCCTCGCCCCGGTACAGCGGGTCGCTGACGTACGGCCGAGCCCCCGCCGCCCGGACCGCCTCGACCAGCGGGAACACCCCCGAGTACGCGGTCTCCTTGACCCCGCCCCGGTACGCCGCCCCGAGCACCAGCACGCCCTGCCCGGCGATCCCGCCCGCCAGCGCGCCGTCCAGCACCCCGACCGCGTACCCGGGCATCTCCAGGTTGGCCTCCCGGGCGGCCCGGACGACCGTCGCGCCCGGGTCGTTCCACAGGTACAGCCGCGGGTACACCGGGATGCAGTGCCCACCGACCGCGATGCCGGGCCGGTGCAGGTGGCTGTACGGCTGCGAGTTGCACGCGTCGGCGATCTCCGCGAAGTCCACCCCGACCCGGTCGGCGTAGCGCGCGAACTGGTTGGCCAGCGCGATGTTGACGTCCCGGTAGGTGGTCTCGGCGAGCTTGGCGAACTCGGCCGCCTCCGCCGAGGCCAGCTCCCAGACGCCGTTGGGCCGGGGCAGGTCGGGGCGCGGGTCGAAGTCCAGCACCGCCCGGTAGAACTCGGCGCCGCGCCGGGTCGAGGCGGCGTCGACGCCGCCGACCAGCTTGGGGTAGCGCCGCAGGTCCGCGAAGACCCGCCCGGTGCGGACCCGCTCCGGGCTGAACACCAGCGCGAAGTCCGCGCCGGCGGCGAGCCCGGAGCCGGCCGCCAGCCGGGGAGCCCAGCGGCCCCGGGTGACGCCGACCGGCAGCGTGGTCTCGTAGCTGACCAGGGTGCCCCGGCGCAGCCCGGCGGCCACCGCGTCGGTGGCCGCGTCCAGCAGGACGAAGTCCGGGGTGCCGTCGGCGGCGGTGACCAGCGGGACGACCAGCACCACGGCCTCGGCGGCGGCGACCGCCGCCGTGGTGTCGGTGGTGGCCCGCAGCCGGCCCTCGGCGACCACCCGCTTCAGCGCCTCGTCCAGACCCGCCTCCCGGGGGAACGACGGCACGCCCTGGTTGACGCTGTGGACGACCCCGGGGGCGATGTCCGCCCCCGTCACCCGGTGCCCCTTCAGCGCGAACTGCACGGCCAGCGGCAGGCCCAGCTTGCCCAGCCCGACCACACAGACGTCCGTGCTCATCCCCGCCCTCCGTTCACCGTGTTGGCCAGCCGGCGCCACACCGGATAGCGCCGCAGCCCGCGCCGCAGCTGCACCGGCACGGCGCCGCGCCACAGCTGCTGGGCCAGGTTGAGCGGCGGGACCCCGGCCGGCAGCGGCTCCGGCTCCTCGTGCAGCAGGAAGACCTCGTCCGCCAGCCCCAGCCGGGCGTCCCGGAACGCCGGGTAGCCCGCGTAGTGCCGCCGCCCGTCCACGACCACCGGCGGGTCGCCGTGCGCGGCCTCGTACCGGATCAGGTCGCGCAGCGCCTCCGGCCTTACGGCGGCGGCGAGTTCGAGCCGCAGCCGCTCGGCGACGGGCAGCCGCGGGTAGACCGCGCGGGCGCCGAAGCGCTCGACCAGGCGGCCGACCTCGGCGCACACCTGCTGCTGGACGGCGTCGTCCAGCAGCAGGAAGTCGTCCTGGAGCAGCCGCGGCACGTCCCAGGCGAAGCTGCGGGCCCTGATCGCGTCCAACTCCTCGCCGGGCTCGGCCAGATCGGCGGCGACCTGCTGCAGCGCCGCGATCCCGCGCAGCCGGTCCAGCACCCCGGCCCGCTGGGTGACGTTGCCCCGGTCCTCGCGCAGCACCAGGAAGTAGCAGTCGTAGTCGGCGAGGACGGACACCCGGGCCGCCCGCAGACAGGCCTCCAGGGTGAACGGCTGATCCGAGAAGACCTTCAACTCCTCGTTGCGGCGCAGCCCGTGGCGCCGGATGAGGTCCATCCGGAACAGCTTGGTGTCGGCCAGCGCCCAGGCCAGCGCCGAGTCGGTGAAGCCGACGGACTCCGCGTCGGCGTGGAAGATCCCCTGCGGCACCAGCCGCCCGTTCACCCCCACCTGCTTGGGCACCAGCACGTCCGACCCCCAGGCGTCGGCCGCCGCGACCAGCCGCTCCAGCGCCTCGGCGCCGAGCCAGTCGTCCGCGCCGAGGAAGAGCACGTAGCGGCCGCGGGCCAGCGCCACGCCCCGGTTGGTGGGGGCCGCCGGGCCGCCCGAGTTGGGCTGGTGCACCACCCGGAACAGGCCGGGGTGGCGGGCGGCGTAGTCGTCCAGTACGGCCTCGCCGCCGTCCGTGGAGCCGTCGTCGACGACCACCACCTCAAGGCGCCCGGGCGCCAGGGTCTGCCCGACCAGCGAGTCCAGGCAGGCGGTGAGGTAGGGCATGGTGTTGTAGACCGCGACCACCACGGTCACATCGGGTCCGGCCATCGAGAAACGCTGCCCTCCGGTGTGCGGTTCGCCGAGCGATGCAACATCAACTCGGCCACCCGCCGGGGAGTCACGTGCCCTCCCCGGACGGGTGGCCGCAGCCGACCGGAGGTACGGCGGTCGAACGCCCGGCCGGATCGGGCGGGAGGTACCCGCCAGGCGTCAGCCGATCGCCACCTCCGCGTACATCCGCGCGATCACGTCCTCGATCGCCGGCTCGCGCACCGACAGGTCCACCAGCGGGTAGCGCTCGGCCACCGCCGCCACGATCGGCGCCGCGCTCTGCTGCGCCGGGAAGGCCAGCCACTGGCGCGGCCCCTCGACCTTCACCACCCGGGCGCCGGCCACCTCGATCGCGGGCCGGGCCTCGGCCAGGTCGACCACCAGGGTGCGCTCGCTGCGCCCGGTGGCGTGCAGCCCGTCCAGCCCGCCGTCGTAGACGACCCGGCCGTGGTCGATCACCATGACCCGGCCGCAGAGCTGCTCGATGTCGGTCAGGTCGTGGGTGGTGAGCAGCACCGTGGTGCCCCGGTCCTGGTTCACCTCGCGCAGGAACTCCCGCACCTTCCCCTTGCTGACCACGTCCAGGCCGATGGTCGGCTCGTCCAGGTAGAGCACCTGCGGGTCGTGCAGCAGCGCCGCCGCGAGGTCGCCGCGCATCCGCTGGCCGAGCGAGAGCTGCCGGACGGGGGTGTCCAGCAGTCCTTCCAGGTCGAGCAGTTCGACGCAGCGGCCGAGGTTCTCGCGATATCGCCGGTCGGGGATGCGGTAGATCCGGCGGGCGAGCTCGAAGGAGTCGCGCAGCGGCAGGTCCCACCAGAGGGTGGTGCGCTGGCCGAAGACGACGCCGATCCGGCGGGCCAGCGCGACGCGTTCGCGGGCCGGGTCCACCCCGGCGACGCGTAGCCGCCCGCCGCTGGGCACGAGGATGCCGGTGAGCATCTTGATGGTGGTCGACTTGCCGGCGCCGTTGGGGCCGATGTAGCCGACGCACTCGCCGGCCTCGACGGTGAAGCTCAGCCCGTCCACCGCGCGCACCTCGCGCTTCTCCCGGCTGAACCGGCCGGTGCGGGCCCGCACGGTGAAGGTGCGGCGGACGTCGTCGAGTTCGATCAGTGCCATGGAAGTTCCTTGCGTGGAGGGCGGGTTCAGCTGCCGGTGCCGCGGTAGGCGCGCAGTCCGGCCCGCCAGGCGAGTCCGGCGGCGGCGACGCAGAGCGCGGCGGCGAGCGGGGAGGCGAACTGGAAGGCGGTGGGCAGGCCGAGCGGGTCGGGCCGGCCGAGGACGTGCAGGGCGGGCAGCCAGTTGACGAAGGCCAGCGGGACGCCGAAGACCACGCCGGCCACCAGCTCCTTGGCGAAGATGGTCGGCGGGTAGTGCAGCAGGGTCGCGCCGCCGTAGGTGAAGGAGTTCTGGATCTCCTTGGACTCCCCCCACCAGAACTGCACGGTCGCGCCGCCGACGAAGATCGCGCCGAAGATGACGCTGCCGCAGACCAGCAGGGCGGGCACCAGCAGCACGCGGTCCCAGGTCCAGTGCACGTCCAGGGTGACCAGCGACCAGGCGAGCACCGCCAGGGCCTGGAGCGGGCGGCCGATCCGGCGCAGCGAGAAGCGTTCGGCGCACAGTTGGGCGAGCGCGGGCGCGGGCCGGATCAGCATGGTGTCCAGCGACCCGTTGACGATCCGCACGCCGAGGCCGTCGACCGAGCCGACCAGCATGTTGGCCACGCCGAGGGCGAAGGTCGCGGTGGCGTAGAGGAAGGCGATCTCCGGCAGGCGCCAGCCGCCGAGCTGGTCGGTGTGCCGGAACATCAGCACCAGCACCACGAAGTCCAGCGAGTGGGTGACCAGGCTGGCCAGCAGGTTCAGCGCGAACGAGGCCCGGTAGGCCATCATCGAGCGCATCCACATCCGGGCGCACAGCCACCAGGAGCGGACCGCCCAGCCGGTCCGGGCGAGCAGGGGCTCAGCCACCCTGCACCACCACCTTGCGGGTCGCCAGCCACTGGGCGCCCCGGCCCGCGGCGAGCAGGGCGACGGCCCAGGCGAGCTGGAAGCCGAGCGCGCCGACCAGGCCGGTGCCGGTCGCGCGCTCCAGGAACACGTCGGTCGGCACCTTCACCAGCGCCGCCCAGGGCAGCACCGGGGCGAGCTCACCGAGCAGGCCGGGGAAGAGCGCGATCGGCAGCAGCATCCCGGAGAAGAACATCGAGACCACCAGCATCACCGAGCGCACCCCCTCCGAGTCGTGCAGCCAGAAGCCGGTGATCGAGACCAGGAAGCGCAGCCCGAAGCTGACCACCACCGCGAGCAGTACCGAGAGCAGGAAGACCACCCAGGTCACCGGCTGCTCGGGCATCCGGGTGCGGAACACCAGCGCGCCGATCAGCAGCGGCACGGTGCCGCGGACCAGCAGCTGGAAGGCGGCCCGGCCGAGGTCGGTGGCCAGCCACCAGCCCTGGAAGTCGACCGGGCGGTAGAGGTCGACGGCGATGTCCCCGCTGCGGAAGCGGTCCTGGACGTCGTCCTGGAAGCCGCCGCCCCACACCGCGACGGTGACCAGCAGGGCCTGGCTGACCCAGATGTAGGTGACGGCCTGACTCTGGTCGTAGCCGCCGAGGTTGGGGCGGGCCTGCCAGAGGGCGAGGAAGGAGGAGGCCAGGATGATGCCGAAGACGGTGTTGGTGAAGGTGCCGGCCAGGGTGGCGGCCCGGTAGGTGGAGTAGCGGCGGAAGGCGCCGCGGGCGACGGCGGCGTAGAGCCCGAGCGCGGAGGCGAGCCCGGTGGGACCGAGGCCGGGGTCGGGGTCGGGGCCGGGGTCGGGAGGGCGTCCGACCTGCGCCTCCACGGGTGCGGCGTTCAGCATATTGTCTCCTTGTCGACAAATACGGGCAGGCGGGTGCCCGCAGACGTCCGCGCACGCCGCAGTGGCCCCGACCGGCCGAACCCGGGGGTACCGGGCCGAACGGGCGGAGCTGTCAGAACTGGGTGCGCTATGTGGTTTGCATCTTTCACCGTACCGCCGACGATCAGCCGCCGCACCCCGTTTTCCCACGCACGCCAAACCCGGACCGACCCCTGAGTGCCCGTCAAATAGCACATAATCGCGGCATGACCCTGAGCACCCGGCGCCAGGCCAAACGAGCCGCCCGCCGCGCGGCCCGCCGCGCCCTCCCCCGCTGGCGCCGGATCCTGCCCACCTGGCGGATCACCCTCGGCACCCTCGCCGCCGTGCTGCTCCTCGCCGTCGGCGCCTTCGCCGTGCTCTACGTCATCGTCCCGGTCCCCGACCCCAACGCCCACGCCGTCGCCCAGAACAACATCTACCTCTACGCCGACGGCACCACCGAGATCGCCCGCACCGGCGCCGTCAACCGCACCGACGTCACCATCGACCAGATCCCGCTGCAGACCCAGCACGCCGTCGTCTCCGCCGAGGACCGCACCTTCTACCGCAACCGCGGCATCGACCTGAAGGGCATGCTCCGGGCCGGCTGGAACACCCTCACCGGCAAGGGCATGCAGGGCGGCTCCACCATCACCCAGCAGTACGTCAAGAACTACTACCTGACGCAGGACAAGACCATCGAGCGCAAGGGCCGCGAACTCTTCATCGCCCTCAAGGTCGACCAGCAGCGCGACAAGCGGGACATCCTCACCGGCTACCTCAACAGCAGCTACTTCGGCCGCGGCGCCTACGGCATCCAGAGCGCCGCCCACGCCTACTACGGCGTCGACGTCTCCGCCCTCACCCTCGCCCAGGGCGCCTACCTCGCCTCCCTCCTCCAGGCCCCCAGCAGCTACGACGTCAAGACCGCCACCCCCGCCAACCGCGAGAAGGCCATCGCCCGCTGGAACTACACCCTCGACGGCATGGTCCAACTCGGCTTCCTCACCAACGCCGAACGCGCCGCCACCACCTTCCCCGAACCGAACGACCCCCAGCCCGCCACCGGCCTCTCCGGCCAGGCCGGCTACCTCGTCGGCGTCGCCGACGACTACCTCGTCTCCGCCGGCATCATCGACACCGCCACCCTCAAGGCCGGCGGCTGGCGCATCACCACCACCTTCGACAAGCCCAAGCAGGACGCCTTCAGCAAGGCCGTCCAGGACGAGCTCACCGACGAACTCGACCCCCGGACCCGCCCCACCACCGACACCGACGTCCGGGTCGCCGGCGCCTCCGTCGAACCCGCCACCGGCCGCGTCGTCGCCGTCTACGGCGGCCCCGACTACGCCAAGCAGCCCTACAACGACGCCCTGCGCCAGGACAACCAGATCGGCTCCACCTTCAAACCCATCGACCTCGCCGCCGGCCTCATCGCCCAACACGCCCTCGACGGAACGCGGATCACCCCCGACACCCACTACGACGGCACCAGCGAACGCCCCGTCACCGGTGGTCCCACCCCCTACGCGCCGCCCAACGAGGACGACATCGACTACGGCGACATCACCCTGCGCTACGCCATGGTGAAGTCCGTCAACTCCGTCTACGCCCAGGAAGGCGTCGACGCCGGCCTCGCCCGCGTCCGCGACACCGCCGTCAAACTCGGTATCCCCGACAACGTCCGCGGCATGGACCCGGCCAACACCTCGATGACCCTCGGCACCGCCACCCCCAGCGCCATCGACCTGGCCGGCGCCTACGCCACCCTCGCCAACCACGGCCAGGCGAACGCCCCGTGGTCCGTCCTCAAACTCGAACGCGTCCACACCGGCGGCGCCGTCGACGTCCCCAAGATGCCCGACCACACCCCCGTCGACGCCATCGACCGCTCCTACGCCGACGCCGTCACCGACGTCCTGCGCGACGTCATCAGCCTCCGCGGCACCGGCGCCGCCGCCCTCGACCTCGGCCGCCCCGCCGCCGGCAAGACCGGCACCACCGACTCCAACCTCTCCGCCTGGTTCGCCGGCTACACCCCCGAACTCGCCACCACCGTCGGCCTGTTCCGCGAGAACCCGAAGACCCACGCCAAGGAACCGCTGGCCGGCACCGCCGGACTCACCCGGATCAACGGCGGCACCTTCCCCACCCAGATCTGGACCGCCTACATGGCCGCCGCCCTCAACGGCACCGCCACCCAGCAGTTCGACCTGCAGACCGGCCGCGACACCCCCACCCCCAGCTACAGCCCGAGCAGCAGCGCCACCAGCACCCCCAGGCCGACCGCCCCCGTGCCCACCACCACCGCCGAGGAACCCCCCACCAGCGCCCCCGCACCCGCACCCGGCACTCCCACCCGCGCCCCCACCCGCGCCCCCAGCGCGCCCGCCCCCACCGGCGACCCCGTCCCCGACCCGACCGCCCCCAGCCCGCCGGCACCCCAGTCCACCCCCACCCAGGAGCAGCCCAGCCCCACCGCCCGACCCACCCACACCCGGCCCACCCACCCGCCCGGCACGCCCACCACCCCCGCCGCCACCAACACCCCGGCGGCGTCCGCGACACCACCGGCCAACGAGGTACCGGCCCGGTGAGCTAGGGCCTGTCCGGCGGCCCTAGCGCGCCACCAACTCCCGCTCCAGCGGCGTCCGGAACCGCGGCGTCACCCGCACCTCCCCCAACCAGCCCGCCAACCGCGCCGCCTCCCCCGCGATCGCCGCCTCGGCCTCCGCCCCGACATCACCGAACAGCCGCCACACCACCTCGCCGTCCGGGCGCTGCGCCCAGCCGCCCACCACCCGGCCGCACCACCACACCGTCGGCCCGGCATTGCCCGCCCGGTCGAACAGCGCCGGCACGTCCTCCGGCCGCAGGTACCAGTCCCGCCCCCGCCAGCCCATCACCACCGGATCCAGCGCCGGCAGCAGCGCCGCCCACGGCTCCGGCTCCGCCACCGGCCCGGCGTCCCCCGGCAGCACCAGCGCCACCACCCCGCCCGCCAGCTCCACGTCCTCGGCGCCGACGTCCGCCACCGCCCTGCGGGTGTCCCCGAGCGTCCAGCCCGTCCACCACTTCACGTCCTCGACGGTCGCCGGGCCGTACGCGGCCAGCCAGCGCCGCACCACCTCCGCCTTCGCCTCCCGCACCGGCACCTCCGGCCACTGCGGCACCGGCGCCCACGGGTAGACGCTGCTCAGCCACGACCCGCGCGGACGGCCCCGCCGCACGTGCCCGTCCGCGGCCAGCAGCCGCAGCAGCCGGCTGCCCACGCTCTGCCGGTTCTCGTACGACTTGCCCGCCGACATCAGCATCGTCTCGCGCAACTCCGGTACGTCGTCGCCGAGTTCCTTCGTCGTCGCCTCGCCGCGCCGGGCCAGGGCGGCCAGCACGGCGCGCTCCGCACCGGCCAACCGCGGCTCGTCCCAGCCCTCCGCGTGGTCCCGCAGGTGCTTGAGCAGCGTCGCCCGCTCCTTCGCGGCGATCGCGCGCGCCGTCGACGAGCTCACGTACGGCGCGAAGCCCTCCGTCACCGCGAAGATCGTCCGCCGCATCGACAGCAGCTTCACCAGCGTGACGTCCTCGTAGAGCGCCCGCTCCACCTCCGCCGCCGACGGCTCGGCCAGCCGCGCGCACGCCGACAGGTACACCGTCGCGGCGTCCGAGGCGTGCAGCCCCACCACCGCGTCCGCCACCTGTTCCACCCGCGCCACCCGCGCCGAGGGCGCCAGCAACTGCCGCCGCCCCACCCGGGCCCGCCGCTCACCCTCGCCGATCACCGGCACCCGCCTCGTCATGCCCGGACCCTAGCGCCCGCCACCGACAGTTCAGAGGTTCGGAGGTCCGAGGTATTCGGAGGTTTCAGAGGTAGAGGCCGGTCGAGCCCTCCGTGTCGCCGAAGCGGGTCGCCGCCACCGCGTGCAGGTCGCGCTCGCGCAGCAGCACGTAGGTCGCGCCGCGGACCTCGACCTCCAGCTTGTCCTCCGGGTCGTAGAGCACCCGGTCACCCGGCTCCACCGAGCGGACGCTCTGGCCCACCGCGACGGCCTCGGCCCAGGTACAGCGCTTGGACAGCTCCGCGGTCGCGGGGATGAGGATGCCGCCGGTCGAGCGGCGCTCGCCCTCGCCGCCCTCGATCCGCACCAGCACGCGGTCGTGCAGCATCCTGATCGGCAGCTTCTCGCCCAGCCGGTCGTGCCGCGACGCCTCGTACTCGGGGGCGGCGGAGGCGGGCTGCGGGGTCGGTTCGTCGTTCGTACTCACGATCCCGAAGGTACCGCCCCCGGGCGCGGAGCGTGACGCTGGGCCGGTGTGCGGAGGGCCGCCGGGCACACCGAAGGCCGGGCGCCTCCCGCGCCCGGCCCCTCGCATCGCGCCCGCTCAGCCCTTGCGACGCCTACGGACTGAGGCCACCAGCAGCACCACGCCCACGCCGACCAGCGCGGCCGGGACGATCCGCTCCCTGCGCGGCTGCCCCTTCTCGTCCACGAACTGCGCCCGCACCTTCTCCACCACGCCGTTGGCGGCCACGTACGCCCGGCCGGCCTTCTCCTCGACGGCCGCCACCGCCTTCGCCTTCACCTGGGCGCTGATCGTGCTCGGGTGGACGCGCACGGCCAGCTCGTCCAGGGTGTCCGCCAGCTGGGTGCGGGTCCGGGCGATGTCCGCCTCGATCTGGGCGGTCGTCCGCGCCGACTTGTCCTTCGTGCTCGCCTCGCCCACTCGGGCCACCCCATTCACTTACTGATGTTGTCCTGTGCGACTGACCCAGTCTGTCAGCTGCCGAGCACGGCCGCGCGGCCCCACCCACCATCGGGGGTAAGTTTGCCGTGGTACGACCGCCCGCCCCGCACGCACCAGGAGAGTCAACCCGTGAGTGAGCGTCTCCAGCCCGGCGACACCGCGCCCGCCTTCAGCCTGCCCGACGCCGACGGCAAGCAGGTGTCCCTCGCCGACCACCTGGGCCGCAAGGTCATCGTCTACTTCTACCCGGCCGCGCTCACGCCCGGCTGCACCAAGCAGGCCTGCGACTTCACCGACAACCTGGAGGTGTTCGCGGGCGCCGGCTACGACGTCATCGGCGTCTCGCCGGACAAGCCGGAGAAGCTCGGCAAGTTCCGCGAGGCCGAGGACCTCAAGGTGACCCTGGTGTCCGACCCCGACCACAAGGTGCTGGAGGCCTACGGCGCCTTCGGGGAGAAGCAGAACTACGGCCGCACCTACGTCGGCGTGATCCGCTCCACCGTGATCGTGGACGAGCAGGGCAAGGTCGAGCGCGCCCTCTACAACGTCAAGGCCACCGGGCACGTCGCCAAGCTGCTGCGCGACCTCAAGGTCGAGACCGCCTGAGACCCCGACCACGCAGCGGTGGCGGCACACCCCCGACCGGGTGCACCGCCACCGCCGTCTCTCACCTCAGGGCGGCGTCAGCACGCCCCGAGGTCGCTCCAGACACCCCACGCGCCGCCGGCCGCGGGGTCGTCGCCCTTGGTCCACCACTTGTTCTGGTAGTAGTGGCCCTTCCACCACACCTTGGTGGTGGTCGCGTAGGTGGTGCCCGCGTCCCAGCTCGGGGCGCCCGTGCAGGCGCCCGAGGTCGGGGTGGCGGTCGGGGTCGCGGTGGCCGTGGCCGTCGCGGTCGGTGAGGCCGTCGGGGAAGCCGTCGCCGTGGCGGTAGGCGTGGGGGTCGGCGTCGGGGTCGGGGTGCCGCCGTCCACCGTGCCCCGGGTCAGGTCGCCCTTGAGTCCGTACAGCGTCCCGTTCACGTTGACCGTCCAGTTCGACGGGGTCGAGACCGGCAGGTAGTAGACGAAGTCCAGGTCCACCGAGGCGCCCGGCGCCAGCGACTGCCAGCCCGGCAGCTTGACCGACACCCGGTTGTAGGTGCCCTTCAGGCCGCCCACGTTGCCCGGACCGGGGTTGTCCTGCCGGATGACCTGGAGGCCGAAGCCGGACTGGTCCTTGGCGTTGCCCGGAGCCGAGTTGCCGTAGTCGAACTGGAACTCGGTGCCGCCCGGCAGGGTCGTCGTCGAGTTGTTGACGATGTGGATCTTCGGGTTGATCGGGTAGTTCGAGTCCCCCAGCGCGAAGTTGGTGAACGACACGTCGATCGGCAGGGTCTGCTGCGGCAACGTGATCGTCGAACGGGTCGCGCCGTACGGCGTGGCCGCCTTGAACTTGTCGTACATCAGCGAGGTCAGCGTCGAGCCCGGCACGTACTCGCCCTTGCCGCCGTTGGCGGCCGCGTCCCACGTGTAGTCGCCCGCGAGCTCCCAGATCATCGCGCCGCCGGCGCCCTGGTTGACGATGTAGTCCGCCTTGGCGCCCACCGACTGCTCGTCCTCGGTGGAGAGGAACACCTTCTTGGCGTCGTTCCACAGCCACGGCGCCACCAGGGCGCTGCTGTAGTTGCGGGCGTAGGTGCCCTGCAGCGCGGTGTCGCTCACGCCGTACTTGGCCAGGTAGTCGGGCAGGATGCCCTTCTCCAGGTTCTTCGCGTGCCACATCGGGTTCGACCCGGCCGGGGACTCCTTGCCCGCGTCGTCCTTGTCGTTCCAGATGTTGTCGATGCCGACCGCGCCGTCACCGCAGGAGGTCAGGCCGGAGCCGACCGGGCAGGTGGTCGCCGCGGCCGTGCCCCAGAGGCCGTTGGTGCCGCCGGTGACGTTCTTGAAGCCGCGGGTGTAGTACGGCAGGCCGACGTTGATCCGGCCGCCCGGCATCGCGCCGCGGAAGTAGTGGTACGACCAGTCGGCGTTCAGGTAGCCGATGCCGCCGTACTGGCCGGTGCCGTACACGTTGGCCGCCGCCAGCTCGCCGTCCTTGCCGTCGTCGAACAGCGAGGCGTTCGGGCCGACGTACTTGTTCCAGGCGCCGTGCAGGTCGTACGACATGATGTTGACGTAGTCCAGGTACTGAGCCACCTGGAAGGTCTCCATGCCGCGCAGCAGGTAGCCGGACGACGGGGCCGCGACCGACAGCAGGTAGTGCCTGCCGTCGGCGGCGCCGGCCCGGTCCAGGTTCTCGCGCAGCGTCTTCATCAGCGCCGCGTAACCCTTCGCCAGCGAACCGCGCTTGGAGTTGGCGAGCTGCCAGTCCAGCGGGTTGCCGGCGTCCTTCATCGAGGTCGGGTACTCGTAGTCGATGTCGACGCCGTTGAAACCGTACTTGCGGATGAAGTCGACGGACGAGGCCGCGAAGGTGTCGATGCCGGCCTGGTTGACGCTGCCGTCCGGGTTGACGGTCATCGAGTAGAAGCCGCCGGTGTTGACGCGCCTGCCGTCGTCCCCGAAGTAGCCGCCGGTCTCGGTCCAACCGCCCACCGAGATCAGGGTCTTGACGTTCGGGTACTGCTTCTTGAACTTCGTCAGCAGGTTGAAGTGGCCCTTGTAGGGCAGCGTCGGGTCCAACTCGGCGCCGGGCACGCCCGGGAAGGAGATCCCGGTGGCCTCGTTGGTCGGGCCGTCGGTGCCGACCGAGAGCTTGTTGTCGCCGCCGACGTGGCCGAACGCGTAGTTCAGATGGGTGACCTTGTCCCAGGGGATGTCGTTCACCAGGTAGGGCTGGTCGCCGTTCTTGCCGGTGCGCCAGCCGGTGAAGTAGCCGATGATGCGGCGCTGGTGGTCCGCGCCCATCTTCTCGCGGCCACCGGTGTCGTAGACGGAGCAGTACGGGACGTCCGCTCCGGGCGTCTGGTACAGGCCGTCGGGGCGACAGGCCCCGTTGTCGACGGTCGCGGACGCCTGCGAGGGCGCCGCGCCCAGCGTCGCCAGCAGCAGGCCGGCCAGGCCGGCCGCCGCCAGCGAGGCCACGCCCGCCCGGGCGGCCGGGCTCTTGCGGCGGTGGGCGGCGGTGGGACGCCGCTGCGCCGTGCTTCGGATCAACACTCGGTCCTCCGGGAGAGAGTGTCGGCGCGTGCCTGTGGGGGAGCACGCACGTGGGGGATTGCAATTGGCGCCGAAGCTATGTGGTCTGAACCACATAGGTCAATAGGTCTGTACCAATTGGTCATCAAACCCAAAACCCCGCCGGTCACCCCACCGACGACAACAAGTCACCCCCTGGCCGAAACCCCGTCACCCGCAACCGAATCCCCCGCCGATCGCCGCCCCACCCGGGAGAGGGGCGAACGACTGCCCCGAGGGGGGAACACCCGTGTTGGTCAACTACACCCGCGAACTACTCACGACGATCGCGGCCACCGCCACCTCGCTCGACGAGATGCTGACCGCACTCGGCCGCGAGCCGAACCGCGATCGGCGCAAGTACCTTCGCCGCAAGCTCGCCGAGTACGGGATCGACACCTCGCACTTCACCGGCCAGGCCCACCATCGCGGCACGCGGTCGCCCCGGCGAATCACCCCGGAGGAGGTCCTCGTCCAGCGCCCTCGGGAGGCCAAGCGGATTCCGGGCCTGCGCATCCGCCAGGCCCTCTCCGAGCTCGGCCGACCCGAGCTGTGCGAAGGCTGCGGCACCGGGCCGGAATGGCAGGGGCGTCCACTCACTCTGGAGGTCGACCACGTCAACGGCGACTGGTCGGACAGCCGGCCGGGCAACCTCCGGCTGCTCTGCCCGAACTGCCACGCCGTCACTCCGACGTACTGTCGGCGGAAGAAGAGCAACCTCCGCGCTCTGTGACTACGGAAACGAAGGTGCCAGCCGTTCCACGGGACCAGTAACATGATGGCCAGCAGGACAAGCGGCCGTGGCGCAGTGGCGACGCAGACGGTTTAGGTCCGTTGGCCCGTGAGGGCTTGAGGGTTCGAATCCCTTCGGCCGCACCGAGTATGCCTTCAAATCGAAGGGCCCGACCGGATAGAGGAATTCCGGTCGGGCCCTTCGGTTTTCCCTCAGCCCAGGAGGTCCTTCACCACCGGGGCCAGGGCGCGGAAGGCGTGGCCGCGGTGGCTGATGGCGTTCTTCTCGGCGGGGGTGAGTTCGGCGCAGGTGCGGGTCTCGCCGAGGGGCTGGAGGATCGGGTCGTAGCCGAAGCCGCCGTCGCCGGAGGGGGCGGTACGCAGGGTGCCGAGGAGGCGGCCCTCGACGACGCGCTCGGTGCCGTCGGGGAGGGCGAGGGCGGCGGCGCAGAAGAAGTGGGCGCCGCGGTGCGGGTCGGCGATGTCGGAGAGCTGGGCGAGCAGCAGGTCGAGGTTGGCGCGGTCGTCGCCGTGCTTCCCGGCCCAGCGGGCGGAGAAGATGCCGGGGGCGCCGTTGAGGACGTCGACGCAGAGGCCGGAGTCGTCGGCGACGGCGGGCAGGCCGGTGGCGCGGGCGAGGGCGTGGGCCTTGAGGAGGGCGTTCTCGGCGAAGGTGACGCCGGTCTCGGGGACGTCCGGGATCTCGGGGTAGGCGTCGGCGCCGACGAGTTCGACGTCCAGGCCGGCCTCGCCGAGGATGGCGCGGAGTTCGGCGACCTTGTGCTGGTTACGGGTGGCGAGGATCAATCGGGTGGACATATCGCCCACCCTATCCGGAGCCGTCCGGGCGTCAGCCGGTGCAGACCGAGGTGAGGTTGCCGGCCGCGTCGCCGAGCGGCTTGAGGTCGGGGACCTCCTTCTTGTCGACGGCCTGCTGGACCTTGTCGGCCTGCTTCTGCAGGTCGGCGACGGCCTTGGCGACGTCGGTGTTCTTGGAGTTCCTGCCGACCTGGTCGAGGTCGTTCTTCAGCTTCTGCAGCGCCTTCCCGGCGGCCGCCGAGTCGTTGCTCGCGTTGCCGTAGGCGCTGGTGACGTCGGCGAGGTCGCCGGTGATCCTGACCGCCGTGTTCCCGCAGTCGATCGCCTTCTGCGCCGCGGAGCAACTGACCATGCTGAGTGGGAGGATCGCGATCAGGCCGGCCACGGCGAGAGCGGCGGGACGGGCGATGCTCGACGGCATCCGGACCTCCTGTGGGGCGCGCGGGTTCCGTGGGACGGGACGCGCGCCGGGGGGTGCGCGGTTCCCGCAGCAGGGGTGCTGCGGGAACCGTACGGGTTCGGGGCCCGGCCTGTACAGCAGCGCGTACACCCGGTTCCACGGCGCCGTGGGCCGAACGGGTTCAGCCCTCCAGGGCCTTGCGCTGGATCTCGTCGAGCTCGGCGCAGCCGAGGGTGCCGAGGTCGAGCAGCCGGTCGAGCAGGGCACGGTCGAAGGGGGCGCCTTCGGCGGTGCCCTGGACCTCGACGAAGCGGCCGTCGGAGGTACAGACGATGTTCATGTCGGTCTCGGCGCGGACGTCCTCCTCGTACTGGAGGTCGAGCATCGGGACGCCGTCGATGATGCCGACGCTGACCGCGCTGACGCCGCCGGTGATGGGCTGGCCCTTGGCGCGCAGGAGCTTCTTGTCGCGGGCCCAGGCGACGGCGTCGGCGAGGGCGACGTAGGCGCCGGTGATGGCTGCGGTGCGGGTGCCGCCGTCGGCCTGGAGGACGTCGCAGTCGAGGACGATGGTGTTCTCGGCGAGGGCGCGGTGGTCGACGACGGCGCGCAGCGAGCGGCCGATGAGCCGGCTGATCTCGTGGGTGCGGCCGCCGATGCGGCCCTTGACGGCCTCGCGGTCGCCGCGGGTGTTGGTGGCGCGCGGGAGCATGGAGTACTCGGCGGTGACCCAGCCTTCGCCGCTGCCCTTGCGCCAGCGGGGGACGCCCTCGGTGACGCTGGCGGTGCACAGCACCTTGGTGTCGCCGTAGGAGATGAGGACGGATCCTTCGGCGTGCTTGCTCCAGCCCCGTTCGATGGTGATGGGGCGGAGCTGGTCGGGGGTGCGGCCGTCGATGCGTGACATAGGCACTGAGCGTAGTCGCTCGGGGTGGGTGTCCCGGCTGCGGCTCGGGCGGTCGCGGTACGCCTCGGCCCGCCGTTCCCCGGTGGGGCGGCGGGCCGTGGGGTGGGGTGAGCCTGGTGGCTCAGCTCACATCATGTCCTCGATGTCGGCGGCGATCGGGTCGGCGTCGGTGCCGATGACGACCTGGATCGCGGTGCCCATCTTGACGACGCCGTGGGCGCCGGCGGCCTTGAGGGCGGCCTCGTCGACCAGGGCGGCGTCCTTGACCTCGGTGCGCAGGCGGGTGATGCAGCCCTCGACCTCTTCGATGTTGTCGATCCCGCCCAGACCGGCGACGATCTTCTCAGCCTTGCTGGCCATCTGATTTCTCCCTCTGTCTCGGCCCGCCGGCCGCTCTGCCGGGTGCCGTCCTGCGCTGTGCTGGGGTGTCCGCCGGCCGGTGGCCGGCGAGGTCGAGTGCCGGTGCTGACGCGGGTTCAGCTGCGGTCGTGCTGCCGGGCAGCGCGACAAGCATGACCCGCTCCGGTCCGATCTGCCACGTTAGTCCACTTTTGGCCCAGCCCGGCGCGCGCGGTCCCGACCGTCGCCAGAGGATGACGATCAGCGGGGTTCGCGCCCGGCGTGCGACCTGCGTCCCAAAGTGGTCTACACCAATATATGTGTACTCCGATGAACGCGGAAAGGACCCCGGGTGTTCCAGGGCCCTGTCCGAGGGTCTCGCGAGGGGCCACCGGCCGGCAACTGCTCCCGGAGGGCGACGGATGAGTTCGGCAGGCGCCACGGCCCCGCAGAAAGTGTGGTGGCACTCCTTCTACGGCGGCCTCCAGAAGATGGGACGCTCGCTCCAGCTGCCGGTGGCGGTGCTGCCCGCGGCCGGCATCCTCAACCGGCTCGGCCAGCCCGACGTCTTCGGCAAGGACGGCCTCGGCTGGACCGACGTCGCGAAGGTCTTCGCCTCGGCCGGCGGCGCCCTGCTGGACTCCTCGTTCGGCCTGCCGATGCTGTTCTGCGTCGGCGTCGCGATCGGCATGGCGAAGAAGGCCGACGGTTCGACCGCACTGGCGGCGGTGGTCGGATTCCTCGTGTACTACAGGGTGCTGCACGCCTTTCCTGAGCACTGCAAGCCGCCGACGGTGCTGGTCGGCGACCAGTGCGTGGACTACGGCTCCGCGAAGGCGGCGGCCGCGACGTTCCAGAACCCGGGCGTGCTGGGCGGCATCCTGATCGGCCTGATGTCCGCCTGGCTCTGGGTCCGGTTCCACCGCACCAGGTTGGTGGACTGGCTGGGCTTCTTCAACGGTCGCCGCCTGGTACCCATGATCACGGCCCTCGTCGGCATGGCCACCGCCTGCATCGCGCTCGGGGTCTGGCCGCCGATCGGCCGCGGGCTCAACGACTTCAGCCAGACCCTGGCCGACCTGGGCGCGGGCGGCGCCGGCATCTTCGGCCTGTTCAACCGCGCACTGCTGCTGATCGGCATGCACCAGCTGCTGAACACCTTCGTCTGGTTCCAGTTCGGCGAGTTCATCAAGCCGGACGGCACCATCGTGCACGGCGACATCCCGCGCTTCCTGGCGGGCGACCCGACGGCCGGCCAGTTCCAGTCCGGATTCTTCCCCATCATGATGTTCGCGCTGCCGGCCGCCGGCCTGGCGATCGCGCACGCGGCGAAGCCGCACCGCCGCAAGGAGATCTACGGCCTGATGCTCTCGGTCGGCCTGACCTCCTTCGTGACGGGCGTCACCGAACCGCTGGAGTACTCCTTCGCCTACATCGCCCCGGCCCTGTACGGCGTGCACGCGGTGCTGACGGGCGTCTCGATGGCGGTGACCTGGGGGCTCGGGGTGCACGACGGCTTCAGCTTCTCGGCCGGCCTGATCGACTACGTGATCAACTGGGGGCTGGCCACCAAACCGTGGCTGATCATCCCCATCGGGCTCTGCTTCGCCGTGGTGTACTACGCGCTCTTCCGGTTCATCATCATCAAATTCGACCTGAAAACACCGGGGCGGGAGGACGAGAGCGAGGTCGAGGACGTCACCAAGGTCTGAAACCGAGCGCCATCCGGCATCACCCGCAATGGCCTCCGAACCCGTCGGTCCGGGGGCCTTCGGCATTTCCGGAAACGACCGACGGCCCGACCTGAAAACAATTCCGATATCGACCGCGCGCATTCCCGGGCCGGGCCACCCACCGGGCCGGGTGGGGTCGTCGGCGCCCGCGCCGCCCGGTCCGGGCACCTCCGGAGGGGCGGGGCCGGGGTGGCACCGGGGTGGGGGCGTGGCATCGCCGGGGGTTTTACGACACCGCCGCTCCCGACCGCCCCGCACCGGTTCCCGAATGCCTTCTTCCAGGTTCCGGTCCGTTTTCCGGTCCGCGCCCACCCCGATCGCGACGTTCGACCCCGCCGGCCGCCACCGCTCCGATCGCTCGCGCCGTCCGGCCCGAGCGCCGCGAGGTCGTCCCGGGGCGACGGCGGTCGCCCCCGCCGTCCGATCCGACTCCACCCGGCCGAGGACCCCACACCCCGCCCGTTCGCCCACCTCCGGACCCCGCCCCGGAGCCCGGTCCCGCAGCCGCGAGCGGGGCCCGGGCCTTTTGTTGCGCAAATAGCCAAAATCCCAATCACGGCGGTAATCATGATCGCCGTTCCACACCTAGGTTTCGATTTCATAGCACTTCCCGGCGGTGGCCCTTTCCGGGGTTCCCCCCCTTCTCCACCCGTGCTACAAAACTGGTCTACACCACACGTGGTGTAGACCAGTTCGCGGTTCGGCCCCCTGTGCCCCTCCCCCGACCGCCATGCCGTTAGGAAGCCCACCCCATGAGTCAGTCAGCGCAGGCACCGGCGCCCGCCACGGCTCCGGCCACGCCAAGCCCCGCCAAGAAGTTCGGCCAGAACCTCCTGCAGGGCCTGCAGAAGATCGGCCGCAGCCTCCAGCTGCCCATCGCCGTGCTCCCCGCCGCCGGTCTGCTGATGCGCCTCGGCCAGGACGACGTGTTCGGCAAGGACGGCCTCGGCTGGGACAAGGTCGCCGCGGTGTTCAACACCGCCGGCAGCGGGGTCTTCGACAACCTCCCGCTGCTGTTCGCGGTGGGCATCGCGATCGGCTTCGCCAAGAAGGCGGACGGCTCCACCGCCCTCGCCGCCCTGGTCGGCTTCCTGGTCTACAAGAACGTGCTGACCGCGTTCCCGATCACCGAGGGCCACATCGCCGACGGCAAGTGGGTCGCCCCGACCTACCAGAACCCGGGCGTGCTCGGCGGCATCGTGATCGGCCTGCTGGCCGCCGTGCTGTGGCAGAAGTACCACCGCACCAAGCTGGTCGACTGGCTCGGCTTCTTCAACGGCCGCCGTCTGGTGCCGATCCTGATGGCCTTCGTCGGCACCGCCGTCGGCGTGGTGTTCGCCCTGGCCTGGGGCCCGGTCGGCGACGCCATCAAGAGCCTGAACGACACCCTGATCGGTGCCGGCGCGCTCGGCGCGGGCGCCTTCGGCCTGGTCAACCGCGGTCTGCTGCCGGTCGGCATGCACCAGTTCGTGAACTCCTACGCCTGGTTCCAGACCGGTGACTTCACCAAGGCCGACGGCACGGTCGTGCACGGCGACATCCCGCGCTTCTTCGCCGGCGACCCGACCGCCGGCCAGTTCATGTCGGGCTTCTTCCCGATCATGATGTTCGCGCTGCCCGCCGCCGCGCTGGCGATCGCCCACGCCGCCAAGCCGCACCGCCGCAAGGCCGTCCTCGGCATGATGATGTCGCTGGCCCTGACCTCCTTCGTCACCGGTGTCACCGAGCCGATCGAGTTCGCCTTCGTCTTCATCGCACCGGCCCTGTACGTCATCCACGCGGTGCTCACCGCCGTCTCGATGGCCGTCACCTGGGCGCTCGGCGTGCACGACGGCTTCACCTTCTCGGCCGGTCTGATCGACTACGCGCTGGCCTGGAGCAAGGCCACCGACCCGTGGATGATCATCCCGATCGGACTGGTCTTCGCCGCGCTGTACTACTTCCTCTTCCGCTTCGCGATCACCAAGTTCAACCTCAAGACCCCCGGTCGCGAGGACGACGACGAGATCGAGGACGTGACCAAGGCCTGAGGCCCCGCCCGTCCGCACACCACGACCCCGCCCCGCCGCCGCTCCCCCAGCGGCGGGGCGGGGTCGTCGCGTATCCCGATCCGGCGTGGGGCCGTCAGGTGTCCCGATCCAGGTCGGCGGGGACAGCGGTCGCGGCGGGAACGGCGGTTGACGAACCGGCGGGGGCACTGGTCAACTGAAGCGGTGAACGCCTCGTGCCCGCTGGTGACCCGCAGCCACATCGACTTCGGTCGCGTGTGGTCCGCGGCGTGTCGCGGCTGAACCGACCGTTCCCCCCGCCGCCGCCCGGCTGACGTCCCGCCCGGCGCCGCTCCTCCCCTCCCGCCCGCGCGGGCCCCGCCCGCCTCCGGGCCGTCACCGCGCGGCCGCACACACCCGCACACCCCTGTGCGCGTCCGACGGCGTCGCCCGCACGCGTCCGCACGAGGAAAGTCAGGCCTCTCCATGCCCCGCCCACTGCACCTCTCCGCCGCCCTGGACAGCCCCGGCCACGTCGACGCCGGGCACTACGCCGCCCTCGCCCGCCTCGCCGAACGGGCCGCCCTCGACTTCGTCACCCTCGACGACTCCTTCACTCCCGAACCGCGCCGCCCCGACGCCCTCGCCACCCTCGCCCGGATCGCCCCGCTGACCGAGCGGGTCGGGCTGGTGCCGACCGTCACCACCACCCACACCGAGCCGTTCCACACCTCGATCTCGGTCAACACCCTGGACTGGGTGAGCCGGGGCCGGGCCGGCTGGTTGGTCGGCGTCTCCGCGACCGAGGCCGAGGCGAAGGCCTTCGGCCGCCGCCCGACCGCCCCCGCCGACGCGCTCTGGGCCGAGGCTGCCGACGCCGCCGAGGTCGCCGCCCGGCTCTGGGACAGCTGGGAGGACGACGCGGAGATCCGCGACGCCGCCACCGGGCGGTTCATCGACCGCGACAAGCTGCACTACATCGACTTCGAGGGCGCGCACTTCTCCGTCCGCGGCCCGTCCATCACCCCGCGCCCGCCGCAGGGCCGCCCGGTCGTCGCGGTGCCGGTGACCGCCGCCGACCTCGCCCCGGACGCCTCCCCCGGCGGGCGGGCCCGGGTCTCGACGGCGATCCGGTACGCGGACGTCGTGCTGCTCGACGCCCCCGACCACACCGCCCGGCTGAGCGCCGCCACCGAACTGCGGCTGCGCGCCGGGGAGCACCTGCGCATCCTCGCCCGGACCGAGGCCGCCCTGCCCGACGCCGCCGCCGTCGAGCGTCTGCTCGCCGAGCTCGCCGCCACCGGTGCCGGGGTCGACGGCTTCCACCTCGTCCCCGCCGACCCGGGACGCGACCTGGCCGCGCTCGCCGAGCGGGTCGTCCCGATCCTGTGTGCCGAGGGGCTGTTCCGCGCCGGGTACGCCGGCCGCACCCTGCGCGACCACCTCGGCCTGGCCCGCCCGGCCAGCCGCTACGCCGCCGGCCCTGCCACCGCTACCGACTCCACCGGCCCCGCAGCTCTCGCCGAGGTGACCCGATGACGGACCGCCCGCTCAAGCAGATCCACCTCGCCGCGCACTTCCCGGGCGTCAACAACACCACGGTGTGGAGCGACCCGGCCTCCGGCAGCCACATCGAGTTCGACTCCTTCCGCCACCTCGCCGAAACCGCCGAGCGCGGGAAGTTCGACTTCCTCTTCCTCGCCGAGGGCCTGCGGCTGCGCGAGAACAAGGGCCGCATCCACGACCTGGACGTGGTCGGCCGCCCCGAGTCGATCACCGTGCTGAACGCGCTGGCCGCCGTCACCACCCGCCTCGGGCTGGCCGCCACCGTCAACGCCACCTTCAACGAGCCGTACGAACTGGCCCGCCGCTTCGCCTCGTTGGACCACCTCTCCGGCGGACGCGCGGCCTGGAACGTGGTCACCTCCTCGGACGCCTTCACCGGGGAGAACTTCCGCCGCGGCGGCTACCTCGACCGCGCCGACCGCTACACCCGGGCCGCCGAATTCGTCCAGTTGGCACGGGAGTTCTGGGACGGCGGTGAGGAGACCGTCCGGCACCAGGGCCCGCAGTTCGACGTCGAGGGCCGGCTCTCGCTGCCCCGCCCACCCCAGGGCCACCCGGTGGTCATCCAGGCCGGGGACTCCGACGAGGGCCGGGAGTTCGCCGCCGCGACCGCCGACGTCGTCTTCAGCCGGCACTCCACCCTCGCCGACGGCCAGGCCTTCCACGCGGACGTCAAACGCCGGCTCGCCGCGTACGGCCGCAAGCCGGACGAGCTGAAGATCATGCCCGGCGTCACCTTCACCCTCGGCGACACCGACGCCGAGGCCGCCGAACTCGCCGCCGAGACCCGCCGGGCCCAGGTCGGACCGCAGACCGCGATCGCCTTCCTGGAACAGGTCTGGGGCATCGATCTGTCCGACCACGACCCGGATGGCCCGCTGCCCGCCGTCGACCCCGACCCCGGCAGCGCCCTGGCCCAGGGCCGGGTCCGGATCGGCGACCCGCCGGCCATCGCCGCCACGTGGCGGGCGCTGGCGACCGAGAAGAAGCTCACCAGCCGCGAGCTGGTCATCGAGGTGACCGGCCGACAGTCCTTCATCGGCTCCCCCGCGACGGTCGCCGGGCAGATCGACTTCTTCGTGCAGAACGACGCGGCGGACGGCTTCATCCTCGTCCCCCACCTGACCCCGGGCGGCCTCGACACCTTCGTCGACCGCGTGGTGCCGCTGCTCCAGGAACGCGGGGTGTTCCGCACCGACTACAGCGGGACGACCCTGCGCGACCACCTCGGCCTCCCGGCCCCCGGCCGGCGCTGACACCAGCCGGCGCCCAGGCCCTGGATTCACCCCAGCCGGGCCGCGTGCACGCCGGCCTGGAAGCGGCTCTCCGCTCCCAGGCCGGCGGTCCGCTCAGATCAGGTACACCGCGCCGGCCCGGGCGACCTCGACGGGGCCGGCGTAGACCGCGGCGGCGTCGCGGCGGTTGTGTTCGGCGTCGGTCCACGGCGGGATGTGGGTGAGGACGAGCCGGCGGACTCGGGCGGCGGCGGCGTGCTCACCGGCCTCCCGGCCGTTGAGGTGGACGGCCTGATAGGTGTCCCGACCGTCGATGTAGGCGGCCTCGCAGAGGAACAGGTCGGCGTCGCGGGCGAGTTCGACGAGTTCGGCGCTCTCACCGGTGTCGCCGGAGTAGACCAGCGCGCGACCGCCGTGTTCGAGCCGGAAGGCGAAGGCGTCGACGGGGTGGTTGACCTGGGCGACCTCGATCCGGAACGGACCGAGGTCGAAGGCGCCGGGGGTGAGGGTGTGGAAGTCGAAGACCTCCTTCATCCCCGGGTTCTCCGGCATGTCGTAGGCGCGGGCGAGCCGTTCGGCGGTGCCGTCCGGGCCGTAGACGGGCATCGGGTCGGGGCAGCCCTCGGCGCGGTAGTTGCGGGCGACCCAGTAGGCGCACAGGTCGATGCAGTGGTCGGCGTGCAGGTGGCTGAGCAGGACGGCGTCGACCTCGTAGAGGCTGACGTACTTCTGCAGGGCGCCGAGGGCGCCGTTGCCGAGGTCGAGCACGACGCGGTAGCCGTCGGCCTCGACGAGGTAGCTGGAGCAGGGGGAGTCGGCGGACGGGAAGCTCCCCGAGCACCCCACCACGGTCAGTTTCATCCGAGCCCCTCCGCCCCGACACGTCCTGGCTGCTGCTGGAAAACGGCAGGCCGGGCCGGTCGACCGGCCAGTAGCACTGCTTCGCGTGTCGAGAGTAAGGGCGGAGCGGCACTTTGCCCCCGTCCCCGTGCCGGGCTGTGGCTGGAATCACCAGAACGCCGGGGCGGGGGCGGGGGCGTCGTTTCGGGTGCCGCCGGGTCAGCGGTGGCGGGGCCGGTTGCGGGCCCAGGCCCTGATCGTGTCGGGGTACCAGCGGGGGTGACCGCTGCCGTCGACGACGTCCGGCTCGGGCAGCAGCCCGTGCCGCCGGTAGTTGCGGACGGTCTCGGCCTGGACGTTGATGTGGCGGGCGATCTCGGCGTAGGACCACAGGTCGGTGCTGCGGCTCACGGGTGACCTCCGGGGGTGTGGGGGCGTTCGCGAGCAGCCTCTCCGGGCATCGGCGGTTACTCCGCCGCAGAACGGACTCTGTGGTCATTCCGTGACGAACCGGGAGCAGGGTGCGGACAAATGCCCAACTGTCACGGTGGTCACGGTGGTGGGGGACGTCGCGGGCCCGGTACGGTCGGCGGCATGACTGGCATCTGGGTGGCCCTGGCGGCGGCGGGCGTCGTCCTGCTGGCCTTCGTCGTGTCGGCGCTGGTCCGGCGGTCCCGGCCGGCCCCGGCGCAGGCACCGTCCGCGCCGCGGCCGCGTCCGGCGAAGGGGCGTCCGGCACCGGCGCCGCAGGAGATCTGGTGGGCGGAGGTGCCGTTCGAGGACGGCCCGGGGGCGAAGGACCGCCCGTGCCTGGTGCTGCGGGTGCACGGCCGCACCGCCACCGTCGCGAAGATCACCAGCAAGCACCACACCGACCGCCCTGGCGTGCTGCCGCTGCCGCCCGGTTCGGTCGGCGACCGCCAGGGCCGGACCAGCTGGCTGGAGACCGACGAGCTGCGTGAGGTGCCGCTGTCGGCGTTCCGCCGCCGGGCCGGCGCGGTGGACGGGCAGATCTGGGCCAGCGCCCGGCGCGCGGCCAAGGCCGGCTAGCGCCGGGCAGGGTGGGGCTAGGCCCAGAGCTGGCCCTGCAGCGCCTCGACGGCTGCCTCGGTGGACTCCGCCGTGTAGATGCCGGTGGACAGGTACTTCCAGCCGCCGTCGGCGACCACGAACACGATGTCCGCGCGCTCCCCGGCCGCCGCGGCCTTGCGGCCGACGCCGATCGCGGCGTGCAGGATGGCCCCGGTCGAGACGCCCGCGAAGATCCCCTCCTGCTGGAGGAGTTCGCGGGTGCGGCGGACGGCGTCCGCGGAGCCGACCGAGAACCGGGTGGTGAGCACCTCGGCGTCGTACAGCTCGGGGACGAAGCCCTCGTCGAGGTTGCGCAGCCCGTACACCAGGTCGTCGTAGCGGGGTTCGGCGGCGACGATCCGCACGCCGGGGACCTTCTCGCGCAGGAAGCGGCCGACGCCCATCAGGGTGCCGGTGGTGCCGAGGCCGGCCACGAAGTGGGTGACGGTCGGCAGGTCGGCGAGGATCTCGGGGCCGGTGGTGGCGTAGTGGGCGCCCGCGTTGTCGGGGTTGCCGTACTGGTAGAGCATGACCCAGTCCGGGTGCTCTGCGGCGATCTCCTTGGCGATCCGGACGGCGGTGTTGGAGCCGCCGGCGGCCGGGGAGGGGATGATCTCGGCGCCCCACATGCGCAGCAGCTCGCGCCGTTCCTCGCTGGTGTTCTCGGGCATCACGCAGACCATCCGGTAGCCCTTGAGCTTGGCGGCCATGGCGAGCGAGATGCCGGTGTTGCCGCTGGTGGGCTCCAGGATGGTGCAGCCGGGGGTGAGCCGGCCGGCGGCCTCGGCGCGCTCGATCATGTGCAGCGCGGGGCGGTCCTTGATGGAGCCGGTGGGGTTGCGGTCCTCCAGCTTGGCCCACAGGGTCACCAGGCCGTCGACGTTGCCGGGGACGGCGGCGGACAGCCGCGGCAGGCGGACCAGCGGGGTGTTGCCGACGGCTTCGAGCGGGCTGTCGTAACGCAAGGGAGGCCTCCGGCGTCGGCGGTGAGGGTGGGGGAAGGGCGCTCCCCCGCCCGCGCCTCGCAACGGGCGGGCGGGGGAGCGGGAGGTCAGCGGGCGCCGCCGGCCACGGCGGGCAGGATGGTGACGCTGTCGCCGTCGGCGAGGGCGGTGGAGATGCCCTCCAGGAAGCGGACGTCCTCGTCGTTCAGGTAGACGTTGACGAAGCGGCGCAGCTCGCCGCCCTCGACCAGGCGGGCGGCGATGCCGGGGTGGCGGGCGTCGAGGTCGGTGAAGAGTTCCCCGAGGTTGCTGCCGGTGCCCTCGACGGCCTTGGCGCCGTCGGTGTAGGTGCGGAGGATGGTCGGGATGCGGACCTCGATGGCCATGGGTGCGCTCCTGTGCGAGTCGTGAGGTGGGTGGGCCGCAACGGGCGCGGCAGTGCGGATGGTCCCGGGGCTCGACGCCGTCGGCGGGCGGCGGGCCCGGGTGGGGCGGCTCAGCGCGAGCGCGCGGGCGTGCCGGGACAGATCGCGCTGGCGAGCCGGCACAGGTCGACGTGCAGGCGCGCCACGAGGCGGGTGCCCGGGGCCTGGTTGCTCACATCGACGGAACGCATGGGCTCATCGTATAGATTCCCCGGCCCGCTCCTCCATGGCCGTCTCGGGATCCGGATGTTCCCGTTTCTCAGGCTGAGACGACACGGGCCCGCCGACCGCTCGACGGCGGTCGACGGGCCGCGCCCAGGTGGGTGCTGGTCAGGCCGGGTAGGCCTCGACGACCTGGACGTCTTCCTCTGTGATCTCGCCGTCCACGATGCGGAACGAGCGGAACTGGTACGGGTCGTTCTCGCCGTTGCCCTCGGCGGTGGAGACCAGGACGTAGTGGGCGAACGGCTCGGAGGCGTAGCTCACGTCGGTGCGCGAGGGGTAGGCCTCGGTGGCGGTGTGCGAGTGGTAGACGATCACCGGCTCCTCGTCGCGGTCGTCCATCTCGCGGTAGAGCTTGAGCAGGTCGCCCGAGTCGAACTCGTAGAAGGTGGGCGAGCGGGCCGCGTTGAGCATCGGGACGAACCGCTCGGGCCGTCCGCTGCCGGCCGGTCCGGCGACCACGCCGCAGGCCTCGTCCGGGTGGTCGGCGCGGGCGTGGGCCACGATCCGGTCGCGGAGTTCTCGGGTGATGGTCAGCATGCGGCCAGGATAGCCACGCCCCGGCGGGTGCCCGCCGGGACGTCCGAGGCCCGGTCACCGGGCGTCCGCCACCTGGGCGCGGAGGGCCGGTGACCGGGCGTCCGCGACCGGTTCAGCCGCCGTTGCGCACGTGCAGGTGGTCGTGCGCGACGGCTTGGGCGGCCTGCGGATTGCGGCGCTTGAGCACCTGGTAGCCGACCACCAGCAGCACGGCCCAGCACGGGAAGACGTACAGCGAGATCCGGCTGCTGGAGTCGAAGGCGATCAGCACCACGACCAGGACGAGGAAGGCGAGCGCGGCCCAACTGGTCCAGACGCCGCCCGGTGCCTTGAAGGTGGGCGGAGGCAGGCGGCCGGACCGCCAGGCCTTCCGGTAGCGGATCTGGCAGATCAGGATCATCGCCCAGGTCCACAGGCCGCAGACGGTGGCGACGGAGGTGATGTACTCGAACGCCTTGGCCGGGACGAGGTAGTTGAGCACCACGCCGGCGCCCATCAGCAGGCAGGAGACGGTGATCGCGAAGGCCGGGGTGCGGCGGGAGTTGAGCCCGGTGAGCCGCCCGGGGGCCTGGCCGCGCAGGGCGAGGTCGCGCAGCATGCGGCCGGTGGAGTACATCCCGGAGTTGCAGGAGGAGAGCGCGGCGGTGAGCACCACGAAGTTGATGATGCCGGCCGCCGCCGGGATGCCGATCTTGCCGAAGGCGGCGACGAACGGGCTGACGCCCGGCTGGAACTCGGTCCACGGCACGAGCGCGAGGATGACCACCAGGGCGCCGATGTAGAACAGCGCGATGCGCCAGGGCAGCGTGTTGATGGCGCGCGGCAGGGTCTTCTCGGGGTTCTCGCTCTCGCCCGCGGTGACGCCGACGAGTTCGACGCCCAGGTAGGCGAACATGACGATCTGCAGGGTCATCACGGTGGCGCCGATGCCCTTGGGGAAGAAGCCGCCGTTCTGCCACAGGTGGGTGATCGACGCGGTGTCACCGGCCTTGCTGAAGCCCAGGGTGAGGACGCCGACGCCGATCAGGATCATGCCGATGATGGCGGTGACCTTGACCATGGAGAACCAGAACTCGATCTCGCCGAACAGCTTCACCGAGATCAGGTTGGCCGCGTAGAGGATCACCAGGAAGGTCAACGCACTGATCCACTGCGGGATGTCGGGCGCCCAGAACCGCACGTACACGGCGGCGGCGGTGGTCTCCGCCATGCCGGTGACGACCCAGAACAGCCAGTACGTCCAGCCGGTCACGTAGCCGGCGAACGGGCCCAGGAACTCCCGCGCGTACTCGGCGAAGCTGCCGGAGACCGGGCGGTAGGTGAGGAGTTCACCGAGGGCCCGCATGATCGCGAAGATCACCACGCCGGCGACGGCGTAGGAGAGGATCAGGCTCGGGCCGGACCTGGAGATCGCGGTGCCCGCACCGAGGAAGAGGCCGGTGCCGATGGCACCGCCGATCGCGATCATCTGAATCTGGCGGCTGCCCAGCCCGCGGTGATAGCCCTCCTCGTCCGGTTTCGGGTCGACCACGTCTTCGTACAGCTGCTCGGCCATGGTGCACCGTCCTGGGTGGGTCTCGTGGGGTGCAGAAGTCGTACCACGCAGGGTCCGGATAGCGGCGTTCATCTGAGCGTTATTTGAGCATGACCTGGTATGGTTTGCCCGATTTAAACGGAAATGCCCCGGCCGCCCGTCCACATACTGGACGAAACGGCCAGGGCTTGCCCGAAAGCGGGCAGGATCAGTCCGCGATCGCCTCCAGCAACGTCTCCTGGAGCGCCCCCAGCCAGACGTACGCCATCACCAGCGGCTTCCGGTCGTCCTCGTCCGGCAGGTCGTAGAGCTCCTCGTCGTCCTCGCTGACCTCCAGCTGGACGCCCAGGACCAGCCGCAGGTCGTTGAGCGCGCCCAGCCAGCGCAGGGAGTCGGCCGGGTCCAGCTTGAGCACCCCGCCCTCGCCGCCGAGCCGGTCGAGCATCCGGACGACGTGCAGCGCGTCCTCGCGCTTGCGGGCCCGCAGATCCACCTCGGTGTAGCGGCGGAACTCGCCCGAGGCGGCCCGGCTCTCCGGGTCCTCCGGCTTGGCCGGGTCGCCGTAGGCGTCCGGGAAGAGCCGCGCGAGCATCGGATTGGTCGGCGCCTCCGTCGGGCCCTCGGCGAACAGCGCGGCCAGCGGATCGCCGCCGTCCCCGCCCGGGCCGGGCCCGATCAGCTGCACCATCCCCACCTCCAGGGAGCGCAGGATGGAGACCTCCAGCTCGTCCAGCGCGATCGCCGCACTGCCGCCGCCGGCACTCTCGAACAACCCAGCCATGTCTATCGGTCAGCCCGTCTTCGTCGTCTCGGGTGGGTACTGGCTCCGCGGGCCCGCGGTCAGTCGCACCCGCGGTCAGTCGTACCCGCGGTCAGTCGTGCTGCAGCGTCGCCCACAGGCCATAGCCGTGCATCGCCTGGACGTCGCGCTCCATCTCCTCACGGGAGCCGCTGGACACCACCGCCCGGCCCTTGGTGTGCACGTCCATCATCAGCTTCCGGGCCTTGTCCTTCGGGTAGCCGAAGTAGGCCTGGAAGACGTACTGGACGTAGCTCATCAGGTTGACCGGGTCGTTGTGCACGATGGTCACCCAGGGCGTGTCCGGCTCCGTCACCGGCAGTCCTTCGACCTCCGGGCGCTCGATCTCCACGGGCGCGACACTCACCGCCGGGTCCTCCTCGCTGCGCAGTCCGTCCACGCCTCTTCAGCCCCATGCTGCCATCCGGGGGACCCCCGGGCGATTCCGGCCCGGGTCCCACCACGAGAAATCGTCACTCTGACGCTAAGTGGTAGTAGCATCATCCGCATGGACGCCACTTCAGTGCACGCGGCCGGTTCGACCGCGCTCCTCACCGACCGCTACGAGCTCACCATGCTGCAGGCCGCCCTGCGCAGCGGGGCCGCGCACCGCCGCTCCGTGTTCGAGGTGTTCACCCGCCGCCTGCCCGACGGCCGCCGCTACGGCGTCATGGCGGGCACCGGCCGAGTGCTCGACGCCGTCGAGAACTTCCGCTTCTCCCCCGCCCAGCTCGACTGGCTGGCGGGCCAGGGCGTGGTCGACGACGACACCCTGCGCTACCTCGCCGACTACCGCTTCGGCGGTGACATCCACGGCTACCCCGAGGGCGAGGTCTACTTCCCCGGCTCGCCGCTGCTCACCGTCGAGGGCAGCTTCGCCGAGGCGGTGATCCTGGAGACGGTGATCCTGTCGATCCTCAACCACGACTCGGCGATCGCGGCCGCCGCCTCCCGGATGACCGCCGCCGCCGGCGGCCGCCCGGTGATCGAGATGGGCGCCCGGCGCGCCCACGAGCACGCCGCCGTCGCCGCCGCCCGGGCCGCGTACGTGGCCGGCTTCGCCGCCACCTCCGACCTGGAGGCCGGCTTCACCCACGGCATCCCCACCACCGGCACCGCCGCGCACGCCTTCACCCTGGTCCACGACAGCGAGCGGGACGCCTTCCGCGCGCAGATCGCCTCCATGGGCAAGGGCACCACGCTGCTGGTCGACACCTTCGACCTGCGCGAGGCCGTCCGCACCGCCGTCGAGGTGGCCGGCTCCGAACTGGGCGCCGTCCGGATCGACTCCGGCGATCTCACCCTGCTGGCCCACCGGGTCCGCCGCCAGCTGGACGAGCTCGGCGCCGAGCAGACCCGGATCATCGTCACCTCCGACCTCGACGAGTACGCCATCGCCGCGCTCGCCGCCGCCCCGGTGGACGGCTACGGCGTCGGCACCAGCCTGGTCACCGGCAGCGGCCACCCGACCTGCGCG
This sequence comes from Kitasatospora sp. NPDC087314, assembly GCF_044744365.1. Lineage (NCBI taxonomy): Bacteria > Bacillati > Actinomycetota > Actinomycetes > Kitasatosporales > Streptomycetaceae > Kitasatospora > Kitasatospora sp. NPDC087314. The sequence goes on from NZ_JBIUYE010000016.1 coordinate 160,150, forward strand.
ATGGTCTACAAGCTGGTCGCCCGCACCGAGGCCGAGGACGGGCCGCTGGTGCCGGTGGCCAAGCGCGCGGCCGGCGGCAAGAGCAGCATCGGCGGCCGCAAGTGGGCCGCCCGCCGGCCCGACGCCGACGGCGTCGCCGAGGCCGAGGTGGTCGGCACCGGGGCGGTCCCCGCCGCCCTGGAACCCCACCTGATGCAGGTGCCGCTGGTGCGGGCCGGCCGGATCGTCGGCCGCGAACCGCTCACCGCCGCCCGCGAACGGCACATCCGGGCCCGGGCCGCGCTGCCGCTGTCGGCCACCCAGCTCTCCAAGGGCGACCCGGTCCTGCCGACCGAACTCCTCCTCTGACCCGGCCCCGGGCGACCGACGCGACCCGGCGGACGGCCCCGGGGCCCGCCCCAGGCCTTCCGCCCCCGCGCGCCACTCCCTAAAGTCAGCCGTAGAGTTCCCCTGGAGCTCCCCGAGAACCCCCGAGCCCCGCAGCGGGCCGAGCACTCCCGAGGGCTCCCCCACCCGGGGCCGCCACCGTCGCCGCCCCCCACATCCGAGGATGCGAGCCATGCACCGGGCACTGATCGTCGTCGACGTGCAGAACGACTTCTGCGAGGGCGGCAGCCTGGCCGTCGCCGGCGGCGCCGAGGTGGCCGCCGCCATCACCGACCTGATCGCCGAGTCCCCCCCCGGTTACCAGCACATCCTCGCCACCCGCGACCACCACATCGACCCGGGCGACCACTTCTCCGACGAGCCCGACTACGTCAACAGCTGGCCGGTGCACTGTGTCGCCGGCACCGAGGGCGTGGGCTTCCACCCCAACTTCGCCCCGGCCGTCATCTCCGGCGCGGTCGAGGCGGTCTTCGACAAGGGCGCCTACTCGGCGGCGTACAGCGGCTTCGAGGGGCTGGACGAGAACAACCGCGGCCCGGTGGACTGGCTGCGCGAACGGCAGGTCGACGAGATCGACGTGGTCGGCCTCGCCACCGACCACTGCGTCCGGGCCACCGCCCTGGACGCCGCCCGGGCCGGCTTCACCACCCGCATCCTGCTCGACCTCACCGCCGGCGTCGCGCCGGAGACCACCGCCGCCGCGCTGGCCGAACTGCGGGCCGCCGGGGTCGAGTTGGTCGGCACCCCGGTGGTGCGGGGCTAGGGTGGTGCGGGGCTAGGACCCTGCGGGGGGGCGGACTCTAATCGACCATCAGCTCCACCACGTCCGTACCACCCACCCGGTAGGCCTCGCGGAGTTCGGCGCCGACCGCGTCCCGGTCGGCCACGAGCCGGGCGCCGCAGACGTACACCACCCGGATCCCCAGGTACTCCATCCGGTGCTGGCCGCCGCGCACCCAGGCGGCCTCGCCCTCGCTGACGCAGCGCAGGTCCGAGTCCACCTCCAACGCGACGCCCCGCTCCGGCCAGTAGAGGTCCGGGACGGCGATGAACGTGCCGCCGCGCATCCGCAGTTCGGGGCCGGCCAGCGGGACGGGCAGCAGGCACTCGTCCACCAGCTCGCCGACCCGGTCCAGGACGAAGTCCCGTTCGCCGGCCAGCAGTTCGTCCAGCGCGGCGCGCACCCGGGGCTCGCCGGTCAGCCCGGACTCGGCCAGCTCGGCCGCCAACTCCCGCACCGTGCACCGGCTGTCGGGCCGGGAGACGGCCTCCCGCAGCACCTCCCGCACCGGCACCGGGACGCCGGCCCCCTCCTCCGCCCACTCGCACAGCGCGTCCGCGACCGCCCGGGCGACCGGCGCGCAGGCCAGGCCGTGCACCGACCGGGCCACCAACTCCCGTTCGGTGCGCCGGATCCGCACCTCACCGGCGTCCTTCAGCCGACGCTGGCGGGGCACCAGGACGTCCACCCCGGTCACCGCGGGCAGCCGCGGCACCGCGGCGAAGCCGTACAGCGCGAGCGCGGCCGCACCGGTGATCACCGCCCCCTCGCGGCGGCCCTCCTCGCGGCCGTTCTGCGCCGCGTACAGCAGTGCGGCCCACATCCGTTGCTCCGGGGTCGGCCCGTCGGACTGCAGCAGGTAGACCCGGGGCAGCAGCCGCCGCCAGGGCCCGCCGCGACGGCAGTGCTCGGTGATGACCCGGGCCGGCACACCACGGGCGCGCAACTGGCTCGCAGTGACGACGTTCTGTTGACGCTTCGCCAGCTCCTCCAGGGACGGTGGCGGCGTGGGAATCCGGTAGCTCATGCCGACACCATCCCCAACCGCCGCGACCCGCCACCGGCCACCTGACGCACTGTTACCCAACCGTCGCGAAACCGGGATCAGCCTGCACTAAAGTCCTCATACCCTCACCCATTCGGAGTAATTGACGGTCGTCGGGTTGTCATATCTGATCGAAAACGATCGCCCGCCAGGCCGCCTGACCCAGAGTGACCAAGGGCATACGCCGAGGGACCCTCCGCGCGTCAATCCCGCCCCTGGAATTGCCTAGGCTTACGTCATGTCACGTGACGAGACCGCCGGCCTCCGCGCGGCCCAGCTCCGCCTCGGCCGTCTGCCCGGATACGTCCGCCGCCCGGACCCGGCCCGCCGCGGCGGCGAACAGGGCCATACGTACAAGAAGGGCTGGGAGGTCCGCTTCACCGCCCGCAGCGAGGCCGAGATAGCCGAAATCCGCGACCTCGTGGTCGCCGCCGGGTTCGCCCCGGCCAGACCGTTCTTCAAGGGCCACCAGCTCATCCAGCCGGTCTACGGCATGGCCGCCGTCCAGGCCTACCTGGCCGCGAGACAGGCGGCCGAGGAACACGCCGCCCGCACCGCGCTCGGCCGCCGACGACGCGCGCCCGGCGGGCACTCCGCCAGTGGGCACCCGACCGGAGGCGGGCACCGGTGCGAGCGGGAGGAGGCCGCCGCCGGGGCCACCGCAGCGGCTTCGGCCGCAGCCGCCACCGCCGCCCAACTGGCCCGGCGGCGGGCCATCGAGTCCTTCCCCGCCCAGGTCGAGCGAGGCAACGCCGTCGACGACCGGATCTCCCCGACGGAGGCCCGCCCCACGTCCTGACGCCGGACCGCCCCAGCCGCGCCCCGGTCCTCGGACTTCGACCCTCGGACTTCGGGCCTCGGCTTCGATCCTCGGCTTCGATCCTTGGGTTTCGACCCTCGGTCCGGACGGCCTCAGGCCGCCGGGGCGTGGTCGATGTGCACGGTGGCGGCCAGCAGGCGCGGGACCGCCCGGATCAGCGCCTGCTCCGCCGCCTCCGCCACCCTGTGCGCCGCCACCACGGTGAGCGCACCGTCCACCACCACGTCCGCCTCGGCGCGCAGCGAGTGCCCGATCCACCGCATCCGCAGCGCGCCCACCCCGCGCACGCCGTCCACCCCGCGCAGCGCTCCCTCGGCGGCGTCCACCAGGGCCGGATCCACCCCGTCCATCAGCCGTCGACCGACCTCGCGCACCGAGCTCCGCAGCACCACCAGGATCGCCGCCGTGATCAGCAGGCCGACCAGCGGATCCGCCCACGGCAGGCCCAGCCCGACCCCGGCCGCGCCGACCAGCACCGCCAGCGAGGTCAGGCCGTCGGTGCGGGCGTGCACCCCGTCCGCGACCAGCGCCGCCGAACCGATCCGGCGGCCAGTGCGGATCCGGTAACGGGCCACCCACTCGTTGCCGAGGCAGCCGACCAGCGCGGCCGCCGCCACCGCCGCCAGGTGGTCCACCGGCCGGGGGTGCAGCAGCCGGTCCACCGCCGCCAGGGCGGTGAAGACCGCCGACGCGGCGACGGCGAGCACGATCGCCACTCCCGCCAGGTCCTCCGCCCGCCCGTAGCCGTACGTGTAGCGGCGGTTGGCGGCCCGGCGGCCGAGCAGGAAGGCGATCCCCAGCGGGACGGCGGTCAGCGCGTCCGCGAGGTTGTGCACGGTGTCGCCGAGCAGGGCCACCGAGCCGGAGAGGGCCACGATGGCCCCTTGGAGCAGCGCGGTGGCGCCGAGCACCACGAGCGAGATCCAGAGGGTGCGCAGCCCCTCTGCGGAGGCCTCCATGGCGGCGTCCACCCGGTCCGCGGCATCGTGCGAGTGCGGACGCAGGACGTGGGCGAGACGGTGCCGCAGGGCGGCCGTACGAGAGCGCCCGGGCCCGTGCCGGTGGGCGTGGTCGCGGGTGTGGTCGTGGGCGTGGTCGTGGTCATGGGTGTGATCGTGGCCGTGGTCATGGTCGTGATCGTTCGCGTGATCGTGGTCGCGATCGTGGGTGTGGTTGCGCGGGTGGTTGTGCGCGCGCGGCTTCGCGCCGTGGGCGTGGACGTCAGCCTCCATAAAGCCTACGGTTGCACATCAACCGACTTGCGGCTATGGCCGTCCTACATGCTCTGACCAGCTGCGACATGCTCGCAACTACGCCACCCACGCCACTGCGCCACCCTCCCCCGCCGATCTCCCGCCCGGCCGCCCCGCCACCGCTCCACCGCCGCGCTCCACCGGTCGACACCGGAACCGGCCGAGCGGCGGCGGGTTCCGGGCATTCAATCCGATTGGTCACCCAGCGCACCGAGGGCATACCGTAGAGTGAGCACAGATGATCGACCGTCAGAAGCCCATCTCCCTTTCCGAGAAGCCGAGATGACCAACCGTCACGCGACTTCCGCCGAGCCACCCCCGGGGCCCGGCGAACCGGAGGACGTACCACTGGAGTTCGCCGCCTTCTGCGAACTCCACCGCCCCCGGTACCTCAGCTACGCCCGGGTGTGGCTGACCGAGCACAGCGCCGCGGCCGCCGCCGTCCAACAGGCGTTCGCCGAAATCGCCGTCCAATGGCGCGAGTTACTGGGCAGCTCCAACCCCACCGCGCAGGCCTGGCAGATCCTGCGCGGCACCGTCGCCGACCACACCCGGCAGGTGCCCGCGACCCCGGACCACCACCCGGCCGACGACGACCTGGCGATCCTGCACTACGTGGTCGGCCTCGCCGCCCCCGAGATCGCCGACGTCATCGGCACCGACACCGCCAGCGTGGCCGGCCGGCTCCGGCGCACCATGCTGCGCGAGGCCTCCGGCTGGTGAGCCCCTCAGACCCGCTCGCCGGTCACGTCGAACAGGTGGTGCACCGGGTCGTGGATCAGATAGCGGGCAAACGACTCCACGGTGAACCGCGCCCCGTCGCTGCGGTCCCCGGTCCGCCCCCACTGCTCGCCCGCAACCCGCCCGAAGGCCGCGGCCAAGGTCTCCGCGGCCTCCGCCAGCTCCCCGGCCACCACCTCCGGAGCCTGCTCCCCGTAGCGCTCGGCGAGCGCCGTCTCGTCCTGATCCCAGTTCGGGAACAGCGGGCCGTCCTCGTCGAGCATCAGGTTCAACCGGACGTGGAACAGCCGGAACACGTCCCGGACGTGGCACGCGTACTCCAGCCCCGACCAGACGCCCGGCGCCGGACGCCGCCGCAGCCCCGCCCCGTCGCCTGCCAGCAGGGCCAGCCAGGCCTGCGCATTGGCGCGGACCATCCCCGCGACGTCCTCCCGGACCACCGCCGGGGTGTCCAGCCCGCAGTCCGGGCACGGGCGTTCCAGCACCCAGGTCCAGTCCTTGCCGTCCGGGACGATCACGTCCGCCGGGTCCACACCGCGCTCGCCGCGCTCAGAAGTACTCATGGCCCCAGCATGGCCACCGTGCCGCCCACCCCACCAGCAGCAGGGACGCCAATCGCCGCCAAGATGCTGCCAGTCCGGCCCTGGCGCCTCGGTCCTCACTGATACGGATACGACCCCGGGCCTGGCCCGCCTCCCGCAGCCGCCCGCCTGCGCCGCCGCGCCCGCACCACCAACACCACCACCAGCACCACCCCGCCGACCAGCGCCCCCCACAACGCCAGCCCCAGCGCCACCCCGACCCCGAACCACCCACCGCGGTCGGCCTGCGCGTCGGGCACGACGGCCTGCTCACCGGGCTGCTCCGTCGCCTCCTCCGTCGCCGCCCCCGGCGGAGTCCCCTGCGACTCCCTCCGCCCCACCAACGGATTCTCCCGAGGCCCGCTGTCCACGGCCGGATTCGCCTCCAACGCCTTCGCCGGCGCGAGGATCCCGTAGCCGTACTTGTCACCGGGCACCGCCGACCCGTCGGCCGGCGCGGCAGCGGACTTGATCATCCGGTTGATCACCTGCCCGGCGGAGAGCGCCGGGTACTTGGCCCGGATGAGCGCGGCGGTCGCGGAGACGTAGGCGGTCGCGTCCGAGGTGCCGTTACCGATCCCGTAGCTGGACGAGGACTTGGCCGTGGCCTGGTAGATCTCGACACCGGGCGCGGCGAGTGTGGTCTCGGCGCCTGGCGTCGAACGATCCCAGGCACTTCCGGTCGAATCCACCGCTGCCACCGCCACCACTCCGGGGAAGGCCGCCGGGTACTGGACACCACTCAGGCTGTCACCGCTGTTGCCGGTGGCGGCGACCAGCACGACGTCCTTGGAGACCGCGTAGTCGACGGCTTCCCGTGCCGGGGAGTCGAACCGCGACGTCCCCCCGAGCGACATGTTGACGACCTTCGCCCCGTGGTCCACGGCAAACCGGATCGCCTCGGCGAGTCCGTTCTGCTGGAGGCCCGGATTCTCGCCGTCCGTCCGCACCTTCACCGGCAGGATCTTCGCCTTCGGGGCCAAGCCCATGACCCCCGCCTGTGGACCGTGTCCATGCCCCGCGATCAGGCTCGCCATCGCGGTGCCGTGGCCGTCGCCATCGACACGACCGTCCGTGTTCGCACCGGAGAAGTCGCCCCCCGGAAGCACCTGCCCGGTCAGGTCCTGATGGTCCTGGTCGACGCCACTGTCGACCAGGCCGACGATCACACCCTCGCCCTGGCTGACAGCCCAGACCTTCGTCTCGGCCTCGAAGGTCTTCAAGGCCCACTGCTTGTCCCTGATCTGATCCGCAGACGCCGTCGGTGCCGCGACCCCCCAGATCAATGCCCCGGCGGCAAGGGCCGCGGTACCACGCGCCAACCGGTGGCTCATCAAGCCTGGTCACCCCACTCAGTACGGCGTCCCGCAGATCACCGGCTTGCGGGACGCGATCAGATCACCCATCCGTTTCAGGACCGGGCTCATTCCACCACGTTCGGATTCGCCGGCTTGTCCGACGCCCACGTCTCCTCGTCCTCGACGAGGTAGTCGGGCCGCCGACCACCCTTCTCCCGATCCTTCTTGTGCCGTTGCGCACCGGTGAGCGGTATGCCGGGGGTCATGCCACCCGAGCCGCCCGCACCGGGTTCACCCCTCAGCCGGTTCCGGGCACCCAGACCGGAACCACCTTCCGTGAAAGCCTGCTTGCCGCGAACTCCCTCGACCGGCCGCGCGGTCTCACCTAAAGCCCCACCAGCTCGCCCCGAAGGCCCACCCACCGGCCGGGCTCCGGAAGCACCACGGCCCCCGGCTCCGAGGCCCGGGTACGGTCCACTGGATCCGACAGCTCGGCCGCCACCCGATCCGGAACCACCCGTCGGATTCACGCCATCCGAGAGCGCCCGACCACCGGGGCCGGCCTTCGCCTGGCCGATACCGGGCCCAACCGGCGAAGCGACCACCGTCGGGCCTGCGGGGGTGGTGCTCCCCTGCCCGCCACTGCTCTCCAGGGGACCGCCCACAGGGCTTCCGGGCGACACAACGCCCGCTCCGGACGTCTGGGTCCCGGGAGTGGCGGGACCGACCGTCGTCCCGCCCGGGAGGGCCACCGGTGTGCCGGCCACGCCGGCGCCCTGGTTCGCCGAACCCTGCGGCCTCGGCGGGGGCTGCGCCGTGCCGCCCTTGATTCCCGAATCGGTCGGCACCGGTGTGCTCCTCGACATGGAGCGGGCCGCCGTCGTCGTCGATCCGGAGGACTTCGGGCTCTGCGACGACGGGTTGCTCGTCACACGCCCCGATGTTCCCGCGACTCCGAACGAGGTACCTGACATCATCGCGCTCGCCACCGCCGCCGACCCGATCGGGTCGTCCTGCGGTGGCACGTCACGTTTCTCACCCAAGTTCGCCAGCGGCTGCAGGCTCTGCGGCGGCTTCAGGGCCGGGGTGGCGATGCGGTAGTGCATGGCGAGGGTCTGCATGACGGTGGCGGCTTCGGCCTTTCGGCGGTCGGCGACGGGGATGTGGTCGTCGTCGCCACCGAAGACGGAGGAGACGCCGTCGCCGACGGTGTCCTTGACCTCTTCCCAGGTGCTGGGTTCCTCGGGCATGTCGCGTTTGGCCTTGGCGATGGCCTCGGACATGGCGTGGAGGGTGTTGGCCGCGTCGTTGGCGTAGGAGGCGGCGTTGTTGATGTCGGCGGCGAGGTGGAGCATGCGGGTGTGGAAGGCGTCGCTGGTGGTGCCTTCCCAGGTGACGGCGGCTTCGGTGCTGGCGCGGGTGAGGGTGGTGCGGATGGCCTTGAGGGTTTCGGCGGCGCGGCGCCAGGGGTCGCCGGCGGCCATGACCTCACCGGGGTTGAGGGCTTCGGCCATCGCGCGGAGTTGGGCGTGGCTGTATCGGGTGAAGTCGGTGTAGGCCACGGGTGGTTCGCCTCCGTTCGGGCTCGGCCGGCGGTCGCCGGGGGTTGACGACGGGCGCTACCGGGCGGATGGGCCGCCGTCGCGGGTGGGCGGGGCGACGGTGTGCTCGTAGGCGGCCTTGCTGCTTGCGGAGGGGTTGGCGATGGACCAGCCGTCGTCGCCGAGTTTGAGCTTCTTCGCGGTGCGCTGGTCGTGTTCCTCGTAGTTGGTGGCGGTGAGTTCGGCGTTCTTCTGGGCGTCGTCGACGGCCTGTTGGAGTTGGTTGAGCACGTCGCGCAGGCCGTCGCGCATGGTGTTGTAGCGGTTGTGGATCTCGGCGGCCTCGGCGAAGGTGCCGAAGGCGGTCTTGGCGACGCCGCTGCGCCCGTGGGTGTCGGTGCCGTCGGCGTGGTGCTGGAATTCGGCGAGCATGAGCCGGACCTGGGCGGCGAAGGCGCGGAGTTGTTCGACCTCGACGCGGTAGCCCTGGCCGCCTCCGCCGGTCGTGCCGGTCCCTGTTGCCACGTCGGCGCCTCCCCCGTGCGTCCGCGAGTCGCTGCCAGGGGTCGGGCCCCGGTGTCCATGTCTAACACACCGGGCCCGAATCCCGCCTGACGCATGGTCAGTTCGCAGGCGTCCCCGACCGGAGGGCGTCGGCGAGGGCGCGGCGGCAGAGGGAGTCGGCGTGCCGGGTGGTCTCGGGGAGGCGGTAGTCGCGGGCGAGGTGGAGGGTGGTGCGGACGGCGGTGTCGAGGCCGATGCGGTGGCCGATGGAGACGTAGACGGGTTTGACGCCGGGCCGGGTGCGGAGGGCGCGGCCGACTTCTTCGCCGGTGGCGGGGTCGGTGAGCGGGGTGGTGGAGCCGCGGGGGGCGTCGGGGTCGCGGTGGTCGAAGGTGAAGGGGGTCTTGGCGACGCCGAGGGTGCGCAGGCCGGTGAGGACGCCGAGGTGGCTGGCGAGGCCGAGGCGGCGGGGGTGGGCGAGGCCGTAGCCGTCGCAGACGACGGTGTCGGGGGTGCGGGTGAGGGCGGAGAGGGCGTCGAGGACGGCGGGGAGTTCACGGAAGGCGAGCAGTCCGGGGGTGTACGGGAAGGGGATGCGGCCGACGGCGGTGGCCTGTTCGACGACGGTCAGGGTGTCGCGGTCGAGGAGGACGGCTGCGGCGGCGACGAGGTCGTGTTCGTCGTCGTAGGCGACGTCGACGCCGGCGATGAGGCGGCCGCCGTCCGGGACGACGGCGGCGCCGGGGTCGTCGTGGGTCTGGACGAGGGGGCGCAGGCGTTCCTGTTCGGCGAGTGCCTGGGCTTCGGTGGTGGGCCAGTCGGCGGGGATGGGCACGGGCGGTTCCCTCGGTGTGGCGGGTCGGGCGCGGTCCTGTTCACCGTATCGAGGGGGCGGACGACCCCGGGGTGAGCCTGTGCGCCCCCTGTGCCCCCGGTCCGGCGGGTTAGCCTGGACTTACCGAACTCCCTTGCCGGGTAGGACCTTGGAACCGGCACCATTCCCGCTCGTTTCCCCCGACGTGCGAAGGACTCCCCGCCATGCCGCGTCCGTCCGCTGCCCAGTACTGCCTCGGCTCGTTCACCGTCGTCGCCGCCACGGTGGCACTGCTGGCCGTCTCGGGCGCCTCGGGCGTCCTGGAGGTCGCGGTGCTGGTGGGGTTCGCGCTGGCGCTCGGCACCCTGGTGACGGTGTTGTCGCTCGCCACGTCCGGCAGGTCGGCGGCGGGGGCGGCCTCCCCGGCGCCCGCCGGGCGCGAGTACGCCCGGCAGCGCTGATCCGCCACCGGGCGTCGCGGTCCGCCTGACCGGGTCAGTCGGTGGTGACCACCACGGTCCTCGCGGCCTTGTCGTGGATGCACTGCCGGTAGGGCTTGTCGAAGACGCCGAACAGCCCGTCGATGATCCACCAGAGGGCGGCGCAGCAGAGCACGGCCGGGAGGATGTAGACGGCCGCGCGGGTCCAGGCGGCGGCCTGGGTGGGCTTGTTCCCGTCGATCAGCATGGCGACCCGGATGTGCATCGCCTTCTTGCCGAGGGTCTGGCCGTCCCGGCTGAGCATCAGCGCCTCGTAGAGGAGGTAGATGGCGCAGCCGAGCCAGAAGGCGCCGGCCGAGCCGGAGCGGTCGCCGAGATTGGCGAAAGGGGCCACCACGATCACGCCGACGGCCTGGACGAGGACGTAGTCGATCAGCCGGGCGACGATGCGCCGGGGCCAGCTGCCGATCGGCGGCATGCCGGGAACGGGGCCGGCGCCGGGGGCCCCGTGGCCGGCGGGGCCGTAACCGGGCGGGGGCTGGTCGTAGGGGTTCTGGCCGTAGCCGGGCTGGCCGTACGGGCTCTGACCGCGGCTCGGACCGCCGTAGGTGCCGCCGTACGCACCGGGGCCGCCGGGCGGGGCATCGGACGGGCCGCCGGTGGGCGGCGGGGCGGGCGACGGGTTCGGGTCCGACGGCCGGCCTTCCGGCGTGCCGCCGCCCGGCTGCGGGGACTGCTTGTCGAAGGAGGGCTGGCCGCCCCCCTCCGGCTGGGGGCCCGAGGGGTCGTGGGTGCTCATCCCTCGAGTAGAACATCGCAGATTCTCACACTTTGGTATATTCCGTCCGTTTTGCCGCCCCGGACTCGAAAGGACCTTCGCGCCGTCAGGCGGCCGCCGGGCCCGACGGCCTCAGTCGCGGACCACCCGGGTGCGGGCCGCCCGGTCCTGCCAGCCGCGCCGGGCCGGACGGTCGAACACCGGCCAGACCAGGCCGACGAGCAGCACGAGGCCGAGTTGCCTGACGGCCCATCGGAGCAGGGAGCGGCCGAGGCCCAGCCTGGTCCGGGCGGCAGGAGCGGCGGCGTCCACCACCCGGATCCGGGCCAGCCGCTTGCCGAAGGTCTGGCCGGCGCGGGCGGTCGGCAGCACCTCGCAGAGCAGGCTGACGAAGAGCAGGATGCCCACCAGGACCGCGACCTTGCCGAGCACCACGTCGTCCACCAGCCAGACCTGGACCTGGCGCCGGGTGAGGGCGCTGGCCATCCGGGCCTGGTCGAGCTTCCGCTGGAGGTGCTCGGACGCGGAGTTGCCGAGCGGGATGCCGGCGGCGACGGCGACCACGAGGAGGACGGCGGCGTCCACGGCCCGCGCGGCCAGTCGGCGCCCGAGGCCGGCCGGCACCGCCGGGGCGGGGCGCCGCCGGGCGACGGCCTCCCGGGCCGGGCGCGGCACGGGCAGCGATGCGGCGGGCGCCGGGGCCGACACCGGGGCCGATACGGTGGCGGCCGGGGCGGCAGTGGCCCGTACGGTGGCGGCCGGGGCGGCAGGCTCGACCTCGACCTCGACGGCACGCTCGGCTTCGCGCACGACCACCGGAACGGACCCGGCGACGGACGCCGGGGCCTCCCGTACCGCCACCGCCGTCGGGGCGGCAGCCGTGACCGGAGCAGCGACGGCGGCCGCCTCCACGGCCACCGACGTGACGCTCGATACGCCGGCCGGGACACTGGCCGGGACGGCAATCGGAGCACTCACCTCGTCCGCGCGCCCCTCCTCGGCCTCGGGCGCCCCCGGAAGCACCCCCCACGAGACCCAGCGCGACGCATCACCCGTCTCCATCGGCCCCCGCTGCGCCTGCGGATCGGCCTGCCAGCCGGGCTCCTCCAGTCCGGTAGCCGAAACCTCGACGACCGGCTCACCGAAGACCGGCTCACCGAACGCCGCCGCCTCCACCCCGGACGGCCCGACCGTCCGGAACACCGGCCCGCCGATCACCTCCGCCACCCGCGGCCCGAGGAAGAACTCCGCCCCGCCCGTGGTCTGGTCGAGGTACACGGGCCCGGTGTCCCCGCCGCCGACGGCCCCGCCCCAGGACGGCTCCGCAACGGCCAGTCCCGCAACGACCGGCTCCGGCGCCATCGGCGGCGGCACCGCCCGCGCCGCCGCCGTACCGGGGGCGGGCCGCCGGTCCGCGAACCGGGGCGGCTCCAGCACCTCACCCTCGGCGGGCGCGGGCCGACTGGTGCCCGGCACCCAGGCCGAGCCGCCCCAGTACCGGACGAAGCCGGGGATGGAGGGGTCGGGATAGTAGCCCGGCTCGGGTCCGACGGCCGGGTCGCCGGCGGCGGCGAAGGGGCGGTCCGTCATGGGGGTCTTCTTTCCTGGCGGGTCCTGGCGGGGCCGACGCGGCACACCCGCCCGGCGCGCCCGCGAGCCGCCCGGCACGCGTGGGGCGCCGCCGGTAGGCGGACAGTCGCCGGGCAGTCACAAAGGGTAGTACCTCACCAGGGCGCCGACGGAAAGTTGGCGAATCACCGGACAGCGGGGGGCCGTCCGGGGTAAGGACGGCCGACCGGCCCCGGCGTGCGACGGATGTCCACGCGCCGCGGCCCCGGCCGTTCACCACCCCTCACCGAACTTCCCGGAGAAATCCCGGAAACGTGTGTAAGAGCCGGCGTGGACCGCCCTCTCAAGAGGTCAACGGGCCCGGAACCGGGCAGGAACCGAAGGCAGAGAGGAAGACGATCATGGAGCGCCCCAGCAGCGTGGTCGAGCACGAACTGGAACTCAACCTGGTGCTCTCCCCCGAGCACAGCGTCCCCGTCCCGGCCCGGCTGTCCTACGGCAGCCACGACCCGTACGCGGTGCACATCACCTTCCACCTGGACACCGGCTCGCCGGTGACCTGGGTGTTCGCCCGCGAGCTGCTGGTCGAGGGCACCTTCCGGCCGTGCGGACAGGGCGACGTGCGGATCTGGCCGACCCGCTCGGGCCGGCGCAGCGTGCTCTGCCTGGCGCTGAGCTCCCCGGCCGGGGACGCGCTGCTGGAGGCGCCGCTGCCGGCCGTCGCGGCCTGGCTGGAGCGGGCGCACCGACTGGTCCCGCCGGGCAGCGAGCTGGCCGCGCTGGACATGGACGGCTCGCTCGCGGACCTGCTTGCGTGAGCGCGCGCGAACGCGAGCGCACGTACGCACCCGGGCGGACCGACGAGCACGGGCAGACCCGCGCACGCGGGCGGACCCACGCACGCGGACAGAGCCGCGCACACGAGCGGACCGACGGACAGGAGCGGCGCCCCGCCGGCTCAGCGGGCCGCGGGGGCCTGCTGACGGCCGCGGGCGGCGTCCGGGCCGCCGCCGTCGCGCTGGCCGGGCAGCCGGACCAGCGGTGCGCCGGCGGAGCGTCGCCGTGCCCTTATCCGGATGGCGGCGGCGAGCAGGAAGCAGAGCCCGACCCACGGGTAGATCGAGGTCGACAGCTGGCGCAGCGGTGACATGTGGAGGACGGCCACCCCGACCGGCTTCGTGGCCCACATCGCGAAGGAGAGGAACGCGAGCAGCGTCGCCCAGAAGGCGGCCCGCCAGCGCAGCCGGCGGACGGCGGCCGGGCGGGCGTGCTCGACGGAGGCCTCGGCGGCGAGCAGGACGAGCATCGGCACGCACCAGACCCAGTGGTGGGTCCAGCTGATCGGGGAGATCAGCACGGCGGTGACGGCGGCGCAGCAGACGCCCCAGGCCTCGGCGCGGGGCAGCCAGCGGGCGCTGCGGGCGGCCCAGGCCGCGACGGCGAGGCCGGCCAGCGCGACCAGGCCGGCCGCGAGGGTGGCGACGGTGCCGGGTTCGGCGACGTGCAGCAGGCGAGCGACGGCGCCGCGCAGCGACTGGTTGTCGACGATGTACGTCTTGCCGACCCGCGAGGAGTCGTAGAGGTACTTGGTCCAGAAGCCCCAGGTGGCGTCGGGCAGGGCGACGGCGCCGATCAGGAAGGTGCCGAGGAAGGTGAGGCCGGCCACGACGGCGGCCCGGATCCGGCCGGTGATCAGCAGGTAGACGGCGAACAGGCCGGGGGTGAGCTTGAGGCCGGCGGCGATGCCGATCGCCATGCCCTTGCTGCGGCGGGCGTCCGAACGCGTGAGGTCCCAGAGGATCAGGCAGGCGAGCGCGAGGTTGATCTGGCCGTACCGGAGCGTGGTGAACACCGGTTCGAGCCAGACGCCGAGGCCGGTCACCAGGACGACGCCGATCGGCCGCAGTTCGCGGCGCGGCCAGCCGACCAGCTTGAAGGACAGGTGGGTCAGCAGGGCGAGCAACCCGAGGTTGCCGAGAGTGATCGCCACCCGGAGGAACGGGACCGGGAACCAGGTGGTCGGCACGAACAGCATCGCCGCGAACGGGGGGTAGGTCGCGGGCAGGTTCCACTCGGTGACGCGCAGTGCGTACAGGTCGTCGCCATTGGCGACGGCGGCGCCCTCGGCCCGGTAGACGATCATGTCGACCATCGAGGTGTGGACGAAGTGGCGGACCACTGCGTACACGACCAGGGACAGGAGAGCCACGGCCGAGGCGGCCAGCAGCGGTCGGCGGGGGGCCTCGCGCAGCGCGCGGACGGGGGCGCCGAGCGCGTCCCGCAGCCGGTCCGACAGGGGGGCGGGCGCGGGGTCGGGTGCGGTCCGCACCGGGCTGCGCTCGTCTTGCACCGCTGTCACCAGTCCACTCCGTCCACCGCTCGACCAACCGCCGACGATACCGGATGCGGCCCCGCCCGGCCCGGGCACGATCAGTCACGGAACGTGACGAATGTACCCCGATCGGCCGTACTCCGGTGCGGGCGTAACGCGGACGGCCGGGGCTGTGAGAAGGGGCGCGGGGCCTCGGCCGGTGCGGGCGAGAAGGCGAAGGGGCGGGAAAGCGCCCGGAGCCGACCGGGCGGCCGTCACTTCTGGAACAGCGCGCCCCGGCTGCGCCGCCGCCCGGCCCGCGCGGGGGCGCCGTCCGGGCGGGTCCGCAGCCGGAGCCGGATCTCCGCGCCGCCGAGCACGGCGGAGCGGCCGAGCGACAGATCGCCGCCGGTGGACTCGGCGAGCTTGCGGACGATGTCGAGGCCGAGGCCGGTGGAGCCCTCGCCGCCGTGGCCCTCGCCGCGCTTGAGGGCGGCGGCCGGGTCGCTGAAGCCGGGGCCGGCGTCGCCGACCAGCACGATCACCGAGCTGTCGGTGGCGAGCACGTCCACCGAGAAGGCGGTGCCGACGGCGGTGTGCCGGAAGACGTTGCCGAGCAGCGCGTCGACGGCGGCGGCCAGGTCGGCGCGCTGGATCGGGACGGGCGTCGCCCGGTCGGCGCCGGCCAGCTGCCAGCGGCGCCCCTCGTCCTCGGCGAGCGCGGACCAGAAGCCGACCCGCTCGCGGATCACCTCGGCGACGTCGCAGCCGACCGCGACGGCGGGCGTGTCCTCGGGGGCGCGGCGGGCCGAGCGGATGATCTGGTCGACCTCGCGCTCCAGCTGGGAGACCGCGTGCCGGGTGGCGTCGGCGGCGTCGCCCTCGCCGAGCGAGGCGGCGTTGAGCCGCAGCACGGTCAGCGGGGTGCGCAGCCGGTGCGACAGATCGGCAGCCAGTTCCCTTTCGGCGGCGAGGAGTTGGACCACCCGGTCGGCCATGGTGTTGAACGCGTGGGCGGCCTCGCGCAGTTCCTCGGGGCTGCCGGCGGCCTGCTTGCCGTCCGCCGGGACGCGTACCGCGAGGTTGCCGGCGCCGAGCGAGCGGGCGGCGGCGGCGAGCCGGCGGGCGGAGGCCACGATCCGGCTGCCCATCCGGTCGGCGACCAGCACCGAGATGGCGACCAGGCCGAGCGCGACCGCCGAGAGCACCAGCCACGCGGTGGAGACGCCCCGGGTCAGGTCGCCGTCGGCGACGAACACCTCGACCACGGCGGTCCGCCCGGTGTCCACCGCGACCGGCTGGAGCAGCGCGTACCCGCCCGGCACCTCGACGGTGAAGGAACGGCCCTGCCCGCCGGCGGTGGACACGTCGCCGGCGCCGGCGCGGGCCTCGCCGAGGGTGGGTCCGCCGGGGCCGCCCACCCCCGGCAGTGCGGCCTGGTCCGCCGAGGCGGGCGGTACGGCCTGGGCCGCCGGCAGGTGGACCGCCATCCGGCCCTGCCCGCCGGCGTCGGTGCTGGCCAGGGCGCGGTTGATGGCGTCCTGGTCGGTGGTGATGGCGAGGGCCGGGCCGAGCGCTGCGGCCTGCCGCTCGGCGGCGGTGAACGCGCGGTCCCGCGCGGTCTGCTGGACCATCAGGCCGAGCGGGATGAGGAAGGCCAGCGCGACCATCGTGGTCCCGGCCACCGCGGCCTTGACCAGGGCCCAGCGCAGCGAGCGCCCGAACTTCCTCATGTCCGGTGCTCCGCCAGTCCCCCGGCGGCCTCCAGCCGGACCCCGACACCCCGGACGGTGTGCAGGTAACGGGGGTTGGAGGCGGTCTCGCCGAGCTTGCGGCGCAGCCAGGAGAGGTGGACGTCGATGGTCTGGTCGCCGCCGTAGGTCTGCTGCCAGACCTCGGCCAGGATCTCCTTGCGCGGCACCACCACGCCGGGGCGCCCGGCCAGGAAGGCCAGCAGGTCGAACTCGCGCCGGGTCAGGTCGAGCAGCCGCCCGTCCAGCGCCGCCTCGCGCCGCTGGAGGTCGATGGCGAGCCCGCCGACCCGCAGCACCTGGGCGACGGGGGCGGCGCCGCCGCCGAGCCGGCGCAGCACGGCGGCCATCCGGGCGCTCAGGTGCTCCCCGGAGAAAGGTTTCACCAGATAGTCGTCGGCGCCGTCGTTGAGCAGCCGGACGATCTCGGCCTCGTCGTCCCGCGCGGTCGAGATGATCACCGGAACGTTGGTCAGGCCCCGGATCATCTTGAGCGCCTCGCTGCCGTCCAGGTCCGGCAGGCCCAGGTCCAGGATCACCAGGTCACAGCCGACCTGGGCGACCTCCCGCAGCGCCTCAAGTGCCGTGCCCACACTGCGGACCGCATGACCGGTGTCGGTCAGGTGCCGGATGAGGGCGGAGCGTACGAAGGGGTCGTCCTCGACCACGAGCACTGTTGCCATGGCCCTGCACGGTACGCCATCGGCGGGCAGTGGTCTGTACCTCGGGGTGGCCTCCGGACATGGTGCAACTGCCCTGACTGATAACGGGGCTGTCCGTCTGCACCGACCCGGGATACGGCAGGATGAGCGGACGATGCGGAACGGACTGGTACAGCTCGGCGCCTGGGCGGCGGCCACCGGAGCGGCGGTGGCGCTGTCCTGGCTCGGCGTGCACGCGGTGCTGACCGGCGCCGCGTTCGAGCAGCCCACGGCGCTGCCACTGCCCTCCCCGAGGGCCGACGGCACGCCGCACACCGCGACCACCACCCCGGACCAGGGCCGGCCGGTCACCCAGACCACGGCCCCCTCCCCACCGGCCTCCCCGGCCGCCGCCACCACGACGGCGCGCGGGCCGGCCGCCGCCACCGCCCCCACCGCGGCCACCACCCCGCAGCCCACCCGCCGCCCCACGCCCACCGCCACCGCGACGTCCTCCGTGAAGAGCTACCCGGTGCCGGGCGGCAAGGTCGCCCTGGACATCCGCCCCGACGAGGCCTCGCTGGTCTCCGCCACCCCGGACCCGGGCTGGCAGATGCAGGTGTGGAACGGCGACCAGTGGATGCGGGTGGACTTCACCAAGGGCGAGCAGGCCAATTCGGTCTTCGTCTACTGGAACGGCCACCCGCCCGTGGTCGAGACGGCCATCCGCTGAAACCGCCTCACCAGGCCTCGAACGGCAGGTACCCCGGCAGGTACGGCCCGGCGTAGCCGGACCGGTCGACCAGCGTGTGCCTGGTCCCGCCGGGCACCCCGATCGTCGCGAGCACCACCGTGCCGAAGCGGTCCCGCGCCTCGTACGGCTCGGCCAGCGACAGCGCGCCCCGGTCCACCGCGTAGTCGTAGGCGTAGTAGACGTCCGGCACGCTCACCGCGAGGTCCAGCACCCCGTCCCCGTGCCGGGCCAGGTACCCGGCCAGTTCCCGGCCGCGCGGGCCGATCACCTGGACCAGCGAGGTGAGCACGATCCGGGTCCCGGGCGCGTCGAGCACGTACGAGACCGTCTCCGGCTCCCCGGTCTCCGGCCCGGCGTACGCGCTGCAGCGCAGCCCGAGCGCGGCGGCGTAGCGGCGGGCGGCCCGCTCGGCGTCGCCGACCGCGAAGACCACCGCGTCGGTGCGGCCCGCCGGAAGGGGGTGGGGCTCTCCGGGTCCCGCGGCGAGCAGGACGGGTTCGGCGGCGGTGTCGGTCATGACGGCCCTCCCGGTAGGCGTACGGGACCACGGTGGGTGCGACCACGCGCCGGGGTGGGGCCCGGTGCACGGGGTTGTGGCTGGAGGGTGGCGCCGAGCCGACCGGCGCGCAACTGTTCCGTTTCCTCCTGGTCAAGCTGTGCGCCGGGGCGGGAGAATCAGCGGCGCCGCTGTACAGAATGCCCACCGGAGGACGGAGCCGCGATGCCCACCGCCCACTCCCCGAGCTCCCCCGGCTCGCCCAACTCCCCCGCCCCGCAGGGTGCTTCGGCAGGCCCCGGGCCGGTCGGCGGGAACGACGCGATCGACGCGCTGGACGGCCGGCTGATCCGCCTGCTGGCCGAGGAGCCCCGGATCGGGGTGCTGGAGTGCTCGCGCCGGCTGCAGGTCGCCCGGGGCACCGTGCAGGCCCGGCTGGACCGGCTGCAGGCCAAGGGGGTGATCGGCGGCTTCGGCCCGGAGGTCGACCCGGCGGCGCTCGGCTACCCGGTGACGGCCTTCGCCACCCTGGAGATCTCCCAGGGCCAGGGCGCGGACGTGCGGGCGCACCTGGCGAGCGTGCCGGAGGTGCTGGAGCTGCACACCATCACCGGGGCCGGGGACATGATGGTGCGGATCGTGGCCCGCTCCAACGCCGACCTCCAGCGGGTGATCGACCGGGTGGTGGGCTTCGACGGGATCGTCCGCTCGTCCACCGCGATCGCGCTGGAGAACCCGGTGCCGTACCGCATCCTGCCGCTGGTGGACCAGGCCGCCGCCGAGTAGGCCCGGCCCGGCCTCCCGACGACTTCGCCTTGGTGGCCTTCGGGCTCTGACCGGCGGCCGGTCCGGTCAGCAGCCGGGGACGCTGCCGCCGCTCTTCAGCGCCTCCAGCGCCGAGACCGCCTCGCCGAGCGTGCCGACCGGCACCAGTCGCAGCGTCCCGGGCGTGTTCACCTTGGCGTCCGTGCACTCGTCCTTGGGCAGCAGGAACACCGTCGCGCCGTCCCGGGCGGCCGCCTGCGTCTTGAGCGGGACGCCGCCGACCGCGCCGATGACGCCCTGGTCGTCGATGGTGCCGGTGCCCGCGATCTTGAGCCCGCCGGTGAGGTCGCCGCCCTTGCCGTCACCGGCGAGCTTGTCGATGATGCCCAGCGCCAGCATCTGACCGGCGCTCGGGCCGCCGACGTCGCCCAGGTCGACCTTGACCTTCACCTGGTCCGGAGAGAGGTGGAGGTAGCCGAGCGCGGCGGTGGTGGCGCTGTTCTGCGACTCGACCATCTGCTGGGCGGTCTGCTCCTCGGCCTTGGCCGGGTTGCCCGGCGGGTAGACCGTGTCGGTCGGGCGCACCGCCTCGTCCTGGTCGAACCAGGCCCGCAGCGCGCGCCAGAACCCGGTCTTCTCCCCCGGGTTGGTGGCCGAGATGGTGACCATCCGCAGCTCGCCCTCGGTGGCGCGCAGCGGCGCCCCGCTGATGGTGAGGACCGGCTTGTCCTGGTACGTGCCGAGGGTGTCCGCGGTCAGGCCCGGCCAGGTGAGCGTGTACGGCAGCGGGACGAAGGCGGCCACGCCGAACAGCGCGGCGACCAGCACCCCGCAGAGCGTGAGCGCGCGGGTCCGCGGGGAGGTCAGGGCCTTGGGCAGCTTGGTGTCGGACACAAGGGGAATCCAAACACACCTCGGGGCCTACCTCAGTGCGTCGGCCACCTCGGTCGCCGCCTCCACCACCCGGGGGCCGACCCGCTCGGGCACCAGCCCGTTCAGCATCACCACGCCGACGCTGCCCTCGATGCCGCTCAGCCCGATCAGCGCGGCGGCCGCACCGCTCGCCCCGGACTGCTCCTCCGCACGGGTGATCACGAAGCCCTGCTCCGGCCGGCGCTGGCTGGGGAAGGTGCGGGCCTCCAGGATCGCCCGCCCGGCGGCGCTCTCGCCGAGCGGGTGGCGCAGCCCGGTGCGGTAGGCGACGTGGAAGTCGGTCCAGCTCGGCTCGACCACGGCGACGGCCAGCGCCTCGTTGCCGTCCACCAGGGTCAGGTGGGCGGTGGCGCCGAGGTCCTCGGCCAGGCTGCGCAGGGCCGGCAGCGCGGCCTCGCGCAGCAGCGGGTGCACCCGGTGCGCCAGGCGCAGGACGCCCAGGCCCACCCGGGCGCGGCCGCCGATGTCCCGGCGGACCAGGCCGTGCTGTTCCAGGGTGGCCAGCAGCCGGTAGACGACGGTGCGGTTGACGGCCAGTCGGGCTGCCAGCTCGGTGACGGTGAGCCCGCGCTCGGAGTCGGCGAGGAGTTTGAGGACCCGGACGCCACGGTCCAGGGTCTGGGAGGTCTCGGCAGTCACGACGGGCATCCTTTCCGCGGCGCTCGCGGGGCAGGCGGCGCCGGTCCGGGTTCGGTGTCGCGCGCAGGTGGGTGGCCGCGCTCGGACCGCGCGGTGTCGTCCTTGACACGCGTACGGTCCTGCGGAGCCCGTCCCGTGGGGATTGCCCGGTGGAAGAGCGTGGGGGAAAGGTAGTGAAGGAAGTGTCGTGACGGAAGTGGTTGTCCAAAATTCGGTCGTGATCGACACCGACAGCGCGACGAAACCGGGGCAGACACACCCATTTCGCCGGGCCCGTCAGGGCGTTGGTCCGCCCCCGGTCCGAAGTCCGGACACACCGGGGCGGACGACCCGGGCGGACGGGCCGGGGCGGGCGGACCGACTCGCGGCCGCCCGCCGTACCGTTCCCGCGGCTACTTCGCCCACTCGCGGATCTTGGCGATCCGCGCCTTCAGCTGGTTGGCGGTGGCCTGCGCGGTCAGCGGGCCGCCGCACTGGCGGCGCAGCTCGTTGTGGATGGTGCCGTGCGGCTGGTTGGTGCGGTGGTGCCAGGCGGCCACCAGCGCGTTCAGCTCCTTGCGCAGCTCCCGCAGCTCCTGGTGGGTGACGACCGGCCGCTGCTCGGCCGGCAGTTCCAGCAGGTCGGCCTCCTCGGCGGGCTTGCCCTTGCTGCGCTGGATCTGCCGGTGCTGGCGCTTCTGCAGCAGCATCTGCACCTGGTCCGGCTCCAGCAGGCCGGGGATGCCGAGGTAGTCGTCCTCCTCCTCGCTCCCCGGGTGGGCCTGCATGCCGAACTCCATGGCGTTGTACAGCACCCGGTCGAAGACCGCGTCGGAGCCGATCGCCTCGTAGGAGAACTCCTCGCCGCCCGCGCCGTCCGGCCCGTCGTTGGCCCGCTCGGCCTCGGCGAGCAGCCGGTCCTCCTCGTCGAAGAGGCCCTCGCCCTCCTTCTTCGGCCGGTCCAGCACGTGGTCGCGCTGGAGCTCCATCTCGTTGGCGAAGCCGAGCAGCATCGGGATGGTCGGCAGGAACACCGAGGCGGTCTCGCCGCGCTTGCGGGCGCGCACGAAGCGGCCGACGGCCTGGGCGAAGAACAGCGGGGTGGAGATCGAGGTCGCGTACACCCCGACGCACAGCCGCGGCACGTCGACGCCCTCGGACACCATCCGGACCGCGACCATCCAGCGCGAGTCCCCGGCCGCGTAGTCGGAGATCCGCTTGGAGGCCTCGGTCTCGTCGGAGAGCACCACGGTGGCCTTCTCACCGGTGATCTCGCGCAGCATCTTGGCGTAGGCGCGCGCGGTGTTCTGGTCGGTGGCGATGACCAGCCCGCCGGCGTCCGGGATCGCCTTGCGGACCTCGGACAGCCGCCGGTCGGCGGCCTGCAGCACGGCGGGGATCCACTCGCCCTGCGGGGCCAGCGCGGTGCGCCAGGCCTGGGCGATCAGGTCCTTGGTCATCGGCTCGCCGAGCCGGGCCTCCAGCTCGTCGCCGGACTTGGTGCGCCAGCGCATGTTGCCGCTGTAGCTGAGGAAGATCACCGGGCGGACGACGTGGTCGGCGAGCGCGTGCCCGTAGCCGTAGGTGTAGTCGGCGACGGACTTGCGGATGCCGTCGCCGCCGGCCTCGTACTGGACGAACGGGATCGGGTTGGTGTCGGAACGGAATGGCGTCCCGGTCAGCGCCAGCCGGCGGGTGGCCGGCTCGAAGGCCTCGAAGCAGGCCTCGCCCCAGGACTTGGAGTCGCCGGCGTGGTGGATCTCGTCCATGATCACGAGGGTCTTGCGCGCCTCGGTCCGGTTGCGGTGCAGCATCGGGTTGACCCCGATGCCCGCGTAGGTGACCACGATGCCGTGGTAGTCCCGGGAGAGCGGGCCGGAGGAGTACGCCGGGTCGAGCCTGATGCCTATCCGCGCGGCGGCCTCGGCCCACTGCTTCTTCAGGTGCTCGGTCGGCGCGACGACGGTCACCTGCTGCACCAGGTGGTTGTGCAGCAGGTACGAGGCCAGGGTGAGCGCGAAGGTGGTCTTACCGGCGCCCGGGGTGGCGACCGCGAGGAAGTCGCGCGGCTGGGTCTCGATGTACTTGTCCAGCGCGCCCTGCTGCCAGGCCCGCAGCTTGCCCGCGGTGCCCCAGGGGGCGCGGCCGGGGAAGGCCGGCGAGAGGTGGTGCGAGGCGGCGGGCCCGGAGCCCCGGGCGGGTGCCTGCGGCTCCGGCGCGTCGGAGAACAGGGGCATCGAGGAGGCGGCGGCAGTACTCA
The DNA here is from genome assembly GCF_044744365.1 of Kitasatospora sp. NPDC087314. Taxonomy (NCBI): domain Bacteria; kingdom Bacillati; phylum Actinomycetota; class Actinomycetes; order Kitasatosporales; family Streptomycetaceae; genus Kitasatospora; species Kitasatospora sp. NPDC087314. The sequence continues at coordinate 183,231 of NZ_JBIUYE010000016.1, forward strand.
CGGTCTCCGAGGGGGATCATCGCAGGTCAGAGGCGGTTTTTCAGCCCCGTCCCGCGGTCGGGCGGCGATCGGACAACCCGCCCAGCGTACCGGCCCGGCGCCGCCGGGGCGGCCAGGCGAGGCTCCGTGCCGAGCCCGGGCGGCCGGAAACCGACGTGACGCGGATCACATCCGATCGGCTCTGAAACCGGGTAATCACGGCCGGTCCCAGGACTCTCACCAGGGTGAGGCCGTCCCGACCCTCCCCCTGCCGACCGGCCTCACACCGACCCGAAGGGACTCGCCGTGCACACCCCCACCGAAGAGACCGTCCAGGCCCGCCTGATCCTCTCCACCCACCGCTCCGTCCGGCTGCGGGTCGTCCTGACCTACCGGCCGGAGGACCCGCTCGCCGTCCGGATGGCCTTCCCCGCCGAGTTCTCCCTGGACGGGCCGGCGGACGGCGGCCCGGGCGGGGAGGCCGCCGACGACATCGTCTGGATCTTCGCCCGCCAGCTGCTCTCGGCCGGCCTGGAACTGCCGGCCGGTGTCGGCGACGTCCACATCCGGCCCGCGCTCGGCCGGCGCACCATGGTCGAGCTGCGGGCGCCGGAGGGCACCGCGCTGCTCCAGTTCGACACCACCGACCTGCGGCGCTTCCTGTGGCGCAGCCGGCTGCTCGTCCCCGAGGGCGAGGAGCACCTGTACCTGGACGCCGACCGCGCGCTCGCCGAGCTGCTCGGCTGAGCGGCGGACCGGCGCACGGCGGACGGCGTCCGGAGGCGCCCCCGCGCTTCCGGCCGCCCCCGGGTCCGGGGCCTGGGTGCCCGTCCGGCGCCGCCGCCCTCAGCCCGACAGCCTGCGCATCAGCCGGACGCCCTGCGCCGGCGTCAGGTGCGGCAGGTACGCCTTGCCGATCGCCCTGGTGATGCTGGGCAGCGCGGCGGGGTCGGGGTACGCCATGTACATCGGCCGGTACTCCGGCTGGAACTTCGCCTTGAACGCGAGCAGCGAGCGGAAGCCGTACACCGGCTCCAGCACCCGGCCCATCCAGTCCAGCATCCGCTGCAGGCCGGTGGGCTCCTCGTCCTGCCCGGAACGGGCCAGCGGCGCGCCCGAGAGCGACAGGAAGCGCGCGCCCTCCTCCTTGAAGCCCAGCGCGGCCGAGGCGATCAGGAACTCGTTGACGCCGCGGAAGCCGTCCGAGCGCCGGCGCATGAAGTCCAGCGTCCAGCCGACCGGCACGCCGTCCTCGTACACCGGCATCCAGCTGGTCAGCCCGTGCACGACGCGCTGCTCGTCCACCGCGATCAGCACCCGGACGTCCGGGTCGTCCAGCTCCTCCAGCCCGCCGAGCGTGAAGCCCATCTCGGGCAGGCCCTTCTCGGAGACCCACTCCTCGGAGATCGCCCGGATCTGGTCCCGCAGCGCGAGCGGCGCCTCGTGGTAGGCCCACCACTCGGCGGTGATGCCCTGCTTGCCGGCCTTGTTGAGCGCCGTCCGGATGTCCTGCCACTTGCGGCCGGTGAAGGCCAGCTCGGGCAGCGCGACCACGGTGTCCTCGGCGACCTGCACCGAGCGCCAGCCGAGCTGCCCGGCGGCGGCCCTGGTCTGCGGGGAGACGCTGTAGAAGCACGGCGTCCAGCCCCGCGCGTCGCAGTACCGGGCGAAGCCGGCCACCGCCCCGGTCCGGGCCTCCGGCGCGCCGAACGGGTCGCCGGTGGTCAGCGCCACGGTGCCCAGCACCCGGTAGGCGACCGCCGCCCGGCCCTCCTCGTCGAACCAGTAGTGGTTGCCGTCCCAGGTGGTGATGAACGACAGCGTCCCGCCGCCGTGCGCGGTGAGCAGCGCCCTGGCCCGGGCGGCCGCCGCCGCGTCGGTGTGCACCACCGGCCGGCGGAAGGCGAGCAGCAGCGCGCTCAGCGCGACCACCCAGAACGCCAGCCCGCAGTACGTCTCCAGGAAGAGCGCCACCGGGCCGACCGCGATCGGGTAGTCCGGCGTCAGGTCGTTGTACGCGGGCGGCAGGAACTGCGCCGGCAGCCCGTGCAGCAGCCTGCGGAAGGTCGCCCCGGGCTCGAACTGGTCGGCCGCGAGGACGCCGAGCCCGGTGTACGCGGCGGAGGCGGCCAGCGCGGCGCCGCCGGTCAGCGCCGCCAGCCGGCGCACCGACCGGCCGGACAGCCGCAGCCGGAACCGCTGGCGGTTGGCCAGCAGCAGGCCGATGGTCAGCAGCGGCAGCAGCAGCGCCTCGACGAAGTACTGGACCACGTCGCCGCCGACCGGGCCGGAGCCGAGGTACAGCCAGCACAGCAGCCCCGCCCAGAGCAGCTCGGTGGCGATGGTGACCCGCCAGGCGAGCCGCAGCCCCCGGCGCAGCCCCTCGGCCAGGACCAGCAGCAGTGCCGGGAAGACCGCGGCCATCAGGCGGCCCGGGGTGTCGAAGATCCGCTCCACGGCGTGCGCGCGGGCGCAGTCGTGCGCCGAGACCGAGCAGAGGTCGGCCACCTCGTCCGGGCTGAGCCGGTGCGAGAAGTACAGCTCGGAGAAGGTGTTGAACGGCCCGCTGGCGTTGTCGTACAGCGAGGCGATCAGCGGCCCGAGGGCGGCGGCGACCAGGCAGACCGCCACCAGCACCCGGGTCTCGGAGTGCGAGGAGCGGTGGGTGCGCAGCCGCAGCCGGCCCCGGCCGAGCAGCGCGCCGACGCCCAGCCCGACGAGCGCGGCGGCGCACCGCTGGACGCTCTGCAGGTGGCCCACGTAGAGGGTCATGACCAGCGGAACGAGCAGCACCAGCAGGTGCAGTCGGCGGCGCCAGAGCACGGTCAGCCGGTAGCCGAGCACCCCGGCCAGGGTGAACAGGCCGATGGCGGGGCCGACGGCGGTCTGGTCGGCCACCGAGGCGGTCCACTGCTCGCCGACCCGGGAGCCGACCGCGACCAGCCCGGCGCCGAACAGGGTGCCCGCCAGCTGCCCGCCGACCAGCACCGCGAGCGTGCGCACCCGCCCGAGCCGGTGCTCGGCGGCCGGGCCGACCAGGAGCAGCAGCAGGCTGGTGAACACGTACGAGCCCGCGCCGGAGCACCAGAACAGCGAGGTGAACGGCGTCCACCATCGGCCCTCGGCGAGGGTGGGCAGGCCGACCCCGACCCGGTCGAGCAGCCGCTCCGACGGCCCGTGGGCCAGGCTGCCGGTGGCCGCGCCGAGCGCCCAGAGCCCGGCCAGCAGCACCAGCGTCAGCGGCGCCGAGCGCAGCCACCCGCCCAGTGCCCGGGCCGCCCGGCGGGCCCGCTGCGGGCCCGGCTCCGGCGTCCGGGTGACCGGGCCGCGGTCCGGCCCGTCCGCCTCCTGTTGGCGCTCGCCGGCGACGGCGAGCGCGGTGCCGACGCCGATCACCTGATCAGCCCGGTCTGCTGGGCGAGCCAGGGGATCTGCTGGACGATGCCGGGGCGGAACACGACCCAGCCGTGGTCGCCCGGCATCAGCTCGAACTTGACCTTCATCCCGGCCGCCTTCACGGACTTGTAGACCTCCTCCATCTGCGGCCGGAACTCGGTGTCGTTCTTGCCGACCACCATGGCGACGGCGGTGTCCGGGAACTGCTTGCGGGCCATCACCTGGACCGGGTCTACGGCGTCGAACTTCGCCTCGTCCCCGTCGTAGGCCGCGTTGACGGTGTCGGCCCGGGTGCCCAGGGTGGGCTCCAGCTGCCCGGACATGTCGAGCACGGTGCCGAAGACGTCGGGAGCGTTGACGCCGAGCTGGAGCGCGCAGGTGCCGCCCATCGAGGCGCCGCCCACGGCCCAGGACTTCCGACCCTGGGCGGTCTGCAGGTTCTGGTGGATCCAGTCGGGGACGTCCTCGGCCAGATAGGTGTGCACCTTGGCGATCTTGGAGTCCAGGCAGAGCGTGTTGGCCCAGGTCGAGCCCAGCTGATCCGGCATCACCACTATCGGGGCGAGGCCCCCGTGCTTCTGCGCGAAGGCGTCCAGCGCCTCGTTCACCTGACCGGCGAGCACCCAGTCCCCCGGGGTCCCGGGCTGGCCGCTGATCAGCATGACCACCGGCAGCTGCGGGCGCGGGTTGGCCTGGTAGGCGGGCGGGAGGTAGACGTACGCGTCGCGGGCCTCGAAGCCGGACTTGGTCCCGGGGATCGGCACCACCGAGACGGTGCCCTTGTCCGGCAGGTCCGCCGGGGGCTTCCAGACTTCGGAGAGCACCTTGTCCGCCGGGGCGGCGGCCGTCCGCGCGACCTTGGGAGGGATGCCCTCCTCGGTCTTGGTCAGCCACGGCGCGAGCATGACCCGGCCGCTCGGGAACTGCCCGAAGCCGATGTTGACCTCGGAGGCGGCCATCAGCAGCACCAGCGAGCTCAGCCCGAGCACGAACGCCTTGCGCCGCCAGACCAGCCGGCGCATTCGCCAGCCGGCCAGGCAGAAGCCGAGCAGGGCGACGGCGATCCACCAGGTGACGTACTCGGGCGTGCCCTCGGGGAAGGGGTGCCACCAGCCGTCGACCACGACATCGAGCAGCAGGCTCAGGGCCGCCGCGGTGAACAGGGCGGCGGGCAGCCGGAAGCGCCACCAGCTCCGGCTCCGGCCGACGGCGAGCGCGAGCAGCGCGACCCAGCCGACGACGTACACGGCGTACGGAATCGGGCCGTGGGTGAGCGGCCAGTCGATCGGGTTCCAGCGGGTGGCGAGGTTCAGCGTGGTCATGCGGGTTTACCCGGCCGGGTGGTGTCGGCCAGGAAGCCGTAGGCGACGACGTTGCCCTCGTAGCCGTGCTCGTCGCTGTACGCGCCGCCGCAGGTGATGACCCGCAGCTGTGCGTCGGCGGCCTGGCGGTACACCCGGTCGTCCGGGAAGTCCTTTCGGTCGTGCACTTCGATGGCGTACAGCTGGTAGACGGCGACGGCGCCGTCCGCGCGGGCGATCTCGATCCGGTCGCCGCGGCGCAGTGCCCCCAGATGGTAGAAGACGGCCGGGCCTGCCTTGTTGTCGACGTGTCCGGCCAGGATGGCGGTGCCGCGCTGCCCGGGGCTGGCCCCGCCGCGGTACCAGCCCGCCAGGTTGCGGTCCGCCTCGGGCGGGGCCAGGAGGTGGCCGCCGGAGTCGAGGCCGAGCGTGGTGACCGGGGCGTCCAGCCGGACGGCCGGGATGCGGATCCGGGTGGGGGCGGACGGGCCGAGCGGCGGAACGACGGAGACCGGGGCGAAGCCGGACAGGGCCTGCGCGACGCCGGGGACGGGCGGCAGCGCGCCCGGTCCGCCGTCGTGCAGCAGCCAGGCGCCGAGCACCAGCGCGGCACCGGCCGCCAGGGTGCCCGGCCAGGGGCCCCTGCTCTGCTGGACGCCCACGGGCGCTCCCCTCTGCCGACGGATTCCCGATCCTGGGAGTTCCCTGGGAACAATTCAATCCGATCGGACCCTAAAGCACGTCCATACGATGGTCGTACCGACACCCGCCGATCGGCAGGGCCACCGGTCCGATCACTGCGCCGAGTGGGTGCCTCGTGACAGAACGCGACGGCCGGGTCCCAGGCGTCGAAGCCGCCCGCACACCTCGGCATGAGCTTCGACGGCGGACAAGGTCGATCCGGTTGCGTCAATCGAGCGATCGATTACGACCATCGGTAGAGCCTCTCCGACCGATCGAGCCCACATGCCATGCTGACCCGGTCACGGGTTATATCACCCCACTCGTCCGACCGGACTTTCGCATGCCTGTACGCCTGCCGAACGCCTCATGAACGGAGTGACCATGGACGCTCTCTCCCGCCGAACCCTGCTGGCCGCCGGAGCGGCCACCGCCGCCACCCTGGCGGCCGGCTGCGGCAGCAACAGCGTCGGCGGCGGAGTGCGGGCGACCGGCGCCGGCATCCCTGCCGCCGTCCCCACCAGCGACGCGGCCACCACCCGGAGCGGCACCCCCGCACCCGCCCCCAAGCCGCAGGCCGCCCTGATCGGCGACGGCTCCACCTCCGACACCGGCGCCCAGCCCCACCAGCCCGTCCCCGAACGCCTCAAGGCCGGCGAGCGCCCGCCGCAGTTCGTGGTCTTCTCCTGGGACGGCGCCGGCGAGCTCGACAACGGCCTGTTCGCCCGCTTCCGCCGGCTGGCGCGGGAGCACAACGCGTCGATGACCTTCTTCCTCAGTGGCCTCTACCTGCTGCCCGAGTCCAAGAAGGACCTCTACCGCCCCCCGCAGCACAAGGTCGGCGCCTCCGAGATCGGCTACCTGAGCGACCAGCACATCCACGACACCCTGGAGAACGTGCACGCGGCCTGGCTGGAGGGCCACGAGATCGGCACCCACTTCAACGGCCACTTCTGCGGCTCCACCGGCGTCGGCAAGTGGTCCCCGGAGGAGTGGGACAGCGAGATCCAGCAGGCGATGGACTTCGTGACCAACTGGCGGACCAACACCGGCTTCACCGACCTGCCCGCGCTGCCCTTCGACTACCGCAAGGAGCTGATCGGCAGCCGCACCCCCTGCCTGGAGGGCCAGCGCAACCTGCTGCCCACCGCCGTCAAGCGCGGCTGGCGCTACGACAGCAGCGGCAACGGCACCCAGGTGTGGCCGCAGAAGATCCAGGGCGGCGCGCTCTGGGACCTCCCGCTGCAGTCCATCCCCTTCCCCGGGCACACCTTCCAGGTGCTGTCGATGGACTACAACATCATGTACAACCAGTGCGGCCCCAACACCAAGGCCGATCCGGCGCTCTACCCGGGCTTCCAGACCCAGGCCCGCGACTCCTACCTGATGGGCTTCGACCGCACGTACAACAGCAACCGCGCGCCGTACATCATCGGCAACCACTTCGAGGAGTGGAACGGCGGCATCTACATGAACGCCGTCGAGGAGGCGCTGACGAGCATCGCGGGCAAGCCCGAGGTCCGGCTGGTCTCGTTCCGCCAGCTGGTGGACTGGCTGGACGCCCAGGACCCGGCGGTGCTGCGCAAGCTGCAGAGCCTCGCCCCGGGCCAGTCGCCGGCAGGCGGCTGGGGGAGCTTCCTCGGCACCCCGGCGCCGCCGCCGGTGCCCTCCGCCGGCGCGTCCGCCTCCGCCGTCGGCTGACCGTCAGGCCTTGCGGACCCGGCCGGAGACCAGCGCGCCCAGCAGGGCCACCCCGGTCATGGTCAGGAAGATCACCGCGAAGGCGCCGGTCGAGCCGGCCCCCTCGACGCCCTCGTGGGCGGCGGCCACCGAGCCGCCGCCCAGCGCCGCGAAGAGCACCCCGGACAGGCCGACCAGCAGCACGTTGCCCAGCGCGTCGCTCATCTGCAGCGAGGCCGAGTTGGCCCCGGCGTCCTCCGGCGTGGACAGCTTCATCATCAGGACGCTGACGCTCGCGACCGTCAGCCCCATCCCGATCCCGCCGACGCCCCAGGCCACCGCCGCCGCCCAGGCCGGCACCGCCGGGACCAGCACCAGCGCGGCGCCCGCGATCGCCACCGCGGTCAGCACGAACCCGCCCCGGATCATCGCCTCGCGGTAGCGCTCGGCCCCAGGCCTCCCCTGCAACCACGAGCCCAGCGCCCAGGACAGGCCGCCGCTGGTCAGGGTGAGCCCGGCCAGCGTCGGCGACAGGCCGCGCTGGGTGACCATCATCAGCGGGATGAACGCCTCGGCCGCGAAGAACGCCCCCGCGGCCACCCCGCGCAGCAGGATCACCGTGGGCAGCCCGCGCCCGGCCCGCAGCGTCCCGGCGGGCAGCAGCCCCAGCACGGCGGGCAGCAGCAGCGCCGCCCCGGCCGCCGCCGGGAGCAGCCCGATCAGGTCCAGCCGCTGGCCCGCGTACTGCAGCAGGCCGGCCCCGAGCGCCGCCATCGCGGCCAGCACGGTGCGCCGGCGGTCGAAGTCCGCGCCCTTGAGCACCGGGTGGTCCCGCTCGGAGCGGGCCAGCGCCGGGCCCATCACCGCCAGCGGCAGCAGGATCAGCACCGGGACGGCCAGGAACACCCAGCGCCAGCCCAGGTGCTGGGTGATCGCCCCGGAGACCACCGGGCCGACGATCGAGGGCAGCACCCAGGCCGAGGAGAAGGCCGCGAACACCGCCGGGCGCAGCCGCTCCGGGTAGGCCCGGCCGACCACCACGTACAGTGCGACGATCACCAGTCCGCCGCCCAGGCCCTGGATCGCCCGCCCGGCCACGAACACCCACATCCCCGGCGCCGTCCCGGCCACCACCAGGCCCATGCCGAAGACCGCGATGCCGGTGAACAGCGGCTGGAGCGGGCCGCGCCGGTCGCACCACTGGCCGGAGACGACCAGGGCGAACAGCGTGGTGGTGAAGTAGCCGGAGAAGGCGAAGGCGTACAGCCCGATGCCGTCCAGCTGACGGGCCGCCACCGGCATCGCGGTGTTGACGGCCGTCGCCTCGAAGGCGAGCAGCAGGACCACCGAGACGATCCCCAGCGTCAGCGCCCGGTAGCGGCCGCTGAGCACCCCGCCGCCGGGGTCGTCATCGAGGGGTATCGGCGCGGAGTCGACCGAGGTGGGGGAGGCAGTGGTCATGGGTGACATCGTAAGGGCCGTCTGCCTCCGTGACCCCTGACCGGAGTCGGTGATCAGCTAGGTCTCAGGACCTAGGCCCGAGATCAGTGCAGCACCTTCAGGCCGACCACGCCGGAGACGATGAGCAGCAGGCAGCCGATCCGGGCCGCCGTCACCGCGTCCCCCAGGACGGCCATGCCGTAGAGCGCGGTGCCGACCGCGCCGATGCCGACCCACACCGCGTAGCCGGTGCCGATCGGAATGGTGCGCATCGCGTACGCCAGCCCGCCCATGCTCAGCAGCAGGGCGACGCCGAAGACGAGGCTGGGGACGAGCCGGGAAAAGCCCTTGGACGACTCCAGGGCCACCGCCCACACGGTCTCCAGGACACCCGAGATGATCAGAACGAGCCAAGCCATGACGGCCGCACCTCCGCAGTCCACAGCGGCCGGATTGCCGCTGAACTGCGCCGTCTTGTCGTCACCGGGTACGACGCGCTCGTCCGGGGTGGCCGGACACCGGCCACCTGGCTCCGACGGTAACACAGGTTGCCATACAGAATTTACATTCCGCCGTTGACGACCCCCCGCGGATTCCGCCACTATGAATTCACTGGCCGTGTGCCCGAGTGGCTTAGGGAACCGTCTGCAAAGCGGTGTACACGGGTTCGATTCCCGTCATGGCCTCGTTGGAAAAAGGAATTGCCGGTCGACATTCCGTCGACCGGCAATTCCTTTTCAGGCGTTTCCGGGGCGGTCGGCGCGAAGCCGACCGCCCCGGTCCGTCAGACCGCGACCGCGTCCTCCGGCCGGATCGGCAGCCGGCCGACCGACAGTCCGGTGGCGGCCCGGACGGCGGCGGCGACGGCCGCCGGGGCGACCACCGCGGGGACGGCGCTGACCGCCTTGGCGCCGAAGGTGGCGACCACGTCCCGCTCCTCCAGCAGGGCGGCGATCCGCACCTCCGGGGTGTCCAGGGCGGTGGGCAGCCGGTAGCCGGTGAACGAGGGGTTCTGCAGCACGCCGCCCTCGGTGCGCAGGTCCTCCAGCAGGGCCAGGCCGACACCCTGGGCCACGCCCGCCTCGATCCGGTCCTCGATCTGTCGCGGGTTCAGCGCCCGGCCGACGTCCTGGGCGACCGTCATCTCGACCACCCGGACGGCGCCCAGCTCGATGTCCACGTCCACCACCGCGCGCATCGCGCAGAACGCGATGGACACGAAGGCGTCGCCCTGCCCGGACTCGTCCAGCGGCTCGGTGGGGTGCGGGCGGCACTGCGCGGTCGCCCAGAGCTCCTTGCCCTCCAGCGCCTCGGCGACCGGCATGCCGAGCACCCCGTCGTACGAGGTGATCTTGCCGTCGGCGATCTGCAGCAGTTCCACCGACATCCCGAAGTTGGCGGCGATCGGCTGCAGCAGCTGGTGGCGCACCATCAGCGCGGCGCGCTCGACCGCGCCGCCGGAGACCCAGGTGTGCCGGCCGCGGGCGGAGGGCCCGGCGATCGACTGGTCGCTGTCGGCCGGCGCGATGTACACCTCGCTGACGCCCAGCACGGTCTGCACGATCTGCCGGGCCAGCGTGGCGAAGCCCTGTCCGGAGTCGACGGCCGCGCAGATCACCGTGGCGTGGTCGCCGCTGACCCGCACGGTGGCCGTGGAGACCTCGTCCTCGCCCTCGGCGCCGAGCATGTGCACCATGCCGACGGCGTAGCCGATCCCGCGCCGCACCGCCGCCGGGTCGCCGGCGCCGCCGGGCCCGCCCGGCAGCAGCCACTCGGCGTCCGGGTCGTCCACCGGCAGGGCCGGCAGCGGCTCGGCCGCGACGGCGTCCAGCAGCGCGCCCACCGGCGCCGGGCAGGTGACGGCCTGTCCGGTGGGCATCGGGTCGCCGGTGGCCATCGCGTTGCGGCGGCGGATCTCCACCGGGTCCACGCCGATCCGGGCGGCCAGCTGGTCCAGCTGCGACTCGTAGGCGAAGCAGGCCTGCAGTGCGCCCTCGCCGCGCATCCGCCCGGCCGGCGGGTTGTTGGTGCGCACCGCCCAGGCGTCCACGAAGACGTTCGGGCAGACGTACGGGCCGACCGAGAAGGCGGTGGCGGCGGCCAGCGCCTCGGCGGAGACGTCCGCGTACGCGCCGCCGTCCAGCAGGATCTGCGCCTCGACCTTCACCAGGGTGCCCTCGGCATCGGCGTGGTGGCGGTAGCGCAGGAGCGCGGGGTGGCGCGAGGTGTGGGTCTGGAAGGACTCCTCGCGGGTGAGGGTCATCTTCACCGGGCGACCGGTGCGCAGCGCCAGCAGCGCCAGGGTGACCTGGAAGGAGAGGTCCTCGCGGTCGGTGGTCGCGCCGGGCACGCCGGTGACCACCAGCCGGACCCGGTCGGGCTCCAGGCCGAGGCAGGCGGCGGTGCGGTCGCGGTCCCCGTGCGGATCGGTGGAGGACAGGTGCAGTTCGACGCCGCCGTCCGGGCGCGGCACGGCCAGCCCGGCCTCGGCGCCGAGCGGGGCCGGGTCCTGCCGGCCGACCTGGTAGAGGCCCTCGACGACGATCTCGCCGACCGCGTCCGGGTCCCCGGTGCGCAGCGGCAGGTGGCGGAACAGGTTGCCGTCCGGGTGCAGCGCCGGGGCGGTGAAGGCCTGCTCGGGGTCGGTGACGGCCTCCAGCGGCTCGTAGTCGACCGCGATCAGGCCGACCGCCAGCCGGGCGGTGTCGGGGTGGTCGGCGGCCACCGCGGCGATCGGCTCGCCGTGGTGGCGCACCACGCCCGCGGCCAGCACCGGCCGGTCGGCGACGATCGGCCCGGCCGGGGCGCCGTCCGGGCCGCCGTCCGGGCCGGGCGGCAGGTCCGCGGCGGTGACCACGGCGTGCACGCCGGGCAGCGCGAGCGCGGCCGAGGTGTCGATGCCCCGGATCCGGGCGTGCGGGTGCGGCGAGCGCAGCACCGCGCCCCAGAGCAGCCCTTCGGCCCACAGGTCGGCCGCGTACGGGTAGATGCCGAGCGCCTTGGGCAGCGCGTCGCTGCGCAGCGGTGAGCTGCCCAGGCCGAACGGCTCCGGTGCGCCGCCCTCGCCGCCGTCCTGCTGGAGTGCTGCGCCGATGTCGGTAGGCGACGTCATGATGCGTGGTCGTCCTCGGGGAGCCGGATGCCGTGAGCGGGGGTGGCGCCGTACGGAACGCCGGCCGGGGCGGCGCCCTCGGCCGGGGCGCCGTGCGGGGGCGTGGCGACGTACGGCGTGCCGTGCGGGGGCGTGCCGTCGAAGGCGGTGCCCGGCAGGGGCGTGCCGTGCGCGGGGGTGGGCTGGTAGACCGGGGCGTCGTCGTACCCGGTGTCGTAGCCGCTCTGCTGCGGGTAGCCGCCGGGCACGTAGGTGCCGTGGGCGGGGGTGCCCTGGTACGGCTGCTCGGGGTAGCCCTGCGGCGGGTAGTACACCTGGTCGTCGGCGGTCTGGGCGGGGATGCCCTGGACCGGCGTCAGGACGGCGGTGTCGTACACGCCGCTGTCGTAGCCGCCCGGCCCGTCGCCGTACGGCTCCCCGGCGCCCGCCGGGGTCTGCTCGGCGGGCGGCTGCGGGACGTGCTCGATCCAGGCGTCGGCGTCGGTGTAGACCGGCGGTTCGACGGCGGCTGCGGGTTCGGCGGCCGGCTCCTCGGCGGGGCGGTCGGCGGCGGGCTGGTCGACGGCCGCGGCCTGCTCGGCGGTCTCCTCCGCCTCCTCGGCGTCCGCGGCGCGCCCGTCCGCGATGCTCTGGACGGCGGCCAGCACACCCCGGTAGCCGGTGCAGCGGCAGAGGTTGCCGCAGAGCGCCTGGCGGGCCTCGACCTCGGTCGGGCGGTGGTTGCGCTGGAGCAGGTCGTGCACGGCCATCGCCATGCCGGGGGTGCAGTAGCCGCACTGCACCGCGCCGGACTCGGCCAGCGCCTGCTGGACGTCGCTCGCGCCGCCGGCGGCCGACAGGCCCTCGACGGTGTTGATCTCGCTGTCGGCGGCCAGGGCGGCGGGCACCAGGCAGCCGGCCACCAGCTGGCCGTCCACCTGCACCGAGCAGGCCCCGCACTCGCCCTGCTCGCAGCCGTCCTTGGCGCCGGCCAGGCCGAGCCGCTCGCGCAGCACGTAGAGCAGGCTCTCGCCGATCCAGGCGTCGGTGACGGGCCGTTCGAAACCGTTGACCCGCAAGGTGTACGAGGCGCACGGGCGCAGCTCGCGGCTGACCTGCGGGGTGAGGCCGAGCGGGTCGGCGTCGAGGGTCTCGTTGGGGTCTGTGGTCACTTCAGCGCCCTTCCCAGTGCCCGTCGGGCCAGCACCGATACGGTACGCCGCAGCCGAACGGCGGCCGCGCTCGGCCCCTCGGTCACGGCCTCCCAGGCGCCTTCGGCGCCGTAGCTGTCGGGGACGCACGCGGCGGCCACGTACTCGCCGAAGGCGGCGGTCGCGGCCGGGTCGATCTCCCTGCTGCCGTCCCAGTCGATGCAGCCGGCCACCCAGGCCTCGGCCTCCAGCGGGCGCAGCGGCACCGGGGCGACGGCGCCGACCGCGCAGCGCACGGCGCGCCGGGCGGGGTCGAGGACCAGCGCGACGGAGGCGGTGGCGCGGGCCGGGCCGCTGCGGCCGGTGGCCTTGAGGAAGACCTGCGGGGCGTGCAGCAGCGGGACGCGCACCCAGGTGAGCAGTTCGCCGGGGCGCACCGGGTCGAGGCCGGTGAGCAGGTGACTGACCGGCACCTCCCGGCTGGCGCCGGCCCGGGCGAGGGTGACGCTGGCCTCCAGGGCGGTGAGCACCGGGAGGGTGTCGCCGGCCGGGGCGGCGGTGACGATGTTGCCGCCGAGGGTGCCGACGTTGCGCACCTGCGGCGGGCCGGCCGTGCGGGCGGCGTCCGCGAGCGCGGGGATCAGCGCGGCGAAGTCGGGGCGGTCCATCCGGGCGTGGGTGAGTCCGGCGCCGAGGACGGCGGTGCCGCCGTCCTCGTAGCGCCAGCCGCGCAGTTCGGTGATCCGGCCGAGGCCGACCAGGGCGGCGGGGCGCAGCCGCCCGGCGTTGACGGCCTCCATCAGGTCGGTGGCTCCGGCCACCGGTACCGCGGCCGGGGTGGCGGCCAGCGCGTCGACGGCCTCGTCGAGGGAGGCCGGCAGCATGATCGTCCGGTTCACCTGGGTCCCACCGTGCTCCACTTGCTCATCGATCGCCTGCCGCCCGCGGCCTTCGGCCGTGGTGTCCGCGTCAGCAGCCCGGCCTGGCCCGTAGGGTACGGGCGATCGGGCCGGGTTGGGCAACTCTGGCACACAATGCTCGATGATCATTTCGGGGTCGGTGAACGGGACTGCCCGATTGGGACGGATACCGGGCGGTATCTGCCCCAACCCGAATCGGGCCAGGGCAGATGTTCATCTGTTCTTGACGTCGGATGACCACTCAGAAGTTCCCGGGGCGTGACAACCGCCGCGCTCAGCGCACCGGCGGCGGGCCCTCGATCGGCCGGCCGGCCACGCCGGGCCGGCGCTGCCAGGGGTGCGGACCGCCGGCCGGGCGGTACTCGACACCGAGCGCGTCCAGCACCTTCAGGTGCGTCTCCAGCCGGCGCTCGAAGCCCGCGTAGTCGCGCTCGGCCGGCTCGGTGGGCAGGTCGGACCAGGCGACCTCGGCGAAGGCCACCAACCGGGGGAAGGCCCGGTAGTCGATGTCGCGGGCGCTGTCCATGAACTCGCTCCACAGGTTGGCCTGGGTGCCGATCACGTGCCGGGCGGCGGTCTCGTCCAGCTGCCCGGGCACCGGCTCGAAGCGGTAGACGTCCTCCAGCGTGCGCACGAAGCCGACCGGGATCGGCTCGTCGGGGCCGTCGGCCTGCCGGTGGTCGAAGTAGACGTGCTGCTCGGGGCACATCACCACGTCGTGCCCGGCCTCGGCGGCGGCCATCCCGCCGCCGAACCCACGCCAGGAGGAGACGGCCGCGCCCGGGGCCAGGCCGCCCTCCAGGATCTCGTCCCAGCCGATCAGCCGGCGGCCGCGCTCGGCCAGCCAGCGGTCGAAGTGCCGGATCACGAAGCTCTGCAGCTCGTCCTCGTTGGCCAGGCCGAGCTCGCGGATCCGCGCCTGGGCGGCCGCGCTGTCCTTCCACTGCTCCTTGGGGCACTCGTCGCCGCCGAGGTGGATGAACTCGGACGGGAAGAGCTCCAGGACCTCCTCCAGCACCCCCTCGAAGAAGCGCAGGGTGCCCTCGGAGGCGTTGAGCACGTTGTGGCTCACCCCCCAGTCCGTCCAGACGCCGAGCGCGGCGGTGTCCACCACGTCGGTGTTGCCCAGCTCGGGGTAGGCGGCGACGGCGGCCTGGGTGTGCCCGGGCAGGTCGACCTCCGGGACGACGGTGACCCCGCGCGCGGCCGCGTAGGCGACGATCTCGCGCAGGTCGTCCTGGGTGTAGTAGCCGCCGTGCGGGCGGTCGTCGCGGCGCTGGCCGGCCCGGTAGCCGACCATCGAGCGGTCCCGCCAGGCGCCGCGCTCGGTCAGGCCCGGGTAGCGCTTGATCTCCACCCGCCAGCCCTGGTCGTCGGTCAGGTGCAGGTGCAGCACGTTGAGCTTGTGCGCGGCCAGCAGGTCGACGAAGCGCAGCACGTCCGACTTGGGCAGGAAGTGCCGGGCGACGTCGAGCAGCGCGCCGCGCCAGCCGAACCGGGGGGCGTCCGCGATGTCCGCGCCGGGCAGCACCCAGCCGGTGCGGCGCAGCGGGGAGCGGCGGTAGGCGTCCGGGCCGAGCAGCTGCCGCAGGGTCTGCGCGCCCCACAGCGCACCGGCCGGCCCGCCGGCGGCGATCAGGGCGTGGCCGGGGCGCACCGCGATCCGGTACGCCTCGGCGGCCAGCGCGTCGTCCTGGACCAGCTCGACGCCCGCACCCGGCCGGCCCGGGCCGAACGGCAGCCCGGTGGCCGCGGCCAGCGCGGTGCGCAGCCACCGCTCGGCGTCGGCCAGCCCGGGCGGCGCGGTCAGCGTGGTGGTGGCGTCGAGGGGGAAGTCCTCGTCCGGGCGGCGGACGGCACTCGAAGGCACGGGAATGAGGTCCATTCCGACATCCTGCCCCCGCCCTGGACGACTGGCATAGACCACTTCGGAAACGCGGCAGCATGCAAAACGGCGCTGTGCACAACGACGCCGGGCACCCGCGCGGAGCGGCCGGTGCTACTTGTTGCCGTTGTCGTCCCCGCCCTGCGGCTTGCCGATGCCGTCGTAGATCTCCTTGCACATCGGGCAGACCGGGTACTTCTTCGGGTCGCGCCCGGGCACCCACACCTTGCCGCAGAGCGCCACCACGGGCGATCCGGAGAGCGCGCTCTCCATGATCTTGTCCTTCTGGACGTAGTGCGCGAAGCGCTCGTGGTCGCCGTCCCCGTGGGACACCTGCGGGACGGGCTCGACCAGGGTGCCGGTGCCGAGGCCGCGCTCGGGCTCAAGAGTGCTCATAGGTGCCAAGTCTATGGGCGCCCCGCGAAACCCGGCCAGTGTCGCGCCGACGGGCCGTGCGTCAGTTCAGCGTCGGGTCGTCCGGGTAGGTCGCCAGCAGCGCGAGCGGGCCGCGCTGGCGGCGCAGCACCGAGCGCCACAGCCGCTCCGGCTCCGGGCTGGAGATGTCCCCCGGCTCGCAGTCCACCAGGTACCAGGCGCCGCTCTCCAGCTCCGTCTCCAGCTGGCCGGGCGACCAGCCGGCGTACCCGGCGAAGATCCGCAGCCCGCCCAGCTCGCCGGCCAGCACCTCGGGCGGCGCCTCCAGGTCCACCAGGCCGATCGCGCCGTGCACCCGCCGCCAGCCGAGCGGCTCGCCGGTGCCCGGCTCCCCCGGCGCCACGGCGAGGCCGAGCGCCGAGTCCAGCGCCACCGGCCCGCCCTGGAACACCACGGCGGGCTGCCCGACCAGCCGGCCCCAGCCGTCCAGCACGCTGCCCACCTCGACCGGCGTCGGCCGGTTGAGGACCACGCCGAGCGCCCCCTCGGCGTCGTGATCGAGGAGCAGCACCACCGCCCGGGCGAAGTTCGGATCGGTGAGCAGGGGCGTCGCGACGAGCAGACGGCCGGTGTGGGACCGTCCTGCGTGCGAATGGGCCGCCGTCATGCCACACATGATCCCGCAGAACGGCCGGGGTCGGACACCGCAACGCTCGAAACCATCACGCCCGACGAACACCCGTACGGACCATCCGGCGGGCGGGACCGGACCCGGAGAGAGCACCATCACGGGAGAGGCTCACGGGAACCATCGGCACGCCCACTACCATCTACGGATGGTGGACGCCCTTTCTACGGTGCCGACTCGGTTTCGCCGGGGGCCCGAACGCGCCCGTACCAACCGGTCCACCACCGGCTCTCTACCGGAGCCCCTTCCCACTCCTCTGGCACCCCGGATTGCGAGAACGATGACCGACGACGTCCTGCTGGTCCACGGCGGAAACCCGCTCGAAGGCGAGATCCGCGTCCGCGGTGCGAAGAACCTGGTGCCCAAGGCCATGGTCGCCGCCCTCCTCGGCCAGGGCCCCAGCAGACTGCGCAACGTCCCGGACATCCGCGACGTCAAGGTGGTCCGCGGCCTGCTCCAGCTGCACGGGGTCACCGTGCGCACGGGCGACGAGGACGGCGAGCTGATCCTCGACCCGTCCCACGTGGAGAGTGCGAACGTCGCTGACATCGACGCGCACGCCGGCTCCTCGCGGATCCCGATCCTGTTCTGCGGCCCCCTGCTGCACCGCCTCGGCCACGCCTTCATCCCGGGCCTGGGCGGCTGCGACATCGGCGGCCGCCCGGTCGACTTCCACTTCGAGGTGCTGCGCCAGTTCGGCGCCACCATCGAGAAGCACCCGCAGGGCACCTACCTGGTCGCCCAGCAGCGTCTGCGCGGCACCAGGATCGAGCTGCCCTACCCCTCGGTCGGTGCGACCGAGCAGGTGCTGCTCACCGCCGTCCTCGCCGAGGGCGTCACCGAGCTGCGCAACGCGGCCATCGAGCCGGAGATCGTCGACCTGATCTGCGTGCTGCAGAAGATGGGCGCGATCATCACGCTGGGCACCGACCGGACCATCCTGATCACCGGCGTCGACGAGCTGGGCGGCTACACCCACCGCGCGCTGCCGGACCGCCTGGAGGCCGCCTCCTGGGCCTGCGCGGCGCTCGCCACCAAGGGCGACATCTACGTCCGCGGCGCCCGCCAGCTGGAGATGATGACCTTCCTGAACACCTTCCGGAAGGTCGGCGGCGCCTTCGAGGTGGAGGACGAGGGCATCCGCTTCTGGCACCCGGGCGGCGAGCTCAAGGCGATCGCCCTGGAGACCGACGTGCACCCGGGCTTCCAGACGGACTGGCAGCAGCCGCTGGTGGTCGCGCTGACCCAGGCCACCGGGCTGTCCATCGTCCACGAGACGGTGTACGAGTCGCGGCTCGGCTTCACCGGCGCGCTCAACCAGATGGGTGCGCACATCCAGCTGTACCGCGAGTGCCTGGGCGCCACCCCGTGCCGCTTCGGCGCGCGCAACTTCCTGCACTCGGCGGTCGTCTCCGGCCCGTCCAAGCTGATGGGCGCCGAGCTGGTCATCCCGGACCTGCGCGGCGGCTTCTCGTACCTGATCGCGGCGCTGGCGGCCGAGGGCACCTCGACCGTGCACGGCATCGACCTGATCAACCGCGGCTACGAGAACTTCATGGAGAAGCTGCGCGACCTGGGCGCCCACGTCGAGCTGCCGTCCGAGCAGCTGGTCGACGCCTGATCACCGGGCCGGAAAACCGAGAGGCCGGGCTCCCCAGCGGGGAGCCCGGCCTCTCGGGCGTTCAAGGGGTGGTTCAGCCCTTGGCGGCTTCCTTGAGCTTGGAGCCGGCGCTCACCTTGGCGCTGTAGCCGGCCGCGATCTGGATCGGCTCACCGGTCTGCGGGTTGCGGGCGGTGCGGGCGGCACGGTGGGTGCGCTCGAAGGTCAGGAAACCGGGGATGGTGACCTTCTCGTCGCCCTTGGCGACGACCTCGCCGACGATCTCGGCGAAGGCGGCCAGAACGGCGTCGGCGTCCTTGCGGGTCACCTCGGCGCGCTCGGACAGCGCGGCCACCAGCTCACTGCGGTTCATGTGTACTCCTGTGGTCTGTTCGCTTGCGGTGTGCGGGGGCCCATCGGTACTCCCACCGGGGGGCACCCGGATGGGCCGCAGGTCCGCACACTGTGCTCATGCAGGCATTGCGTGGTCGCAGGCCGGGTCCGTACCCGATGCCGCGCGCCGGTGCCGTCGAAGGCCCGTCCGCCTGCCTGGATACGAATCCTGCCCCGACCGGCCCCGAGAAAGCCAATCGGGCCCCGGCCACGACACCCGAACAAAGCCCGCCCGTTGGAGGTGTGACGCTCCGTCGGCTCCGGCGGACCGGGCGCGGGCGGCGGTCGGGAGGACGCGCCGGAAGACCAGGGGGACGTTCCGTACTTGTCGGACACGCCTGCCCCGTGCAGGGCTACCGTACGCCCTAGGCACGACAAGCCCAAACACGCCCCTCGCCCTTGTGTCGCAAGGGTTCGGGGCGGACTTGGGCGGGCATGTCCGCTATTCGGACATTTGACCGACCGGCGACACGCCGGCGACCGGGCCGGTCAGAGCTTGACGGTGGGGAAGGAGGACGCGTCGAGCGTGCCGACGATGCCCGGGGTCGGACGGGCCGGCTCCGTGTTCTCCTGGACGCCGGCCAGCGCCGCCTCGCGCACCGCCGAGGCCACCGTCTTGGCGACGTCCTTGTGGAAGACGCTCGGGATGATGTAGTTGGCGTTCAGCTCGTCGTCGCCGACGGTGGTGGCCAGCGCCCGGGCGGCGGCGATCATCATCTCGGTGTTGACGGTCCGGCTCTGGGCGTCCAGCAGGCCGCGGAAGACACCCGGGAAGACCAGCACGTTGTTGATCTGGTTGGGGAAGTCGCTGCGGCCGGTGGCGACCACGGCGGCGGTCTGCCGGGCGATGGCCGGGTCGACCTCCGGGTCCGGGTTGGCCAGCGCGAAGACGATCGAGTCCTCGGCCATGGTGGCCAGGTCGTCGCCGTCCAGGACGTTCGGGGCCGAGACGCCGATGAAGACGTCGGCGCCCGCCACGGCCTCCTTGAGGCTGCCGGTGCGGCCCGAGCGGTTGGTGTGCTCGGCGATCCAGCGCAGGCTCTCGTTGAGGTCCTCCCGGCCCTGGTGGACCACGCCGCGCACGTCCGCCACGGTGGCGTGCTCGACGCCGGCCGCCAGCAGCAGCTTGAGGATCGCGGTACCGGCGGCGCCGGCACCCGACATCACCACCCGGATGTCGCCGATCTCCTTGCCGACCACCTTGAGCGCGTTGGTGAGGGCGGCCAGCACCACGATCGCGGTACCGTGCTGGTCGTCGTGGAAGACCGGGATGTCCAGGGCCTCGCGCAGCCGGGCCTCGATCTCGAAGCAGCGCGGCGCGGAGATGTCCTCCAGGTTGATGCCCGCGAAGCCGGGGGCGATCGCCTTGACGATGGCCACGATCTCGTCGCTGTCCTGGGTGTCCAGGCAGATCGGCCAGGCGTCGATCCCGGCGAAGCGCTTGAACAGGGCCGCCTTGCCCTCCATGACCGGCAGCGCGGCGGCCGGGCCGATGTTGCCCAGGCCCAGCACCGCCGAGCCGTCGGTGACCACGGCGACGCTGTTGCGCTTGATCGTGAGGCGGCGGGCGTCCTCGGGGTTCTCGGCGATCGCCATGCAGACCCGGGCGACGCCCGGGGTGTAGATCATGCTGAGGTCGTCACGGTTGCGGATCGGCAGCTTGGACGACATCTCGATCTTGCCGCCGAGGTGCATCAGGAAGGTGCGGTCCGAGACCTTGCCGATCGACACGCCGTCGATCGCCCGCAGCTTCTCGACGATCTCCTCACCGTGCGCGACCGAGGAGGCCGCGACCGTGACG
This sequence comes from Kitasatospora sp. NPDC087314, assembly GCF_044744365.1. Taxonomy (NCBI): domain Bacteria; kingdom Bacillati; phylum Actinomycetota; class Actinomycetes; order Kitasatosporales; family Streptomycetaceae; genus Kitasatospora; species Kitasatospora sp. NPDC087314. Next base: position 203,612 of record NZ_JBIUYE010000016.1, read on the forward strand.
TCGATCCGCAGCGCCTCCAGGCCGGAGGCGGTGACGTCGAGACCGGTCACCGAACCGCCGGAGGACTCCACGGCCGTGGTGATCGCACTGACGGCGTTGCCCCGGGCCGGGACCTCCAGCCGCACCGTGATCGAGTTGGAGACACTGGGCACCGTCGCCATCGACGCTTCCTTCTTCCGTCCGTGCGGCAGGTTCAACGTTTTGTTGAAGGCATCGCCTGCGCATGCTAGACCTCGATCGTCGCACCTTCCAAGGGGTAGCCAGAAATAACGTTCATTGAGTGTGCGGATCCGACAACTTCTTGCCTCTCCGGGCCGATGCGTTACATTGGACGGGACACCGGCTCGATCCAAGCCCCCGGGCCCAACCTTCGTCCCTTCGAGGGACCACTTGCCGCGAGGCGAGCATGGCGGGTCGGTGTCACTAACGTCTGAAGGCCCCTCACCAAGCGGTGGGGGGCCTTCTTCGTGTCGCGGACCGGCCGTCAGCCGTGCAGCAGCGCGGGCACGCCCGCCGCGTCCGGCAGGTCGTCCGGGCCGGACAGCACGGTCAGCCGCTGGGTCGCCCGGGTCAGCGCCACGTACAGCACCCGCAGGCCGGCCTCCGACTCGCCGGCGATGCCGGTCGGATCGGCCACCACGGTCGCGTCGTACTCCAGGCCCTTGGCCTCCAGGCTGCCCAGCGCCACCACCCGCTCGCCCAGGCCCTCGGTCCAGCCGGCCGCCTCGGCCCGGCGGTCCATCGGCACCACGATCGCCACCGTGCCGTCCACCTCGGTCAGCAGCCGCTCCAGCTCGGTCCGGGCCGCCGCGCCGAAGGCCTCCGGCGCGGGATCGGTGACGGCCGCGAAGCGCGGCTCGACGCCGACCCGGCGCACCGCGCTCGGCGACGGGGTGCCCGGCGCGGCCAGCGCCAGCACCTTGGCCGCGACCTCGGCGATCTCGGCCGGGTTGCGGTAGTTGACGGTCAGCGTGAAGCGGCGGCGCGGCTTGCCCGACAGCACCTCGTCCAGCGCGGCCTGGGCCTCCTGCGGGAACGGCCAGGAGGACTGCGCCGGGTCGCCGACGATCGTCCAGGTCGCCATCCGGGCCCGGCGGCCGATCATCCGCCACTGCATCGGGGTGAGGTCCTGCGCCTCATCCACGATCACGTGCGCGTACTCGGTGCGCTCCACCGGCACCCGCTCGCGCTGGCGGGAGCTGCGGTCGGCGAAGGTGGTGACCTCCTCCAGCCCGCTCAGCAGGTCCACCGCGTCCACCTCGCGCACCTTCGGCCGGGCCGCCTCGCCGAGCAGCACCTGGAGCTCGTCCACCAGCGCGACGTCGTGCGCGGACAGCGCGCCCTCGCCCCGGTGGGACAGGTGGCGCCAGGAGGCGGCCAGCAGCCTCGCCTCGTCCGGGGCGACGGCGCGGCGGGCGATCCGGTTGGTGTGCCGGTGCTGCTTGAGCGTGGCGAGCACCCGGCGCGGGGTGAGCGCGGGCCACCAGGCGTCCAGGAAGTCCAGGAACGGCGCCTCGTCCGAGACGTACTCGTCGAAGGACTCCTTCTCCTCCTGGCGCTGCTCGCGGGCGTAGTGGTCGGCGGGCTTCGGCAGGTGCCGGGTGGCCTCCTGCCACAGGGCGTCCAGCAGCAGCCTGCGGGCCCGCGGGCGCAGCAGGTTCAGCGGGGTGCCGCCGGAGCCGATCACGTTGCCGCGGACGGCCTTGAGGCGGGCCGCGTCCAGCTTGAGCACCTCGCCGCGGGCGACCACCTTCAGCTCCTGCGGCGCGCCCAGCTCCAGCGCGGCCCGGGCGGCCCGGCGCAGCAGCTGCACCATCCGGGCCGAGCCCTTGACCCGCGACGCCTCCGGGCTGTCGTAGGTGCCCGCCTCGATGCCGTCCACCAGCGAGCCGACCGCGCGGATGGCGACCTGGCCCTCCTCGCCGAGCGAGGGCAGCACGCCCTCGGTGTAGGAGACCAGCAGCGGGGTCGGCGAGACCACCAGGATGCCCCCGGCGTAGCGGCGGCGGTCCTGGTACAGCAGGTACGCGGCGCGGTGCAGGGCCACGGCGGTCTTGCCGGTGCCCGGGCCGCCGGTGACGAGCGTGGCGCCGGCGGCGGCCGCGCGGATCACCTCGTCCTGCTCCTTCTGGATGGAGGAGACGATGTCGCGCATCGAGTGGCTGCGGGCGCGGCCGAGCGAGGCCATCAGCGCACCGTCGCCGACCACGGCCAGCTCCCGGCCGTTCAGGGTCGGGGTCAGGTCGGGGCGCAGCAGGTCGTCCTCGACGCCGACCACCCGGCGCCCCTTGGAGCGGATCACCCGGCGGCGGATCACCCGGCCCGGCTCGACCGGGGTGGCGCGGTAGAACGGCGCGGCGGCGGGCGCCCGCCAGTCGATCACCAGCGGGCCGTACTCGGCGTCCAGCACACCGAGGCGACCGATGTGCAGGGTCTCGGCGACGGCCGGGTCGGCCGGGTCGAGCGGGGTGTCGGAGGGAATGCCGTGCTCCTCCGGGGCGTCCGCCCGCTGGAGGTCGATCCGGCCGAACAGGAAGTCCTCGAACTCGTTGTTCAGGCGCTGGAGGTGCGCACCGGCCCGGTAGACCTGGGCGTCCCGCTCGGCGAGTGCGCCGGGGGTGCCGACGTGAACCCGCTTGGCGGCGTCCTCCAGGATGTACTCGGCCTCGGCGAGCTTCTCCTCCAGCCGGTGGTAGACGGTGTCGAGGTGCTGCTGCTCACCGGCGATCTCGCGTTCGCGTACGGTCTCGTGGTCGGTGGCGGCGGTGGTGTCCGTGTTGCTCTGCATGGCCTCGGTGGTAGCGACGGAATCCGGCTCCGGAAAACGAGCGGACGGATGATCCTACGCCCCGGCCGGTGCCGCGCGCCGCATCGGGACGGCGTCGGAGACGCATCGGAGCCGCATCGAAACGGACACGGCCCCGGTACGGCGGCAGCACGAAGGCCGCCCTCCGCTGAGCGGTGGACGGCCTTCACTGTGAACATGGGGTGGTGGAGATGCCGGGAATCGAACCCGGGTCCAGTGGAGTTAATTCAGGGCTTCTCCGAGCGCAGTCCGCTGTGCTTTTCTCGGCCCTGGCGGTCACACGGACAAGCCGCCAACAGGCCCAGCTGCTGTTTGATTTCCCATCCACCCTCGCAGCCCGGGCGGACGGTTGAGTTCCCTAGATTATGCCAGGGTCCGGGTCGGGAACTCCCCGGTCTGACACCCAAGCGCTATCGGTGCTTATTAGGCAGCGAGAGCGAACTGCTGGGAATCGCGCTTAGAGTTGGCGATTATTTTTTTGCGACACGTGGTTAACGAGATCATTGCCGCGTTCCTCGGCTCGCTTCCCCTGTTTCAACATCCCCTGTCGAAACCGATCATCCCCATGTTTTGTTGAGAAACAGCCGGACGGTGACCGTCCGTGTTGCTGGCGCCATAGTACGCGAGGCGACGGGTGAGGGTCCAGCGGATTAACGCTGGCGCCGTCGGGCGGCCGCCACCGCGCGGGCCGTCTCGCGGGTGTCCTGCTTCTCGCGCAGCGTCTGCCGCTTGTCGTACAGCTTCTTGCCGACGGCGAGCGCGAGTTCGAGCTTCACCCGGCCGTCCTTGAAGTACAGCGAGAGCGGGATGAGCGTGTGGCCCGCGTCGCGGACCTTGGTCTCGATCTTGCGGATCTCCATCTTGTGCAGCAGCAGCTTGCGCTTGCGCCGGGCCGCGTGGTTGGTCCACGTCCCCTGGGTGTACTCGGGGATGAACACGTTGTCGATCCAGGCCTCGTGGCCCTGGATGTAGGCGTAGCCGTCGACCAGGTTGGCCCGCCCCTCGCGCAGCGACTTCACCTCCGTGCCGGTGAGCACCAGGCCGCACTCGTAGGTGTCGAGGATCATGTACTCGTGTCGCGCCTTCTTGTTCTGCGCGATCAGCTTCTGTCCGGTTTCCTTTGCCATAGCGCGGCCATTCTCGCACTTCGGCCCGCGCGGGGCAGCCCCTTTAGGCCCGGGTGCCGAGCCCGGCCAGCACCCGCAGGGCGAGCGCGTCGGCGTCCTCGCCGCCGGTCGCCGGGACGTCCGGGGCCAGGCCGGCGCCTTCCGGGGAGCGGCCGGCCGGGGTGTAGTAGCGGCCGACGGTCAGCTCCAGCACGGCGCCGTCGGCGAGCCGGCTGGGCTGCTGGACGGTGCCCTTGCCGAAGGTCCGCGAGCCCACCACCACGGCGCGGCTGCGGTCCTGGAGCGCGCCGGTGAGCAGTTCGGCGGCGCTCATCGTGCCGCCGTCGACCAGCACCACCAGCGGGGTGCGCTGGTCGCCTCCGGGCGGTGCGGTCAATTCCCGGGTCTCGCCGCGCTCCTGGTAGGAGCCGACCGGGCCGCCGTCCAGGAAGATCCCGGCGGTGCCGGCGGCCTCCTCGACCAGCCCGCCCGAGTTGCCGCGCAGATCGAGCACCACGCCGGTGTGCGGGGCGCGCAGCGCGGCGCGCACCTGGTCGGTCACGCCGCTGGTGAAGGCCCGCACGGTGATCCGCAGCGCGCCCTTCTCCAGGTGCACGGCGGTGACCTGCTGGCTGTCCAGCAGGACGCGCCGCAGCCGCAGTTCGCGGGCCTCGCCGTCGCCGCGCCGCACGGCGAGGGTGACCTCGGAGCCCGCCGTGCGCTCGCCGTCCCGCCCGCGCAGCCGGGCCACCACCTCGGTGACCGGCAGGCGGTCGGCCGGGTCCTCGTCGATCCGCAGCAGCCGGTCGCCGGCCGCGATCCCGGCCGCGGCGGCGGGCCCGGCGGGCGCGACCTGGGAGACCGTGGTGACGCCGTCCTCACCGCGGCCGACCGAGAGGCCGACGCCCAGGTAGCGGCCGTCCAGGCCCTGGCTGAACTCGGCGTACTCCTGGGCGCTGTAGTACGCGCCCCAGCGGTCGCCGTTGGCTCCCAGCAGGTGCTCGGCCTGCTGCTCGGACAGCGCGGTGCCGGCCGGGTCCGCCGGGAGGCCCACGGCGGACCCGGCGGCCGGGCCGGCGTCGGCGGACGGGCGCCGCGGCGGACCGCTCGGGTCGCCCCAGGCGCCGGTGGCGGCCCCGGCCATCAGCACGGCGCCGAACACCAGGCTGAGGGTGGCCACCTGACGTGCCCTGCGCGGAGTTTGCAGCATGGCATCGGAGTGTAGACACCGCGTCGGGCACGACAGGCCGGAACGGTGGAGCGGAGAACGGCGGCGGCCCCGGACGGCGCAGTGCCGTCCGGGGCCGCCGGGCCCGTCGGGGTCAGACCTTGAGGTACTTGCGCAGGGTGAAGAACGCCGCCACACCGGCCATGCCCATACCGACCACGATCAGCAGCGGTATCACCGCGAGCACCGAGCCGAGGCCGATGAAGTGGATGAACTGCACCCGGTCGGCCAGCCAGTTCTGGACGAAGAAGTGCCCGCCGACCAGCAGCCCGGAGGCCATGATCGCGCCGAGCAGCGCGGAGAACGCGGCCTCGGCGATGAACGGCATCTGGACGTAGAAGTTCGAGGCGCCGACCAGGCGCATGATGCCGGTCTCGCGCCGCCTGCTGTACGCCGACACCCGGACGGTGTTGACGATCAGCAGCAGGGCGACGAACAGCATCAGCACCATGATCACGAAGGCCGCCGTCTGGAGGCCGTTGAGCAGCCCGAACAGGTTCTCCAGGATCTTCCGCTGGTCCTCGACCGACTTGACGCCCGGTTTTCCGGCGAAGGCGCTCTGGATGACGTCGTACTTGGTCGGGTCGTTGAGCTTGACCCGCCAGGACTGCGGCATGGCGTCCGGGCCCAGGACGGAGATGAGCGGGTTGTCCGGGTTCATCTCCTTCCAGTGCTTGTACGCCTCGGCGGAGCTCTCGAAGGTCGACGACTGGACCACCGAGTCCATCTTGTCCAGCTGGGCCTTGATGTCCTGCACCTGCTGGTCGGTGGCCGCGCCCTTGTCGCACTGCGGCGAGTTGCGGGCGTCCGACTTGGTGCAGAAGTAGATGCTCACCTCGACCTTGTCGTACCAGTACCCCTTCATGGAGTTCACCTGGTCGCGGACCAGGAGCGAGGAACCGGCGAGGGCGAGGGAGAGCGCGACACTGACCACGACCGCGATGGTCATCGTCAGGTTGCGGCGGAGACCCACACCGATCTCCGACAGGACGAACTGGGCACGCATGCGGGTAACAACTCCAGGGTCGGTACTGCTGGTCTGGCGACGCGGGCGGACGGCCCTACAGGTTCAGCGCCGGTCGGTCAGTGCTGGTATCCGTAGACGCCGCGGGCCTGGTCGCGGACGAGCAGCCCCTTGTCGAGCTCGATGACGCGCTTGCGCATCTGGTCGACGATGGCCTGGTCGTGGGTGGCCATCAGCACCGTGGTGCCGGTGCGGTTGATGCGGTCGAGCAGCTTCATGATGCCGACGGAGTTCTGCGGGTCGAGGTTGCCGGTGGGCTCGTCCGCGATCAGCAGCATCGGGCGGTTCACGAACGCGCGGGCGATCGCCACGCGCTGCTGCTCACCACCGGAGAGCTCGCCCGGCATGCGGTCCTCCTTGCCGCCGAGGCCGACCAGCTCCAGCACCTCGGGCACCACCTTGTTGATGGCGCTCTTGGGCTTGCCGATCACCTCAAGCGCGAAGGCGACGTTCTGCGCGACCGTCTTGTTCGGCAGCAGGCGGAAGTCCTGGAAGACGGTGCCCAGCTGGCGGCGCATGTGCGGCACCTTCCAGTTGGACAGCTTGCCGAGGTCCTTGCCCAGCACGTGCACCTCACCCGTACTGGGGCGCTCCTCGCGCAGGCACAGGCGCAGGAAGGTGGACTTGCCCGAGCCGGACGAGCCGACCAGGAAGACGAACTCGCCCTTCTCGATCTCCAGCGAGACGTTGTCCAGGGCGGGACGGTTCTGCTTGGGATAGGTCTTGGAGACGTTGTCGAATCTGATCACGGCTGCATCACGGAGGCCATCCTAGGCGGCGCCAGTCCTCGGTCCATCCACCCCGGGCGCCCGGCCCTGGGGCGGGCGATGGGAGCGGAAAGGGCCGCTCCCGGTCTGGGACCATACGCGAATCGACGGTCGGCGCGCAGGGTCGGCCCGGGACGGACGTCGAAATCTGGGGGACAATGTCCGGTTATGCCCCGAAAATTGCGAGGCATCTCACAGCCCGGGAGCCGGAACGGTCAGAACCTGGCAGAGTGGAGGTGGCGTCCGCGTTCGGGCGCTCCCCCGCACAGGGCAAGAAGAGGAACCAAAGCCCCGTCCGGTGCGTTGGCTGTAGCAGCGAGGAGGAGATCGCATGACCTGCGACCATCTGGTGTGCGCCAACTGCAACGGCCGCGTGAGTGACGGGCGTTGCCCGGTCTGCCGCGCCAACCGGGCCCGGCTGCAGGAGCAGCAGGGGCCGTTCGCGGCGCTCTCCCCCGCGATGCTGCTGGCCCTGCTGGCCGGTCTGCTCGCGGTGGCGCTGATCGCCCGGCAGGCACTGGCCTGAGTCCGCTCACCCCGTCCGAGACCTACCGGAAGGGCCCCCGACCGATCCGGTCGGGGGCCCTCTTCGCTGTCTGAGCCTGGCCTGCGCCTACTGCGCGGCGGTCTCCCGCTGCTTGCGCCACCGGATGCCGGCCTCGATGAAGCCGTCGATGTCGCCGTCCAGCACGCCCTGCGGGTTGCCGACCTCGTACTCGGTGCGGACGTCCTTGACCATCTGGTACGGGTGCAGCACGTAGGAGCGCATCTGGTTGCCCCAGGAGCTGCCGCTGTCCTTGAGCGCGTCCATCGCCGCGCGCTCCTCCTGGCGGCGCCGCTCCAGCAGCTTGGCCTGGAGGACGTTCATCGCGGACGCCTTGTTCTGGATCTGCGAGCGCTCGTTCTGGCAGGAGACGACCACGCCGGTCGGGATGTGCGTGATGCGCACCGCCGAGTCGGTGGTGTTGACGCCCTGGCCGCCGGGGCCGGAGGCACGGTACACGTCGATGCGCAGGTCGCCCTCGTCGATGTCGACGTGGTCGGACTGCTCGACGACCGGGAGCACCTCGACACCGGCGAAGGAGGTCTGCCGGCGGCCCTGGTTGTCGAACGGCGAGATGCGCACCAGACGGTGGGTGCCCTGCTCGACCGAGAGCGTGCCGTAGGCGTACGGCGCCTTGACGGTGAAGGTCGCGGACTTGATGCCGGCCTCTTCGGCGTACGAGGTGTCGTACACCTCGGTGGCGTACCCGTGCCGCTCGGCCCAGCGCAGGTACATGCGCATCAGCTGCTCGGCGAAGTCGGCGGCGTCGACGCCACCGGCCTCGGCCCGGATGTTGATGAGCGCCTCGCGGGCGTCGTACTCGCCGGACAGGAGGGTGCGGACCTCCAGCTCCTCGACCGCCTTCTGGACGGAGACGAGTTCGGCCTCGGCCTCGACGCGGGTGTCCGCGTCGTCCTCGGCCTCGGCCAGCTCGAACAGCACGCCCAGGTCGTCGATGCGGCTGCGCAGGCCCTCGACCTTGCGCAGTTCACCCTGGAGGAAGGAGAGCCGGCTGGTCACCTTCTGCGCGTTCGCGACGTCGTCCCACAGGTTGGGGGCGGCTGCATCCTCCTCCAGGACCGCGATGTCGGCCCGGATCTTGTCCAGGTCGAGGACGGCCTCGATCGACCCCATGGTCGTTTCGAGGTTCTTGAGCTCTTCGGAAGGATCGACGGCTGCCACGCCCCCAGGGTAATGGTTCCGGGGGTGGTCATGGCGACACCGGGGTCCACCGACCCTCCGGGAGCGGCCCGACGGCCCGCTACGGCGCCCGCGGGGCCGTGCCGGACACCGCCGGACGGGCCGGATGGCCGGCGTCCGGCGCGGTGGCCGCGAAGGCCGTCCAGGCCGCGGCGGCGCCCGCCAGCAGCAGGACGGTGGCCAGCAGGACGGCCAGCAGCCGGCGGCGGCGCAGCAGTGCCTGCCGGTCCCGGCGGTGCCCGGCGCCCGGGGCGGTGCGCTGGGCGCGGGACTCCGCGGCGTACGCGGCCAGCTCGTCCGCGGAGGGGCGGCGCAGGCTGGTGTGGGTGTCCCGGGTGGAGTCGGGGGCGACGCCGGGCACCAGTGGGACGGCCGGGCCGCGGCGGCGCTTGTGGACGCCCGGGCCGGCGTCCACCTCGGCGTACACGGCCTCGCCGGGGGTCAGCGCCTCCTCGGCCGGGGCGCGGCCCTGGGAGGGGACGGCCAGCACCGGCAGGCCGGCCAGCGAGGGCAGCTGCTCGCGCAGCCGGGCGGCCAGCTCGGCGGCCCGCAGCCGGGAGGCCGGGGCCTTGGCCAGGCACTCGGAGATGATCCGCCACAGCCCGTCCGGCAGGCCGGGGATCGGCGGCACCTGCTCGGTGACGTGGCGGCGCAGCACCGCGCCGGTGTGGCCGCCGCCGAACGGGGTGAAGCCGGCCAGCAGCTCGTACAGCACGGTGGCGAGGGCGTAGATGTCGACGGCGGCGCGCGGCTCCAGGCCCTCGATGATCTCCGGGGCGAGGTAGTCGGGGGTGCCGATGATCCTGGTGGCCCGGGTCCGGCGCGGGGCGTCGACCAGGCGGGCCACGCCGAAGTCGGTGAGCTTGGCGCGCGGGGCGCCGCCGGGCCCGGGGGCGGCGGCGAGGTCGAGCAGGACGTTCTCCGGCTTGACGTCGCGGTGGACGATGCCGGCCGCGTGCGCGGCGGCCAGGCCGTCGGCGACGTCCGCGATGACCGAGGCGGCGGTCTGCGGCGGGAGTGCGCCGTCCCGCTCCAGCCGGGAGCGCAGGTCGGTGCCCTGGACCAGCTCCATCACCAGGGCGAGGTCGCTGCCGTCCACGACCATGTCGCGCACGCCGACCACCCGGGGGTGGTCGAGGCTGGTCAGCGCGGCGCGTTCCTGGACGAAGCGGCCGACCAGCACCTGGTCGGCGGCCAGGTCCTCGCGCAGCAGCTTGACCGCCACCGGGCCGTCGGGCCCCTCACCGAGCCAGACCGTCCCGGCCGAACCCCGGCCGATCACCTGGTGGACGGTGTACCGGCTGCCGATCTTGCGTGCCAATGCTGCTCCGTGGGCGGCGCGGGAGCGCGCCGGGGGTCCGGTGCGCTCGGTGGGGCGGGACAACAGCGACCAACCTACGCGCCCCGACCCCCCGCGCGGGCCGCCTGACGGCCCCGGGCGGGCAGTCTCGGGCGAGAAATCTCCGGAATTGTCGACAAATCGTCAATCCTGCCGCCCGGGCGCGGTGTCGGGCGTGAGCGGGGCCCGTACGGCCGGACCCGACCCGACGTCAGATCTACGAGCTGCCGAACAGCGCGTTCGCCCAGTCGCGCACGGTGTTGAACCAGCCCTGGACGTTGTCCCAGTAGTGCGGCAGCGGCGTGAAGTTCCACAGCGCCACCCCGGCCACGACCAGGACCAGCAGCACCATCAGGCAGCCCTTGAGACAGCCGAGCCCCGGGATGTACATCCGGTTGCGGCTGCGCGGGCGCCGCTCGCGCGGCGGGGCGGGCTCGCGGCGGGCCTGCTCGCGCGGCTCCTCGCGGTGCTGCGGGGGCTCGCGGTGCTGCGGCGCCGGCGGCTCGCTCCGGCGCGGCACCGGGGCGGGCGGGGGCGGCGGCGGGTAGCCGCCCTGCGACTGCCCGTACCCCGCCGGGGCCGGCCGGTAGCCGCCGGGCGGCTGCGGACGGCCGCCGGGCTGCGGCTGGCCGCCGTGGCCGGGCTGGCCGCCCGGGCCGCCCTGGTACGGCGGCGGGGCGACCTGCGGGCGCTGGGCGTACCCGGGCGGCGGCGGGCCCTGGCGTCGCTGGTCCGGCTGGTAGCCGGCCGGCGGCTGCGGCTGGTAGCCCGGTCGGCCGCCCTGGCCCGGCCGGCCTCCCGGCCCCGCCTGGCCCCCCGTCCCGGCCTGGTAGGGCGGCGGGGCGACCTGCGGGTCCTCGAAGTCCTCCGGCCCGAAGTAGCCGACCTGGGTCTGCTGGTTGCGGTCCCGCGCCGCCCGCAGCTGCGTCTGCCACGGGTGCGGCGTCTCCTCCTTCGGCGCGCCCGGTGCGCCCGGCGGGGGCGGCGGCACGACGGTGGGCGGCATCACCTGGGTGCGGTCCGGGGCGCCGTACGGCGGGGCGGGCGGCGGCTGGGTGCTCATCACCCGGGTCGCCGCGGCCGGGTCGTAGTGCGGGGCGCCGGGGCCCGCGGGCGGCATGCCCGGGGCGGTCGGCGGCAGGTCCGGGACGGCCGCGGCGGCGTTCGGGACGGCGGTCGGCCGCGGGTCCGGCAGGAGCAGCGCGCCGACCGCGAGCGCCTCGTCCACCGCCGCCGGGGAGGCGTGCACCCCGACGCCGGCCGCCACCACCCGCAGCGCGCGGGCCAGCGAGGTCGCGCCCGGCCGCTGCGCCGGGTCCTTGCGCAGGCAGCGCTCGATCACCGTCCAGAGCGGCTCGGGCATGGTGCTGGGCCGCTGCGGCTCCTGCGCCAGGTGGGCCTGGAGGACCGCGAGGGCGCCGTCGCCCTGGAACGGCTGGCGGCCGGTGACCAGCTCGTACAGCATGATCCCGGCGCCGTAGACGTCCACCGCGGAGGTCTGCGGGCGGCCCTCGGCGGACTCCGGGGCGACGTAGGCGGGGGTGCCGACGAACTCGTGGGTGCGGGTGATGCCCGGCGAGTCGGCCAGGCGGGCGATGCCGAAGTCCGTCAGCAGCGGGTGCATCTGCTCGGTGCCGTCCACCAGCACGGAGGCGAGCAGCACGTTGGCCGGCTTGAGGTCGCGGTGGACGATCCCGTCCTCGTGGCTGGCCGCCAGCGCGTCCGCGACCTGGGCCATCAGCAGGGCGCCGGCGATCGGGCTGAACGGGCCGTTGGCGCGCAGGTAGCGGGCCAGGTCGGGGCCGTCGACCAGGTCCATCACCAGGGCCAGCAGCTCGCCCTCGACCACCAGGTCGCGGACCCGGACGATGTTGGGGTGGGTCAGCCGCAGCAGCAGCGAGCGCTCGCGCAGGAAGCGCATCACGACGTCCGGGTCGGCCGCCAGTTCCTCGCGCAGCACCTTGATCGCCACCAGCTGCCCGGGCTCGCTGCCGGGCACCTGGACGTCGGGGCGCACCCGGCCGCGCCAGACCGTCCCGGTGGCACCCCGACCGAGGGTCTCCTCAAGCAGATACTTGCTGCCGACTGGCCGCACCTGTCGCACTCCTCGTCGTGCCGCCCGCGCGGGGCGCTCCTCCGCCGGTGCGGTGAGCCTGCCGGGCCCGTGTCTGCGGCCACTCTAACGGTGTCCGTTCAGGTTTTTGAGGCGACCGGCAGGCCATCCCGGAGGGGTTGGGGGACATCCCCTAGGGGACTTCCCGGACCCGTTCGACGGGCCCGCCGACGGGGCCCTCGCGGCACCGGTTGACCTGACCCTCCGTCGCCTCCACCATGGCGATGATCGCAAGATCGTCAAATCCGGTACGGTGCGCGGACTGTCCGTGACGGATGGCAGGATGGACACTCGCCACTCGTGTGGCCCAAAGGGTCGCCGCGGTCGCCCCGCGCGCCCGCGAGGACACCGGGCAGCGGTACCAGGCTTCACACCAGCAGAAGGGACCCGCGGGCGAGATGCAGATCCGGCTGACCGTCCTCCGACCGCGCAGCGGCCCGACCGCCGCCGGCTCCGCCATCCCCTACGTGGACGTGCTGGTCACCGCGCCCGTCGGCACCGCGCTCGGCTCCCTCGCGGGCGCCCTCGCGGGCGCCGTCGGCGTGCGCGGGCCCCGGGCCGCCACCCATGTGCACCTGTACGCCGGGGCGCACCGGGTGGACGAGCACACCCTGCTCGGCCACCCCCCGCTCCTCGACGGCGCCGTCCTCAGCCTCAACGAGCCCGACCCGACCGCCGACGACCCCGACGACACCCCCGCCGCCGCCGAACTGCGCGTGGTCGGCGGCCCGGACGCCGGCGGGGTGCACCGGCTGCACGGCCGGGAGATCCGGATCGGCCGCTCCGGCGAGGCCGACGTCCCGCTCGACGACCCCGACGTCTCCCGGCTGCACCTGGCCCTGCACCTCGCCGACGACGGCAAGGTCACCGTCCGCGACCTCGGCTCCACCAACGGCACCACCCTGGACGGCCGGCTCGTCCCGCCCGGCGCACCCGAGGAGGCCGTCCCGCTGGACGCCGGCGCCCTGCTGCGGATCGGCGAATCCACCCTGCAGGTGGCCGTCCCCGACCCGGCCGACGGCCCCGGCACCGGCCGCGCCGCCCTGCCCGACGGCCACGGCCACCTCCAGCTCGCCGCCCCCGGCCCGGTCCGCCCCGCCCCGCCGGTGGCGGAACCGCCCGCCGCCCCCGAACCCGCCCCCGGCCGCGGCCGCGGCCTGCTCTCGCTACGGCTCGGCCGCACCGCCGAACCGCCCGGCCAGGAGAGCGCCGAGCGCCACCACACCGCCGTCCGGCTCCGCCAGGCCGCCGCCCAGCGCGAACGGTGGCCGGATCTCGCCACCCTGCTGCTCAACGCCGTCGGCCCCGGCCCCCGGCTCTGGGAGCGCGGCCCCGGCCATCCCGACGCGCTCACCCTGCGCCTGGGCACCGCCGACCGCCCCGGCGGCCCCGGCACCGCACCCGGCACCACGCTGCCCGCCGTCCCCGTCACCCTCGACCTGCAGACCGCCGGCAGCCTCGGCCTCAGCGGACCCCGGGAACGCCTGGACTCGCTCACCCGCGCCGTCGTCGCCCAACTCGCGGCCCTGCACCCGCCGACCGGCCTGAGCCTCGTCGTCGTCGACGCCGACCCGGGCCGCGCCCCCGAGGAACGCACCGACACCTGGGCCTGGGCCCTGTGGCTGCCCCACCTGCGCCCCGCCGAAGGCCAGGACTGCCGCCTGCTGCTCGGCCTCGACGACGACCAGGCCACCGCCCGGCTGACCGAACTCACCGCCCGGCTCAGTGCCCCGACCGGCCTCGGCGGCCACCCCGCCACCGTGGTCGTGGTGGACGGCCGCCCGGCCACCGAGACCGCCCGGCAGGCGCTCGACCTGCTGCTGCGCCAGGGCCCGGCCGTCGGCATCTTCCCGATCTGCCTCGCCGAGCAGCCCGAACTGCTCCCCCGCGGCCTCGGCGCCACCGCCCTGATCACCGGCGAGGTCGGCACCCAGCTCTCGCTCGACCGCCCGGTCGCCCGCGGCCGGGAGACCCTGCACGAGGTCTCGCTGGACGCCGTCTCCGACGTCTGGGCCGAACGGCTCGCCCGCGTCCTCGCCCCGCTGCGCGAGGCCGTCCCGGCCGCCCGCGGCCCGCTGCCCGACGCCCTGCGGCTGCTCGACCTGCTCCAGCTCGACACCGTCACCCCCGCCAAGCTGTCCGCCCGCTGGGACGCCCACGCCGGCGGCATCGGCGCCGCCACCGCGCTGCTCGGCACCACCCGGGACGAGCTCTGCACGCTCGACCTGGCCGACCCCGAACTCGCCCTCCCCTCCCCCGACCCGGGCGGCCCGCACCTGCTCATCGGCGGCGCCCGCGGCTCCGGCAAGACCGAACTGCTGCGCACCCTGGTCGCCTCGCTCGCCGTCTCCGAGCGCCCCGAGCGGCTGGCCGTCACCCTCATCGAGGGCCGGGCGACGGAGGACGGCCTGGACGGCTGCACCGAACTGCCGCACGTCACCGGCCGGGTGAACGCCGCCGCCGACCCGCGCGCCGCGCTGCTCGCGGCCGAGGCGCTGGAGGACGAACTCGCCCTGCGCGAGCGGCTGTTCGACGGCCTGGACTTCGCCTCCTGGCACGCCGCCCGGATCCTGGACGGGCAGCACGGCGCCGCGGACGCGGAACGCCCGCAGGTGCCGGTGCCCGCCACCGTCGGCGCGGCCGGCTCCGCCGCCTCCCCCAGGATCATCCAGCCCCGCAGCGGCGACGCCCCCCGCCCGGCGGCCGCCCCCGTTCCGGCCCGGCTGGTCGTCGTGGTCGACGACTACGACGCCCTGCTCGCCCCCACCTCCCCGGCCGGCCGCCCGCTCGCCCGCGCGCTCGCCGCCGTCGCCCGCCGCGGCGGCCCGCTCGGCGTCCACCTCGCGGTCGCCACCGGCCGTCCGGAGGAGAGCGCCGGCACCGAGGTCGACGAGGCCGCCCTGCTGCGGATCGCGCTGCGCACCGAGGACCCGGCCGACTCCGACCTGCTGATCCACCTCGGCGACGCGGCCGCCCTCCCCGAGGACACCCCCGGCCGCGGCTACCTGCGCCTGCCGGACGGCGGCGTCACCGCCTTCCAGACCGCCCGGATCAGCGGCCGCATCCCGCGCACCGCCACCCTGCGCCCCACCGTCGTCGCGATAGACCCGCTCCAGCTCGGCGCCCCGCCCGCCCGCCGCCCGGTCCGCGAACTCGGCAACGGCCCCACCGACCTCGCCCTCCTCGCCAGCGCGCTCCAGCGCGCCGCCGCCCGCTGACCGGGTCGCGGCACCCGCCCCGCCCCTTCCCTGAACCGCGAAACGGAAGGGGCGCCACCGCGCCGTCCGTCACCTTCCGGAGGCGACGGACGGCAGCGGCCGGCTAGGGCCTGTCCGGCCTAGAACGCCGGGGGCCGGGTGGCGAGGCCGCGGGTGTAGTGGGCGGCGGCGAGGACCGAAGCCATCAGCTCGGAGTCGAGCACGGAGGCGTCCGCCAGCCGGGTGGCCGACGCGTGGGCGGCGAGCAGTGTCTTGGTGACCCGCAGCGCGGCCTCGGGGCGGCGTGTGACGGGCCTGGTCCACTCGGCCACCGCCGCATCCAGGTCCTCCTCGGGGACGACCCGCTGCAGGATGGCGAGCTCACGCGCCTCCACCGCGCCGACCGGGCGACCGGTGAGGATGATCTCGCGGACCCGGGCCGCGCCGACCTCGTGGATCAGGCGGGGCAGCAGACCGCCCCAGGCGACGGGCAGGCCCAGGGCCAGCTCGGGCAGCCGGAAGACGGCGTCGTCGGCGCCGACCCGCAGGTCGCAGGCGAGCGCCAGGGCGAAGCCGGCGCCGGTCGCCCGGCCCTGGACCCGTGCGACGGTCACGGCGGAGCTGTTGGTGAGGGCTTCGCAGACCCTGCGGGCCTTGTCCCCGTAGCTCCGTATGCCGCCGCCGGTCGGGTCCTCGTCCAGACCCGCGAAGAGTTCGTCGCGGTCGCCGCCGAGGCAGAAGTCCCGGCCGGCCGCGGACAGCACGATCACCCGCACGGCCGGGTCGGGTACGGCGAGGACGGCGAGGAGTTCGTCCAGCATGGCCGCGGTGACGGCGTTCCCGGTCCCCGGGCTGTCCAGCTCGACGTGGAGCACCGCGCCCCGGAGCTCGGAACGGACCGTACGGGTCGGCGCGGGCTCGGGGATCGGCGCGGGCTCGGGGACGGACCCGGGCTGCGGGTACCAGCCGGTGGGCGCCGAGGGGTACGGGACGTACGGGGGCTGCATCGCGTGCGACGGGTACTGGGGCGCCTGCGGGGAAACGTTCATGCGGACACTCTCAGGGACGTCACCCGGTGGAAGACCATCCGGGACGCGTGCTCCGGCGGGCTCACCGCCCGCAGGGTCGGGAAGCGCCGCAGCAGCTGGCCGAGCAGGGCGCGTGCCTCCAACCGGGCCAGGCCCGCGCCGAGGCAGTAGTGGGCGCCGCCGCCGAAGGTGAGGTGGGTGCCCCGGCGGAGCACGTCGAAGGCGTGCGGGTCCGGGTTGCGGCGCGGATCGCGGTTGGCCGCGCCGTACATCACGTGGACCATGGTGTCCTTGGGGAGGAACACCCCGGCCAGCACGGTGTCCTCGCCCGCGACGCGGCTGTTGACGCGGATCGGCGGGTCGTAGCGCAGCGCCTCGTCGATCGCCTCGTCGATGTGCTCCGGCCGCTCCCGCAGCCACTCCCACGTCCCGGGCGACCGCAGCAGCTGCCACACCAGCGAGGAGAGCAGCGTCGCCGTGGTCTCCAGCGAGGCGATGGTGACGAACATGGTGAGCTGGTAGACCATCCGGTCGGTGGCCTCGCGGTCGCCCTCCAGCTCGTCCCAGGTGCGGATCCAGCCGGCGATCACGTCGTCGCCGTCCTTGTCGCGCCGCTCCCGGACGAGGCGGGTGAAGTACTCGCGCAGGTCCATGGTGGCCTGCTCGGAGACCGCCAGCTGGCTCTTGGTGGGCAGCAGTTCCTGGGCGTGCACCTGGTTGTGGGTCATCGTCAGGATGTGCGGGTAGTCCGCCGGCGCGATGTCCAGCCAGCGCCCGACGGTTCCGATCGGCAGCTGCTCGCTGACCACGGCGGCGAAGTCCGCCTCGCCGTCCGCCCGTATTCGCTCGGCCAGGCGGTCGAGCAGTTCGGTGGCGTCGGCCTCGATCTGCGGAGCCATGTCCCGGAGGGTGTTCCGGTCGAAGAGGTTCCCGAGGCTGCGCCGTTGCCGGGTGTGCTCGGGGGCGTTGAGCCGGGAGAGGGTCCGGCTCATCTCCTGGGTGGCGACGGCCTCCCAGCGCTCCGTCCCGGTCTGCCGCTCCTGCCAGGCGAAGTCGGGGACGAGCCAGGTCCTGCCGCGCAGGACCTGGTCGCACGCGTCGTAACCGGTGACCAGGTAGCCGCCCCAGGGCGCCGGGACGAGATCGCCCAGCGCCCGCAGCTCGTCGTAGACCGGGCTCGGGTCGGCGAGCCCCTCGGCCGACCGCAGCCTCCGCAGCAGCGGCACGGCGGCACGACGGTCGACCCTTGCGTCAGGACGCTCCGGATCCGCAGGGCGGGCTTCCAACATGGCGGTCACACGGGGCTCCTTGCGCGCGGGCGGGCAGTACGGCGGCGATCTACCCAGTAACAGTGCGCTCAAGCGTCGATCCGTGTTGCCCCCGTCACGTGCCGCGCCGCCGTCACACCCGGTTCACCCAGTGGTGGTCGAGCGGATTCCGACGGCGCGTCGGTTCGGAGCCCAGGACGTCTCAGAGCCGGAAGACGTCCAGGAAGGAGCTCCACCACCCCTTCTTCTGCGGGGCCCGGACCGGCGCCGGGGCGGTGACCTGCGGGTACGCCTGCGCCGCCGCGGAGCCGCCCGGCGCCCCGCCCGGTGCGGGGTCCGTCCGCACGCCCGGCCCCGTGGTACGGGCGGGCGCCGGGGTGAACCGCACCGGCAGCGAGACCAGGCCGCGCTGGAACGGGCCCGGCCGCCACTCCACGCTCTCCGCGGGCACCGCGAGCGTGACGTCCGGGAGGGCGTTGAGCAGGCACTCGATCGCGCTCAGGGCGATCAGCTGGGCCGGGGACTTGGCCGGGCACGCGTGCGGGCCGGCGCCCCAGGCCAGGTGGGCTCCCTTGCTGAGGGTCAGCCGGGCGTCCGTCAGCGCGGGGTCGCTGTTGGCGGCGGCGAAGCTGATCACCACCGGGCTACCCGCGTCCATCGGGACCCCGCCCACGTCGAGGTCCTGCATCGGGTAGTGCGTCGCGTAGTTGGCGATCGGCGGGTTGTTCCACAGCACGTCGTCGAGGGCGTCCTCGATGCGCAGTCCGGAGCCGCCCTCGCCGGACAGCAGCAGGAGCAGCGCGTTGCCGATCAGGTTGCGCTCGGGCTCGACGCCGGCCCCCATCAGCATGACCAGCTGGTCCTTGAGCTCCTCGTCCCTCAGACCGGCCGGGTGCTGGATGAGCCACGAGGTGATGTCGTCACCCGGCTGACGGCGCTTCAGCGCGACCAGGTCCATCAGGCAGGACGTCAGGTCCTCGTTGGCCTGGATCACGTCGAGGCCGTCGAAGAGCGCGGACATGCTGCGGGTCAGCCGGTCGCCGATGTCGGCCGGGCAGCCGAACAGCTGGTTGAACAGCAGCAGCGGCAGCAGCTTGGCGTAGTCGTTGAGCAGGTCGGCCCGGCCCAGCGGACTGAACTGGTCGATCAGGTAGCCGGCGATCCGCTCGACGTGCCGGTTGAGCCGGTTGTCGTTGAGCCGCTCCAGGCTCTCGGTGACGGCCTTGCGCAGCCGCAGGTGCTCGGCGCCGTCCGTGAAGAGGCAGTTGGGCCGGTAGAACATCATCGGCAGGACGGGGCTGTCCAACGGCACCCGCCCTTCGTTCAGCGCCGCCCAGCGCCGCGAGTCCCGGGCGAACATCCCCGGGTTCTGCAGCACCCGCAGCGCGGCCTCGTGCGAGGTGACCAGGGTGGCCTCCACGCCCGGGGCCAGCTCCACCGGCGCGGCGGGACCGTTGGCGCGCAGCTTGTCGTAGACCGCGCCGGGGTCGGACGAGAACATCTCCCCGTAGAGCGGTGTGCTCACGCCGACGTGCATCGGGCAGCCCGGCGGAGCCGACTGCGGGGCGGGTCGCTGCGGAGAATCCATGGGTCGTTCCTTGGAGGTGGCCCCGGGCGGGTGCGGACCCGGGAGACGTGAGCGGGGGGAGGCGTGGGGGGGAGATCAGGAGGCGCGGTCGAGCAGGTGCCGGACGAGCGTCAGCAGGGCGTTGGCCGAGGAGCGCTGGTCCCGCGCGTCGCAGAACACCACCGGCGTGTGCGGCAGCAGGTCGAGCGCCTCACGCAGCTGCTCCTCGGTGTACTCGCTCTGCCGGTCGAAGCTGTTGACCGCCACGGCGTACTCCAGGCCGTACCGCTCGATCAGGTCGATGACCGGGAAGGTGTCCGCGAGACGGGTCGGGTCGGCCAGCAGCAGCGCTCCCAGCGCTCCCCGCGCCATGTCCTCCCAGAGCTGCATGAACCGCTGCTGCCCCGGCGTGCCGAACAGGTACAGCACCAGGTCGTCGCCGAGCGTCAGCCGGCCGAAGTCCAGGGCGACGGTCGTGGTCTTCTTGTCCGGTACGCCGCGGAGGTCGTCGACGCGGGTGGACGCCTGCGTCATGCTCTCCTCGGTGCTCAGCGGGGCGATCTCCGACAGGGCCCCGATGAGCGTGGTCTTGCCGACCGCGAAGTGCCCCACGACCAGGATCTTGACAGCGGTCGTCACCGCGCCCGGGACGTAGATGTCCTCAGGCGAACCGGCGTTGAAGTCCATGCAGTACCTTCTCTAGAAGTCTCGGATCCGGGACCTGGGCCGGAGGCGGGGCCGACCGGCGCAGCAGCCGTCCCTCCCGGATCAGGTCCGTCAGCAGCAGCCTCACGACCCCCACCGGCAGCTCCAGCCGGGCCGCGACCTCGGCCACCGAGAGGTAGCCGCCGGAGCACAGCTCCCAGATCGCCCGGGTCTCCGGGCTGGGCAGGGCGGGGAGGCCCTGCTCGGGTCCGACGGTGACCAAGGTGATCAGAGACAGGTCGTCCGCACTCGGCAACTCGCGCCCGCCGGTGATGACGTAGGAGCGGATGAACCCGCCGGTGACCCGCTGTTCCTCGCCGCCGACCGTCATGAGCCGCTGAGCGTGCTCTGGCGCGGCGCCGCCGACATCGCCCGTCCGAGTGCGCCCACCTGCTGCTGCATCCGGAAGGACATCGCCTCCATGTCGACGTCGGGGGCGGCGGAGGCCGCCAGGTACGCACCGCTGCCGGCCGCGATCAGGAAGATCCAGCCGTGGTCGTACTCCAGGAGGGTCTGGCGCCAGGCCCCGCCGCCTCCGCCGACGAACGGGGCGACCGCGCGGCTCAGCGACTGCATCGAGCTCATCGCGGCGGCGTTGGTCTCCGCCTCGTCGCGGCCTATCTCGCTGCACCTTTCGAGCAGGAGGCCGTCGGCGGAGACGAGGATGGCGTGCCGGGCGCCGGGTACCTGGAGTACGTCGTTGAGCACCCAGGAAAGATCACGGCTCACTGGATCTCGGTTCCTTCCGTGGTCATGGTGTTACGCCCGGACAGCGTGCCGCGCTGGAACGCGCCGAGGCGGGACGGCGTGTGCTGGCCGGTGCTCCGCACCGGCTCCTCGGCCCGACCGGGGTCCTGCGGGGAGGGGACGACCGACACGGGGCGCTGGCGACGGCGCCGGGGCAGCAGCCCGTCCGCGGTCGTCTCCGGCTCCGCCATCGTCGCCGGCACCGGGGCCAGGGGCGCCGCCGGTTCGGGCAGCGACACGAGCCGCTGACCGGAGGCCGGCGTCCAGGCCGGCGCGGGCTGCTCCGCCGGCGCGGCCTGGTAGTCGCCCTGGTAGTCGCCCTGTTCGGCGGCGACCGGGGCCGCGACCTCGCTGCTGAGCAGCTCGGCCGGCAGCAGCACCACGGCCCGCACGCCCCCGTACGGGGAGACCGAGTCGACGGAGACCCGGAAGCCGTAGCGGGCGGCCAGCATGCCGGAGACGGCGAAGCCGAACTTCGGCGGGTTGCCCAGGCTGGTGAGGCTGATCGGCGCACCCGGGTTCAGGAGCACCGCCGCGCGGTCCTTCTCCTCCTGGCCCATGCCGAGGCCGGCGTCGTCGATGATCAGGCAGACGCCGGTGGGAACGGCCTGGACGCTGACCTCCACCGGGGTGTCCGGGGCGGAGTAGTTGGTCGCGTTGGCGAGCAACTCGGACAGCACGACGGCGACCGGCTCGACGACCTTGCTGGCGAGCGAGACGCTGACCCGGGAGTGGATCCGCACCCGGTCGAAGTGCCGGATCCGGCCCTGGGCGCTGCGGACCACGTCGTAGACCGAGGCCACGCTCTCGCGCCGGCCCAGCCAGCCGCCGCAGAGCACCGCGATGCCCTGGGCGCGCCGGCCGAACTGGCTGTTCGAGTGGTCGATCGTCATCAGGTCGGCCAGGATCTGCGGGCTGTCGCCGTACTTCCGCTGCACCTTGTCGATGACGACCTGCTGCTCGTCGGCCAGGCCCTGCAGCGTCCGCATCGCCGCCTTGAGGACGGCCTTGGTGTCCTCCTCGGCGTCCCGGCGGACGTCCGCCAGCTCGGACGCGTGCTGGCCCTGCATGCGGTCGCGCAGCGCGACGAGTTCGTCGTGCTGCCGCTGCGCCAGGGCGCTCGCCTCCTCCAGGGAAACGTTTCTCCGCCGCAGGGCGAGGTTCGTCCTGCGGGCTTGGAGGGCCGCTCCGACGGCTGCGAGCATCACCACGATGAAGACCCAGAAAAAGGGTTCCTGCACAAATGACGTCATGAAACTCTCTTCAGGTGGCATCGCGTGGAGCCGCTCCGGGCCCCGATACGCGAATGGGACTGGCGGCCCGCGCCTCCCCGAAAGCCACCTGATGTCACATCACATCGAGGTGCTTTCCGGCACGAGACCTGCGGCGACGCCTATCGCGGGGTCAGCCTACTGCAACTCATGCCAGGTCAGAACAGCCACCAAAAAGGGCAGTTGGGGCGAAATTCCACGCCCCGCCGGGAACTCCGGCGAGCATCGGCGGAGTTCGTGATGTCGCGTCAACCGCAGGGGCACACTCCGGCCACCTCCGGTTCGCGCGCAGAGTGATTCCCCCGTCACCCTCCGGAATCCGCCGCCCGCGGGCCCGCCCACGCAAAACGGCGGGCCCGCGTCCGAGAGGACGCGGGCCCGCCGGGAAGGAGCCGTCCGTCAGCGCATCGAACCGGTGCGCAGGAGGGTGCGGATGACCCGCATCGCGACCGAGAGGCTGGACAGCTCGTAGTTGTCCGAACCCCTTATGTCGTCGAGGGTGCTCTTGGCGCGGTTCAGGAGGGTCGCGTTGAGGTCCGCCCAGGCGGTGTAGCGCTCCTCCGGGGTGGCGCCGTCGGGGCCGCAGGCGAGGATGTCGGCGGTCAGCGCCGCGTGCGCCGCGAAGAGGTCCTCGCGGATCGCGGCCCGGGCCATCGACGACCAGCGGTCGGTGCGGGGCAGCTCGATGATGCGGTCGAGCAGGTGGGTGATCTGGAGGCGGTCGGCGAGGTCGTAGTAGAGCTCGGCGACGTCCGCGACGTCCTTGTCGGCGCGGTCCGCGACCTCGCTGATGTCCAGGGTCGGGAAGGTCGAGGAGAGGCCGGCGATCCGGGTGGCCAGCTCCTCCGGCACCCCGGCCGAGGCGAGTTCGTTGTAGACGGACTCGTACCAGACCAGGTCGTCGCCGCGCAGCGGCTTGGGCAGCGAGCCCCAGACCTGGTTGACCCGGTCGTGGAAGAACTCGATGGTGGCGGCGATGTCGAGCGGCTGGCGGCGGTTGTTGAGCATCCACCGGGTGGCGCGCTCGACCAGGCGCCGCGAGTGCAGCCGCATCTTGGTCTGGACCCGGGCCGGGACCTGGTTGTCCAGGCCCTCGATCTCGGCCCAGATCTCCTCCAGGCCGAACACGGCCCGGGCGGCGGTGTGGGTCCGGGCGATCTCCTCGTAGGTCGCGCCGGTCTCCTCCTTCAGCCGGAAGGCGAAGGTGCAACCGCCGCGGTTGATCGTGTCGTTGACGATCAGGGTGGTGATGATCTCGCGGCGCAGCGCGTGGTTGTCGATCGCGGCGGCGAACCGGGCCCGCAGCGCGCTCGGGAAGTACTCGTGCAGCGCGGTGCGGAAGAACGGGTCGTCGGGCAGCGAGGTGGCGAGCAGCTCGTCGGCCAGCGTGATCTTGGTGTACGCGAGCAGGACGGACATCTCCGGCTGCGACAGGCCGCGGCCGTTCTGCTGGCGCTCGCGGATCTGGCGCTCGGTGGGCAGGAACTCCAGCCCCCGGTCGAGCTGGCCGGCCGACTCCAGCCGGTTGATCATCCGGGAGTGGACGTTGACCATGCTGTGCGCCTGGGCGACGGCGTTGGCCAGCACCACGTTCTGCGCGTAGTTGTTGCGCAGCACCAGGTGGCCGACCTCGTCGGTCATCTCGGCGAGCAGGACGTTGCGCTGCTTGACCGTCATGTCGCCCTCGGCGACGACCTGGTTGAGCAGGATCTTGATGTTGACCTCGTGGTCCGAGGTGTCCACGCCGGCCGAGTTGTCGATGGCGTCGGTGTTGATCCAGCCGCCGGTGCTCTCGGGGCCGCCGACCGCCGCGTACTCGATGCGGCCGAGCTGGGTGCAACCGAGGTTGCCGCCCTCGCCGATGACCCGGGCCCGGACCTGGTCGCCGTTGACGCGGATGGCGTCGTTGGCCTTGTCGCCGACCTCGGCGTTGGTCTCGGCGGAGGCCTTGACGTAGGTGCCGATGCCGCCGTTCCAGAACAGGTCGACCGGCGCCTGCAGGATCGCCTTCATCAGCTCGGCCGGGGTGAGCCGGGTGTCCTGGACGCCGAGGGCGGCCCGGACCTGCGCGCTGAGCTGGATCGACTTGGCGGTGCGCGGGAAGACACCGCCGCCGGCCGAGATCAGCGACTTGTCGTAGTCGTCCCAGGAGCTGCGGGGCAGCTCGAAGAGCCGGCGGCGCTCGGCGTAGGAGGCGGCGGCGTCCGGGTTCGGGTCGAGGAAGATGTGGCGGTGGTCGAAGGCCGCGACCAGGCGGATGTGCTCGCTGAGCAGCATGCCGTTGCCGAACACGTCGCCGGACATGTCGCCGATGCCGACGACCGTGAAGTCCTCGGTCTGGGTGTCGTGGCCCAGCTCGCGGAAGTTGCGCTTGACCGACTCCCAGGCGCCGCGGGCGGTGATGCCCATGCCCTTGTGGTCGTAGCCGGCCGAGCCGCCCGAGGCGAACGCGTCGCCCAGCCAGAAGCCGTACGACTCGGCGACGCCGTTGGCGATGTCCGAGAAGGTCGCGGTGCCCTTGTCCGCGGCGACGACGAGGTAGGTGTCGTCCGCGTCGTGGCGGACCACGTCGGCCGGGTGCACGACCTCGCCGCCGACCAGGTTGTCGGTGATGTCGAGCAGCGCGGAGATGAACGTCTTGTACGAGGAGACGCCCTCGGCCAGCCAGGCGTCCCGGTCGACCGACGGGTCCGGCAGCTGCTTGGCGACGAATCCGCCCTTGGCGCCGACCGGCACGATGACGGTGTTCTTGACCATCTGGGCCTTGACCAGGCCGAGGATCTCGGTGCGGAAGTCCTCACGCCGGTCGGACCAGCGCAGACCGCCGCGGGCGACCTTGCCGAAGCGCAGGTGCACGCCCTCGACCTGCGGCGAGTAGACCCAGATCTCGAACGCGGGGCGCGGGGCCGGCAGGTCCGGGATGGCCTTCGGGTCGAACTTCATCGACACGTAGGAGTGCCACGCACCGGTGCCGTCGTGCTGGAAGAAGTTGGTCCGCAGGGTGGCCTTGATGAGGTGCAGGAAGGAGCGCAGGATGCGGTCCTCGTCCAGCGACACGACCTCGTCGAGCGCGCCGGCCAGCTCCTCCAGGATGCCCTCGGTCAGCTCCAGGGCGCCCGAACGGTGGCTCGGGCTCAGCCGGGCCTCGAACAGGTTGACCAGCAGGCGGGTGGTGTGGGTGTTGTTGCGGAGCGCGTCCTCCATGTAGTCCTGGGAGAACGTGGAGCCCGCCTGGCGCAGGTACTTGGCGTACGCGCGCAGCATCATCGCCTGCCGCCAGGTCAGCCCGGCGGTGAGGATCAGCTCGTTGAAGCGGTCGTTCTCGGCCTTGCCGGTCCAGGTGGCGGCGAAGGTCTCCTGGAAGCGCTCGCGGGCCTCGTCGGTGAGCTCGGTGGCCTCGCGCAGCTTCAGGCCGAAGTCGTACACCCACGCGGTGGTGCCGTCGGAGCGGCGCAGCGCGTACGGGTGCTCGTCGAGCACCTCGACGCCCAGGCGCTGGAGCACCGGCAGGACCTCGGTGAGCGAGATCGGGCCGCCGACCCGGTAGATCTTGAAGCGGCGCTCGTCGTCCCCGGCGCCGACCGGCTGGTACAGGTTGAGGCGGAAGTCGCCCTCGCCGTGCAGCGACTCGATCTGCTTGATGTCGGAGACGGCGGTGCGCGGCGGGAAGTCGGCGCGGTAGCCGTCGGGGAAGGCGTTGGCGTACTTGTGGCCGAGCTCGGCGGACTTCTCCTCGCCCAGCTCGATGTGCAGCTGGTCGTGGAAGCCGTCCATCCAGAACCGGGCGGCCTCGGCCAGGCGGTTCTCGATCCGCTCGATGTCGGAGTCGGTGAGTCGCGGCAGCGCGGTGCCGGGGGCGACCCGGACGACGAAGTGCAGACGGGTCAGCACCGACTCGGTGGCGTACACCGTGTAGTCGATGGTGGCGCCGTTCAGCTCCTCCTTGAGGATGTCGGTGAGCAGCAGCCGGATCCGGGTGGTGTAGCGGTCGCGCGGCAGGTAGATGAACGCGGAGAAGTAGCGCCCGTACTCGTCCTGGCGCAGGAAGAGCCGCAGCTTACGGCGCTCCTGCAGGTAGAGCACGCTGGTGGCGATGGAGATCAGGTCGGCGGCCGCGGTCTGGAACATCTCGTCCCGCGGGAAGGTCTCCATGATCTGCAGCAGGTCGCGGCCGTCGTGGCTCTCGCTGGAGAAGCCGGAGCCGTCCAGCACCTCCTGGACCTTGCGGCGCACGACCGGGATCCGGGTGACCGACTCGGTGTACGCGGCGGAGGAGAACAGGCCCAGGAAGCGGCGCTCGCCGGTCGGCTCGCCGGCGGCGTTGAACTTCTTGACGCCGACGTAGTCCAGGTAGGCCGGACGGTGCACGGTGGAGCGGCTGTTGGCCTTGGTCAGGACGAGCAGCTTCTTCTCGTGGGCCTTGGCGCGGACCGGCGCGGAGAGCCGGCCGAAGGCCTCGCTGACCGCGTGGTGGTGGTCGTCGTGGCCGCGCGGGTCGGAGCGCAGGATGCCCAGGCCGGTCCCGGCGACGGCCTTCAGGACCTCCTCGCCCTCGTGCTCGACCAGGTCGTACTCGCGGTAGCCGAGGAAGGTGAAGTGGTTGTCGGCGAGCCAGCGCATCAGCTCCCAGGCCTCGCCGACCTCCTGCTCGGGCAGGCCCGCCGGGGGCTCCTCGGCCAGCTCGTCGGCCAGGCGCAGCGCGCTCTCGCGCATCTTGCCCCAGTCCTCGACGACCTCGCGGACGTCGCCGAGCACCCGGCGCAGGTCGGTCTCGATGCCGCGCAGGTCCTCGCGGTCGGTCTCGCGGTCGATCTCGATGTGCATCCACGACTCGACGGTCGCGTCGGCGGGCCACTCGGCACCGGCGGCCTGGCTGCGGGAGCAGGCGTCGACGTCCAGGATCTCCAGCAGCTTGCCGGTGATGTCACGGCGGACGAGCAGCTGGGGGTGGATCACGATGTGGATCGCGCGGTCCTGGCGGGACAGCTCGTTGGTGACGGAGTCGACCAGGAAGGGCATGTCGTCGGTGACGACCTCGACCACGGTGTGGCCGCAGGACCAGCCGTTCTCCTCCACCGAGGGGGTGTACACCCGCACCTCGGCGGTGCCCTGCGGGCGCTTGAGGCCCAGCCGGTAGTGGGAGGCTGCGGCGCCGTACACGTCGACCGGGTCGCGGTCGACCAGGTCCTCGGGCGCGGTGTGGAGGTAGTAGTGGTGCAGGTACGCGGTCAGAGCGCCGTTGCTCAGGCCTTCCCCCGGCGCCGCTCCCCCCACCTGGCTGTTCTCAGCGGCTGCGGCTGCCTTCTTGAGCAGTTCGGCCTTGGCTGCGTCCAGCTTGGTCTGCATGACTTCTTGGCTCCTGTCGCGCGCCGTTGCGTGACTCGGTGGTGTGTGGATGAACACCGACGGGTCACTCGCAATCCTGCCGCACCTTCCGACTGAAAAGGCTTCATGGCGCGCATGAAATTCCTTCGCAGTGGGTAGGACGATTCGTCCTGCGGAGCCACCCGACGACGCCAGCCAGCCTAACCGGATCAATCGAAGGTGGACAGGGACAGGGAGGCGCAAACCCGCAGGATGATCGGTCCGTCCTGGACACCATGTCCAAACCGGAGCGTCAGGTTCACTCTCAGCCCATGTGCGGGTAACCGTGGTGGATCGACGGCACGAAGGTCTCCTTGATCGCGCGGGCCGAGGTCCAGCGCAGGAGGTTCTGGGCGGAGCCCGCCTTGTCGTTGGTCCCGGAGGCCCGGCCGCCCCCGAAGGGCTGCTGGCCGACGACCGCGCCGGTCGGCTTGTCGTTGATGTAGAAGTTCCCCGCGGTGAAGCGCAGCTCCTCGACCGCCTGGGCGATGGCGTAACGATCCTGCGCGATCACCGAACCGGTCAGGCCGTACGGCGCACCGGAGTCGACCCGGCGCAGCACGTCCTCCCAGCGGGCGTCCTCGTAGACGTGGACGGCCAGGATCGGACCGAAGTACTCCGTCCGGAAGATCTCGTTGCGGTAGTCGGAGGAGACCAGCACGGTCGGCCGGACGAACCAGCCGATCGCGTCGTCGTACTGGCCGCCCGCCGCCAGCTCGATCGTCGGATCGGCCTTGGCCCGCTCGATGGCGTCCCGGTTCTTCTCGAAGGCGCGCCGGTCGATCAGGGCGCCCATGAAGTTGGAGAGGTCCGTGACGTCGCCCACCGTGAGCGCGTCCACCTCGGCCAGCAGCTCGTCCTTGATCTTCTGCCAGAGGCTGCGGGGCAGGTAGGCGCGGGAGAGCGCCGAGCACTTCTGACCCTGGTACTCGAACGCGCCGCGGATCAGCGCCGTCTTCAGGATCGCCGGGTCTGCCGAGCGGTGGGCCAGCAGGAAGTCCTTGCCGCCGGTCTCGCCGACGATCCGCGGGTACGTCCGGTACCCGCCGATGTTGGCGCCGACGGTCTGCCAGAGCGACTGGAAGGTGGCGGTGGAGCCGGTGAAGTGCAGCCCGGCGAGCGCCGGGTCGGCGAGGGCGACCGCGGAGAGCTGGAGGCCGTCGCCGGTGACCAGGTTGACCACCCCGGGCGGCAGGCCAGCCGCCTCCAGCAGCCGCATCAGGTGGTGCGCGGCCAGGGTCTGGGTCGGCGCGGGCTTCCAGACCACGGTGTTGCCCATCAGCGCGGGCGCGGTGGGCAGGTTGCCGGCGATCGCGGTGAAGTTGAACGGCGTGACCGCGTAGACGAAACCTTCCAGCGGGCGGTGGTCCACCCGGTTCCAGACGCCCGGCGAGGAGATCGGCTGCTCGGCCAGGATCTGCCGGGCGAAGTGGACGTTGAACCGCCAGAAGTCGATCAGCTCGCAGGCGGAGTCGATCTCGGCCTGCTGCGCGGTCTTGGACTGGCCCAGCATGGTGGCCGCGTTGAGGGTCTCCCGCCAGGGCCCGGCCAGCAGGTCGGCGGCGCGCAGGAAGACCGCCGCCCGGTCGTCGAAGGACAGCGACCGCCACTGCCGGCCCGCGGCGAGCGCCGAGTCCACCGCCGCGCGGGCGTCCTCCCGGGTGGCGTTGCCGAGCACCCCCAGCTTGGCGGCGTGGTGGTGCGGCTGGACGACCTCGATCCGCTCACCGCCGCCGAACCGCTGCTCGCCGCCGATGGTCATCGGCAGCGGGATCTGCTCGGCCGCCAGCTCGTCCAGCCGCCGGACCAGCCGGTCCCGCTCCGGACTGCCGGGCGCGTACCCCTGCACCGGTTCGTTGGCCGGGTGGGGCACCTCGGTGACTGCGTCGATCGGCATGGCGGCTCCGTCCTGCTGGCTGCTCGGTGGCAGGGCCCGTCCTGATCCACCCGACAGGCCCCAGGACAAGCCCTAGTCCAGCCTGACCAGCGACGGCGCGATCCGCCCGTTCAGACACGCGGACGGCGGACGTGGCGCCCGCCACGCCCACCGGGGCCGATCAGGGCCGCCCCAGCCGCCCGGCCAGCTCGACCGCCTCGGACAGGCTGTCCACCACCGGCACGCCGAGCGGCTCCAGCTTCTCCCGGGTGTGCGAGCCGCCGGTGTAGAGCACCGCGTGCGCGCCCGCGCTCAGCGCCGCCAGGGCGTCGTCCGCGGCGTCGCCGATCAGCACCGTCCGGGCCGGGTCCACCCGCTCGCCGAGCGCGGCCAGGTGCCGGGTCAGGTGCTCCGCCTTCTGGCCGCCGGACGGGCCGCTGCGGCCGTCCACCCGCAGGAAGCTGCCGGTCAGGCCGAAGGTGTCGACCAGCGGCAGCAGCTTCTCGTGCTCGTACATCGACAGCAGCGACTGGCTGTGCCCGGCCTCCCGCCAGCCGTCCAGCAGTTCGCGCGCGCCGTCCGTCAGCCCGCAGGCCGGGCTCAGCTCGCGGTAGCGGTCGTGGAAGGCGTCGTCCAGCCGCAGCCACTCCTCCTCGGACGGCGACCTGCCGAGCAGCCGCCGGTAGAACCGGGGGATCGGGATCTCGTACTGCTCGCGGTATTCCTGCATGGTCATCGGCCCGACGCCGATGG
This sequence comes from Kitasatospora sp. NPDC087314, assembly GCF_044744365.1. Lineage (NCBI taxonomy): Bacteria > Bacillati > Actinomycetota > Actinomycetes > Kitasatosporales > Streptomycetaceae > Kitasatospora > Kitasatospora sp. NPDC087314. Next base: position 233,515 of record NZ_JBIUYE010000016.1, read on the forward strand.
TCGCGAACGCGGCGTTGCTCGCGCCGAGCACCGCCTCCATGTCGTGGAAGAGCGTGCCGTTCCAGTCCCAAACGATGTGAGTACGCACGCGGGGAACGGTAGACCCGACCACCGACACACCGGTAGGACGGGGCTCACGCGCCCGCCTCGCCCACTGCCCGGTGGTCAGGCGGTCAAGCGGTCAAGCCAGCAGGCCGGGGATCTCCTGGGTGGCGAACCAGAGCAGGTCGTGGTCCTCGGCGCCGTCCACGGTGAACTGGGCGTCCTGGTCACCCGCGTCGGCCGCGGCCACCGCCGCCACCGCCGCCGCGACGTCCTCGACCACCTCGCCGTCGGCGACGTCCGCGTGCACCGCCGCGGCCTTGGCGAGCCGCACCGGGCCGGCCAGCACCACGCGGCCGAGCGAGGCCTGGTCCTGGTACTCGTCGCCGGGGAACGGCCGGACGGCGGAGTCGGCCACGTCCAGGGCCACCACGACCCGGCGGCGCGGGGCGTCCGGGTCGGCGGCCAGCAGCCGCAGGGAGGACTGCGCGGCCCGGTTCAGCGCCGCGTACTCCAGCTCCTCCAGGTCGTCACTGACGTACCACTCGCGCAGTGCGGGCGTCACGGCATAGGCCGCGGACTGCTCCAGGGCACCACCCGGGTGCGCCGCCGCCAGGCCGTTCAGGGTGGTGGGCACGTACACGCGCATCGGTGGCACTCTCCGGTTCGTCCTGCAGGGGTTCGTCCTGCGGGGGTTTGTCCAGCGGCTCAGCTTCCAGCGCCCCCAGAATAAGCGCCGCCGGGCCGGGCGTGATCACCTCGGGCGGTCTTACTCATCGGGCGGCCCGCAGGGCCTCCCGGCTGCTCTGCAGGGCGCTCTCCAGCACCGTGTCGCGGCGGGCCGGGTCCATCATGTTCGGGCCCATCACGGCGAGGTCGGCCGGCGTCGGCGCGAGCAGCCGCACCCGGACGCCCTCGGCCCGCAGCAGCGCGGCCTCGCGCAGCAGCTGCCGGGTGACGGCGCGGCGGTAGCGGCTGACCAGCTGGGCCAGGACGCCGCGTGGGCGGTCCCGGTCGGCGCGCCACTCGCGCAGCCCGGCCAGGGTGCCGCGGGCGGTGCCGCCGGTGCCGCCGGCCCCGTCGGTACGGTCGGCGCGCGGGCGCAGCCGCAGGGCCATCGGGGCGAGCACGTACACCTCGTCCAGACCGCGGCCGAGCAGCAGGTCGGCGTTGGTGGCGGACCAGCAGCCGCCGTCCACGTACGCCGAGCCGTTCAGCCGTACCGGGGCGAACCAGCCCGGGATCGCGCAGGAGGCCATCACCGCGTCGGCGACCGCGACCGCCGGGGCGTCCGGGTCGCCGAAGACCACCCGGTGGCCGTTGCGGTAGTCCACCGCCGCCACCCGCAGCGCCGCGGCCCCGGCGCCACCGTCCGCGTCCGGGAGCGGCCAACCGCCCGGGCCGAGCAGGCCGCGCACCAGCTCGCCGATCGGGGCCAGCGAACCCCGGCCGTGCGGCGCCATCGCCGACACCATGGTCAGCAGCGGGTACTCGCGCGGGTGCCGGACGGCGTCCCGCAGCAGGCCGGGCGAGCCGATGCCGGCCCGGGGTCGGGACGGCAACGCGCCGCCGGCGGCCGTGTCGTAGTCGAAGGCCACTCCGACCAGCGGGCCGTCGGTGATCGGCAGGCCGCGCTGGTGGTCGCGCAGCTGCTCGACGCGGACCCCGCCGGTCAGCATCGCGCCGAGGATCGAGCCCGCCGAGGTGCCGAGCAGCACGTCGGCGCCGCCCGGCCGCCAGCCGGTGGCCTCCTCGACGGCGCACAGCGCGCCGACCGTCCAGGCCGCGCCGAGCATCCCGCCGCCGCCCAGCACCAGCCCGCGCCGCGGCGCCTCCCCGGCGGGCGGGGCGGTGCCCGCGGCCGCCGGGGCCGGCACCGCAGCTACCCGTGTCGTCATGGCGGCCGCCCGTCGTGGTGGGGGCGGCTGGCCCGCTCCCCGCAGTTCCCGATCAGGATCCGATGGTGCGCGCGGACGGCCGGGCTACGCAACGGGGGCGGCGCCGCAGGACCCCCGGTCCGGCGCATCGGACCGTCCTCTTTCGGACCGTACGACCCGTCCGCGCACGTCAACCGGGCGCCGTGCGGTGGCGCGGCGGACCCGTCACCGCACTGACCTGTTCACCCGGATAGGTGAACTTGCCAGCCGGTCCGGGGGCACCCGCAAAAGCCCTTGCCGCACCGCGCGGAGCACCGCTAGCAAGGACCCGTCCGTACCCGCACCACCCCGCCGAGGAGCCCACCGTGACCGCACCGCTCACCGCCCGCCCGCACCGTCGGCCGCGCACCGCCGCCGGCCAGCACCCGGTCGCCCACCACCAGGTCGCCCACCACCCGGCAGGCCGACACCCGGCCGGACGCCGACCGCGCCACCCCCGTGCCACCTGTACGGACGCGGGCGGCCACGACCCCCGGGCGCTGGCCTCCCGCTTCGCCCACCAGCTGGTCGAGGTGCTCACCGGCGCCCGGCCCTCCGGCCAGCTGATGCGGCACACCAGTCTGGACGGCTACGGGCAGCTCGCCTCCCTGGTCCGGGCCGGCGCGCTGCGCCGCGGCGGCGTCGCCGACCGGCCCCGGCTCGGCCCGGTCCACGACCGGTCGCCCTCGCCCGACGCGGTCGAGGCCTGCGTCCGGGTCGACCTCGGCCGGCGGCACCACATGGTGGCCTTCCGGCTGGAGCAGCGCGGGACGGCCGGGCAGTGGCAGTGCACCGCCGTGGAGGCCCGATGACCAGCCCGGCCATCGCGGCCCGCACAGCCAGGACCTACGACACCGCCAGGACGGCCACCACGGCCACGCGGCGGCACGGGACGCACGGGACGGCACAGGGCGCCGCCCCCGTCCGGGAGCGGCGCCCTGTGCGGCGTCCTGCGGCCTGCTCAGCCCTTGCGGCGGCGGCCCTTGGCCGACTTGGCGGCCTTGCGCCGCTCGGCGCGGGTCAGCCCGTCGCCCTCGTCCTCCGGCGCGAGGTCCTCGAAGTCGCCCTCGATGACACCGCCGCCGACCTCGTCCGAGGGGGCCGTGTAGTGCAGCCGCTGCGGCTTCGGGGCCTCCAGGCCCTTGGCCTTGATCTCCGGACGGGCGGCGTCCTTCTCCAGCTTGTCGAGCACCACCTCGGCGTCCTCGACCGGGACCTCCTCGACCTGCTGCTCGACCTGGACCTCCAGGTTGAACAGGTAGCCGACGGACTCCTCCTTGATCCCCTCCATCATCGCGGTGAACATGTCGAAGCCCTCGCGCTGGTACTCGACCAGCGGGTCGCGCTGCGCCATGGCCCGCAGGCCGATGCCCTCCTGGAGGTAGTCCATCTCGTAGAGGTGCTCGCGCCAGCGACGGTCCAGCACCGACAGCACGACCCGGCGCTCCAGCTCACGCATGATCTCGGAGCCGAGCTGGTCCTCGCGGGCACCGTACTGGGCCTGGATGTCCTCCTGGACGACCTTGATCAGGAACTCGGAGGTCATCCCGGCGGAGCCGCCGGCCTCCTCCTCCAGCTCCTCCAGGTCCAGGGTGATCGGGTAGAGCTGCTTGAGCGCCGTCCAGAGCTTCTCCAGGTCCCAGTCGTCCTCGAAGCCCTCGCCGGTGGCCGCCCTGACGTAGGCCTCGACGGTGTCGTCCATGAAGTGGCCGACCTGCTCCTGCAGGTCCTCGCCCTCCAGCACGCGGCGGCGCTCGCCGTAGATGACCTCGCGCTGGCGGTTCAGCACCTCGTCGTACTTGAGGACGTTCTTGCGGATCTCGAAGTTCTGCTGCTCGACCTGGGTCTGCGCGGAGGCGATCGCCCGGGTGACCATCTTGGACTCGATCGGCACGTCCTCGGGCACGTTGGCCATCGACAGCACGCGCTCGACCATGCCGGCCTTGAACAGGCGCATCAGGTCGTCGCCCAGCGACAGGTAGAAGCGGGACTCGCCCGGGTCGCCCTGACGGCCGGAGCGGCCGCGCAGCTGGTTGTCGATCCGGCGGGACTCGTGCCGCTCGGTGCCGAGGACGTAGAGGCCGCCGGCCTCCTTGACCTCGTCCTGCTCCGCCTTGACCGAGGCCTTGGCCTTCTCCAGCGCGGCCGGGAACGCGGCCTCGTACTCCTCCGGGGTCTCGGTCGGCGTGAGCCCGCGCTGCGCCAGCTCGGCCGCCGCGAGGTGGTCGGAGTTGCCGCCGAGCATGATGTCGGTACCGCGGCCGGCCATGTTGGTGGCGACGGTCACGGCGCCCTTGCGGCCCGCCTGCGCGACGATCTGCGCCTCGCGCTCGTGGTGCTTGGCGTTCAGCACCTCGTGCGGGATGCCGCGCTTGCGCAGCTCCTGCGACAGGTACTCGGACTTCTCCACCGACACGGTGCCGACCAGCACCGGCTGGCCCTTCTCGTGCTTCTCGGCGATGTCCTCGACCACGGCGGCGAACTTGGCCGGCTCCGACTTGTAGATCAGGTCGGGCTGGTCGATGCGCAGCGGGTCCTTGTTGGTCGGGATCGGCACCACGCCGAGCTTGTAGATCTGGTGGAACTCGGCGGCCTCGGTGGTGCCGGTACCGGTCATGCCGGCGAGCTTGCCGTACAGGCGGAAGAAGTTCTGCAGGGTGATGGTGGCCAGCGTCTGGTTCTCGTTCTGGACCTCCACCCCCTCCTTCGCCTCGATCGCCTGGTGCATCCCCTCGTTGTAGCGGCGGCCGGCCAGGATGCGGCCGGTGTGCTCGTCGACGATCATGACCTCGCCGTTCATCACGACGTAGTCCTTGTCCGCCTTGTACAGCTCCTTCGCCTTGATGGCGTTGTTCAGGAAGCCGACCAGCGGGGTGTTCACCGACTCGTACAGGTTGTCGATCCCGAGGTAGTCCTCGACCCGGGTGACGCCCTCCTCCAGGATGCCGACGGTGCGCTTCTTCTCGTCGACCTCGTAGTCGCGGTCGATCTTCAGGCGCAGCACCAGCTTGGCGAAGTCGGCGTACCACTTGGTCGCCTGGTCGGCCGGGCCGGAGATGATCAGCGGGGTACGGGCCTCGTCGATGAGGATCGAGTCGACCTCGTCGACGACCGCGAAGTTGTGGCCGCGCTGGACGAGTTCGTCCTTCGACCAGGCCATGTTGTCGCGCAGGTAGTCGAAACCGAACTCGTTGTTCGTGCCGTACGTGATGTCCATCGAGTACTGGTGCTTGCGCTCGGCGGGCGTCATGTTGCCCAGGATCACGCCGACTTCGAGGCCGAGGAAGCGGTGCACCCGGCCCATCCACTCCGAGTCGCGCTCGGCGAGGTAGTCGTTCACGGTGATCAGGTGGACGCCCTTGCCGGTGAGCGCGTTCAGGTACGCGGGCAGGGTGCCGACGAGGGTCTTGCCCTCACCGGTGCGCATCTCGGCGACGTACCCGTAGTGCAGCGCCGCGCCGCCCATGAGCTGGACGTCGTAGTGCCGCTGGCCGAGCACGCGCTTGGCGGCCTCGCGGACCGTGGCGAAGGCCTCGGGGAGGATGTCGTCCAGGGTCTCGCCGTCCGCGAGCCGCTGCTTGTACTCGTCGGTCAACGCGCGCAGCTCGGCGTCGGTGAGGTTGACGAAGTCCTCTTCGATGGAGTTGACCTGGGCAGCAATCCGCTGCAGCTTGCGAAGGATCTTGCCTTCGCCGGCGCGCAGGATCTTGTCGAAGACGGACACTTGAGCGGGCTCCTTGCCTGTATTGGCACTGGACGACTGCACGGGGGGTCCACCCCACCGCACGGGCCATCGTATGCGAGGAGTCCAATGCCCCGGGAGGTGCGTCAGCACGGTATTCCCGTGTCACCCGCACGAGCACTTGATCCGATAGCACCGCCCACCGGGGCAAACCGGTCAACCGGCCGAGGAGTTGGCTCCATAATCGGATGCCGGAATTCCCCTTCCCCCGGAATAATCCGCCCATGGAAGAGCCCCGTACCGAGCCCGTCACCCTCACCACCGACCGCCTCGTCCTGCGGGCCCCGCAGGAATCGGACGTCGACGCGATCTTCGCCGCCTGCCAGGACCCGGAGATCCAGCGCTGGACGGTGGTCCCGAGCCCGTACCGGCGCGCGGACGCCGAATACTTCGTCCGCGACCTCGCCGCGAACGGCTGGCGCACCGGCGAGAACCGGATCTGGTGCGTGTTCGAGCGCCGCTCCGGCGCCCTGGTCGGCTCCCAGGGCCTGGTGCTGCGCCCCGGCGACCCGGGCTCCGCCGAGGTCGGCTGGTGGGCGACGAAGGAGTTCCGCGGCCGCGGCTACACGGTCGAGGCCGCCCGCGCGGTCGCCCGCCACGGCCTGGTCGGGCTCGGCCTGCGCCGCCTGGAGTGGCAGGCCTACGTGGGCAACGAGGGCTCCCGCGCGGTGGCCGAGAGGGTCGGCTACCGCTTCGAGGGCACCCTGCGCGCGTACGCCGAGCAGCGCGGCGTCTTCCACGACGCCTGGATCGCCTCGCTGATCGCCTCGGACCTCCCGGACCTCCCGGACCTGCGGCCCTGACCCCTCGGCGCCGCGCCCCGGCCGGTTGTCGGTACCCCGGACTACCCTCGCCGACATGACCGCCCTGCCTGCCGCCGGCTCCCCCGCCGGCCCGCCGCCCGCCACCGTCCTGAGCGCCGACGAAGCCCGCCGGATCGCCCTCCGCGCCCAGGGCCTGCTCGGCGCGCCGGACCGCCGGGCCGGGGTGCGCGGGGTGCTGCGCCACCTGGGCGCCGTCCAGTTGGACACCATCTCGGTCCTGGCCCGCTCGCACGAGCTGGTGCCGTACGCCCGGCTCGGCGCGGTCGGCCGCCCGGCCGTCGAGGCGGCGTACTGGGGCGCGGGCGCGAGCTTCGAGTACTGGTCGCACGCGGCCTGCATCCTGCCGGTCGAGGAGTGGCCGCTGTTCGCGTTCCGGCGCCGCCGCTACCGCGACCGGGGCCACCTCTGGGGCCACCAGGTCACGCCCGAGACGTACCGTCACGTGCTCGACAAGCTGCGCGCCGAGGGACCGCTGACCTCCACCGAGCTGGGCGGCGCCAAGAAGACCGCCGAGTGGTGGGACTGGTCGGACACCAAGATCGCGGTCGAGCGGGCGCTGGCCTTCGGCGACGTGGTCTGCACCGAGCGCCGGAGCTGGAAGCGCGTCTACGCGCTGGCCGAACAGGCCATCCCCGACGCGCTGTTCGGGCAGGACCGGGCCGACCGGGAGTGCGTGCGCACCCTGGTCGCCCAGGCCGGAGCCGCGCTCGGCGTGGCCACCCGGACCGATCTGCTGGACTACCACCGGCTGCGCGCCGAGGAGCTGGACCCGGTGCTCGCGGACTGCGGACTCGTCCCGGTCGAGGTGGCCGGCTGGGGCCCGGACGGCGCCCCGGCCCCGGCCTGGGCCGACCCGGTCGCGCTGACCGCCCCGCGCGGGCGCCACCGCACCACGCTGCTCTCGCCGTTCGACTCGCTGGTCTGGGACCGTGCGCGCACCGAACGGATCTTCGGCATGACGCACCGGCTGGAGGCCTACACGCCCAAGCACAAGCGGGTGCACGGCTACTTCGCGATGCCGCTGCTGGCCGGCGGCCGGCTGGTGGGCCGGGTCGACCCGGCCCGGGAGGGGCGCACCCTGGTGGCCCGTCAGGTCTCGCTGGAGTCCGCCCGGCACGTCGAGGCGCTCGCGGCGGCCCTGCGCGAGGCGGCCGCCTGGGTCGGCTGCGACGACGTCCGGATCGAAGCCCTGCACGATGAGCGGCTGCGCCCGGCCCTGGAGAAACTCCTCGCAGGCTAGCCCTAGGGGCGTGTCCGGCGGACACGCCCTGAAATCCGGGCGCCGCCCCGGTCACCCTATTTCGAGGATCTTCTCGCGCATCGCGTACACCACCGCCTCCATCCTGGAGTGCAGTTGGAGCTTCTCCAGGATGTTGCGCACGTGGTTCTTCACGGTGTTCTCGCTGATGAACAGCTCCTTGGCGATCTCCCGGTTGTTCATCCCGGTCGCCACCAGCTTCAGCACCTCCAACTCCCGGTCGGTGAGCCGGGGTGCGGGCACCAGGTCCCGGTCGTCGGAACGGCGCTGGATCATCGACTTGAACTCGGTGAGCAGCTTGGACGCCATCGACGGACTGATCTGGGACTGCCCGTCGGCCACCGCTCGGATCGCGGTGGCGACCTCGTCGGTGGAGATCTCCTTGAGCAGGTAGCCGGTGGCCCCCGCCTTGATCGCCTCGTAGAGGTCGGCCTCCTCGTCGCTTATCGTCAGCATGATGATCTTGGTGCTGGGCGCCACGTCCTTGATCGCGGTGCACGCCTCGATCCCGCTGCGACGCGGCATCCGGACGTCCATCAGGATGATGTCGGGCAGCAGGTCGGCGGCCTTCAGCACGGCCTCGGCACCATCACCGGCCTCGCCGACGACCTTGATGTCCGGCTCCTCCGCGAGCACGATCTCCAGCCCCCGGCGGAACAGCGCGTGGTCGTCCACGACCAGCACGCGGATCGGCTCACCCCGGTGCGGCGCGTACGCGGGTTCCTCCTCCGGTCCTGGTGACAGTCCGGTGACCGGCCCCGTAGCGGGCCCCAGCCCGAAGTGATCCCCCATCCGCTCCTCCCCCTTCGCGGGACGTCGTGCGCCAATCATTCCACGCCCCGCAGCCCGCAAGGTCACGCTCCGGCGCCGATTGGCCTGCTTCGGGTGACCCCTGGGGCCGGCCCTCGACCCCCGTTCGAGTCGCCCTGCCCCGAAACGCCGGTGACCCCGGCAGCCACGGCCGCCGGGGTCACCTCTCCCACACTGCTCGGACGGTCAGTCCTCGTCGTCGTTCGCGCCGATCGCCCCGCCCGCACCACTACCCGAGCCGGCCGACGCGTCGGTCTGCAGGTGGATGACGCCGTAGTGGTAGCCGTGACGGCGGTAGACGACGCTCGGCAGGCCGCTGTCCTTCTCGACGAAGAGGTAGAAGTCGTGGCCGACCAGTTCCATCTCGTAGAGCGCCTGGTCCAGCGCCATCGGGGCGGCCGGGTGGGTCTTCTCCCGGACCACCAGCGGGCCTTCGCCCTCCACTTCCAGGGATCCCATCATGGTCTTGCGGACGGCCCCGTTGGTCTCGCCCTCCGGCGCCGTCGTGTCCGGCAGCGCGGCCAGCGCCGCGGTCGCCTCGGCGACGCTGATGGGGGTGCGGCCGCCGTTGCCGCCCTTGTGCACCCGACGCCGGTCTGCGGACTTGCGCAGCTGCGCGTCGAGCTTCGCCGAGGCCAGGTCGAGCGCCGCGTACGGGTCGCCGGCGGCGGCTTCGGCCCGGATCACCGGCCCGCGGGTACGGAGAGTGATCTCCACCCGCTCGGACCGGTCGGCCTGCCGCGGGTTGTGCTCCTTGGACACCTCGACGTCGAGGCTGATCACCTTGCCGTCGAACTTCTGGACCTTCTCCAGCTTCTCGGCCACGTGCTCGCGGAACCTCTTGGGCACCTCGGTCTTGCGGCCCTTGACGACGATGTCCACGCAGAACTCCGATCCCTCGTGCTGACGCCGATCCGGGTGCTACCGGACCGGACTGAGACCCAGCTGGACCAGCCCATCCACTGCCGGCCCCCCGCCCCCGCCGCCAGCGGCGGGAAACGACTGGCCCTCACCTCACTTCCTCCCCACCAGGGACGGTTGAAACCCCCTGTGGGCTTATCGAACACCTCACACGGGCTTTTCGCCTCCCCAGGCGAGGCCACGGGTATGACCCGATACTGCGGGCAGGGCGGTCAAGCTGTTCCACCCTCTCTACCCTCCTGCGAGTGAAGCATGGGTAAATACCTGGACAACACCCCCCGTACGGCGCATCCTTTGCTCACTCTCCGTGCCTGCCGCCGCCAGGAGCAGCCGTGCCGCCCTCCCCCACCCCCGTCCGTCCGCCGTCCGCCCAAGGGCCGTTCGGCCACGCACTGGCCGGGCTGCTGGACGTCCTGCTCCCCGCCCGCTGCGCCGGCTGCGGCACCGAACGGACCCAGCTCTGCCCGGCCTGTCGGCACGCCCTGGCCGCCGCCCGGCCCGGCCCCACCCTGCTGCCCTGGGCGCACGCCGCCGCCCCGTACGCCGACCCCGTCCGGCAGTTGCTGCTCGCCCACAAGGAGCGCGGCGCGCTGCGACTGGCCGGCCCGCTCGGCGAGGCGCTCGGCCGGGCCGTCCGCTCCGCCCTGGGGCCGCGCGCCGGGTCCGCGCCGCTGCTGCTGGTCCCGATGCCCTCGGCCCGCGCCGCCGTCCGCGCCCGCGGCCACGACCCGACGCTGCGGCTGGCCGGGGCCGCCGCCCGCGCGCTGCGCCGGGCCGGCCTGGACGCCCGGGCGGAGCCGCTGCTGCGGCACGCCCGCCCGGTCGTCGACCAGGCCGGGCTGGGCGCGGCCGAGCGGCGCCGCAACCTGCACGGCGCGCTGACCGTGCTGCCGCGCGCCCGGCGCGGCCTGGCGGGGCGTCAGCCGGTCCTGGTGGACGACCTGGTGACCACCGGCGCCAGCCTCGCCGAGGCGGCCCGGGCGCTGGCGGACGCCGGGCTGCCCGCCCGGGCCGCCGCCACGGTCGCCGCCACCGTGCACCGGACCGGCTGAGGCAGCGGTCCGGGACAGGGCGCCGGCACCGGGCGGCCCGGCGGAGCGTCAGCCCGCGTAGAAGAAGGAGCCGGCCTTGTCCGTCAACTGGACCTCCCGCCACTGACTGCCGATCAGGCGGTAGATCTTGCTGTTGCCCACCGCGAGCACCGAGGGTGCCTGGGCCAGGACGTTGCCCCGGGACTCGGAGGCCGAGACGGTGAGCATGCTCTCCCCGCCCTGCAGCTTGGCGTCGGCGTTCTGCGAGCCGTCGGTGCTGATGTAGTACAGCTGCTGGATCCGGTCGGCCTCCTTGCCGAGCACCAGCAGTTGGTCCGACTCCGCCCAGGAGACCGAGACGACGTCGGTGAGCCAGGGGGCCGCCCGGCGCAGGCCGGTGATCCGCGCGGTCGGTGCGTCCGGGGTCCCGCCGTGCACCACCAGGCCGAACAGCAGCGAGCGGCCGGGCGCGCCCGCGGTCTTGACCACCAGGGCGACCCGGGTGCCGTCCGAGGAGATCCGCAGGGCCTGCACGGTCTGCCCCTCCAGCCCCTCGACCGCGACGGGGTACGCCCGGTTGCCGCGGACCATCACCACCCGCGGGCCCTGCGGGTTGCGGTCCACCACCCAGAGGTCGCCGCGACCGTCCCAGCTGGGCGAGGCGAGCCCGTCCTCCTTGTCGGCGGTCTTCACCGGCGAGGTGACCACCGGGTCGGGCGTCGTCACCGGGCTGTCCGCCAGCGGCACCGAGTAGAGCTGGTGGCCGTCCCCGCTGATCGCGGCGGCCCGGGAGCCGTCCCGGTTGACGGAGATCTCGCCGAGCGGGGCCTTTCCGGCCGGCTGCGGCTTGCCGAGGGCGCCGCGCACCGGTTCGCCGCTGCGCTGCTCGTCGGTGACCATCAGGACGCCGTTGTCGGCCCGCTGGTAGTACTGCTGCGCGGGCAGCGGCCCGGCCAGGGCGCCGGGGCCGGTGGCCGGCAGGTCGTTGCGGCTCGCGAAGCACGTGCCGCGCTGGCCCTTCAGCTCCAGCCGCTCGACCTGCCCCTTGCCCTGGTCGGCGAGGGTGTAGAAGAGCTGGGTCGCCATCCGCCGGCAGGACACCGGCTCGCTGACGTCCGCCCCGCCGAGCTGCACATGGGCGACCCGGCCGTCGTCGACGCTCACCCGCTCGACGGTGGCGCCGCTCGGGAAGGAGGTCCGGGCGACCGGCGCGAGCCAGGTCGAGGGCCCGGCGACCAGGGCCTTGGCGGCCGCGGTCAGCGGGTCCGTCCGGCGCCGCAGGTAGATCGGGTCGGGGACCAGCACCTGCTGGCCGGCGCTTCCGGTGGCGGTCGAGGACGGGTCCGGGGTGGTGTAGAAGTACCGGTCGACCTGGCGGTAGCTGTTGTTGAAGTTGGTCTCGTTCATGATCACGCCGGCCGGCAGCTTGTCGATCCGCCACTCGCCGTCCTTCTGCCGGACGAAGGTGAAGTCGGACGAGACGTCCTGCCGCCCGACCAGGACGTACGAGTGCCGCTCGTCGATCCTGGCGACCAGTGCCCCGGTCACCGTCCCGGAGATCCTGGTGTCGGCGTCGGTGACCTCCTGGCCGGCCGGGAGGTTCGGGGTGGCGGCGGAGAGCACCTGGACGCCGGCGTCCGGGTTCCAGTGCGCGGCGGCGTCCTCGGTGAGGTACTGACGCGCGGTCTCGTACCCCTCGTCGGCGGTCACCGCGTCCAGGAACCCGGTCAGCAGGGCGCGCGGCTTGGCGCCCTTGGCCGGCGCCACCGGGTAGACCTTGGCCTGCAGGTTCTTGTCGGCGGCCCCCTGCGACAGCTCCACCTTGGAGATGCCGCCGGAGTCCGGCATGGCCGCGCAGCCGCTCGCCACCAGGGCGCCGAGCACCACGCCGGCCACCGCCACGAACCGCGGCTCAGTCCTGCTGCTCGTCCTTCGCACGCTGCGACCCCTCCAGGTCCGTCCCACCCGTCACGTCCGGCTCCGCCGTCCGCTGCGCCACCGACGGCCGTCCGCGCGTCGGGTCCACCATCACCTGGGCGCCGGTGGCACCGTACCCGGCCCCCGCCGCCCGAACGTCCGAGGGGTCCGAGCGCGGCCCCTCGGGCAGTCGGCGCTTGCCCACCGGGCCGATGTTCAGCACCCCGCCGAGCCCGCTGCCGAAGGCGTTGACCGGCCCCTCCGGCGTCTCCGTCGGCTCCTCGGCGGCGGTCATCGCGGTCGCGCCGGACGGGCTGATCGCCCGCCGGTACGGCATGCCGTAGGTGCCCAGGCCGCGGTTGTTGCGGGAGTCCTCCGGCTCCAGCCGGAACGGCGCCCGGCTGATCTCGCCGCCGCGGGTGCGCGGCAGGGTGAGCCGGAAGTGCGAGCCGCCACCGGGCTCGCCCCAGGCCTGCAGCCAGCCGCCGTGCAGGTGCGCGTCCTCGACCGCGATGGACAGGCCGAGGCCGGTGCCGCCGGTGGTCCGCACCCGGGACGGGTCGGCCCGCCAGAAACGGTGGAACACCCGGGACGCCTCGCCCGGCTTGAGGCCGATGCCGTAGTCGCGCACGCCGACCGCGACCGCGCCGTCCGCCGAGCCCAGCCGGACCACCACGTCACGGCCCTCGCCGTGCTCCAACGCGTTGACCACCAGGTTGCGCAGGATGCGCTCGATCCGTCGGGAGTCCACCTCGGCGACGACCGGCTCGCCGTCGCCCCGGATCACCACCGCGCTGCCCTTGGCCTGCGCCAGCGGGTCGGCGGCCTCCACCACCCGGGCGACGATCTCGCGCAGGTCGACCGGCTCGCCGTCCAGGATCGCGGCGCCGGCGTCGAAGCGGCTGATCTCCAGCAGGTCGGCGAGCAGCGACTCGAAGCGGTCCAGCTGGCCCTGCAGCAGCTCCGCCGAGCGGGCCGCCATCGGGTCCAGGTCCTCGCGGCTGTCGTAGATGAGGTCCGCGGCCATCCGGACGGTGGTCAGCGGGGTGCGCAGCTCGTGCGAGACGTCCGAGACGAAGCGCCGCTGCACCCGGGAGAGCTCCTCCAGCTGGCGGATCTGCGCCTGCAGGGCGTTGGCCATCCGGTTGAACGACTCGCCGAGGCGGGCGATGTCGTCCGTGCCGGTGACCTTCATCCGCTCTTCCAGGTGCCCGTCGGCGAGCCGCTCGGAGATGCCGGCGGCCATCCGGACCGGGGTGACCACCTGGCGCACCACGACCCAGGCGATGCCGCCCATCAGGATCACCACGAACACGCCGGCGGTCGCCAGGGTGCCGGTGATCAGGTTGAGGGTGTCGGTCTCCTGGCCGAAGGAGAACACGTAGAACATCTGGTAGGTGTTCCCGGCCGGGCCGACGAACTGCATGCCCAGGGCCAGCCCGGGCTCGCTCCGGTCGTCGACCCGGTGGATCCGGGCCGGCTGGTCGAACATCTGGCCGGGATCGGCGTAGACCTTCTCCCGCAGGCCGTCCGGGACGCTGCTGGGCAGGATGTCGCCCGAGTAGCGCGGCGCGAAGCCGGTCTCCGGGACGATGGCGTCGGTGCCGGAGGCCATCGCGATCACCGAGTAGACGGTCTGCCCGCTCGCGGCCAGGTCGTTGACCTGCCGCAGCAGCCAGGTGCCGGTCTCCTCGGTGGTGGGGTCGGGCGTGCCGCCGACCCGCAGCCGCTGGTCCTTCGCCTCGTCGATCTTCTTCAGCTCGGCCTGGAAGCCGATCCGGGCCTGCTCGCGGGCGGCCGCCATCTTGGTGTCGAGCAGGCCGGTGCGCACCTGCGCCATCACGACCACGCCGAGCACCAGGACGACCGCGATGGACGCGAGCAGCGAGACCGCCACCACCCGCAGCTGGATCGACCGGCGGTACAGCACCGTCACCCGGCGCGCCGGACGCCGCAGCTGACGGGTCAGCATCGCGTACGCGGCCGCCCGGCGCCGACGGCGGGTGGTCGAGCTCAGCACGGACCCGCGAACGGCGTCGGCCCCGTCGGTCGCGGAACCCGACGGGGCTTGGTCGGACGGGTGCGTCACGTCAGCTGGGTCCGGCCTTGTAGCCGACGCCGCGGACGGTCACCACGATCTCGGGACGCTCCGGGTCCTTCTCGATCTTGGACCGCAGGCGCTGCACGTGGACGTTGACCAGGCGGGTGTCCGCCGCGTGCCGGTAGCCCCAGACCTGCTCCAGCAGCACCTCGCGGGTGAACACCTGCCAGGGCTTGCGGGCCAGCGCGACCAGCAGGTCGAACTCCAGCGGGGTCAGCGGGATGCCCCGGCCGTCCCGCTTCACCGAGTGGCCGGCCACGTCGATCACCAGATCGCCGATGGTCAGCTGCTCGGGCGTCGGCTCCTCGGCGCGGCGCAGCCGGGCACGCACCCGGGCCACCAGCTCCTTGGGCTTGAACGGCTTGGTGACGTAGTCGTCGGCGCCCGACTCCAGGCCCACCACGACGTCGACCGTGTCGGTCTTCGCGGTCAGCATGACGATCGGGATGCCGGACTCCGCCCGGATCTGCCGGCAGACGTCGATGCCGTCCCGACCGGGCAGCATCAGGTCCAGCAGGACCAGGTCGGGCTTGGTCTCCCGGAACGCGGCTAGCGCCTTGTCCCCATCCGCGACGAAAAACGGCTCAAAACCCTCACCACGCAACACGATGCCGAGCATCTCGGCCAGTGCGGAGTCGTCATCAACGACGAGGACGCGTCCCTTCATGCGTCCATCCTCTCATTACCGGATTGTGACCTGCCGCACAGCAGTGCCAATGCTCCACAACGGCCAACTCCCCCAGCCGGTTAATTCCGTCCATACCGGGCGAATGCGCCCCGTCGGAACGCCTTCGAACCGTCCGCGGCCCACCGCCCGGCCACCGGAGCGCCCCCGTTTCCGATCAGCGACCGGATACCCATGGGGCCGTTCCTGGCCCCATGGCACGATGGGCGCTGCGCGCGGGCGAAAGATCCGCCCGGAACCGCGCCCGTGACGCCCCTCCGAGGAGCAGTGATGACCGACACTCCGGGCTGGGCCTCGCCCGGCTCGTCCGAGCCGCCCCGCGACGACGCCCGGCCCCCGGCCGACGCGCCCGCCGCCGTGCCCGGGCCGTCGGCACCACCCCAGGGCGTACCCGCCCCCGGCTGGAACGGCCAGCCCGGCCGGCCGGGCTGGGGCCAGCAGGCGCCCGGCGGCCCCCACCCGTACGGCTGGGGGGCTCCGCGGAGCCCCAAGCCCGGCGTCATCCCGCTGCGCCCGCTCGGACTCGGCGAACTCCTCGACGGCTCCGTCGCCACCATCCGCAAGCACTGGCGGACGGCGCTCACCCTCTCCCTCGGCATCGCCGTCATCGAGCAGGCCGGCAACGTCGCCGCCAACCTGCTGATCAAGGGCAAGACCGGCGCCGCCACCCAGGTCACGATCATGCTGGCCTCGATGCCGCTGACGGTGCTGGTCAGCGTGGTCGCCACCGCGCTGCTCACCATGGTCGTCAGCCGCGCCGTCCTCGGGCAGTCCGCGACCGCCGGTGACGCCTGGCGCGACGCCCGTCCCCGGCTGCTGCAGCTGCTCGGGCTGACCGTGCTCACCGGCCTGATGTCCGGCGGCGTGGTCCTGCTCGGCTTCAGCCCCTGGTACTTCTACTCCTCCGGCTCGGCGGGCGCGTCCGGGACGGCGGCCCTGCTGTTCCTCGTCGGCTTCCTGACCATCCCGGTCGGCCTCTGGCTGTGGATCCGGTTCAGCCTGGCCGCCCCCGCCCTGATGCTGGAGAAGCAGGGCGTGCTGACCGCGCTGTCCCGCTCCCGGCGCCTGGTGCGCGGCTCCTGGTGGCGGATCTTCGGCATCTCCCTGCTCGGCGAGGTGCTGACCTTCATCGTCGCCATGGTCATCGCGATCCCGTTCCGCTTCATCGGGCTCGTCCTCGGCTTCAGCGACTTCAACAGCCAGGTCGACGTCAACAGCGCGGCCGACCGGCCCACCGCGATGCTGATCACCACCGCGATCGCCGGCATCATCGCCGCCACCCTCACCATCCCCTTCAGGGCCGCCCTCGGCGTCCTGATCTACGTCGACCAGCGGATCCGCCGCGAGGCCCTGGACATCGAACTCGCCCGCGCCGCCGGCTCCACCGAGCCCGGCGCCGCCGGCTGGGGCGACCAGTCCGGCCAGACCCCCGCGGCGAGGCGCTGAACCGGATGCCTACCTGGGGGGACAGGCTCCTCGCCGCGGGCGGCGCCCCGGTCACCGTCCCACGTGACCCGGCGCGCGACGCCGCCCGCGACGAGCTGCTCAACGCGGATTACCACAAGCACGACCCAACCGTCCTGGAACGGGTCATGACCTGGCTCAACGACCGGATCACCGGCGCGCTCGACGCCATCTCCGGCAACGGCACCAACGGCACCACCGGCCTGGTGCTCTTCCTGATCGTCGCCCTGCTGATCGGCGCCGCGCTCTGGTGGCGCCTCGGCGCGCCCCGGCGGGCGGCCCGCACCGTCCTCGGCGTCTACGGCGTCGAGGGCCCGCGCAGCGCCGGCCAGTACCGGGCCGACGCCGAACGGCACGCCGCCGCCGGGCACTGGACCGAGGCCGTCCGCGAGCAGATGCGCGCCCTGGTCCGGGCCCTGGAGGAGCGCACCCTGCTCGACGTCCGCCCCGGCCGCACCGCCGACGAGGCCGCCGCCGAGGCCGGCCGGGCCCTGCCCGAACACGCCGCAGCCCTGGCCGCCGCCGCCCGAACCTTCGACGACATCGCCTACGGCGAGCGCACCGCCGACCAGGCCGCGTACCAGCTGCTACGCGAGCTCGACCGGACCCTGGAGCGCGCCCGCCCGGCTCTGGGAGGAGCGGCATGACCGGCACCACCCCCGCGCCACCCGCCCCCCGGTCGCCCGCGGACGCCGGGCCCACCAGCCCGCCCCCCGCCGGCCCCGACCCCGATCCCGATCCCGCCGGGACGGCCACGACCAGCCTCGCCCTGACCGGCCGCGGCCTCTGGCGCCGGGCCCGCTGGTACCTGGCCGTCCTCGCCGTCCTGCTGATCGGCGCCACCGCCGTCGCCGCCATCGGCCAGGACCGCCGCTACCCGCCGCTCGACCCCCGCTCGTACGACCGGGACGGCGCCCACGCCGTCCTCGCGCTGCTCGAACACCAGGGCCTCAAGACCGACCTCACCGCCGACCCCACCGGCCACCCGACCGGCGCCGACACCCTCGTCCTGCCCGAGCCCGACCTGCTCAGCCCCGCCGAACTGCGCGCCGTCGCCGCCGCCCGGCACAGCCGGCTCGTCCTCATCGCCCCCGGCCCCGCCGCGCTCAGCGCCCTGGCCCCCGGGATCCGCTCCTCCGAGGAGGACGGCGGAGCGCCCTACGCCTCCGTTCGCAGCACCGCCGCACAGTGCTCGCTCACCGAGGCCGTCCGGGCCGGCACCGCCGGCATCGGCGGGATGCTCTACACCAACGGGAGCCGGGGCGAGGGCTGCTACCCGCGCGGCCACGGCTACCCGCTGGTCAGCACCCCGGCCGTCGGCGGCGACGTCATCGTGCTCGGCACCGGCGCCTTCCTGCACAACGAGGAACTCGCCAAGGACGGCAACGCCGCGCTCGCCCTCGGCCTGCTCGGCTCCCAGCCCCACCTCACCTGGCACCTGCCCGACTACACCGCCCCGCTCCCCCAGGGCACCCGGAACAAGACCTTCGGCGACTACGTCCCGGACGGCTGGCGCTGGGCCGGCTACCAGCTCGCCATCGCCGCCGTCCTGACCGCCCTCTGGCGCGGCCGCCGACTCGGCCCGGTGATCAGCGAGAACCTGCCCGTGGTGGTCCGCGCCGCCGAGACCACCGAGGGCCGCGCCCGGCTCTACCGCCGTGCCAAGGCCCGCGGCCGCGCCGCCGAGGCCCTGCGCCGGGCCACCGCGCACCGCCTCGCCCCGGCCCTGGGCGTCCCGCTCCAGGCCGGCGAGCCCGACCCCGACACCCTCTGCGCGGCCGTGGCCGACCGCCTCCCCGAGCAGCCCGCCGGAGACGTCCGGGCCCTCCTCTTCGGCCCGCCCCCGACCGACGACGCCGCACTGCTGCGGCTCGCCGACGACCTCGACGCCCTCGAAAGGCAGGTACGGAACCCGTGACCGAACAGGCCACCGCCACCCCCTCCAGCACCCCCGACACCGCCACCGACCCGCGCGCGGCGCTCACCGCCCTGCGCGCCGAGATCGGCAAGGCCGTGGTCGGCCAGGACGCCGCCGTCACCGGCCTCGTCGTCGCCCTGCTCTGCGGCGGCCACGTCCTGCTGGAAGGCGTCCCCGGCGTCGCCAAGACCCTGCTGGTCCGCACCCTGTCCACCGCGCTCAGCCTGGACACCAAGCGCATCCAGTTCACCCCCGACCTGATGCCCGGCGACGTCACCGGCTCCCTCGTCTACGACGCCCGCACCGCCGAGTTCTCCTTCCAGCCCGGCCCGGTCTTCACCAACCTGCTGCTCGCCGACGAGATCAACCGCACCCCGCCGAAGACCCAGGCCGCCCTGCTGGAGGCCATGGAGGAGCACCAGGTCACCGTCGACGGCGTGCCGCGCGCGCTGCCCGTCCCGTTCCTGGTCGCCGCGACCCAGAACCCGGTCGAGTACGAGGGCACCTACCCGCTGCCCGAGGCCCAGCTGGACCGCTTCCTGCTCAAGCTCGTCCTGCCGCTGCCCGACCGCGACCAGGAGTTCCAGGTCCTCTCCCGGCACGCCGCCGGCTTCGACCCCCGCGACCTCGCCGCCGCCGGCGTCCGCCCGGTCGCCGGGCCCGCGCACATCGCCGCCGCCCGCGCGCAGATCGCCAAGCTGACCGTCTCCCCCGAGGTCCTCGCCTACATCGTCGACCTCTGCCGGGCCACCCGGCAGTCCCCGTCGCTGTCCATCGGCGTCTCGCCTCGCGGTGCCACCGCGCTGCTCGCCGCCTCGCGCGCCTGGGCCTGGCTCGCCGGCCGCGACTACGTCACCCCGGACGACGTCAAGGCCCTCGCCCTGCCCACCCTGCGGCACCGCGTCGCGCTGCGCGCCGAGGCCGAGATGGAGGGCGTCACCGCCGACTCCGTCATCCAGGCCGTCCTCGCCCAGACGCCCGCCCCCCGCTGAACCACCGCCCGTTCCCTAAGGAGCGCACCGCATGGCCCTCACCGGGCGAACCGCCCTGCTCGCCGCGCTCGGCACGCTCGTCGTGGGCCTGTTGCTGCCGTCCTGGGCCGGGATCGGCCTCGTCACCGGCACGGTCCTGCTCGCCGCCGTGATCGACCTGGCGCTCGCCGCCCCCGTCCGTGGCCTGCGGCTCGGCCGGGGCGGCGACACCACCGTCCGGCTCGGCGAGCCCGCCTCCGTCGAACTGACCGTCACCAACCCCTCCGGGCGCCCCCTCCGAGCCAGGATCCGCGACGCCTGGGCCCCGTCCGCGTGGCGGCCCGGCACCGCCGAGGCCGCCTCCCGGCACACCCTGCTCGTCCCCGGCGGCGAGCGGCGACGAGCCGTCACCGTGCTCACCCCGACCCGACGCGGCGACCACCACGCCCGCCGGGTGACGGTCCGTTCACTCGGCCCACTCGGCCTGGCCGGCCGTCAGGGATCCCACGCCCTGCCCTGGACGGTCCGCGCGCTGCCCCCGTTCGCCAGCCGCAAGCACCTGCCCTCCCGACTCGCCCGACTGCGCGAACTCGACGGCCGCACCTCGGTCCTGACCCGCGGCCAGGGCACCGAGTTCGACTCCCTGCGGGAGTACCTGCCCGGCGACGACGTCCGCTCCATCGACTGGCGGGCCAGCGCCCGCCGCAACACCGTCGCCGTCCGCACCTGGCGCCCCGAACGCGACCGGCACATCCTCATCGTCCTCGACACCGGACGCACCTCCGCCGGCCGGGTCGGTGACGCCCCGCGCCTGGACGCCGCCCTCGACGCCGCCCTGCTGCTCACCGCCCTCGCCACCCGCGCCGGCGACCGCGTCGACCTGCTCGCCCACGACGCCCGCAAGCGCGTCGCGGTGGCCGGCAGCTCGGCCAGTGAGATCTTGCCGGCCTTCACCAACGCGATGGCCTCCCTGGAACCGGCCCTGCACGAAACCGACATGCGTTCGCTGGTCTCCACGGCCCTGAAGATGGCGCCGCACCGCTCGCTGATCGTCCTGCTCACCGGCCTCGACGCGGCCCCGGTCGAGGACGGCCTGCGCCCACTGCTGCCGCTGCTCACCAAGCGCCACGAGGTCGTCCTGGCCTCCGTCGCCGACCCGCACCTGGACGCCCTCGCCGCCGGCCGCGGCACCCTGGAAGCCGTCTACGGCGCCGCTGCCGCCGAACAGACCCGCGCCGACCGCCGCGCCACCGCCGAGCGCCTCACCCGCCACGGCGTCACCGTCCTCGACGCCGCCCCCGCCCAGCTCGCCCCCGCCCTCGCGGACACCTACCTCGCGCTCAAGGCCGCCGGCCGGCTCTGAAACCTCCTCCGCACCAGACCACTTGGAGCGTGCGGGGGCGTTGCTAGCCTCTTCCGCATGATCGGGAAGGACCCCAAGCTCCGGATATCCAGCTTGCTGGGGCCAAGCGGCCCGCAGCGCGCTCTCATCGTCGCGAACTCCGTCAGCCGGGTGGGCAACGGGCTGTTCAACACCGCTGCGGTGCTCTACTTCACGCTGGTGGTGCACCTGCCCGCCGCACGGGTCGGTATCGGTCTCACGATCGCCGGGCTGGTCGGGCTGATCCGCGTCCCGAACTACCAGCCCCTTCCCCGGCCCAAGGACCACCACCGCTGGGCCGTCCTGTCCGACCGTCCGTTCGTGTCCTTCGTCGCGCTCTACGGCGCGATGGGCCTGCAGTACGAGACCGTCTCCCTGCTGCTGCCGATCTGGCTCTCCGCCCACACCGGAGCGCCCCGCTGGACCGTGGCGGCGGTCTACGCGGTCAACAGCGGGGTATGCGTGCTGTTCCAAAGCAGGATCGGCTCCCGGGTGGAAACGCCGCGCGAGGGCGGCCGGGCGTTCCGCCTCGCGGGGCTGCTCTTCCTGGTCAGCTGCCCCTTGATGACCCTGACCGCGGACGTCCCGGTCTGGATCGCGCCAGGGCTCGCCATCCTCGCCGTCTGCGTGCACAGTCTCGGAGAGGTATGGGAGTCCTCCGGCGGCTTCGCGCTCGGCTTCGGCCTCGCCCCCGACCACGCCCAGGGGCAGTACCAGGGCCTCTTCGGCATCGGCTTCGACGCCGGGCAGGCCCTGGCTCCGGCGGTCCTCACGACAGCGGTCCTCGGACTCGGACACGCAGGCTGGCTGCTGCTCGGCGCGTTCTTCGCGGCTCTGGGCGCGGCAGGCCCGCCGGTGGCCGCATGGGCGGAGCGCACTCGCCGGTCGAGCCACGACACGGCCCGCGCGGCACACGGTCAGCCCGACAAGGCCCCCCTTCCCGACAGCGCCTAGTTTCCACGGGCTCTCAGCGGCTGAAGCCCTGCCCACCCCGAGCGGGCTGCCGAGATGGTCCGGAAATGCGAAGAACCCCCATCCGGTTTCCCGGATGGGGGTTCTTCTGAATGATTGTTCGGCGGCGTCCTACTCTCCCACAGGGTCCCCCCTG